>DASZPS010000262.1:0-35467 GCA_035549955.1 Lacunisphaera sp. | reverse complement strand
CCACGGAACTGCACCGTCGCCTGCACCGCTTGTCCCAGCGATTGGGCAAGACCACCAACGCCACCGCCCTGCTGGCCGCGTTGGTCCGCCAGATTCCCGGACCGGCGGCCGCCGGCATCGTCCGCCGGATCCGGCGAAAGCCGGCCTGCGCCATCGAGCGCGGCCGGCGCGCGGGGAAGAAAGCGAGGAAGGCGACAAGGGAGGAAATCAGGAAGTAGTTCGGCGCAGTTTTGGGTCTTTTCAGACTGGGACCGGCCGCACCTTTTGGTGGTCGGCGATTTCCCAGCCGCAGCGTAGGCTGCGCGACTGATCCTTGGTGGCGAGCTCGCCACATCAGGAAGCGAACAACAGGACATATCGCCGAGAAAGACTCACAAGGCGGGCAAACCTGGCGTCGGTGCGGAAATCGACGCCCACCCCTGCATGGCTTAGAGGATTTTCTTTGCTGGCATCCGAAGAACCCTCAAGAGGCCAAGGCATATGGGCTTTAAGCCCAGGTTGTTAGGATTTTCCCATTGATTTTGTAGCACTTTGCTACGATGATATGGCCATGCCAACGATCCCCCTGCGACTCGATCCTGCCCTGGTGAACGAAGCCCGTACGGCTGCCCCTTTGTTCGATCGCACCCCGACCGCCCAAGTCGAGTTCTGGGCGAAGCTCGGCAAGGTGGCCGAAGCTGTGTTTTCGACCAGTTCCGTCAAAAGGCTCAAAGCCACCGCGCGGATTGAGAACCTCGCCCAGGTCATCGCCGACGCGGACACTGCCGAGGGCCGGGCGCGCTTCGCCGCGTTAGTCCACAGCAAGGGTGTGCCGCTCTACCGCTCGGCTCCCGGCGAACCAGGTTTCTTCATCGAAACCGCGCCCGATGGTACCGAGCGCCGCGGCCGGTTCGTGAACCGGAAGTTTCAGCCTCTTCGGGCCCGGACCAAGGCCAAGTCGGCGGTTGCGGTCGCAGGTTGAGCGCACAGCCGCAGCTCATCTTTCTCGCCGGCCCCAATGGCGCGGGAAAATCGACGTTCTACGACGCGCATTTGGATCCCCTGGGCTACGTCTTCCTCAACGCGGATAATTTCAAGAACGAGTCCGGGGTCACGGACCGCGAGGCCCAAAGTTTCATGGACGGAGCCAGACAGAGCTACCTCGAGTCCGGCCAGTCCTTCGTGACCGAGACCGTTTTCTCCGACCCGCACGGAGCGAAACTCCAGTTTCTCCGTGAAGCCTTGGGTCGCGGCTACGAGGTCCATCTCATCTACATCGGCCTCGATTCCCCTGCAGCGAGCGACGCTCGCGTGGTCACTCGGGTATTGGCGGGTGGTCATGACGTGCCGGCTGACCGCATCCCGAGGCGCTACGCCCAGTCGCTTCAGAATCTCAAGGCAGCGCTCACGTTTGTGCCCAACGTCACGGTATGGGACAACTCCGGGCGCCCCGAAGAGCGCCACATCGTCCTTCAGGTCGAGCAGGGGAAAACTGTCCAACGCAAAAAGAAACTTCCAGACTGGCTCGCGAAAGTGCTTGGCCGGGACTATGGACGCTGACGATTTTCCTGCGTAGCATGATACACGCCGTGACGAACGACAGGAAAACGAGTGATGCTCCAGGGCTGCCGAGACCCTCTGAATTACCGCGATTGATTCGACCGAAGGCCTCAGCCGGAACGATGCAATCGGAGGTGGAGCGACCTGCTCCCCAGGGCGCTTTCTTCGCAGCGGGCATCCTCAGCGCGTTGGGGAGCAACGCGCTCCACCATTTGGTGCGAACGATCCCATTCTGAAAATGGACCTCAACTGCATGATTCCGGCTCAGGGCTGCGCCCCACGCCTACGGCGCGTCCTTCTCCAGTCGCTATCCTCCATCCGTCAAACCCTCCTGGGTTCGATCTCTGATGCGCAGAGCGCCAACGGAAAGCCCGCTAATCAGTTGCTGCTTTGACGGTTGACGGGCTCTCCGTTGGCGTCCCCACGGGGATTCGAACCCCGGTTCTCACCGTGAAAGGGTGGTGTCCTGACCGGGCTAGACGATGGGGACCCAGCACGGAGTCGGGCAAGCTACGGTCTGCCCTAGGTCGCGCAAGGCTTTTCTGGGAAACCCATTCGGGCTGTTCTTAACCACGAATGGACACCAATTACCGCGAATCCGGCCACACTCGAACACGATCGCTTTAACCGCAGGTAACGGAGTAAACCAAGAGAGACCGATGCCACGAAACTTCGTTGTCTCTGTTTCCTCCTGCGAAAGGTTTGGTATTGAAGTCCCCTATGGAGATCAAAATCACTCGCAATGGTTCGCAGCCGTCCACCAAGGGATCGGCTGACTGGTTCACCGGCACAGTTCGGATCGACCCGCTGTTCTCACCCACGGAACCCGGCCGCGTCGCCGCGGGCTGGGTCACCTTTGAACCGGGCGCCCGCACCGCCTGGCACACACATCCCCTCGGGCAGCGGCTCATCGTCACCGCGGGCCTTGGCTGGACCCAGGGCGAAGGCGGGCCCGTGCAGGAAATCCGCCCGGGCGACGTCGTGTGGTTCCCGCCAGGAGTGAAACACTGGCACGGGGCCTCGCCGACCACTGCGATGTCGCACATTGCCATCCACGAGAGCCTGGACGGCAAGGTCGTCGACTGGCTCGAGCAGGTCAGCGACGAGGAGTACCGGATGTAAGCGGCCAGCGGTCAGCGATCGATCGGCGGGGAGCAAAAATTCCGCTGTGATCCGCAGTCCGTGGTCAGTTGTCCTTCCGCCGGCCCTCATGCCTGAGACGGGCACACCCTGCCCGATCGCGGCGAAAAGTCGCACCCACGGGTCTGGAGGGCTCGCGTCCCTGCGAGCCGTGGTCGGTCAGGAGACCGACCCTCCAGCTGACTGCGGCCCGCAGGGACGCGGGCCCTCCAGCAGGGGCGTTCTGCCGTCGCCCGGGCTTTGTCGGGCAAGAAGCCCCTCCCCCATTCAAGCCGATCGCGGCCCGTGACCCGGCACGGTGATGGCCGGCACCGGCTGGGGTTCCACCAGGGAGACCAGCTGCTGTGCCACGCCCGTCCAGGTGAAAAGATTGCGGGCGAGGTTGGCGCCCATCAGGGACAACCGTTCGCGCAACCGCGCCCCGCGCAAGACGCGGCACATCGCGGCGCCCAGGCTCGACGGATCAAACGGATCGGCGAAGAGGGCGTGTCGCCCGGCGGACAACACGCGGTGCAAGCCCCCGTGAATGGTAACGACCGTCGGCACCCCGGAGGCCATCGCTTCGATGGCTGTCATCCCGAATGGCTCGTAACGGCTCGACAGCGCGAAAACATCCGCGGCGCGGTAGTAATCGGGCAGCTGTTCGTCCGGGATAAAGGAACCGAAATGGATGCGATCACCGTACCCGGTCCGGGCGGCGCGCTCCTTGAGTTCCGCGAGAATCGTGCGCTCGTTCTCGTTCATTTCGCTGCCGCCGACGGCGAGGTGCAGGACGGCGTCCGCCTCGCGCCGCGCCACGAAGGAAAACGCGTCCACCAGCAGGTCATAGCCCTTGTTGCGCGCCAGCCGCCCCAGCGCCAGGATCACCTTGCCGTGGAAGCCCAGCCGCGCCCGGATCGCCGCGCGCGTGGTTTCGCCCGCGGCGAAGAAGCGGGCGTCGTCGTAACCCGCGGGCACCATGCCCACCTTTTCCTCCGGGATGCCGTAGTCCTGGATGATCAGTTCCCGCTGCGAGGGCGTGGTCGCCAGCACGGTGGCGCAATCGAGGTAGAGCTGGCGCTCCGCGGCGATCCGCCGGCCGAAGTTATAGCGGCGCTCGAAATCGGCGGCCGATTGCGGCGCATCGGTCTCCATCTGCTTCTTTTTCCAGCTGCCCAGGGAATGCGGGGTGTGGACGTGCGGAATGCCCAGCGTGGCGGCGAGGTGCTGCCCGGCGAGGCCCGCGTCCCAATAGTGGCTGTTGATGAAACGATACTCGAGCCCCTCGGCCGCGATGTGGCGCAGCGCGTTTTCATTCCATTCGGCGAGGTGGTCGCACAGGTATTCCTTCGGCAGGAAATCCGGCCCGCCGCAGGGCATGCGCAGGATCCGGACGCGTTCGGCGACCGGTTCGCTGGCCGGCTGGCCGGCAAACTGGCGGGTCCAGATGTCGACGTGGTAGCCGAGCTGTGCCAGTTTCTTGGAGAGTTCGAGCACATACACCACCTGTCCGCCCGTATCGGCGGCGCCAAGCGGCGGGCGGGCGGCCACGTAACCGTGCGTTGAAATCATTGCGATCCGCGGGGAATGACCGGCGCCGTCGGTTGCGCGCGTTGCGGCGGGCTGCCGCCCGGCAATGCGGCGCGCCGCGCGGTTGCTGGTTCGCTTTTCCGATGCCTGGGGAAGGATGCTTTGTACCATGTCCTATTAGTCAGGCGATCCCGGCAAATCGACCAGTCCGCGCGGCTGACATTTCTGTTAGACGGACGATCCCTGACAATTTTGTCAGTCGGCCGGGACTAGCATCCGCGCAGGGCGAAGCTACCCTCCGGCCATGCTCCGACAGTTCATCATCATCGATGACAACCGGGACGGCTGTTTTGTCCTGAGCCGGGCGCTTTTCCGACACTATCCCGCCGCCACGCTCCACGAATTCCGGGACTTCGAGAGTGCGCGCGCATCGCTGGCGAGCCTCCCGCCGGAGGGCGGACCCGCCGTGGTGCTGCTGCATCGCATTGCGAACATCGGCGCGGCCGACCTCGTCCGCGCGGTGCGGACGATCCACGAGCGGGTGCCCATTGTCGCGCTCGGCGACCCGGCATCCGGCCCGCAGGTCCTGGCCGCGGGCGCCACCCGCTTTCTCGACTACGAGGCCTGGCTTCGCCTGGGCACGCTGGTCAAGGGCCTCGACCACGAGAAGGCAAACCTGACCGAAAAGTCATCCTCTTGACATCGGTCGGGCCGGCCGCAGGCGATAGAATGGCGGCATGATGAGTCCCGCGGCGAACGACACCTCCTCCCACCCGCCTGCCCCGGTGGCGCTCGTGTCGGTCGATTTGAACGGCACGCTGCTGGGCAACCCGGAGGCAACCCACCGGTTCGCCGCGGCCTGGAATCACCTCAACCCGTCCCGGCGGCCCCAGCTCGTCTACACGTGTGGGCGCAGCCTGCCGGAGATGCAGGCGGTGGTGAACGAATCCAAGCTGCCGGTGCCCGCCGCGATGATCGGCGGCCTCGGCACCAGCCTGGCGGTGGCGGGACATGAGCGCGCCGCGGGGGAGTTCAACGCGCGTTTTGCGCCGGGCTGGAGACCGGCGCTGATCGAGGAACTCTTCGCGGGCATGACCGGCCTGGTCCGCGAGGCGGTATCCTTCCTGCACCCGTACCCGTCGCGCTGGTATTGGCGGAATGCCGCGCCCGACGATCTGTCACGCCTCCGCTCGCGCCTGGCGGCTGCCGGCATCAAGGCCACGATGCTCGGCGCGAATCGCCAAACCTTCGAGATCATCCCGGCCGGCACCAGCAAGGGCGCCGCCCTGGAACATCTTTGCTCGCTGCTCGCGGTCCCCCTCCAGGCGGTGGTCGTGGCGGGCGATACGCTCCACGATGCCAGCGTGCTGCGGCTGCCCGGGGTGAAGCGAATCGTGGTCCAAAATGCCCTGCCCGAGCTCGAAGCGGAGCTGGTCGGCTTGGAGAAGTTCCTCGCTGCGCGCGTGCTGGCCGATGGCGTGATGGACGGGCTAAGACACTTCGGCGTGCTGCCCCGTCATCAACCCTGAAGCGGCAGCCGGCGAATGGCGCGGCAGCGCGATGGTGAACGTGGTGCCGTGGCCCGGGCTGCCCTGGCAATGCAGCTCCCCGCCGAGAACCCGCAGGTAGGCCTTTGTGATGGCCAGGCCCAGGCCAAAGCCGCCCGGCCGGCCGCGGGATGAATCCGCCCGAAAGAAACGGTCGGTGAGGCGCGCGAGGTGCTCGGGCTGGATGCCGGGGCCGTTGTCGACCACGGTGATCGTCCAGTTCGCCTCCTCGGCCGCGACGCGGATGACAATGGTGGCGCCCTCGGGGCTGTACTTGATGGCATTGTCGACAAGGTTTTGGAGCGCCTGGCGCAGGAGCAGCGGGTCGGTTTCCGTCTCGATCTCACCCGCCTCGACCACGATGGTCTGGCGCTTTTCCTCGGCCAGGATGTTGGCGTCATCGGCGCAATGTCGCGCCAGCGAGTCCAGCCGCACGCGTTCGCGCTCGACGATGCTCGCCCCGCCCTCGGCGCGGGCCAGCTGCAGGAGCTTTTCCACCAGCAGCTGCAGGCGCAGCGACTCCTCCAGCATGCTGCCGACGATCTCCCGGTACTCCTCCGCGGAGCGGCTCGTGCGCAGGCCGACCTCGCCCACGCTGCGCAACGTCGTGAGCGGCGTCAGCAGTTCGTGGGCGGCGTCCGCGACAAAGCGGTCGAGGGTGACGAACGAATCCTCCAGCCGGGAAAGCGTCGTGTTGAAGACGCGCGACAACCGGCCGATCTCGTCGTGGGGATTCTCGACCGGCAGGCGGCGGCTGAGGTTTTCGGCGGTGATCTGGTGGGCCTCGGCGACCATGAGGTCCAGCGGCTTGAGCCAGTGATGGGTGATGGCATAGCCGCCGACCACCAGGATGATGATCACCACAGGCAGCGCGACCGCGATGATGAACAGGAGCGCCCGCAGCGCGTTGACGGACGGCTCGTGCAGGCTCATGACGCGCAACATCCAGCCCGGCCGGCCGCCCTCGCCCTCAAAGGGCACCGACAGCACCCGCAGGCGCACGTCCTCGGCCACGTTGAACACGGAAATTGTCTCCCGGCCCGGGGCGGGAGAGGCCGGCAGGCGCTCGAGGCGGCTGTCCGTGAAGGGCCAGAATCGCCGCACCAGTCCGCCCGACTCGTCCCACAATTCGAACCAGGGATTCCCCGCGGGCCAGGCCTCGCCGTTCTGCACGACCCGGTCCCGCCAGCGCACCTGCCCGTCGGCGTCGATGTGCAGGTTCTTGCGCACCTGCGCGAGGTCCTGCTGCAACTTGTGGTCGAGCGGCTGGCCCATGTGATAGGCGACAAAGAAGTAGATCGTGCTCGTGAAGCCGGCCAGGAGGAGGGTTCCGCCGAGGGCGTACCAGGCGGCGAGCCGGAAACGAAGCGAGCGTCGCAACCACCATTGTTTCATGCCGCCTCCTTCCCGAGGCGGTAACCGACCCCGCGCAGCGTATGCAGCAGGGTGGCCCGCCCGGGTGCATCGAGCTTCCGGCGCAACCGCATGATCTGGACATCGATCACGTTGTTCAAGGAAGTGAACCGGCGCGTCTGCTTCCACACGTCGCGCTCGAGCATTTCCCGGGTGACGACCTGGCCCTGGTAGCGCATGAGGAATTCCAGGATGTCGACCTCGCGGGGCGTGAGCGCGATTTCCTCCTCCCCGCGGAAGGCGACCCGCGAACGGATATCCAGCCGCAGGTCTTCACACTGGAGCAACTGGTTCGCCCCCAGCACCGACCGGCGCAGCAGGGCGCGCGAGCGCGCCAGCAACTCGGCGAACGCGAACGGCTTGGTCAGATAGTCGTCGGCCCCCGCTTCGAGGCCCTGGACCCGGTCGCCCACGGCGTCGCGGACGGTGAGCATCAAAACCGGGGTTTGAATGCCGCGAGCCCGCAGGTGACGCAACACGTCCAAGCCATCGAGGCCGGGCAGGTTCCAGTCGAGCACCAGGAGGTCGAAGGATTCCGTATCGAGCAGTTCGACGGCCCGCTGGCCGTCCCGCGCCGATTTCACGGTCCAACCTTCGAGCGCCAGGCCCTCGGCCACGGACTCACGCATCTTGGTCTCGTCCTCAACCAGCAGCACGCGGAAGGTGTTTTGGACGGGAGGCATGGCGGCAACCAACTTGCGCCGGTCTGGACTGTTCGCAACAGCGGCTTTGGCGCCGGTCCACGATATAAACCTGACTTTTCGGTCAGGAAGCCGCCGCAGCCGGGGCGCCACCAGCAAAGCGCGTCATCCCAACCGCGGCGCCAACGCGGCCGGGGGCGCGAATATCACGTGCGCAGGAGACTGCGCGGATCTTGTTCATCGGCGCTTATCTCCCCCGCTTGCCAATCGCATCGCCCTTGAGTCCCCTTTCGTCAAAACCCGACCGCAAGGCCCCTCATGCCATGATGCCCCGTCTCCTCCTTCTTTTTTGTCTCTTGGCGCTGACGCTGCGCGCCGCGGACTTGCCCGTCTGGCGGCCGTTCTCCGCCGACAGCCCGTGGAACCAGCGCATCGCGGCCGCGGCTCCGACTGACCGGAATTCGCCGGCGCTCATCGCCGACCTTGCCTCACGCGGCCCGTGGCTGGTGAACGTCAAGCAATGGTCCATCCCGGTGTACTTCGTCGACGCCGCCCACACCCCCCGCCACGACGTCGGCGATTCGCGGCCAGGCGTCCACGGCGCCGGCTTCGGGTTTCCCCGCGCCATACCCATCCCGGACGATGCGGTGGCTTCGCCGCCGGTCGGCGAAGACAGCGACAACCATCTCAGCATCATTGATCGCAAGCTCGGCCTGGAATGGGGCATGTGGGCGGCGCGCAAGGATGCCCGCGGGCGATGGTTCACCGGGCTCGGCGCCGTGACGGACCTGAACGGAACGGGCGTCGCGGCCCCATGGTACGACAGCCCGCGCGAATTCGACGCCCATCGCGCGCGGGCCAGCGGTTTCCCCCTCATCGCGGGGCTCATCCGCGTCGAGGAAATCAAGGCCGGCCGGATCGAGCACGCGCTCGCCTTTGCCTACGATCATTGCCGCACCGGCCTGTTTGTCCCCCCGGCCAGCACGGCCCAGGTCGCAACCCAGGATGTCACGGACTCCCGAGGCATCCCGATGGGCGGAAGGATCCAGCTCGACCCGGCGTGGGATGTCGCCGGTTCCGCCCTCACGCCCGCCGGCAAGATCATCGCGCGAGCCTTGCAGGAATACGGCGCCTACTGCAGCGACTATGCCGGGGCCAATGTCCTCTATGCCGAGAATTCCCCGCTGGCGGTCGCGGCTTGGGAAGGCGTGCTGGCGCAGCCGGATCTGTCGGCGGTCTTCACGCCTGATTTCATTCGCCGGCATTTCCGGGTCATCGACATGGGCAATCTCCGCCCCGGACAAAACCTGGAGCGTCCCCCGCCCTACCTGCTCGAATTCCAGCTGGCTGACGGGTCGCCGGCGCGCATTGACCAATGGGAGCGCACCATCGAGTTGCCGACCGGGGCTGGCGCCCCCGCCAAGTGGCGCGCCTGGCCAAAGGGAACGAAGTTGGAGTCCGGCGGCACCGACTCCGGCGCGCTTAAGCTCACCGCTCCCGACGGCCGGACCAGCGAGTGGAAAATCGTGACTCCGCCGAAGGAGCGATCCCCGTAGGGGCGCAGTCTTGCTGCGCCCATTTCGCGCGCAGCGCGAAATCCTGATCGTTCGTAGCGATGAAGGAATCCCGCGCCGCGGGATTGGGCGCAGCCAGTCTGCGCCCCTACCTCAACACAAGGACCGAGCGAGCCCGGCCCCTACGCGCACCCCGCTCCTGCATCGGGTTCGCCGTGGCCGACGGTGTAAGCAGCCGTTTCCCCATCATTCTCGTTCGCGTAATCTTAATCGTTCTCCCGGCGATGAGGACGAATACTCCCAACCGGGATTACGAGAACGATCAAGAGAACGAGAATGATTCTCGCCGAGTGCCAGGTGGCGGGTCCGGGGAAAGTCGCATCCGTCGCCGCGCTGCTTGGAACACGGCCGCTACCATCCGTTCGCACCTACCCCGCGACGGGCGGCGCACCCAGGTCGTTCACGCGCACGCGGCGGGCCAGGAGGATGCTAAGCAAGCCGGCGGCGACCGCGATCCAACCGAGCCAGTTGAAATGCATGAGGTGGCCGTTGGGTTGTTTCGAAACCACCCAGCCGCCGACCGTCGAGCTGATCCCCATGGCCAGGTCGCGGGCACAGCTCGTCAGGCTCAGGAACGCACCCCGCCGGGTGGATGGCACCGCCAGCGTGATGATCGCCTGCCCGGGCACGAAACGTCCGCTGGCGAAAACGAAGAACAGCCCCGTCAACGCCAACGTGGCCGCGGCCGGCAGCGGGCCGGCATTTGCGATCGCCAGGATGACGAGGCAGGCCGCAAACACCATGAACGTGAACACGCGCTGCCGCCCATGCTGGTCCGCCAGCCGGCCCACCCGCGGCGCCGTCACCACGCTCACCACTCCGCCAATCAGGTAAACCAGCGAAAGATAACTTTCCGGCAAAGCCACGTCTCCCACCAGGTGCGGGGAAAGGAGCGGAATGACGCTGAAATGCCCGAACACCATCATCACCATGAAGACAATGGCGCGGCCCGCATTCACATCTCGCAGCAATTCCTTGAAGGCTGCGCCTTTCTCCGGCCCGTGGCGCAAATGCCCCCGCACCGGCGGCACGAAGCGATACACGAGGCCCCACACGATGGCACCGACCACGGCGACACAATTGAAGGGAGCCCGCCAGCCCCACGATTGGGCGAGATAAAGTCCCACCGGCACCCCGACCGCGGCGGCGACGGAGAATGCCGTCATGACGATGCCAATCCCGGCCGCCCGCCGCTCGGGCGGCACCAGGTCGCTGACAATCGCCAGGCACAAGGAGCCGGAGATCCCGCCGAAAGCTCCGCCGATGGCGCGGGCGATCAGGAGCGTGTGGGCGTCGGTCGCGAGGCCGCAGAGCAAAGTGGCTCCCGTGAAACCCGCGTAGACCACCAACAGGAGCGTCCGCCGGTCGAAACGGTCGACAAACGGGGAGCTCAACAGGCCGACAACGCCCGCCGCGATCGAATAGGCCGCCACCAGCGCGCTGAATTGGCCGGCGCCCAGGCTCAGCTCGCGCATCAACTGCGGCGCCAGCGGCATCAGGATCATGAAATCCGTGATGTGGGTGAACTGGATCGCGGCGAGGATCAGCAGGATCGGGCGCTCGGACGGATGACGCGGCATCCCGTCACTCATTCATGAGTTGGCGCCGGGTGCAACTCGCAGGCGGGAAAGCAGCGACACAAATCGCCCCCACCGGAGGTGGCACAGAAGTCGGCCGCCCTTTCGCTGGAGCGGCTTTACGCCGCAACCGGATCGAGTCGGGGCGTAAAGCCCCTCCTACGGTCGAGTTGGCGCGCGCGGACCCCGGCGCGCTTCTTTCGGTCAACGACTTGAGGTCAGGTCGTTTTATCGCGGGTCGGTCGGAAAACGGTCCTGCCCAACCGGCCCCTACCAAGGATTCAACCATCAAATGCAGGGTCGGACCTTGGTCCGACCTCGCGCGTGAGGTCGTCGCAAGCGACGACCCTACATTAACTCGTCCGAATTCCGGTTGTAGCCGGGGTCGCTGACCAATGGTGTCCGGTGAACAGAGAGTGGTAAGTCTGTAAGCGGTTACTGTGGAGGACAGTGAAGGAAAGTAGGGGTGCTCACGACTTGAGTTTCGTTGGGCCCGTCGTGGTTATCCGGCATGTTTACCGGATCGACGGTATTCACCCAGATCATGCGAGTGCGGTCGTCGCAAGCGACGACCCTACATTAACTCGTCCGAATTCCGGTTGTAGCCGGGGTCGCTGACCCCGGGCTGGCCTCATCGACGCCAGCTACAATGAGCGGAGCGCAAGGCGTAGGAGCGGCTTTACGCCGCGACCGATCGAGTCGGGGCGTGAAGCCCCTCCTACCCGCCTTCGCCCTACGGCTGGTATCCGAGGGGCTTGGCGCGCTCCATCGGACCGGGGATGGCCACGCCGTGGGCGGTCATGAGCTCCTTCAATGCGGCGATGCAATCGAAGTCAGGTTTGAAATTCCCCGACCGGTGCCCCTCGGCGATGCGCAGCGGTGACCAACCCTGCTTGTTGGCCTGGTTCCAGATCTCGATCTTCGCGCCATGCGCCTCGAGGAATTTGATCATTCGCGGGAACTTGGCGTAGGCCGCGCCGTGCATCGCCGTTTCACCCTGCGTCGTGACCTGGTTCGGGTCGGCGCCGAGGCTGAGGAGATAGGCCACCGTTTCCAGCGCCTCGTCCTCGGTGCCGGCCTCGTCCTGGTCGGGCCCGGCGCCAAGCCCGGCGGCGGTCATGAGGGCGGTGCCTCCCTCGACGTTTTGCGCCTTCGGGTCGGCGCCCAGCTCAACGAGCAGCTTCACGTACGCGGCGTCGGCGCGATCGGCCGCCAAGAGCAGCGGCGTGCAGCCTTTGCGGGCGAAAAGGCATGGACCGGATGGCCCGCCCGGCAGCGGCAGGTCAACCTTGGCCCCCTTCGCCACGAGATGCCGCACGAGGTCGGCGCTCGAAAGCCTGCCACTCCCATCCGGCGGCGGATCGCCGTTGCCCTCGCTGATGTCGGGCTTGCGCACCCAGGTCAGCACATGCAGCGGCCCATAACCCGATCGCAGGTCGTTGGGGTCGGCGCCGCGGTCCACGAGTTCCGCGGCCAGCTCAAAATGCCCGTTTTCGATGGCGAGGATCAGCGCACTCGTTCCCGGCACGGGCTGCTTGCCCTTGGGCTTTTCCCCGGGCGGGGTCGCGTAGTTCAGGTCGGCGCCGGCCTTGAGCAAGGCGCGCACCGTTTCCATCCGCCCTGCGCGCACGGCGAAAAGCCAGGCGTTGAAGCCCGAGGCGAGCTTCGTGTTCAGGTCGGCGCCTCCCGCCAGCAATAACTCCACGACTTTGGTATGGCCCTCGGAGGCCGCCCACATGAGCGGAGTCTGGCCGTTGGGCAGGGCGACGTTCGGTTTCGCCCCTGCGGCCAGCAGCGCGCGCACCGGGCCGGGCTGCCCCGTGCGGGCCGCGGTGTGCAAGGGAGTTTCCCCACCCGGCCCGGCGAGGTTCGGGTCCACTCCCGCGGCCAGCAGCGCCGCCACGAGCTCCGCGTTGCCGTTCTGACAGGCGAGCGCCAGTGGCGTGATGCCATAGCGATTGGCGGCGCGGGCCATGGCGCCGGCCTGCAACAGGGCACGGCATTGGTCGAGGTTGTCGTGGTAGGCCGCCCAGAGCAGCGCGGTCATGCCATCGGGCTGCGCCGCGTTGACGTCGATGGGCTTGGCGGCGATCAAGCGGTTGAAGGCAGTCGCGTCGCGGTGCTCGGCGGCCTCGGCGAGGGACGCGGGAGCGGCGGGCAGCGGGAACGCGAGGAAAGGCGCGAGGCAGAATGCGAGGAGGGCGGCGCGGCGGTGGGTTTTCGATTTGGGATTTTGGAGGGTGGATTGGGGGAAGCCCAAGCCTGGCCCGCAGGGACGCGGGCCCTCCAGCCTGGACCGGTCAAAGGCCGGTCCTGCCTGATGCCCGGCCCAGCGGGAACTGGGCCCTCCAGCGCAAGCCTCGGGGCGTAAAGCCCCTCCCACATTCGGAGCCCTCGCCCTTCGACCTTCGACTTTCGACTCCATCCTCACACGCTCAGCGGGACGAACAGCTCGTTGGCCCGGCCGTTGCTGTCGGCAAAGTGGTCGATCGCCACGCCGACCTTGTCGAGGAGCGTGAGGTGCAGGTTGGCCAGCGGCGTCGGCTGTTCGTAGCGGATGTGCCGGCCGTGCTTGAAGCCGCCGAGCGCGCCGCCAGCGACGATGACCGGCAGGTCGGTGTGGTCGTGGACATTCGGGTTGCCGATGCCGCTGCCGTAGAGCAGCGCGGAGTGGTCGAGCAGGCTGCCGTCGCCGTCGGGCGTCCGGCGCAGGCGATCGATGAAATAGGCAAAGAGCGAAACGTGATGCGCGTTGATCCGGGCCATGCGGGCGATCTTCGCCGGGTCGTTGCCGTGATGGGACAGCGGATGGTGCGGGTCGGGCACGCCGATCTCCGGGTAGGTGCGGTTGCTCGTCTCCCGTGCGAGCTGGAAGGTGATCACGCGCGTGATGTCGCCCTGCCACGCCAGCACCTGCAGGTCGAACATCAACCGGGCATGGTCCGCATAAAGCGCCGGCGCCCCGAGCGGGCGTTCGAGATCGGCCGGCAGGCTGTCCTTCGCGGTGTCGGCCTCGGCGCGCTGGATCCGGCGCTCCACCTCCCGGACGGTCTCGAGGTAGTCGTTGATGCGGGCGCGATCGGCCGCGCCGAGCGACATCTTGAGTCCGGTCAGGTCATCGACCACGAGGTCGAGCAGGCTGCCCCGCCGGCGCAGCGCGGCCTGGCGCTCGGCGCGGCTGCCGCCCTCGCCAAACAGCCGTTCGAACACCACGCGCGGGTGCGCTTCGGACGGCAGCGGCGTCGTGGGCGACGACCAGGACAGGTTGTTCTGGTAAACGCAGGCGTAGCCGTTGTCGCACTGGCCGGTGGTCTGGAGCATGTCCATCGACAGCTCGAGCGACGGGAGCTGCGTTTCGCCGCCAATCGCCTGCGCGGCAAGCTGGTCGGCCGTGGTGGCGAGGTAATAGTCGGAACTTTCCGTGTGCTTCGCCTTGGCCGCACTGAGGAACGAGGAGTTCGAGGTGGCGTGCGAGCCGGGATAGGCGTTGCGGAGCTCGAGGTTGGAAATGACCGTGACCTGGTCCTTGAGCGGCGCGAGCGACTCGAGGATTGGCGGCAGGTCGCCGAGCGCGCCGGTCTTCGCGGGAATCCAGCGCGACTGGTCGCACCCCATGGGCATGAAAACATAGCCAAGGCGCCGCACGGGCCGCGCGGGGGTCAGCACGGCCGCCGTGGCGGCGGGAATCATGGCATCGAGCAGCGGCAGGGCGAGCGTGGCGCCGAGTCCGCGGAGGAAGGTGCGCCGGGGCAGCGCTCGTTTCGTGATGATCATGGGGAGTTGGGGTCGGGCTGGACTGGGGAATCTTGAAAACTGAAATCGTGAGATCAGTAATCTTGAAATCGTCGATCAGCAGCATCCGTCATTTTCATGTTTCTAGATTTCAAGATTTTCAGTTTTCACGATGCGCCGAAGGCGAAGTCGTGGTTCTCATCTGGAAGGGGACACTCTGCACGAGGCCGAGTATCAGGGTGGTGAAATGATAGTCATCCGCGGCCGCGCGGCGAACTATTCCGCGGATGGCCGGGGCGTCCGCCGGCTCGAGTTTGCGGCCAAGGGCGAAAATGAGCAGCTTCTCGGTGACCGTGCCGGCGAAAAGCCCGGGCCGCGCCAGCAGGGCCGCCTCGAGTCCGGCCACGCCTTCGAAGGGAGGACCGCCGGGCAAACCACCGGATGCGTCGACCGGCTGGAAATTGTCCAACGTCCGGAAACGGCCGACGGCGTCGAACTGCTCGAGCGGGAACCCGAGGGGGTCGATGGTCGCGTGGCAGCTCGCGCAGGCCTTTTTCTCGCGGTGGGCGGCGAGACGCTGGCGGATGGGGAGCGAGGCGTTGATGACCTTGGCATCGAGCGCCGGGACGTCGGGCGGCGGCGGGGGCGGCGGCGTGCCGAGGAGGTTGTCGAGGATCCACTTGCCGCGGAGGACGGGCGAGGTGCGGGTCGCGTAGGACGTCACCGTGAGCAGGCTGCCCTGGCGCAGCAGGCCGCCGCGCTGGCGCTGCGGATCGCCGGCGAAAGACACGCGCCGGAAACGGGTGCCGATGACGTGGGGAACGCCGTAGTGGCGGGCAAGGCGCTCGTTGAGGAAGGTGTAATCGGCGGAAATCAGTTCCAGGACGCTGCGGTTTTCGCGGATGACGCTTTCGACAAACAGCTCGGTCTCGGTGCGCAGGGCCGAGCGCAGGTTGTCGTCGAAGTCGATGAACAGCCGCTCGTCGGGCCGGGCGGCGTCGAGGGCGCGCAGGTGCAGCCACTGGGCGGCGAAATTGGTCGCGAGATTGCGCGCGCGTTCGTCGGCCAGCATGCGGTGCACCTGGCGTTCGAGCACCGCCGGCTTGTGCAACTCCTTCCGCTCGGCGCTGGCGAGGAGCTCGTCGTCGGGCAGGCTGCTCCAGAGGAAGAACGCCAGGCGCGAGGCCAGTTCCAGGTCGGTGATCGCGTAAGCCTGGCCGGGCCTGGCCTTCGGCGGATCGCGTTCGACCCGGAAAAGGAACTGCGGGTTCACGAGCACCGCGGTCACCGCCCGCTCCAGGCCGAGGTCAAAGCCCCCCTCCGCCTGACCCTCGCGGAACAGGCGCAGGGGCCCGGCGAAATCCGTATCGACCACCGGCCGCCGGTAGGCGCGGTGCATCAGCGGCGCCAGCGCGGCGCGGGCGCGGGTTTCGGCATCGGCGCCGGCCGGCAAATGCGCGAGCGGCGCGAGCAGTTGGCGCCGGCTGGGCGTGTCGCCCGGGCCCTGCGGGTTGAAGGGGCCGGTGATCGTTACCTGGTAAACGGCGGGCAGCGTGCGCGGATGACGGAAGATATTGAAACGGGAAATGTACGGTTCGCGGATCGTCTCAAAGAGCGGGTAGGACTTGTCGGGGAATGTCACGGCCAGCTCGTGCGGGCCGGCGGCGACCTTGGTGCGCTGGACGAGGTGCCGGTCGACATTTTCCCAGTTCTGGTCGGCGCCCGGGGGCTGGATCGGAAAGAGCGCGAGACGCGCGCGGTCGAGCAGGAACTCGATTTCGGTGGGAGCTTTCAACCCCTCGACATGCTCGTTGCGGTCACGGACCAGCCGCACGCTGATCTCGTATTCCCCATCCTGCGGATAATCATACGGCAAGCGCAGGCCGCCCCGCGTGCCGGGGGGCAGGCCGTCGACCTGGTGTTCCTGCGTGACCTGCGGGGGAACGCGGATGGTTTCGCCGCCGGTTGCCCTGGCCGACGCGCCGACCGCGAGCCGGGCGATCCGGGCGGCCGCGGAGACGTAGCGATCCAGCAAGGTGGGCGAAAGGTTGCCGACCATCACATTGTCGAAACCGAGCGCCGGTTCGTCCTGCGGCAACAAGCTGGCGGCGTCGATCTCCACGCCCAGCAGGTCGCGCACGGCATTCTGGTATTCGGTGCGGTTCATCCGGCGCAGCGAGTCGGTGCGGCCCGGATTCGGGTGCTTCACGGCGGCCTGGTCGAGTTTGGCGGACAACTGCGCCGTGACGGCGCGGTATTCGGCCTCGGCGGGGCGATCCTTGTCGCCGGGCGGCATCTGGCGGTGGTCGAGCTTGCGCAGGACGCGCTCCCAGATGTCGGGGCGGTCGCCGGGCTTGTTGAAATCCAGGCCCTCGAGCGAGAGGTCGCCCTTTTTGGTGTCGGCACTGTGGCAATCGAGGCAGTGCTGGTCGACCATGCCAGCCAGGTCGGCGTGGGCCGGCGGCTGGTTGGCGCGGCCGGCTAGCGCGCCAGTGGCCAAAAGCAGGCAGACGAGGGGCAGAAAACGCGGAAGCGACATCTAAACCGTGGGGTGAAACGGTGACCCGGAAGACCATGCCCCGAATGGGCAAAACCGCTAGGGGAAAACGCGGATGATGGGAGCGGGACCAAAGACCAGAGACGAAAGAGCCAGCAGCCCACGGACGCCCTTGCGCCGGCGAGAGACCGGCCCTGCCCACGCGGCCTGCCGGATGCCGAATATTCCAGATGTAGGGTCGGGCCTTGGCCCGACCTCGCGCACGAGGCCGGCGAACGCGCCGACCCTCCAACAAAAACACCGGCCCTCCTTGTAGCCGGGGTCGGTGACCCCGGACCGGCCTCAGCGAGGCCGGCTACATCCCGAGTTTGTCGAGCGACTGGATCGCCACGGCCCGCCACGGCGGACCCTGCGAAGACCGGACATTTTTCAGACCTGCCCTTGCCAGGTCCTGGACCCTTGGAATTCGCGCAGCGTGATCGCGGCTCCTGTTCGTGGATTCTTCGCTCACTCGCGGGCTCAGAAGGGCGATCGATGCCGGCGATCGCCGCTTTACGCGGAAACTGGACGGGGACTTGGGCAATTGTCAGCGTCGGGGCAGAAGATTCCCCGAGTTCCGAACTTCCTGCTTTCGCCTTTCGACGGCCGCCTTTCGACTCGGTCTCCTCCTACCCCTCCTTGGTTCCTCCCACCCCACCCTCTTCCCCCGCGGCGCCGGTCGTCGCGCGGGCCGGCACGCTCGAGTACACGCAAGGCGCGCTCTTCGGCGTGTTCGCGTGGCTGCTCGGCGCGGACCTGGTATTCACGCTGATCGACGTCATCGAACCGCGAATCCTGCCGGTGTTGCTCAAGTCCCACGGGGCCACCGACACCCAGATCGGCACCATCCTCGGGGTCTTCAACGCGGTGCTCCAGCTGATCATCATGCCGCCGCTCGGCTACCGGAGCGACCGCTTGCGCACAAAGTGGGGCCGGCGCATCCCGATCCTTTTCTGGGTGACGCCGTTCGTCACGCTCTTCCTGGCCCTGACTCCGTTTTCGCCCGAGATCGCCGCGTGGCTGGCTGGTGTCCCCGTCATCAAGGACTGGCTGCACCTCCTGCCCGTCGCGCCCGTGATCCTGGTTTTCGGCGCGCTGGTGCTCCTCTACCGCACGGTCCAGACCGCCACCAACGTGTGCTATTTCGGTCTGGTGCGCGATGTGGTGCCGGATTCACACATGGGCCGGTTCCTCTCGCTGTTCCGTGTATTCGGCGCGGCGGGCAACGCCATCATCCTGTACTGGCTGCTCGGGCTCACCGAAACCCACAGCAAGCATATCTTCGTCGGCATCGCGGTCCTCAATTTCGTCGGGTTCATGCTGCTGTGCCGGTTCGTGCGCGAGGGCCAGTATCCGCCGGTTCCACCCAATCCCGCCGGGGATGGCGCCGGGCGGGCCGCGCGCCTCTGGGGCGCGGCGACGACCTTCGTCCGCGAATCCTACCGGCACCCGGTCTATCTCTGGTTCTACTTCATCCGCATCTGCCTCTACGGCGTGCAACTCGGGCTCACGACCTTCGCCGTGTTCTTTCCGCAACGGGAGCTCGGCCTCTCGCTCAAGGAAATCGGCCGGATCAGCTCGTATCCGCAATGGGTGTTCATGGTCATTGCGTTCCCGATCGGCTGGCTGGTCGACCGCCGGGGCGCGATCCCCGTGCTGCGCTGGGGCCTCGTGGCGATCACCCTCGGCTACCTGTACACGTTCCTGTTCACGACCGACCGCACCGGCTTCCTGGCAGGCAGCCTTGTTTTTGGCGTGTCGTTCTGGATCGTGATGATGGCGCAGCTCAAGCTGACCGCCGACGTCTTCCACCCGCAGCGCTATAGCCAGCTCGCCGGGGCCAACACCATCGTGCAGTCCATCGCGGTCGCGGCGATCTTCAGCTATGGTGTCGGCAAGCTCCTCGACGCCCTGAAGGACTGGTCTTACACCCTCCCGGTGCCCACCGTCGGCGACGTCGTGATCGGCCCGTACCGGCTCGTTTACCTGATGATGGGCCTCTGTTACCTCGCGGCGCTGTTTGGCCTCAACCGCGTGGAACACCACATGCGCCAACATACGGGGGCGGATGGGAAATACCTCGCTCCGCTCTGAACGCCTTCGGCGCATCGTGAAAACTGAAGATCGTGAAATCCTGAATCGTGAAAATGTGACTCGCGACGAACCGACGGACCGAGATCGACGACCCCCTCTACAGCCTTCAATCCCTGCGCCAAAGGCGCTGCTCTCAAATTTCACGATTTAGGATTTCACGATCTTCAGTTTTCACGATTCCCACCCTCCATGATCATCCGACTCGGCCTCCTGCTCCTCACGCTCGTCGCCGCGCGTGCCGGGCAATCTGAAGCCCCGCTGCCGTGGGGCGACCAAGGCGATGGCACCTACCGCAACCCCATCCTGCCGGCCGATTTCTCGGATCCCGACGTAATCCGGGTGGGCGACGACTTCTACCTCGTCGCGTCGGAGTTCCACTTCTTGGGCATGCAGGTGCTGCATTCGCGCGACTTGGTGAACTGGCAGATCATTGGCCAGGTGTTCGACCGGCTGGGCTTTGATCCCAAATACTCCGAGAACCGCGCTTATTCGCAGGGCACGTGGGCGCCGACGCTGCGTTACCATGGCGGAACCTTTCACCTCTACGTCTGCACCCCGCGCGACGGCCTGCTGCACTATACGGCGAAGAATGCCGCCGGACCTTGGACGGGCGGCCTCATGAAGACGGTGGACCAGTGGGAGGACCCCTGTCCGTTCTGGGATGACGACGGCTCTGCCTGGCTGGTACACGGCAAGCTCGGGGCCGGTCCGCTCATCCTGCACCAGATGAGCCCGGATGGCTCGCAACTGCTCGACGACGGCGTCCAGATTTACCACGGGCCGGTCGCCGAGGGACCGAAAATCTACAAACGCCATGGCTGGTACTACATCTCCCTGCCCGAAGGCGGGGTGGAGCGCGGCGGGCAGACCGTGCTCCGTTCGCGCACGATCCGAGGCCCGTACGAACGCCGCGTGGTGATGCCCGACGGCAGCCCGCACCAGGGCGGACTCGTCGAACTCGACAGCGGCGAGGCGTGGTTCATCGGCTTCAAGTCCGTCGGCGCCCTGGGTCGCGTGCCGATCCTCCAGCCGGTGAAGTGGGTCGATGACTGGCCGGTGTTTGGCGATGGCGGGAAACCGGTGGTCGAAGGGCGAAAGCCGAAGGTCGAAGGCCGGCATCCGATCGGGCATCCGCAGACGAGCGACGAGTTCGAGGGCGGCCAGCTCGGCCTGCAGTGGCAATGGAATCACAATCCGGTCGACAGCGCCTGGTCGCTGAGCGAGCGCGCGGGCTGGCTGCGCCTGCACGGACAGCCCGCGGCCAACCTGGAACTCGCGCGCAACAGCTTGACCCAAAAACTCTGGGGCCAGGGCGGCGCGTTTGAGGTGAAACTCGAGGGTGCGACGCTGACCGACGGCCAGCGCGCCGGGCTGGCGTTCATGAGCGGGAAGTTTTTCTCGGCGGTCGGCCTCGAACGCAGCGGCGGCACGCTCCGGTTCTATTCGGAAGACTACGAACCGAACCCGCCCGGTTCCCCGCCCACGATGCCGCCCCCGCTGAGCAAGGCGACGGCCGGCCCCAATGTAGCCGGCCTCGCTGAGGCCGGTGGATCGACCAAGGCACCGGGGTCAGCGACCCCGGCTACCGTCTGGCTGCGCGGCGAATACCTCGGCGAAACCGCCCGCCTGGCCTACAGCACTGACGGCAAGACCTTTACCGACACCGGCCTTGAGGTGAAATTGCGCTTCAGCCAATGGAAAGGCGCGCGGCTGGCGTTGTATTGCTACGGCCCGGGCGGCGGCGCGGCGGATTTCGATTTTCTCCGTTTCACCCATGGCAGGGAAGCCATGCCGGTGAAGCTCACCGCGGCCACGCCGATCGACCGCGAAGCGCTGGTGCGCCGGCACAATGTTGTGATCCGCAAGGTCGACCCCACGGCACCGCTGACGGTCGGCAACGGCGGCTTCGCGTTCACGGTGGACGCGACCGGCCTGCAGACCTTCGGCGAATACTATTACCAGCACGGCATCCCGCTCGAAACCATGGCGCGCTGGTGCTGGGCGACCGACGAAAATCCGAACGGCTACAAGCTCGCGGACGCCAGCCGCGACTACGTCCAGCCCGATGGCACCACGGTCAACCTCCCGAGCGTGCTCGGCACGCCCGCCTCCGACTGGCTGCGGCGCAACCCGCGCCTGCATCCGCTGGGCCAGATTTCCCTCGAATGGGCCGACGGCACAATGCTCAAGCCCGAGGACCTTACCGACATCGAGCAGACCCTCGATCTCTGGACGGGAATCATCACCAGCAAATACAAACTCCGCGGGGTGCCGGTCACGGTGACCACAGGTTGCGATTCCGGGACCGACACCGTGGCGCTGCGCCTGGAGTCGAAATTGATCGACCAGGATAAAATCCGGGTGCGGCTGGCGTTCCCCCGCGGCCACGATCCGGCCGTCAAGAACACCCCGGCGCTCGACTGGAGCCATCCCGAATCACACCAGTCCATTCTTCGGGGCGACGACCAGGTGGATCGAAGCATTCCGGGGGCATCCTATTCGGTCATGACCAATCAACGCCTGAACGCCATCGCGCCACATCGGTTTGAAATCCTGCCTCGAAAGCAATCCGGTGTCCTGGAGGTGTCACTGCGTTTTGACCGCGCAAAAACGACGCCGGAACCCAGGGAAGTGCTTTCAAGAAGCGCCGTGCACTGGCCGCAGTTCTGGCGCTCCGGCGCGGCGGTGGACTTCACCGGCAGCACCAGCCCGCTGGCGGCGAAAATGGAGGAACGCATCATCCTTTCCCGCTACCTGACCGCGGTGCAATGCGTCGGCGAGGTGCCGCCGCAGGAGAGCGGGCTGACCTGCAACACCTGGTATGGCAAGCACCACACCGAGATGATCGTGTGGCACGACGCGCACTTCTTCCTCTGGGGCCAGACGGCGATGGCGAAGACCAATCTCGACTGGTTCCTCGATAAGCTGCCCGTCGCCCGCGCGACCGCCGCCGCGCGCGGGCTGAAAGGCGCGCGCTGGTCCAAGATGATCGGTCCCGACGGCCGCGAAAGTCCCGGCGGCAACCCGCTCATCGTCTGGAACCAGCCGCACCTGATCTACCTGTGCGACCTCGCCCTGCGCCAGTCGCCGTCGGCCGAAAACCTGGAGAAATACAAACAGCTCGTGTTCGACACCGCCGAGTGCCTCGTCTCCATGCTCAAGTTCGACGCGAAACGCGGCCAGTACGTCCTTGGCCCGCCGCTGTGGATCGCGCAGGAAATCCACGACCCGGCCACCAGCCAGAATCCCGGCTATGAGCTGGCATACTGGCGTTGGGCGATCGAAACGGCGCAGCGCTGGCGCGTGCGCTCCGGCCTGCCGCGCGAGGCGCACTGGGACGAGGTGCTCGCGCGGCTGTCACCGCTGCCGGTATTCGAGGGGAAATACACCGCGCTCGAGTCGCATCCGGATACCTGGACCAACCTCGACAGCCGGCACGACCACCCGGAGATGCTGATGGCGATGGGCTTCTTCCCGCCGGGCAAGGACGTGGACCGCGCCACGATGGACCGCACCCTGACCGCCGTGCTCAAGGAGTGGGACTGGAAGACCAAGATCTTCGGCTGGGACTACCCGATGGTCGCGATGGCCGCCGCGCGGCTGAATCGCCCGGAGGACGCCGTTGAAATCCTCCTGCGCGACGGGCCCAACAATATCTATTTCCCCAATGGACATTGCCCCGTCGGCAGCGATCGGGCCCAAGGCAACCAGCTCGAAGGCCGGCGCGAGATCGCGGTCTACCTGCCGGCCAACGGCTCGTTCCTGTCGGCCGTGGCCCTCATGGTCGCGGGTTGGGAAGGCTCCGAAGAAATGCCCGGCATCCCGAAGGACGGCACCTGGAAGGTGCGCGCGGAGGGGCTGATGCGGCTGCCCTGAAGTGAAACGAAACTCGCAGGGGCGCAGTCTTGCCCATTCGACGAGCTCGGGGCCTTGAGCCTGCCGAAAGGCTGCGCCCAATCCCGGCCTGCCGGGATTCTCCTGTGAAGCGTAACAAGGATTCTTCGCTTCGCGAAGAATGGACGCAGCAAGCCTGCGCCCCTACCCAATCCTCGCGGTCACAGACCGCCCCTGCTTCTTCATCCCGCTGCGTCCGCGATGCCGTCGCAATCACGCACGCGCAGGCCCGTGACGCCTTTCAACACCCAATCCCCGGTGGAATTCCGGTCCGGCAGGCGCAGGCCCGACACTTCGGCCGAGGCCACGTCCTCCAGTTCGACCGCCGGCCGGCTGTCGGGTCCGGCGAGCCCCAGCGAAATGTCGCTGAGCTGGATGCGCGCCGCGTGGCGCACATAGATGCCCCACGATGGCAGGGGGCCGAACAGCATGGGCTCCGGATAGTCGCCGATCATTTCGGGCACGACCCGGCCCGCATCCGCCCGCGTGCCGCCGCCGCGGCAGTACAGCCGGACATCGGTCAGCCGCACGTCGGTGACCGGATATCCCGGCACGCCGGCAATGAAGATCCCATGATCCGGGGCCACGCCCGAGGCGTTGACCTGGCTGATGGCGATCCGGCGCGTCGTGCCCGGCGTATTCGCCCCGGGCGCGCGCAGCCGCCCGGCCAGGCGGATGAAGATCGGGGCATTCATCACCTCGCGCATGGTGAGGTTGGACACCACGATGTCCTCCATCACGGACCCGTCGACCTGTTCCAGCGCCAGGCCGCGGCAGAATTCGAAGACGCAGTTGCTGATCGCAATGTTGCGGAAGCCGCCGCTGGCCTCGGTGCCGAGCTTGATGCGGCCAATCGGCCCCCCGCGATGCGGGACGGCGCGCGACCGCGTGCCGTCGAAAAGCGTGCCCTCGACGAAACCGCTCACGTAGCAGTTGCTGATGGTGACGTTCTCGACCGGCCGGACCCCGCCGAAGCCGCAGGACGACTTGACGCAAATGGCGTCGTCCCACGGGGAATTCACCGAGCAATTCGAGACCCGGACGTTGGCGCAGGCATCGATGTCGATGCCGTCGCGATTGGTGTCGATGAAGACATGGTCCACCGTCACGTTGTCGCAGGCGGCCGCCAGGATGGCGAAGTGCCCGCCATGCAGGATGGTGAGGTCCTGCACCAGCACCGAGCGGCAGCCGCGCAGGCCGATGGCCTTGTTGCCCACGCCCGCGGGCAGCGTGTCGAGGGGATGCGGGTAGCCGAAGGGACCGGCCGGCCCCACTTCCGCTTCGGGCTCGACCGGTCCATCCGCCTCGAGCACATCGGGCAGCTGCCCGGGCGGATGCGCGGCGGTGATCCCGACCGGCAGGGCGATGCGGCCGTTGCCGCGGCTGAGCCCGCGGCCGTGGATTCGTCCCGGCCCCCGGATCGTGACGGTCTCGAGGTTTTCGCCCCAGATGAGGCTGTTGCGGAAACGCGAATGGCCAAAATCCTGGTACAGGTTGGGCGGCGCGTCCTCCGGCGGATCGTAGCCGCCCGGCTCGCCCTGCGGCGGCGGGTCCGCCGCGATCAGCGTCGCCCCCGCGCGCAGCTCCAAGGTCAGCCGGCTGCAGAGGCGGATCGAATGGCTGAGGTAATCGCCCGCCGGCAGCACCACCGTGCCGCCGCCCGCCACCCGGGCGGCGTCGATCGCCCGGTTGAGGGCATCGGTATCCAGCGTCCGCCCGTCGCCGACGGCGCCGAATCGGCGCACGTCGAACTCAGGCGGAGCGCCAGGCCGCTCCGTCGGCGGCGAACCCACGGTGGTGTCCACAAACGGCTCGGTAAGCAGCTTACCAGTTGAATGTGGTCGTGAACCGGATGTTGCGGCCCGTGGCGGTCGTGAGGCCCGTGCCCCAGAAGACGCCACCGGCGACCGTCAGGTAATCCTTCCGATCGAACAGATTGTCGATGTTGAGCCGGAAGCTGTAACTGTCATTCATGCGGTAGGTCGCACCGATCGTGTCCACGAACTGGGGCTTCAGGAAGAAGCCGGTCTTGGCCACCACGTTGAGCGGCGTGTAGTTGATCGGGGCGTCGCCCGCGCGGCGGCCGCTGTAGCTGATGCCCGCGTTCAGGGTCAGGCCCTTCACTTGGCTCTCGCTGAAGCGATAGCTCACCAGGGCGGCGGCGTTGTTGTCGGCCACGCCGCGCACCATGCGGCCAAGGGCATCGCGCATCTTGAGGTGCGAATAGGTGGCGATGACCGAAAGCTGGTCGCTCACGCGGCCCATGACCTCGAACTCGTAACCCTTGTTGGAAAGGTCGGACACGAGCTGCTCGGGCTGGGTGGGATCGTTCTGGCGGGCCGGATTCGGCACCGTGACGTTGGTCTGGGAGATCTCGAAGTAGGAGCCGGTGACGGAGAGTTTTTTGTCGAAGAACTCGGCCTTGGCGCCGTACTCGTTCTGCACGCCGCTGCGCCACAAGGGCAGCTGGTTGGCGATGACCGGCGAGGCGTTGGTCGAGCGGCTGGCGTAGATCGAGACGTTGTCGCGCACTTTCCACAGGCCGCTGAGCGACCACATGTTCTTGTTGTCGTCGAGGACGCTGGGCGTGTTCTGGACGCCGGTGGTGACGTTCCAGCTCCAGGCCTGCGTCAGGGTCGAATAGTGCAGATACCCGCCGGTGAGGAAGAACTTGTTCTCAAAGAAACCAAAGCGCTGGTTGATGAACGCCTGGCCGTTGGTGTAGGAGTTGCCGTTGTGCTGCGTGAGGCCCGGCGGGTAATTCGGGTAGGCGGAGAGGCTGGTGTTGCTCAGGTCGAGGTTCGGCATGGTGCCGGGATCCTTCACGCGGCTGTGGCCGCGCTGGCGCGAGTAGGCGAAGCCGAGGACCGTCTGGGAGTCGATGGCGCCGAACTGGTACTTGAGCAGCTCGTCCGCCTGGAAGCTCGCCGTGTTGGCGCGGGTCCACTGGATCTGGCCGCGGCGGCCAATGGCGCCGGGATTGAAGTAGGGCGTGAGGGTGCCGACATACGGGTTCGTCGTCGCGTTGTAGGGCTGCGAGGAATTCTGCAGCGCCCAGACGGTGTTGAGCGTGAGGTCACCGGTCATCGGATTGTAGCGGTTGTTCAAGCCCGGCAGGCCGTTCACGAACTCCTGGTCGGAGTCGCTGTAATAATGGCGGCCGTTGGCCGCCACGCGGAAGCTGATGTTCTCGTTGAGGGCCGTCGTGAGCGTCGTGAAGAGGTCAACACTGCTCGTGCCGACGTGGCTCCAGGGCTGCGTGCCGTTCAGGCTGTTGTAGGAAAAGCCGGGGGCGAGCTTGGGATCCTCGGAGCCGGGCGTCATGTTGGGATCGATGATGAGGGCGGGCTCGCGGAAGATCCAATGCTCGGCCGCGATCAGCTTGGCGGTCAGCTGGGTCGTGTCCGAAACGCGCCAGGTGATCATGGGCGCGAGGGCCTTGTTCTTCAGCTTGGCGGATGAATCCCAATAGCGCTCGGAATCCTGGTAGGAACCCACCAGGCGGTAGGCGAGGCTCTTGCTGCTGCCGATCGGGCCGGTCATGTCGAGCGTGGCCTTCTGGGAGTCGAAGAGGCCGAGCTGGACGCTTAGGCTGCGCCGCTGACGGAACGAGGGCGACTTGGTGATGATGTTGAGCGAGCCACCGGGCGCGCCGGCGGGGGAAAGGATCGCATTGGGACCCTTGGCGACTTCGATGCGCTCGATCACGCTCTCCTCGACGTTGTCGGCGTCGGCCGACTGGAGGAAGTTGTCGACGGTGCGGGCGCCGTTCTGGGTCTCGAAGCCGCGGATGATCATGCGGTCCTGGAACTGGATGCCGCGGCCTTCCTGCACGCCCGAGACATAGCGCGTGACGTCGAAGACGCGGTTGGGCGCGAGGTCGTCCATCATGTCGCGCGTGATGACCGAGATGGAGCTGGCGGTGTCGATCAATGGCGCGCGGACGCGCACGGCGGAAACCGCCTCGGCCGAGCGATAGCGGTCGGAGTTGTCGGCGTTGACGGTGAACGGGGACAGGACGACCGGCTCCTCGTTGGCCGCGGCGGCCGCGGCAGACTGGGCGGCCAGCGGGGCGGCGATGAGCAGGGACAGCCCGAGGAGGGCCGAGGAATCGAGACGGCGAGGCAAGGCTCGCGGGAGCGGCATGTTCATGGGTGGTGGGGGTGTTGAGGTTCCCGGCCGCGTGCGCGTCACTAGGCTGGCGGCACCGGACGTATCAGGGGTAGGTTGGATTCGGCGGCACACTGCGTCGGCCCGCCCGGCCGGCCAAGTTCGCTGCGACTTTCCACGTAAAATGAATTTGCCGTTTTGGGGATCCCGGCTCACGTCTGCCCCATGGCCGGCCCCCGCCTCTCGTCGAATCCCCCGACTTTGCGGGAAATTGCGCGCCGGGCCGGCGTCAGCCACACCACGGTTTCGTTGAGCCTGCGCAACGACCCGTCGATTCCCGAGGCCACGCGCGAGCGCCTGCGGCACCTCGCCGACGAGCTCGGCTACCGCTCCAACGTCCTGGTCTCGGCGCTCATGAGCCAGGTGCGGCTCAAGCAACACAAGTCCGGCCCCGAGGTCGTGGGTTTCCTGACCGGCGGCCCCACGGCGGACGACTGGAAAAACCACTCGGCGAGCCTCGGTTACTATGAGGGCGCCCGCCGCCGGGCCCTTCAGCTCGGCATCCGCATCGAACCGTTCTGGCTGGGCCCCGGCGGCAACGCGGCGGCGGCCACCAGCCGCATGCTGCAGGCCCGTGCCATCCGCGGCCAGCTGCTCTCCCCCTTCCCCATCCCGGTCTACAACCACGACCTCGATTGGATGCACCTGATCTGCGTCGGCCTGGGCTACGTCTTCAACCGCCACGCGCTGCACCGCGCGACGCACAACCATTTCCGCGGCTCGTACCTGGCCTACGAGCACCTGGCGCAGCTCGGCTACCGGCGCATCGGCCTGATGCTCGACCGCGACGAGAACAGCCGGGTGAACTACGGCTGGCTGGGCGGCTACCTCGCCGCCGAGAACACGTGCGGCGGACCCCGCCTCGAGCCGTTGCTCACGACCGCGGGCGACGAACTGCGCCAGGCGAAGGCCTGGATGCGCGCGAGCCGGCCCGACGCCGTCATTGGCTTCGGGCCCGCGCAGTTCCTCGTGCTCACGCGCCTGGGCTACGAAATCCCGCGCGATCTCGCCTATGTGGCGCTGGATGTCGAACAGACCCGGCTCGCCCACGTCGAGGAGGTGGCCGGCATCAACCAGAATCTCCCGCTGATTGGCGCGACCGCGATCGATATCCTCGCCAGCCAGCTTTACCACAATGAACTCGGCCTGCCCCAGCGGCCCGTCATCAGCATGATTGAGGGCTACTGGGTGGACGGACGGACCGCGCCGGTGAAAGCCGCGCCCAAGGCAGCGCGACGAGCGAGGAAAGCATAAGACTGGTGCGGCTCCAAATGCAGGGTCGACGCTTGCGCCGACCTCGCACCCGAGGTCGGACCAAGGCCCGACCCTACATTCCATGCCGCGGACCAGCCCCGCCTGTTCATGCGCGGGGTTGCCAAGCCCGCCCCGATGCGCTTCCGTGGCGGCTTCCTCCCGCATGACTTTCGCCGAGATTTCCGCCGCCCTGCCGCAGACCGCCGTCACGACGATTGACGGCCTCCCTTTCCCGAAAATCGCCTCGGGCAAGGTGCGCGAAATCTACGACCTCGGCGACGCCCTCCTCCTCGTGGCCACCGACCGGCTCTCGGCGTTCGACGTCATCCTGCCTGACGGCATCCCCGGCAAGGGCGCGATCCTGACCCAGATGAGCCACTGGTGGTTCGCCCAGACCGGCGGCATCATCCCCAATCACTTGCTGCCCGACCAGGCCGCCGAGTTTGTCCGCCGGGGCATCACCAGCCGCGACCTGCAACTCCGCAGCATGGTTGTCCGCAAGCTCAAGCCCCTGAGCATCGAGTGCGTCGCCCGCGGTTACCTGATCGGCAGCGGCTGGAGCTCCTACCAGAAGACCGGCGAGGTCTGCGGCCTCAAACTGCCGGCGGGCCTGCGGCAGGCGGACAAGCTCCCCGCCCCCATCTTCACGCCCACCACCAAGGCGCCCAAGGGCCAGCACGATGAACCCATCAACGACGCGCAAGGCGCGGCCGCCATCGGCGCCGCACTCTACGCGCGGGTCAAGGCGCTCAGCCTCCAGCTCTATTCCTTCGGCCACGATCGTGCGCAGCGCGCCGGCATGATCCTCGCCGACACGAAGTTCGAGTTCGGCACCGATGCCGCCGGCAACCTGTTCCTGATCGATGAGGTGCTGACGCCGGACTCGTCGCGCTATTGGCCGGCCGCCGGCTACCGGCCGGATTGTTCGCCGCCCAGTTACGACAAGCAGTTCGTCCGCGACCACCTGCTGGCCATCAAATGGGACCAGAAACCGCCCGGCCCGCGCCTGCCGGCCGAGGTCATCGCCCGCACCCAGGAAAAGTACCTTGCGGCGCTGAAAAACCTGTTAGGTTGATTCCATGCCCGGCCTTGCCCGACCGTCCGTCCTCCTCCTGCTCGCCGCCCTCGCAGCCGTGCCGGCGTCCGCCCGCCTGGGCGAAACGCTCGGTGACATCAAAAAGCGATACGACAGTCCGTTCACGACCACCCGCGACACCGCCACCTGGCTCTTCGAGGGCGACAACGGCCAGCTCGCCTATTCGGTTACGTTCAACACCAAGGGTCGCTCCATTGCGGAGGGCTTCAAGCCCGTGAAACGCGCGCGGTTCCCGAAGGAGACCGCGCTGGAGTTCATCGACGGGCAGCTGACTGCTTTTCGCGATTCGAAAACGACGCGCATCCTCAAGTCCGGCGAGAGGTACCGGTTCGGCGGCCAGGATTTCACGGTCGCCGCCGACGAGCATGTGGTGCTCGACGAGCCGCGCGGCTTCCTCGTGATCTGGAACCAGGCGTCGAACCCCTCCGTCATGGTCGTCACGCCGGAGCTGCTGCAGCGCGCGAACTGAAGGCAGCGCCACTGCTGGAGGCCCCGCGTCCCCGCGGGCCGGTTTGCGGGGCGGCGAACCGCCAAATGGTGGAGCGCGTTGCCCGATTTCCGAGCTCAGGGCCTTGGGTCGGTCGAAACGGCTCCCCGACGCCCGTCTTGCGGGGTGAGGGCACCCCGCCTCCAGCATCGGCCGGACCTTGCCCGGACATTTCACAGTCTTCCATGCGCCACCGACACACCCCGGCGCCCATTCCCGATGCACCGGGATTCCACGATAGCACGGGAGGGACCTGATGGATTCATCGCTTCGCGATGAATGGGCGCAACAAGACTGCGCCCCTACCCGCTTCAACGAGGGGCCGAGCGAGCTCGGCTCCTCCGGATCACCCCTCCGTCAGGCCGAGATCGAATCGTACACCACGACCTTGCTCCAGAGGTGAGAGCAGTCGGCGACGAACTTTTTGTGCAGGGGATGCACCTGATAGGCGTCCTGGCCCGCGACGTCGTCAAAGGTGAGCAGTTCCGAGGCGCTGTAGCTGTTGTCCACGACGTCGCGCTTTTCCGTGCTGGCCGGCACGCCGACGTGGATGCTGCGGACGGTCTCGATCTGCGCGAGGCCGCGGATGCCGGCGAGGAGCTTGGCGAGGTCCTCCTTGGAATTCGGATTCTTGAGCCAGAAGAAGACGTGGTGGACGAGCTTGGGGGTCGGAGCGGTGTTCATGGAGGTGGCGGAAGCGGCGGCCGCCGCCCCGAGGGTGGCGGCGGTGGCGAGGAAGGTGCGGCGGTCGGTGGGGTTCATGCAGCGCAGAGGATGCCACGACCTGAGTCGAATGCAAACCGGCGCGCGTCACATCGATCCGGGGAAGCTTGAAAACTGAAAATCGTGAAATCCTAAATCGTGAAAATGAGATTAGCGCCGAGCCGGGGAAACCGGGGTCAGCGACCCCGGCCACAGAAGCCCTCCCCTGCGCCGCAGGCGCCGCTCTACAATTTCACGATTTAGGATTTCACGATTTTCAGTTTTCAAGATTTCCTGGTTCTAGGAGCAATATTTCACATTTGGGAACGAACCAACACACCCCGCCCTGTCGGGCACCCCTCTTCCTAGAGGGGACTTCGGCTGCGCAGGATTGGATTCCCCTCTCTGAGAGGGGTGGTGCGCAACGCCGGAGTGTGTCGGTTGCGCATGGGGGATTGTGAAATGTCCGGGCTAAAGCCGGTTCGCCTTCAGCTCGGCCAGCCGGTAATGCGTCCCGCGCCACGTGATGCCGCCGGTCCAGTGGGTCACGGCTTGGGAGCGCAGGATGATATAGGCTAAAATGGCCATGCCGAGCGGCAGGAACAGCCCATGCCACCAGCGTCCGCCCGCAAAACGGGTCTGGTCACAGCCGAGGCCGAGCATCACCGCGACGCAACCCGCGTAACACCACCGCGCGGGGCCGGCCGTGAGGAACAGCGCGATCATCGGCCACAGATAGAACCCGACCATCCCGGCAGCCGCCAAGGCCGGGAGCCAGAAGCGATAGTCGGCGGCGGCGTAGGCGTTCTTCGTCATGCCCCGGATCATCGCGCCGGCGGAGTCATACCACGCCACGGAGATCGCGCCGTCCCCCAGCATGAATTCGCTCGAGCCGCCCGCCTTCATCAGCTTCCCCAGCTTGATGTCATCGTCGGGCCGCAGCCGCAGCGGCTCGTGGCCGTGGAGTTTCCGGTAGAGCGAAGTCCGGACGAGATTGAAGGCGCCGACGCCGGCGTGGGAGCGGCTGCCCGGATGCGGCACCCGCCACGGCCGGATGCCGACCGTGTAGGCAAAGGCGAAGGCGTTCACGCAGATGCCGAGCAGGTGGCCTTGCTCACTCAACCGCGGCACGGCGGCGAGGTGGTCGATGGCCTGCGCGCGGGCGTACGCCACCGCCCGCCGGAGTGCATCCGGGCTGAAATGAACATCGGCGTCGGTAAAGAGGATCCAGTCGCCGGTCGCCTGCGCGGCGCCCGTGTGCAGCGCATGGTTCTTGCCGAGCCAGCCCGCGGGCACTTCGCGCACGTGCACCACGCGCAGCCGCGGGTGCGCCGTGGCGAGGGCGTCCAGCACGGCGCCGGTGTTGTCTTCCGAGCGATCGTTGACCGCGATGAGTTCGAAGTCCGGGTAGTCGAGCGCCAGCATGGTCGGCACGGCCGCGCCGAGGGTGGCGCCCTCGTGGCGCGCCGCAAAAACAATGCTCACCCGCGGCCAGGTCGTCGGTTGCGGCGCGGCCAGCGTGGCCAGCCGGCGCAACCGGCGGTTGCCCCGCAAGACCATCACCGCGATGCCCAGCCAGTGCGCCAGCAGGATGCCGGCGGCCGCGATCTGCCAGTCCAGGCTCACGCTTGCGGGTGGGCGCCTTCGGGCACCGCCCGGGTCACCCGCACGCGGCGCACGCGCTCCGCATTCGCCTCGAGCACCGCCAGGCTGTACTCGCCCACGGTGAGCTTGTCGTCGCGCTTCGGCACGCGGCCGAAATGCCGGTGCGCCCACGTCGCGACGGTTTCGCGGGGCACCCACTCGAGCGGCCAGCCGGTCTCGGCCTGCAGCTCCCGCATCGTCAGGGCCCCGCTGACCGTGATGCTGTGTTCGGTCCGCTCGTAAATCGGCCCGCTCTCGATGTCGAATTCGTCGCGGATGTCGCCGACGATCTCCTCGAGGACGTCCTCGAACGTGATGATGCCCGCCAGGCCCTTCTTGTCGTCGAGCACGACGGCAAGATGGCTGCGCGAGTGGCGAAACCGCTCGATCATGGTGTGCAGCGGCGTGGTGAGCCCGAATTCCACCACGTCGCGCACCAGCGGCTCGAACGGCGTGTCGGGGCCCAGCACGCTGATCTGCCAGAGCCATTCGCGCACGAGGAGCAGGCCCTCGACCTTGTCGAGCGAACCCGAGCAGACCGGGAAGCGACTGTGGCCGCTGACCTGGGCGGTGCGGAGGTTTTCGGCGAGCGGCTTGTCCAGCCAGAGCGCCACGACCTGGTCGCGCGGGCGCATGATGTGCTGGGCCTGGGTGCGGCGCGCGCGCAGGGCCTGGACCATGAGCTTGTTGATCACGGCGTCGCCCGGGTGCGCGTGGCGGGCGTGGCTGAAGACGTATTCGAGTTCCTCGTTGCTGAAGCCGTGCTCACCCTCTTCGACCGCTTCGAGTCCGAACCAGCCGATGATCCGGTTGGCCGCGCCGTTGAGGAGCCAGATGACCGGGAAGAAAACGTAGTAGAAGACCATCAAGGGCGCGGACACCCAGAGCGTGACCGGCTTGGCACGCTGGATCGCGACCATCTTGGGCGCCTGTTCGCCGAAGACGATGTGCAGGAAAGTGATCAACGCGAAGGCCGCCGCAAACGAGATGGATTGCACCGCGGTCGGATCGGTAATGCCCCAGCGGGCCAGGACCGGCGCCAAGCGATGGGCGACAAAGGGCTCACCCACCCACCCGAGACCCAGGCTGGTCAGGGTGATGCCCAACTGCGACGCCGAGAGCACGGCATCGAGATGCTCGGTGGCCTTGAGCGCCATGCGCAGGCGCCAGCCGGCCTTGTCCTTCTTGGCCAGCGGCCGGAGCTGGCTGGCCCGCACCTTGACCAAAGCGAATTCGGCGGCCACGAAGAACCCGTTGGCGGCGACCAAGGCGAGGATGGCCAAGGTCTCGAGGGTGATGCCGAGCAGGGTGTTCATGGCGTGGCGGTCGGCCAGCCTACCACCCCCTCTTGGGCGGGCAAATCATTTGCCCATTATTTCCAATAACTCGCTGCCAAACAGCAGTTTGATTAGGTCAGGCCTTGGTGTCTGAGTCCACGAAGGCGGCAGCTTTCCGGTCGTCAAATTCGCCCTCCCAACGAGCCACCACGGCGCTGGCCAGGCAGTTGCCGACGACGTTTACCGAGGTCCGGGCCATGTCCATCAGCGCATCCACCCCGAGGATGAGGGCCGCCCCCGCCTGGGGGAGGCCGAAGGAATCGATCGCGCTGACCAACACGATGAACGAGGCCCGTGGCACCGCCGCCACGCCCTTGGAGGTGAGCATGAGCAACAGCATGAGCGAGACCTGCTGCGCGATCCCGAAATGCGCCGCGCCATTGGCGGCCTCGTGCGCCTGCGCGACGAACACCGAGGCCACCGCCAGGTGCAGCGTCGAACCGTCGAGGTTGAAGGAGTAGCCGGCGGGCAGAACGAACGCCACGATCCCGCGCGGGACGCCGACCTTTTCCATGTTCTCGAAGGCCTTGGGGAGCGCGGCCTCGCTGTTCGCCGTGCTGAAGGCGAGCGTGAACGGCTCGCGCACCGCCTTGACGAACGGTCGCAGCGGCACCCGTGCGATCCAGATGACGGCGCCGAATACGAGCACCACAAACACGACGAGCGCCGCGTAAAGCGTCAGCACCAGCTTGCCGAGATCGACCAGCGACGAAAGCCCCTGGTGCCCGACGGCCACCGCGATGGCGGCCCCCACGCCGAACGGCGCGAACTTCATGATGATGCCGGCGAACTTGAACATCACCTGGGTCAGGCTGTTGCAGAACTCGAGCACCGGCCGGCCGGCCTCGCCCGCGGCGATGACCGCCATCGCGAAGAGCACGGCAAACACCACGACCTGGAGCACGTCGTTGCGCGCCATCGCGTCGAGCAGGCTCGTGGGGAACATGTGGACGATGATCTCCGCCATCGTCGGCGGTTTCGCCACGGCCTGCGCGGCCTCGGTCGGGAGCTTTTGCACGCTCGCACCGGGCTGCAGCGTGTTGACCATGAACAGGCCGACGACGAGGGCGAGCGTCGTGACGATTTCGAAATACAGGAGCGACTTCCAGCCGATGCGCCCGGCCTTCTTCATGTCACCGGTGCCGGCAAATCCCTGCACCACGCTCGCGAAGATCAGCGGCGCAATCATGGCCTTGATCAGGTGGAGAAAGACATCGCGCGGGACCTTCATCCAGGTGTCCCACTGCTCCTGCGTGTTCGCCGCCATCCGGTGCATCAGCCAGCCGATGATCACGCCGACGACGAGGCCCAGAAAGATCTGTTGGGAAAGGGTAAAACGAAATCCCGGGCGCGGCGTGGCGGCTTCGGTGGGAACGGACATAAGGTTGCGCGGAATCTACGACCCCTCCCCCCGCTGGCGAGTGAAAGTTATGCCGCCACGGCCGGTGTTCGATTTTGGGTAGGGGCGCAGTCTTGGCTAGGTGCCACACATCGCTGACACTTTAGGTGCCACACATCGCTGACAGATTGGTTGGGTGATCTGGCAAAGATCGGGGAGGGTTTGGGAGGGGCGTCAGCCCC
>DASZPS010000261.1:0-12512 GCA_035549955.1 Lacunisphaera sp. | reverse complement strand
GGGCGGCCGGAGGGGGTCAGGCTGCTTTATTCCCGATTTCCGTCGGCCACTGTCCGTCAAATCAGGGCAACCTCAACCCTCACCTTGCACCGTCAAATCCGCCTCGGAGCCGTAGCCGGCTGGGGTTTCCCCGCCCGCCCCGCCAGCGACCCCACCTCGTGCGCGGCGAGGTTCACGATGAGGCCCGCCCCCCTCCGGGTGCTCGGTCGACTAAGGGCATTACCAGTTGTCTTTCAAGAAACGGGCGTCAAAGGGTTCATACGTGCCCTCAATCGTTAAACGGAGAAACTCCATCAAGGGCGCACTGATTGGCGCGGTGCTCGTCGCGGTGGGGATTATCGTGGGAGTCGAGGCATTCCGCGAATATCAACGAGGGCAGGTTCGACACGCCGCCACACGGACGTCCAAGGCAATCACGGTCACCCGCGCCTCCGGGACCATGGATTTTCTCCTGGCTGCAGGCAGTCACTTCTTGTTTTCCGGCGTCATCATTTTGTTCGGCGGGCTCGTTATCTATGGCGGACTGCGCACGGTAGTCGTCGTCTCCGACGAATCGGCGGACCAAGGATCTCCAGCCCGCGACGTCAAGCCTGCCACTACTGTGAAGTGGCCCTATCTCATGGTCGCCCTCTTGCTCTGGTGCGCTGCAGGGTTCTGGTTGATGAACTGGGGCTCAAAGGTGCCGCCCGCTCCCACTTTCGATCGCGTCGACTTCGTGACGAAGAAAATCAGTTGGGGCTGGACTGTGTATTACACGCCCGCCGGCAAAAAAGGCGAAGCTCGACCCGTTGGAGTCTTGGTCCGCGCGGTGGACAAGGGTGGCGCAGCCGAGCTGGCGGGACTGCAAGCAGGCGATATCCTGGTAGCCATGAACGGCACCAAACTCGATGATCTGCCGATGCTCGACAAACTGCTCGTGGAACGTTCCGCCCGATTCTCGGTTGTTCGCGAGGGAAAACCATTTGAAACCACCGTCACCGCCCAGGAACTGTCGATTCCGGAGTACAAATTAGTCGAACACGTAAGAACTTTTCCTGAGAATGCGTTGATGATCGGCAAGGTCATGCTCGGATGCCTTCCCATTTGGGGAATCGTCATCCGCCGGTTCGCCCGCTCGAATAGTCTTGGAAAGGCCGAGCCGACAGTCGAGCCCTAGGGGCCGCCTTCGATGGGCCAGCTGTTCGAGGCCGCTTGGCTGCCCGGGCCGAGCCAGTGGGTCAGGACGCGTATCCGGAGGTGGCCACCCGGTCGCTCGTCCACCACTGTCCGTCAAATCAGGGCAACCTCTATCGCCCGCGCAAATTGCCGGCGGCACCTTGGCCGGGCCGAAAATGACAGGAGCACCAGCCGGAAGGGCCCAAGGTCCAAACCGCGTCCTGGCTCGTTTCCCTGCGTTTCTGCCGCAGACGTCTGGTCGTTGGCCGGCCCGGCTGCCAAGCTGGGAGCATGAGAATGCTCGGGCTGGTAATTGTCCTTCTCGGCGCGTTCACCGGGCTCCGAGGCCAGACCGCCGCGGCCTCGCTGCGCGTGCTCTACCTCGGCAACAGCCTCACCGACGGCAACGATGTGCCCGGGTTGGTGCAGGCGATGGCGGAGCTGCAGGGCGTCCGGCTTGAATCCGTCACCGTCGCCCCGGGCGGATATGCCCTCGAGGACCACTGGCGCGACAACCACCAGACCCTGCTGTGGGATCGTCACTTCGACGTGCTCGTCCTGCAGCAGGGACCCTCCACCCTGCCGGAAAGCCAGCTCAACCTGCGGGTGTGGGCCACGCGATGGGCCAATGAGGCCCGGCGCTTCGGCACCGAGCCAGCCCTTTACATGGTCTGGCCCGTTCGCACCCAGGCCAACGGCTTCGACCTCGTGGCGGAATCCTATCGCAACGCCGCGATCGCCGCCGAGGCCGCCCTCTTCCCCGCGGGCGAGGCCTGGGAGCACGTGCTCCAGGCCGACTCCTCCATCGGCCTCTACTCCAGTGACGATCTCCACGCGACGCCCGCGGGATCCTTTCTCGCCGCCATGGTAATTGCCCGCGGCCTGGTGGCGTTGGATCCCACGAAAGTCCCGGCGCAGGTCGCTGGCATCACGGTGCCCGCCGCCACGCTCGCCCGCTTCCGCACGGCCGTGGTGGCGATCGAAGCCCGCTCATGGGCCGGGCCCGGCGTCCCCTCGGGCCCGACGCCGCCCGCGCCGTCCGCCGTCAACCCCGCGCCCCCCGCGACCGCGGGTGGATCGGGTGGCGGTGGGGCTCCGAGTGGCTGGTTCCTCCTCGCATTGGCCACCGCCGCGACCATCCGAAGGCCGGGCCAGCGGGGCCCGGACCCGGTGGGGGTCGAACGAGGGGCCAGGTTCTAGGTTTTTCAGTCAAGCGCCGCACGTACCAATCCCGATTTAACCACTGATGCATCGCCTAACGGCGCTGCCACAAGGTGCGCTCCGTCTAATCGACTCCGCGGTTGGTTCCGAGGGTCGGCTAATCGCCGACTGAGATGCCCGATCCCACTCTCATACCTGATTGTTTACTCGTTGGCCCGGGAAGACCGATCCAGGAAAGAGAACGACAACGAGGGCCGGCCGGAAGGGGTCATGCTGCGAATATTTGGGTCGTTGCCGGCGCGCTCTACAACCCTCGCGGGAGCGCTGTCCGCCCAATCAACCAGCTGATGGCGACGACATCAGACTCGCGATCCGCTCCGAGACACTCTTCCAACTATTCGCAGCATGACCCCTTTTCGGACCGCCCCTCTGTGCGGTTCCGGCGGCAAGCTCCTGCGCTACCAACACGCCCCGTAGCCGGAGGGCCCGGCCCCACCACCCAGCACCACCCACAACCGGCGGTCAGGGGACGCTGGTTCTATCGTCGAACGTGGCGTAGGTCGCGTTCACAAACGCGTTCAGGAACTCCTCCGCGTTGTAGGGAAACCGCTGCGTGATCATGACGAGGACGGTATCCTCCTTGGGATCGATCCAGCAGATTGTGCTGGCTGCGCCATCCCAGCCCCACATGCCCTCGGAACCCAGCATGGTGCTGCGACCGAGGTCGGTGACCATCTGCACCACCAGACCGTAGCCCCGGTCCTCGCGGTCGAACGGATGCGGATACGCGAGATGGCCGATGTGATTTCGGCTCATCAGTTCGACCGTCTTGCGGCTCAGGATGCGCACGCGGTCGAGTTGGCCGCCGTTGAGCAGCATCTGGGCGAAGCGCGCGTAGTCCCCCGAGGTCGAGAACAGCCCGCCACCGCCGCTTTGGATTCCGGTGCCGTCGGGCTTCGGGTTCCTCCCGCCCAAGGGGGACGCCTCCACCAGTTTGCCCGCATCGTCGGTCTTGTAGATTTTGGCCACCCGGCCGAGCTTCTCCTCCGGAACCCAAAACCCCGTGTCGCGCATGCCGAGCGGCTTGAAGATGTGTTCCTCGAGATAGCGGTCGAAACGCTGACCGGACGCCCGTTGCACGATGGCTCCGAGCAGGTCGATGGCGATCCCGTAGCGCCAGCGCTCTCCCGGATTCTCGAGCACGGGCAGCTTGGCGACGCGGGCGATGAAGTCATCGAGGTTGTCGGCCTCCCAGACGTGGGCGCGGCGGAAAAGTTCGATCGCGACCGGGTTGCCCGCGGAGTAGTCAGCGTCGTAGTAGTAACCCGCGGTCTGGTTCATGAGGTGAAGGATCGTGATGGGGCGGGTCGCCGGTTTGAGCTGCGGCGCATCCGCCGTGCCGCCGACCAAAACCTGACGGTCCTTCAACTCGGGCAGGTATTTGCTGATCGGGTCGCTGAGCTTCAGTTTGTCCTGCTCGAGCAGCGTCAGGATGGCGACCGCCGTGATTACCTTGGTGTTGGAGTACATGCGGACGATCGTGTCCTTCTCCATCGGCTTTTTCGCCTCGAGGTCGCGCCAGCCGTGCGCGTGCCAGTCGACGATCTTGCCATGGCGCGCGAAGAACGAGACGTAGCCTGCGTACCGCCCCTCGTCGACGTAGCGGTCGAGGGCCTGGTGGGCCACTTCGAGTCGCTGCGCGGAAACGCCCAATTGGGCCGGCACGCCGGTTGGCAGTGGCCAGTCGTTCGCACCGGCGCGGTACGGCAGCGTGAGCGTGGTGAGAATGACAAGGGCGAGAATGAATCGGGGTGAGGACATGGGGGTAAGAGGATCAAGTCTGGATCGTGGGCGCCGGGACGGCGAGATCCGAGGGGCGAGGATAAGTTATATCATTTGACCGGGCGCCGGCCGGAAACGACGCTGAACACGTCATGCGCCTGAAGGGTTCCTTCAGCGAGGGCTAGAGAGAGTAATCTGATACCGTTTGGGCAGCATGGCATTGAACGCCTCGACGGCGGGCATGACCCCGGGGCCCGGCGTGGCTAGCGTTACTTTCCATTCCCCGCCTTGTTCATCCACCACTTGGAATTCGTATTGGGGTGAGTCGGACAGCGAAAAAGCCGTCCGGCTGATCGCTGCGCGATCAATACCGACTTCCCAAGCATGTTTGATTGACGCCAGCTGCTCCGGGGTGATCGCCATGTTGAATTCGGCGACAAACCAGGTCTGCGAACCGCTCCGATTCCACTCCCGGCGTCCGACCATAATCTTGGAATCCTGCACCCGCCACTCCCGCGGCGCCTTCACGGGCCCCCAGTTCCCCGCGTAATAGACTACCGCATATCTCGACCGGGCATCGGTCACTGCCCGCTCCCACCCTTCGCTCGTGCAGCCGGCGAGCCCGAGGACCGACAGCAGCAAAAAACAGAGCTTCATCATAGTCGTCGCTGACAGATGACCGACCGCCTCCAAATCGAGCCGCTCGAACTCCTTGATCAGGTCCATGCGCCCTTTCGGTATCGGCTCCATTCGAAATTGTCCATCGCCGCTTGGGGCCGAGGCCTGGGTTTTTGGGCTTTTCATGCCGAACGGCCGGAGCAGCCGGAGCGAGCATTCCGAGGTGACATCGTTCGGCTGGGCTGATCCGAGGGACCACCGAAGAGTCTTGGCCCACAGGAACCGGGCCGACTTGCCTAAGCCGCTGTCCTGCTCCGTCGACCTTGGGCCTAAAATCAGTGGATCAGGCTCGCCCGCGAGCCGATTGCCCGCGCGACGCGCCGCGCCGCGCGATGGTCGTCGCGTTTGGCGGGGACGGCCTTTATGATCCGCATGCCAGCCAGGAACAACCGGGACCTCTTTCCGGACCGACCGCCGGCAAGCTCCCTCATCCCATGAATCGTATCCTCTCCCTCGTCCTGCTCTCCGCCGGCATCCTCCTCACCATCTACGGCCTCAACGCCCTCGAGTCGATCAGTTCCTCCTTCTCCCGCTTCTTCAGCGGCGCCCCCACCGACAAGACGATCTGGCTCCTCGTGGGCGGAATCGTCCTCGCCGCCATCGGCGCCGGCGGCCTGATCCGTCGCCCTCTCTCCAACTAACCCCCCTTTCATGCTCTACTATTCCATTATCTTCCTGCTCATTGCGATTCTCGCCGGCGCGCTCGGCTTCGGCGTGATCGCCGGCACCGCCGCCACGATCGCCAAGGTGCTGTTCGTCGTGTTCCTCGCATTCTTCATCGTCTCCCTGCTGCGCGGTCGCAAACCCACCGCCTGAACCCCCAGCACACGTCAGGTCTGGACTCGGGACACAGCGCTCTGGGTTCCAGAAGGCCGAGCCGACGGGGTCGGGTTGTGGGTGTGGGGTTTCGATCGACGAGAAACCTCGACCACCGACAGCACCGACTCACGCAGGGGAAATCGCAGTCATCAACCGCCATGAGGTTGGACGCAAAATGCGATCCGCGGGCGACGTGCTGGTTCGTTTCCCACACCCCACAACCCGACCCTTTATTGGCCCCTGACCCATTTGGGCCGCCCATCGTCGGGCGCGAGACTGGCACTACAAGCGCGCCTTCAGATCGCGGACGGATTTCTGCCACTTTTGGTAGTCGTCGCCGGCCTGCTTCCAGACGTCATTGGTTTCGGAATCCGGGCCCGTCACCCGGTCGATGGCGTCGCGCGCCGTCCGCCGCAGGGCATCGTGCACCTTTCTCGGAAATTTCCTCGCCAGGGCGGCAACTTCCTCGGGCAGGTCGGGAGACGGACGCCCCTGCACCGCGGCCAGCACTTCGCAGGCGGCAATGGCCCGGCAGGCCTGCGGCATCAGCAGGTAGTCATCGCTCCGGGCGACAATTTCGATCGCGCGGAGCACCGCCGGCATCCCGCGGGTCTTGAATTCCTTCTCGAACCACTCGCGGGCATCATCGTTCTCAAAGCCTCCAGTCCCCGAGACGCCCGCCTGCGCCACGGCAGAACAGCCGAAGGCCGCGAACAACAGGAAAATGATCCGCAGTCGAAGGGGAACGATCATGGCCAGACAAAATTGCCGGGTTGCCCGGAAACTCAACCCCTGCAACGCCACGATGCGTTTCTTGGGGAGCCCGGACGGGGTCAGGTTTCTGCTGGCCACCAGCCTTCCGAGCGGAGCGATTGCGGGCAGGGAGAAACGGGAACCGTTTTGGCCGCCCGAGGGCTTCAGCTGCTTTGCGGGGCTTCCCGAAGCTATTTGGCGGAGGAAGCGTTGCGGTCGGCCACCGCGGCTTCCAGGAGCGCGGCGAGTTCGCGGGGATGCGATCGCTCGGCAACGTGATTGCTGGCGAGATCCCGCGTCGTCCAGCCGCGCGCCTTGACCCGCGCCCAGCTCGGATCAGCTGCCACGCGTTCCGCGAGGCTGCCTTCGTGGAAGAGGACGTACGTCACCGGCAACTTGAACGCCGCGGGATTCCGATACGAGACCGGCTCCGTGAAAGTCTTAAGGGACTGCGGCACGTCCCGCGGCAGCGGCTTGCTGCCATCCAGCCAGGAGAAATTGACCAGGCCGTTGACCACCTTGTGTCCCGGCTCGAGCGGTCCCCACACGTCGAGCGCCGACTGGCCATCGGCGGGGGCGGCGGCGTCGAGGAAGATCACATGCGCGAGGCGCTCCGGGATCCGATCCATCACGCCGGTGATCACCATGCCGCCGTAGCTGTGCCCGACCAGCACGACATCGTGCAGATCCTCGAAAAGAATGACATTCACGATGTCGTTCACATGGGTCGTGAGATTCACGTCCCCGTTCGCGAGATGCATCCGCTCCCCGAGTCCCGTCAGCGTCGGACGATAGACCGTGTGACCGTCTTTTTCCAACAACCCGCCAACCGTCCTCCAGTCCCATCCACCCCCGGTGGCGCCGTGCACAATGACGTAGGTGTACGCCGGTTTCGTGACCCGATCGCTCGCCTGGCCGCGGAAGCCCACGGTACCCACCAGCGACAGCGCAAGCAGGCAGCTGAAATATTTAGTCATCCTTCAGATGGAACCGGCGGCGAACCCGAGTCAAGGTCGCGGGGTGGGCCGAGCCGAGGTGATCCAGGTCGATAGGCAGGCGGAGATTCCTCAGCCGTGTTGACGGCCTGCGCACAGCCCGCAGCCTGACCGTGTGATCATCATTACCACGACGACGACGACCACAACCCCGGGGCCGCGCGTTCAGATCAATTGCCCGGCCTGCCGCACCCTCGCCGCCAACGCGGAAACCGAGGATCGCCGGGAGGTATTCAGGCTCTTCCACCTCGTTCCGTTGCTATGGAAGACGACCACCTACGTTCGCTGCACGAAATGCCGCCACGAGTTCGTCGCCTCCAAACGTGCCGCCGAATTGCGCGGGATGACCCCGACGGATGCCACCCGCTGCCTCGACGCCGGTCCGCCTTTCATGGCCAAGTTTCTCGCCATCACCGCCGGTGTGACCTGCCTCCTGCTGATACTAGGGTTGTTGGTGTCAATCCCTGCGACCATCGTCACCTGGAAGCATCCCGGGTGGACCCGCAACCTGTCTCGCATCGCCCTCGGCATATCGATCACGTTAACCGGCATCGGCATCTACGGCATCATCACGGGCCGCTGAGGCCGCGGGTCGGCCGGCCAGTCCGAGCCGACCGCTTCAGGTCAGGATTTTGGCCGACCTGAAGGGGCACGGATGACGAAGGCGGAAAAAGATCAGGCGTATCGAGAGTATTTACCCATGGCACCTTCCTCCGCCCGGGCTCAACTTCCGGGCGGGGCGTAGCGGGCGGTTTCGGCATCGAGCACGAGCACCCAGTCCGGGCCGTGCCCGGGGCTGCGGAAATCGCGTTTCCCTCCACCTGGAACCATCCCCTCGGGGGACGCGAAGCCGGTGCGAGGATCATACCACCAGACCCTGAACGAGCCGCCCGCGAGCCGGCCGAGATCCACGCTGACGGTCTGGTCGCTGGTGGGCACATAGACCAGGGCGTACGTGCCGGCCCGGTCCCGGCACGCCAAGGCGCGCTGCGCCCCCGCCGCGGAGGCCTGGCTCACGAGTCCCGCGTCGGGCTCGCGCGTGAAGAACGGCCGCGACTCCAGGAGGCGGCGGAGGAAAATCATCTGGGTTGCGCCGGGTCGATGCAGGGCGTCAACCCAGTCGCGGTCCGCGTGGTTGATCACACCATTGCGCTTCGAGGCGAATTGCCAGACCGCATGGTGGCCGTAAGTCACGCCGCAACCGCCGGCAAAAACGGAGCGGTAGCATTGCTTGCGCACGTCGTGGTCGCGGAAGTAGCCGGTGGCCGGATCCCAGTCCGGCCAGGGATTGACGGGGTGGTCCTCGTAGTTGGGCTCGAGATCCATCGTGGGCTTGGCGGGGTTGAGCGCGAAGTCGCGGGCGATCAGGTTCCAGACGGGCTGGTCGTGGCCGCCGCCGTGACCGCTCTGCATGCCATGAATCGAAAGCCAGGATTCGTGGGGCATCATCACCGAGGTCGTGGCGGCGCCGCCCTGCGGGTGATAGAGGCAAACGGGCTGGCGACCCGTGCCGTCGGCGAGGCCGGCCGCGATTTCGCGCCAGATCGGGCGCCAGTCGGTGTCGAGCGCGATGCCGCTCGCCCTCGCTTGGGTTTGCGGCCAGTCGTTGGGCTTCGTCGCATCCAGCGCCGCCGGGCGGTCGCCGCCGAGCATCCAGACGACATTCGTGCGACCCTTCAGTTTGCCCCCGAGATAGCGGGCGTAGGACCGGGCCGCCGGGAGATTCTCCAGCGTGAAGAGCCGGGGACCCTCGCCCCAGGGCGCGGTCAGCTTGTCACCCCACGCCGGCAGCAAGGCGACGTACAGCCCCAGCGCGCCCGCCTCGTCCACGACCTGAACCACGCGGTCAAAATACGCCTCGTTGGGCCGGGCGGGATCGTCGTCGGCAAAGGGCCGCAACCCCTCGGGTGTGGGCTGCCGGAGACCGCTCATTTCCGCGAGAACGTTGACCTGGATCACGTTGAAGCCCTGCCGGGCCCGCGTGCGCAGGTAATAGCTGCATTCGTCCCGCGTCGTACGGTGCACGAGTTCCCAGGCCGTGTCGCCGAGCCAGAAGAACGGCCGGCCGTCGGCGGTTTGCAAGTAGTGTCCGTCGGCATGAACTTGGATCGGCGGCAAGGCCGGGTCGCCGGCGGGGCCGCCAACCGGAGTACCAACCGGAGCGGCCATTGCCCCAGTGGTGAGTCCAACCCAGGACGCGAACCCCAGGGGAATGCGGGAGATTTTTTTCATCGGCAAAACGAAAGTCGATTCAGGACGGAATAATGACACCGCCCAGGCGGGAGGCGAGGCATGATCCACTCCTTGAAGCAAGGCGTGGCCCGGGGATCCGGAAAAGGAGGCGAACCGAACAACGTCAGGTCGGGACTTTGGACGATGCCGCGACGACGCATTCTCCTGTCTCAAGTCCTGACCTGACGTGGTTGCGAGCCGCCATGGTTGCGGGCCGACTGCCCGAAGTTACCAACGGCATTGAATCAGTCCTTGTCGTGTCGCCGGTATTTCGCCGTCATCCGGAGGCATGATGGCGTCCGGTCCTGATCCCGATCTTCCTTCCGATCAGATGGAGTTCCTCCTGGTCGGTTCTGCCGAGGGCACGGCCCACCTTGCCGATTCGCTTGGGGATTTTCTCGATCGCGTCAGTGTCCTCTGGGGCCTGCCGCTTGGTCAGAAGGTGCGCGTGGATTTGCGCAAGTGTGAACCGCCCTGGCAGCAGGGGCGGCTGGAACTGGCGCAGGCCCCCGATTTGCCGCTCGATCCCAGGCAGGTGCTGGCGCTGCGCATCGGGACCATCGAGTTCTCCAGCCGGCAGATTGTCGCCTGGGCATTGGGCTGACGGGAAGCCGAACCGAACACGTCAGTTCCTGGCTCTTGTCTGGCCAGGCCGCTGCGCCCCCCAACGGGCACCTTTGGTCGATGGCGGAGACCTGACGTCTACAGCGACCGCGCGCTCCTGACTCACCTGCGACGGGCGGTGCGGCGAATCGCGGCGAAGGCGGCAAGGGCGGCTCCCAGCAGGGCGACCGTAGCGCCGCCATCGGGTACGCCTGGCCCGGCCTGCTCCACCACCGTGATGTTGATCCACGCGCCAGGCGGAATGTAGGCCGGAATGCTCGTGAGGTTAAGCTCGATCTGGTTCAGGGTTGCGTTCAACGACACGCCAACGACGTACTCGGGATTGCTGGTGGTGTACGAGACGCTCGCCAGAGTCGCGCTGAAACCGCTGAACACGATGCCGTCGAAAATGGTGTTCGTGCCCAACATCCCGGCGGGGCGGAGAACATCCACGCGGATGCTGTCCGCGCCCGGATTGATCGCCCAGTAGTATTCGCCGGGAGGAACAGTATCCTGGAGCAGGACCGTGTCCAAGCTGTTGGCGGTCACAGTCGTCGAAACTGGTGTGCCGGTCCCAAAGGAGGTGTCCGTCGTGGGATAAGCGCGCGCGAAGGTCAGCACGTCACCGATCATCGTCGCCTGGGCCGCCGTCGCGACGGCCAGCAGTGCGCCCACCGCAACTCCCCGAAGCGCGTTTCTTTTCATGCTGCGACATGACAGCACTACCAATGCCAACCCGCATCCATCGCGGGAGCGTCCCTTTATCCTAACGAGTTATCGCGTATCTGACATTCTGCTCTGCGACCGCGCTCGGTCGATTTGTAAGGCATGCCGACATAAACCAGATTTGTCGGCCGGCCGAGCAGAGGGGTCGGCCTCATAACAAGGGTCGAGTCTCCCCACGTCGGGCCCTTGGATGCGCTCAGCGCCGGACTTTCATGCGGGCCACCAGGCCGAAAAGGCCGATCGAAAGGGAAAGGCCGGCCGGCACGGAAGTGTTGTCCGGCACCGACGGGGTGCTGCTCGTGGTGGTCCACGAGCCCACGGTCGTCGTTCCAGCCCACTCGATCGGCTCGTTGGAACCACCGCCATCACCCGTGCGCGAGTAGACGTAGTCGTTCAACGTCGCCCAATACAGCTGTGCGCCGATGGGAAAGGCGTTCGAATTGGAAAAGAGTTCGCTGGCGTGCGACCCGTTGAAGAGGTTGAAATGCCACGCGACGATGTTGCCGAGGCTGTCCGTGGTGAAGACGGCGCCCAAAAGCGAAGAGCTGTAGCCGGGATTGTAGTCATCGACATGAAACAGGCCCACCTGCCCCGTGCCGCCTGACGTGAACTTGCCGTCGTTGGCCGTCCAGGTGACGGTCTGCAGTGTCAGGTCGGTGGTGGTGTTGGCGACCAGGGCGTTCGCCAAGGTGATGCTGAACGTCAATGCGTCGGTCGTATCATACGTGAACCCGGGCGTGCTCGAATTGATCAGGTTGTAGTTCGCACCGGTATAGGAGTACGTCACCGGATTCGCCCGGGCGGGAACCAGGAGACCCAGCAGAGTCGCCACTGCGCCGATGATGAGTGCGCGGCGGGTCCGGTTACCGTGAGCGGCGGGGGCGAGGGATGAGGTGAAGCGGGCGGTTGAGTGGGCGGACATGGAGGTCGATGGGGCAATCATGCCGGGACTCCAGCAACAAATAAGCCATGAATTTTGAGAATTCCCGCTGGTTGCGTATCAGGCCAAGCTGTAGTATTTTAAGTTACATTTCTCCGGCGCAACCCTGCGCCGCGAATGGCAAGGCGATCGCCCCAAAAGATGTATTTTGTTAGAACTTCCGACGGAACTACCGAGCCGACGGAACCCGGAAGAGTCGAGCTGGGCATCCCCTGAAATTTAGCCGGAGCAATTCAATAGGTGGGCGTCGGTTTCCACACCGACGCCAGGTTCGCCCGCCTCGAGAGTCCTTGTCGGCGATAGGTCCTGTTGTTCGCTTCCTGATGTGGCGTGCTCGCCACCAAGGATCAGTCGCGCAGCCTACGCTGCGGCTGGGCTGCGAACCCGGGACCAGTCGCGCAGCCTGCGCTGCGGCCGGGAAATCGCCGACCACCTAATGATGGAACGCGCTGACCTCAGCGCGTTGCGGCGAAGCCGCGCCGAGCCAGCGCCTTGGGGTCGCTCCACCTGCTATTGCATGGTTCCGGTTTAGCCCGGACATTTCACAGTCCTCCATGCGCGACCGACACACCCCGGCGCTGCGCGCCACCCCTCTCATAGAGGGGAATCCAAGCCTGCGCAGCCGAAGTCCCCTCTAGGAGAGGGGTGCCCGACAGGGTGGGGTGTGT
>DASZPS010000260.1:0-22120 GCA_035549955.1 Lacunisphaera sp. | reverse complement strand
CCGCTCAACGCCGATCTCGGCCTGCTGGCCCTGCGGGTCGCAGTTTCGTGCCTGATGATCCGCTATCACGGGTGGGGCAAGCTCACCGGCTGGGAGAACGAGAAGATCCGGCTGCCGAACCTGTTCGCGCTCGATGGATTCAGGAAGGAATTCCACACCTTTCCGAACTATATCGGGATAAGCTCCGAATTGAGCTACCTGCTGGTGACCTGGTGCGAGACTTTTGGCTCGATGCTGATCATCGCCGGGTTGCTGACCCGGCTGCATTCCCTCGGCCTATTCATCACGATGATGGTGGCGTGGATTTTTCACCATCACATGCTCCTGACCGGCCCGGGAGCGGGAGAACTGCCGTTTTCGTGGGCGTTCGTTTACCTGCTGCTGCTCCTCACGGGTCCCGGAAAATATTCGCTGGACCGCAACCTGGGCCTCGACGCGCCCAGAGCGTAGGCGGGGCTCCACCTCCCGACCGGAGCGCAATCACCGGACCGACGACTCAGTCGCCGGCGAACACCTTCTCCCGGGGATCGATCAGCAGCCAGCAAACGGTCGCGACGACGAACAGCGCACCGATGACGTAGAGCGTGATGTCCCAGCTTTTGAACCACTCCAGCGAGTAACCGACGATCAGCGGGCAGAAGAGCGCGCCGACCTGCCCCGCGGAATTCATGGTCGCGCCGACCGCGCCCGGTTGGGAGCCGCCGACTTCGATGCAGGTGGCCCAGGTGGCGGCGAGGGAGGTCATGGTGGCGGCCACGGCGGCGGCAATCAGGATCGCGGCCGCGTGCGGGTTGGCGCAAAGGGGCACAGCCAACAGGGTCAGGGCGGCGACGACGCAGGTGGCGGCACCGACCCCCACCCGGCCCCAGCGCAGCCCGAATTGTTTCACCGCCGCGTCGGTGATAACGCCGCCACAAAGGTCGCCAAAGATGGCCACGAAAAAAGGCAGCCCCGCGTAAAAGTTCATCGCCGCGCCGCTGAAGTGATGCTTTTCCTTCAGGTAGGTCGGCAGCCAGGTGATGCAGAAATAGAACACCATGCTGTTCGGGAAGTACATCAGGCAGAGCGCGAGGACGTTCCGGTTGGTGAACAGAGCCTTCCAGTAGCGGAGATCGAACTCGTGGTGCGGTGCCGGGCCGCGGCCGCCTTCGATCAGCTCCCGTTCCGCGGCATTGACGGCGGGGTGGTCGGCAGGTTCGTCGCGAAACCATGAATACCAGATCACCGTCCAGACGATGCCGAGGAGGCCGAAGCTGAGGAACACCCAGCGCCAGGACATCAAGGTGAGCAGGTAGGTGACGAGAAAAGGCGTTAACGCCGCGCCCAGGTGTGCGCCGGCGAAGAAGACGCCCTGGACGACGCCGCGCTCGCGCAAGGGAATCCAGCGCGAAAAAGTCCGCGCCATGCAGGGCCAGGCCCCGGCTTCACCGGCGCCGAAAAGGAAGCGCACCACCAGCAGCGAGAGGTAGTTGAAGGCTGCGCCGGTGAGCATGGTGAACGCCGACCACCACAGGACGATGCGCGCGAAAACCCGGCGCGTGCCGGACCGGTCGGCCATGCAGCCCGTGGGAATCTCGAAGATCGCATACGCAATCGCAAACGCGCTGAAGACCCAGCTCATCTGGACCTTGGTCAGGCCCAATTCCGCCATGATCGGGTCCGTCATCCGTGAAATGCACGCCCGGTCGACATACGTGACCATTCCGAGCAGGATCACGACGGCCACGACGCGATAGCGCACGTGGGTGGGGACCGGCGGGGTCGCGGATGGCGAGACGAGGTGGGTCATCGCGAGGGGTGCGATGATAGGGATGCGAGTGCGGCATCTTGGCAAGAGCGGGTGTTTGATTTCCCATCCCCATTTTCCGGCTGGATGAGTTTGGGGCTTTATGCCCCGCAAGCAGCCGGCGCCATCATTCCGTCGGGGCGTAGAGCCCCTCCTACACCCAGGGCGGACGAACCAGCGACCGGCATGCCGGATACAACTTTGGCGTCGCCACTCGGAATCGGATGCGGACACTGCGCAACGGTCCCATGCAAGCAGACGAATACCGCAAACTCGCCGAGATCGAGGATCGCATGTGGTATTTCCGAGCCCTGCACCGGCGCCGTGCGCATTGGCTGGCGCGATTGCTGCCGCCGGGTCCCGCCCGGGTGCTCGATGCGGGCTGCGGCACAGGCGGGTTCATCCGGGCCATGCGAACCATGCAGCCACAATGGCAGGTCGCGGGCATTGACCTCGCGCCGGCGGCCTGCGCGTTCGCGCGGGAACGGACCGGCGCGCCAGTCACCGAGGGCTCCATCACCGCGTTGCCTTTTGCCGACGCCTCGTTCGATGCGGTGACCACGGGTGACGTGCTTTATCATGTCGAGGACGTGGCCGCCGCGCTGCGTGAGTTTGCCCGCTGTGTGAAACCGGGCGGTGCGGTGGTCGTCAACGAGCCCGCGTACCGCTGGTTGTGGTCGTATCACGACGAAGCCGTCGAATCGAAGCATCGCTTCACCCGCCGTGAACTGGCGACTGCCTTCGCAGGCGCAGGCTTGGCGGTGCAGTTTGCCAGTTACGTGAACCTGCTGCCCTTGCCGCTGGTGGTCCTGCGCCGCAAGGTCTTCCCTCCGGCCCGACCGACCAGCGACGTGCGACCATATCCCGCACCCATCGAGCTGGGATTTGCGACCATGGCCGTGGTGGAACAAGCTTGGACCGGCAGCGGTTGGCCGTTGCCGGCGGGAAGTTCGGTTTTCCTCGCCGGGTTGAAGTCCGTTCCGGGGCAAAAAACCTGAAGGGGCGGCCGGCCGGTCGGTGTTCAACCGGCATGGACGTATTCGCCCGCGCCGGACGCATCTGCCTTGGCATCGCCGTTGCCGCATCGGGCCTCATGCAGGTCGCCAATGCCAGTTTGGTGCGCCTGGTGCCCAACTTGCCGGGATGGGTGCCGGCGCCCCAGCAGGCGGCGGTTGTTTCCGGGGTGTTGTTGAGCGTGATCGGCGGGACAATCGCGATTGGTTTCCGGATTCGATGGGCGGCGGTCGCGCTGGTGACCCTATTGCTGGCCGGATTTGCCTTTCGCCTCCCGGAGCTGGCGGCCAATTCCGGCGCGCTGGCCAATCCGGCCAAGATCCTCGCCCTGGCCGGCGGCGCGTTGCTGGCTGGCTTTCCGGGAAACAAATCGGCGGGGATCGCGGCTGCCCTGTTCGCGCTGTTCTTCCTGATCTGCGGCTGGGCGCATTTCCAGTACAGTGGCTTCGTGGACGGCCTGGTGCCGGGGTGGATACCGCCGGGCCGGCGATTCTGGACCTATTTCAGCGCGGTGGCGTTGCTCGCCGGCGGGGCAGGCACCGTGTTGCCCCCGACGCGGCGGTTGGCCGGGCTGCTGTCTGGCCTGATGATCTTCCTGTGGGTGCTGCTGCTGCACATTCCGCGCAGCATCGAATTGAAGAGCGCCTTCGAACTGGCCGGTGTTTTTGAGGCGCTGGCGCTGGGCGGGGTGGCGTGGCTCGTCGCGGCGAGCCACGCTCCGGTGCGTCCGGAAAGTACCAAAGACTAGCGCCCGCCGTAGGCGCCCTTGACGGTGGCCTCGTAGGTTTTCTCGAGGTCCGGATAAATGGCCATCGCGGCGGCGAAGCCCTTGGCGTAATCGGGGCTGCTGGCGTAGGTCAGGTGCAGGTAGAGCGCCAGGTCCTCAAGGCGGGTGAAGGAGTGCGGAGAGGTCTGCTTGATGAAGTCATACCCGCCAACGGCGGTGACCGCGCCCAGTTCCTTGCCTTTCTTCTTGGCGGCGCCGGCCATGAGGCCGCCGAAGGGTACCTTGGAGAGCACGACGCCACCGGCTTTCTCGCCGGCTTTGGCGCCCACGGCGGCTCCGACCTGCGCGCCCACCGCCTTGTTGGCCCACTCGGTGAGATTGCCGCTCTCGTCATAGGGCGAGAAGAATTTGCCCGATTTGTCCGTGAGTGGCGTGGGCGCGACCGGTTCCGGGCGGGCCGCCCCGCCGCCGGCGGCGGCCTGGGCTTCCTTGAGCTTGGCGACAACGTTCAAGGCCTGGTTGATGATAATCTGGGCGCGGACGATGTCACCGATGGCGCTGGATCCGGCGGCCAGGGCGAGAAGTGGTGCGACGAGGCCAAGCACGACAACGAATGGACGGAGTTTCATGGATTTTGGGGTAGGGGTGGGGTGGGAAGGGTGTGCCTCCTGAATAGCAGCAGCTGTTTCCGCGCGACAATGCGATTCTGTCCGGCCGCAAAAAATCCGGCCGGGGCAGCCGGCCGGATGGCGATGGAGTTGGCCGCAGCGGACGCTCAGCCGGCGGGGATGATCTCGATGGCGTTGATCTCAGGGTTCTCCACCTGGCTGGTGAACGTGATGTCGAGCTTGCCGTCCTTGACCTCGACCTCGACGGTCTCGACATAGGCCGTGAGGACGGCGCCGGCTTTCGCGGTGACGTCGAAATCCTTGAATTCCTTGCCCTCGACCTTGTACGAGAACACGCGTTCGCCCTTGCCGGAGATGCCTTCATAGGTTTCGGCAAAGTGGAGTTTGACCGTGTATTTCCCGTTCGGCACCGCGTAGGAGAAACCGCTCATGCTGTAGCGCTCGGCAGTGTAGATCGAAGGCGTCTTGGTGTTGGCGACCTTGATGCCGGTGCGGTCGACCGTGTCGCCGCCATCGAAGCCGGTGTCGGCCAGCCACACCACACCGTTTTCGTCGGTGTGCTTGGCCGTGGTGCCGGCGCGGATGCGGATGGCTTCGGCGGCGGACGCCAGGGCGGTTCCGGCAAAGGCTAGGACGGTGACAAGGCAGAAGCGGCTGAGACGGGAGGACATTTTCGGAGGATTGTGGGGTTGTGAGTGAAGGTGGGGAGCCAAATGGGCCCGCCCACACATTGGCGGCGAGCCTACCGGACTCGCGATGTCGGGCAAGCGCGACTCTGTGCCATCCAATTGACAAGAGTTGGGGCGTTCGCTTGCGAATCCCTCGCACCAGCGGGGGTCGTTGGATTTGTGGTCCGGGTCGGCAATGAGTTTTTACAAATTCGGCCGCGCGCCGAATTGCCCCAGGAATTGGCCGGTCACAAACCTAAGCTGATTGTGCTACCAACTGTGCCGTAGCGGTTAACAAATAGAATATCCTCCGCTTGCCACGCCTCCAGCGGTTGCCATTCTGAACGCCGATGGAGGGGGTCATTCCTCTCCAGTTGTTTGACCAAACCGCCTGAACCCTTCGGGGAACGGGCTTTGACCGCCGTATCTTGCGGCATTGGAGGACGATTGTCATGACGACCATCGCCATCACGGTCTCCTGGTTCGCGGTCGCAGTGATTTACATCATTGCGATTAGCGATACTCGGAAGCGCCGGTTCTAAAGAAAATAACAACGCCCCGGGGGATTTCCTCCGGGGCGTTTTTCTTTGGCGGCGCGAGCATCCGGGTTGCCCGGCGCCTATTTGTGCGGTGAATGCGTGTGCTTGCGGTATTGGCCGGGGGATTCGCCGGTCATGCGTTTGAAGACGACCGAGAGGTATTCGATGTGCTCGAAGCCGGTCATGCTCGCGATGCTCTTCAGCGGCAGATCGGTTTCCGACAACAGTTCCTTGATCCGGGCGAGCTGCACGCGCCGGATTTCGGCCTGGGGGGAGCGCCCGATGAAACGCCGGAACTTCTTTTCCAACTGGCTGCGCGAGGCCGCGGCATGGGCGACGACCTCGTCCACGCTGACGCCCTTGCAGGCGCGTTCGCGGATGAAACTGAGGGCGGCGGCGACGTTCTTGTCGCCCACTGCCAGGATGTCGGTGGACAACCGGGCGACGATTCCGAGCGGGTCCACCCGCACATCCATGGCGCCGGGTTTTTCGCCCCGGAGCATGCGGTCCAGCACCTCGGCCGCATGGTAGCCCGACTGGTGGGCGTTGAGCGCCACGCTCGAGAGCGACGGATAGGATAGCTCGCAGCGCATGACGTCGTTGTTGACCCCCAGCAGCGCGATTTCCTCAGGCACGAGGAGGCCGGCGCGTTGGGCCGCGGTGATGACCTGGAAGGCACGCACATCCACGCAGGCCATGATCGCGACCGGCTTCGGCAGGTCCGTGAGCCAGGTGGCAAGCAGGCGGGTCTGTTCGGCGTCCCAATCGGGCGTGATATCGCCGGGATAGGGGAGATCGAGGACGTTGCAGGTGTGCCCGGTCAGCCGCAAGGCCTCGACGAAGCCGTCGCGGCGTTCGCAGGACCAGCCCTCGTTGGAGAATCCACAGTAGGCGAAATGCCGGAAGCCCCTTTCCAGGAAGTGCTCGGCGCCGAGGTGGCCGATGGCGGTGTTGTTGGGCCGGATCTTCGGTACGCCGGGGAAGGGCGGCGTATCGTTGAGGTCGACGAGGGGGATGCCGAGTTGGGCGCAATTCTTGACCAGGGCCGGGGTGGTGTGGCGACTGATGACCCCCTGCCATTTTTCGCCCCGCAGGAAGCCCGGGTCCCGCTCAGTCCGAGCCTCATCGTCCAGGAACGTCGACCATTGCCGGTGTGACCGCTCATGTTGCACGATCCCATGCAAGGTGCGGGTCGCCTCCTCGAAGCGCATGAGGAACACGAGCAGGATTCGTGGTTTCATTGAGCCCGACGATGGGTCGTCCGCCGGGATATGCAACCCCCGGACCGCAGGTGGCGGTTGCGCTCGCGGGCGCGTTGGCTACAGGTGGGCCGATGAATCGCCCATCCCCCGCCCCAAGGGTCAGCCGTCGCGAATTCCTTCGTTACGGCGCGCTGGCGGCCTCGACCATTGTTGCCCCGCCCGTGCTTCGCGCGGCGAAGGGGCCACCGTCGCCGTTGTTTACCGGGGTTGGAATCACGGCGCAGCTGGAGCGAGCCGCCGTGCTCAAGGCCTGCGGCGCCGATTTCATCGTGGAGAGCGTCGCGCGATTCCTCGTGCCCGATCGACCGGACCCGGAGTTTGAACCCTGGCGCGAGCGCGCGATGCGATCGCCGCTGCCCGTGCTGGGCTGCAACAGCTTCCTGCGGGATCCGCGGCCGCGTTGCACGGGACCGAACGCCGACCATCCCCGCGTCCTTGCTTTTGCCGAGACCGCCTTCCGCCGGTTGCGAGCCGTCGGCGGCGAATACATCGTCTTTGGCAGCAACACGGCGCGACAGCTTCCGCCGGGTTGGGCGAAAGGGAAGGCGGACGAGCAGTTTGTCTCATTGTTGCAGGCCATGGGCCCGCTCGCCGCCCGGCACGGCATCACCGTCGCGGTGGAGGCCCAGCGAGCGAGCGAATGCAACTACCTCAACCATTTGCCTGAGGTGGTGGCAGTGGTGTCGGCGGCCAACCAGCCTGCGATTCGCGTGCTCGCGGATTTTTTCCACCTGGCCCGGATGGGCGACACGTCCGCGGACCTGGCGCGGGCGATGCCCTGGGTTGGGGTCGTGGAACTGGCGGAAAACGCCAATCGTACCTTGCCCGGCGTGGCGGGAGATGATTTTCGGCCGCTTTTTGCCGTCCTCGCCGCCGCGGGATATTCCGGCCGCATGGACATCGAGGCCGACGGGACCCCGGAACAAATCAGGAATGCTTTCGCCACCATTGCCCGGCAAGTCGCAGAAATGGGACAGGTTCGCAGGTGATATCCCAGCGACCGCCGACGGAGGGGATGCCCGATCGGTAGCTGCGCGCGGCCACCTGGCGGAAAGCGGGGTGTCTATTTTAAAATACGCTTTCCAACACCCTGCCTTGGCCCAATGGTGCGACTGCTGACATGGGCCAGGAGACCATCACCTATCTTACCAACATCGTCATCGGTGTCATCCTGGCAGGTCTTTTGACGCATTACTGGTACCGGCAGGGGCGTTCGGCCACGGCGCGCTATTGGATGCTGGCGGCATGGATCATGACGATGGCGGACCTGCTCTTCGCCTTGCGGCCGATTTTGCCCTATGAGGTATCCCGATTGATGCCGACATTGCTGGTGACGGTTGGGCACTGTGCGCTCTGTCTCGGCGCACAGCGGACCGCCGGCCTGCAGCCTCACTGGAAAGGGCTCGGCGCCGCGTTGTTCCTGCACGCCGCCGGCCTTGCGGTGGTGCTGGTTTGGACGGAATTCGCGAGCTGGCGGATGGTGATGAATGGCGTGGTCTGGGCCGGGCTTTCCTTCTGGGCTTTGCATTGCCTGCGATCCGCGCCGGCGGTTTTCTGGCAATCCCCGGTGTCGCCTGCCAACGCCTTCCTGGTGCATGGCGTGTTTCATGTCCTGCGCGTGGGCATGGCTGCGATTTTCGCCCTGCGGGGCACCGAGCCCTCGCCGACGTTGCAGATCGTCGGCGACCTCGAGGTGAGCTTCTTCATGGTGGCGCTGTTCGTGGCCATTCTGATTGCGACGCTCCAGATGCGGCACGACGAGCTGAGCAGCGCCCATGCGGAAGTGCAGGCCCTCACCGGCCTGCTCCCCATCTGTGCCTGGTGCAAAAAGGTGCGGGATGACGACGGCTACTGGCGGCAGGTGGAAGTATATTTTGCGCATCGCGACCACATCCAGTTCACGCATGGCATCTGCACAGATTGCCTCGATGCGCAAAAAGCGGCGCGAAAGCCGGCCAGCCATCCCCAAGGACCGGCGGCTGGTGCCGGTGGCAGCGCCTAGCAAGGACGCCGGCATTCGCCTGGCGTCAACCGCAGTCGATCAACGGGCAGCGCACGCCAATCGATTGGGGTGGCCAATTCAGGCGGGCCGAACAGGTCGGATCTTCGCCTGTAGGTCGCCGTACAGCGAGTGGGTGCGGATCTTGGTCGCCAGTTCGATGGATCGCTTGATGCGGGTCGGTTCTGTTTTTGCTCCGGTGATGTAGACGAGCAGCGAACGTCGACGGCCGGGCGTGAAGGATTCCCATCGGGCGCGGGCCACGTCATCTTGGGCCAGGGCGGCCTCGAATTCCGGTGGCATGTCCAACTGGTGGGGTGTCGGATCCGGGCGAAATACGAGGATGGCGGAGGATTTGCCGTCCAAGCCGGCTCGTTTGATAAACTCGCGGTTGACGATCACGAAACTGCCGCCGTCCGCGTGGCTCATGATGGCGCGCTTGATGGAGTGGCCATTGATCGTGCCGACGACACGGCGCACCCGCGCCTTTTTCCATGCGGTCGCTGCGGTGTTCGATACGGGCAGGATATGGTAGGGCGGGTGGCGCACCAAGGATGAGGTGAAACAAAACTCCAGCCGCTTGGGTGCCATGGCGAAAACGCGAGCCCCCGGATCACCTTCGTTCGCCCATCGTCCGCGAACCGAACGATCGGTGTCCGCCGTCTATTGCTTGGTCGGCGTATCGGTCGCGTCCGGCGAAGGATTCGAAGCAGGCGACTCCGATTCGGGAGACGTCGGGGCGGGATTGGCCGGAGCGGCAGGCTGCCACGGGGCATTGGTGGCAAAGTCGGCGGCCGTCATGTTTGCCGGCAGCATGGGCGGCTTGGAACCTGGGGGACGTCGCGGCTTGCTGGTGGCGGGGTCGGGCACCACAGCTGGCGGCGGCGGGGTGGGAACCAGATCGGGGAGCGAATCAAGGGATGTTACCGGGGGAGCGATGCCGAATTGGAACCCCAGCTCATTTTCAAACGCATCCTCGGCCTTCCGAGTGGCGTCGATGAGAACCCAAATCCCGATGGCCATGACAACGAGGAGACCAACGATCAGGTATTCGACAGAGTTCATCGTGGGAGGCTGAAGGCTTGGGGTGAAGCGCGTCGGACCAATTGAACAACTGGGCGGGAAATTGACTTTGAAATATTAACTATCAGGGCAAGTCGTTTGCAGGTAACGAAAAAGGCGGCCGGGGTGGGCCGCCTTCAGGCAAAGAGGGGGAGATTCAAATGTGCGTCCGTCTCGCCAACGTGTTTTAGACATCGTTGTGTTTAGCTGCCGCGTAAAGTGACAAGTGGATTACATCGTGCAAGCTAAATCCATGGGTTCAAAGCTAATGGAATATGAAAACTATTAGATGCGGCCGGGCGGGGGAAGGTCAGCCACAGATCTTCCCAAGAGGGCTCGGACAAACTCAGGGCGAGTCCCAATACTCCACGGCCTCCACTTCGACCTTTAAAAGGACGAGGCGAGGGTCGTCTGGACTCGTGGGGAAGCGCGTGGCCGCGCCGGGTGTCCACAACTCCTCCGCCTTGACCTTGTCGCGCACAACCACGACGCGGCCGGAGACAGAGTAGATTCCGGTCTTGTCGGGTGACACGTAGGCGAGCGCTACTTCCCGTCCGTGCAGCCATTCTTCCGCCTTGGGAAAATTGCTGGCCAGGAAAAACCAGATCACATGGCTGTCCTCGTCCACCTGACGGGTGAGCAATGGACGGCTGTGCAGGGTGCCATCCGAGGTCATCGTCGTGAACAGGGCCGTTTGATTCCTTGCAATGAAGCCGGCCAGATGGGCGAAAGCTTCGACCGAGACGGGCAACAGTGTAGATTCAGTGGGCATGATTCATGTGACAATGGAACGGGGCCTTGGAACGCACAAAAGCAGCGGGGAAGACGGTTTGATTATTTTTTAGCCTCAACCCAAGCACCCTCGTGTCGAGGGGACGGCGACCGATGACGGCTTCGCCAGGCGCAGTGGCTTTGGGGGCCGCGCGTTTCCACGCGGCACCGGAGGAAACGCCTCCCCACCGCGAGGAGGCTGCGGAAGCCGTGCCATCCAACCAGGACCGCCCCGGGGCGAAGTCACGGCGCGATCGCGGCGCTCAGATGTTTGTCGAACGAGCGTCCGCCGGCGACGCCTGCACGCGCGCGGAAAGGAGAATTTCCAACGCCTCGCGATAGTCGGTGGAATCCTTTTCGTCATAGAAAATGGTGCAGTGAATAAGGTACTTTCCAACGAGGAGGACGCTGGCTGACGTCGCAATCCGGTATTCGCCCGGCGGCACGGGTTTGCCGATCAATGCCGGATCAACGTTGGTGATGCACACGCCAATGCCGTTGGCGACGTCGAGAACGACGGGGGCAGGCTCCTCCTCCTGGTCGGACAGGTAGGGTCGGGCGCTCAGGAGATTGAAACGCTCGAGCGATGCGTGGTTGGTGACTTTGAAGCCGGCCGCGTTGTTGGGCAGGAGGGTCAGGATGATCGACGCGTTGCGCCCATCCTTCGGCGCATATCGGAGCGTGGGGTAGGCGAGCGCCGATTGTTCGGATCGGGGGGCTTCCTCGGCAATCCAACCCCTCGTGGGAATGATCTTGATATCGGTACCCAACTGGTCGGCGCGGGCGCAGGTCACGGCGACGAAAGTGAAGAGCAGGAGCAGTATCTTCATGGGGTGGGGGAATGGCTTACTTTGGCAGGAACCTCCCGCGGCGAAAGCGAGAAAAGCAGTGATAGTTGCCCGGAAATTGCCGGGTTGAATCCTACCGGTGCTGGGGTGCCGTGCCACGCGTTTCGCCGCCCTCCCCGCAGACAAAGGTAGGTGCATATGCCGTGCACCGATGGCGCCGTGGCAGGTCTGAATTCTGGGATCCAATTCAACCCCTCGCCGCCATGAAATTCGACGACCACCAAAGACGACAGAACGAACTGCTGCAGGTGATCCGGGTCGCTAAACTCGCGTACGCCTACCAACAGATGGGAAAATATGCCGCGCGCATCACCCGGGCGGGCTTGCGGGGCGAGGTAATCCTGCGCGGGCCGGATCCGACCTCGGACTATCCGCCGCCGGTGATGCTCGCCTGCGGTTTCAACCAGTCGGTGCTCGACGAGCATTTCCTGCCCGAGGACATCGCGGAACTGCACGCCGTCCTGGCTTACCTGCAGTCCGAGACGGCCGTGGCCTTCCGGTTCCGCCTGGAGGATATCGGCGCGGTCTATCTCCCCGCGTTTCGACTGGCCGAGGCACTGGCCCGAAAGGGCCTGGCCGCCTGCAGCGAGGCTGACTTCGAGACGGGTGACGCGAACACCTGATTCCGTTGGGCTGCCCCAGGTGGGTGTACACCGCGCCAGCCCCGGTCAGTCGAGCATCGAGGGCGGCAGGAATTCGAAATAGCCCACCTGCAGCTTGCCCGCCTCCTCGACGAGAACGAGCTTCAACGTGAGGTGGGGTTGAAAGTCTTCGCTCTTCAGCAACTCGGTCGGCGTCGTTTGATAGGCTTTCGCCGCCTCCGCGAGTTGCTCGGGCGAAAGCTCAATCCGGATCCGGGCGCGAAGGCTGGCCTTGCGACTGTCGGCCGGCGCCAAGGCCGGCATGTTGCCAATCGCCATCATCACCTCCAGGGCCTCAAGCCCTTCCTTCTTCGTGCCGGCCAGCACCGCGGCCTCGGTCGTGTGTACATGGAGATCGAGTGGCTTGACGGGCCGGCCGAAGCGCGCCTCGACGTTTTGCATGAGTTCGAGGAACCGCGGCAGGGTCACGTTTTGCTCCGCCCGCTTTTCGTTCAGGTCAAACTTCGCATCATCGTCCTCCGGTGCGAATTGGTTGAGTGACATGCGGGCCTTCGCGTGGGTGGAAAGCTGGGCATGGAAATCAGCGTAGGCATTGTTGGCGATCGCCTCGACCAAGCCGCGGCCGTATTCGAGATAGGCTTTTTCCGCCGGTGTGGCGTTTTCCGCCTGCACCCAGTCCTCGGGTGCCTTCGCCGGCCTGCCGGTGGCCTCGTTACCGGATGGCTGGGCTTTGCCACATCCGCCGAGGACGACGCTGGCAATTGCAAGCGTGAGGCTGGCGGCCCAGCCGACCAGGGGAGGTGGCCTCATGGTGAAGCCAGGGTGACGGCAGGGGAACGAACACACAAGCGGTTAGTGCCATGCGCGCCGGGCCATCAGGCCGCGCGGGGTCCGTCACAATGTTAGGACAGCCTGCCGTCCCACATCGCTGGACGCGACGATGAGATGGAGTACGGTGCGGGCGCTTCCTTGTCCCTCCCACTGCCATGATCTGCCCAGTTCGCGCCTTTGCCCTCGCCTTCCTGGTCTTCCGTGCGTCGGTCCTGCTCACGGCCGAATCCACGGCGCCGGCCGCCCCGGCGAATCCATTTCAGATCAGTCCCGAGGAACGGGCCCGGCTGCAGAAGCTGACCAACGATGACCATGCCGATATGCTGAAGCAACTCGGCATCACGAAACTTCGTCCGGGTCGCGATCCCAACGCCGGCTCGACCAATCCACCCAATTACGACCAAGCCAGGGCCAATCCATTTCCCGACTGGCCGGATCCGCTTGCCCTGAAGAACGGCGCGAAAGTCACCACGGCTGCGCAGTGGTGGCAGCTGCGCCGGCCGGAGATCACCGAGGATTTCGAGCGCGAAGTCATTGGCCGCATCCCGGCCAACGTGCCGAAGGTCACGTGGGAGGTGACGGATACAGTCCACACGACGGTCGGCGACCGGCCGGTGGTTGCCCGGCGCGTCATCGGGCATGTCGACAACTCCGCCTGTCCCGGCATCACGGTTGCCATCCGCATGGCGGTGGTTGTTCCGGCCGAGGCCCCGGGGCCGGTGCCAGTGCTGATGATGTTTGGGTGGGGCAACATGCCGGGCGAGGTCCCGCCGCGCTTCGGCAACACCCCCGAGCCCGCCGCGCCCCCGTCGATCAACCAGCTCATCGCGGCCGGCTGGGGCTACGTGTCGCTCGCCACTTCGAGCATCCAGGCGGACAACGGGGCGGGCCTCACCGCCGGCATCATCGGCCTGACCAACCGCGGTGCGCGGCGCACTCCGGAACAATGGGGTGCCCTGCGGGCGTGGTCGTGGGGCGCGGCCCGGGCCTTGGATTATCTGGAGACGCTGCCGGCCGTGGACGCGAAGCGCGTCGGCATCGAGGGCGTCTCGCGCTATGGCAAGGCCGCACTCGTGACCATGGCGTTCGAGCCGCGTTTCGCGCTCGTGCTCGTGGGCTCTTCCGGGGAAGGCGGCGCAAAGCCCCATCGCCGCGATTTTGGCGAGGCCGTGGAAAACCTCACGAGTTCGGGCGCCTACCACTGGATGGCGGGCAATTTCCTGAAATATGGGGCGGAGGTCGCGGCTTCCGGCCGAAAGGACGCCGGCGACATCCCGGTGGACGCGCACGAACTGATCGCCTTGTGCGCGCCGCGCCCGACATTCATCAGCTACGGCGTGCCGGAAAAGGGCGACGCGAACTGGCTCGACCAGCAGGGGAGCTACATGGCCACGGTGGCGGCGGGGCGAGTCTTCCGCCTCCTCGGCGCGCGCGACATCGGGGACCAGGACGACTACCGCGGGGCGAAGATGCCGCCCGTCAACACGGGTCTCGTCAGCGGCGAACTGGCCTGGCGCCAGCACGACGGTGGCCACGAGGATCGCTCCAACATGAGCCACTTCATCGCCTGGGCGAACGCGCTCCCGCACCGTGAACCGCTGGCCGTCCCGGCGTCGACCAAACCCTGAGGCGGGGCGCGAGGTTGCGGCGGACGGGAATCAGGGTAAGGTGCGGCTGGCTGGCGCCACGACGGTTGCCCGCCGCTCCCAACCCATTCCCTGATTCCCCATGAAACGCACGGCCTCGGCAGTCTGGCAAGGTTCCCTCAAGGCAGGCAAAGGCGCGCTCACCGCCCCGGGCGGCGCGCTCAAAGATACCGCATACTCCTTCGGTTCCCGCTTCGAGTCGGGCGCCGGCACCAACCCGGAGGAACTCATTGCCGCGGCGCATGCCGGCTGCTTCGCGATGGCCTTCTCTGCCATGCTGGGCGAGGCGGGTTTCACCCCCGAGAAGGTGGAGGTCACCGCCGAGGTCAGCCTCGATAACGTGCCCCCGACGGGCTGGACCGTGACGGCGTCCCATTTGGTGATGAAAGCAAAAATCCCGGACATCGCCGCGGCGAAATTCGACGAAATCGCGGCGAAGGCGAAGGCCGGCTGCCCGATCTCGCGACTCTTGAACGCGAAAATCACCCTGGATGCCGCGCTAGCCTGATCCCGCTGCCTTGGATTCCCGCCGGATCAACCGCATCTCCCTCGCGATTCTCGCCGTGGGAATCGTCGCGGCCGTGGCCATCTGGTTCCTCGCGCCGCCGGCCCAATCCGACGGGTGGCGGGACGATCCCTTGAACCAAAAACGCAATCGCCGGCAAATGGAACAGCTCGGCGGGAAGGCCAACCTGCTTTCCGCGGAGTTTATCGATTGGTTCGGCGGTCTGTGGGAAGGCAGGAACCTGGCGGGTACCGTCCTTGTGCTCGCCGTCATCACCACGGGCGGCTTTCGATTCGTTGCGGTGCGAATGGAACCGCCGCCCGAATAGCGGACGCGCCGCACTGCCGTTTCACGCATACGCCGGACCTCACGGCAGCGGCGCCAGGAAACGGATCAGGTTGGCGATGTGGTCATCGAGCCCAATGCCGAGCTTGTCGCAGCCGAGCTGAATGGTGGAGCGGTCAATCTTCGCCGCGAAACCGGGATCCTTGAATTTCTTCCGGATGGAACTGGCCTTCATTTCTCCGTACCGGACAGGATTCATTTTCCGGTACGCGTAAAACAAGCCGGTGAGTTCATCGACCGCCACCAATGCGGCGGCCAGCCGGGTCTCTGGCAGCGTCGTGAACCCATGATAGCCGTACGCGTGGGCTTCGACGGCGTGGATCAGTTCGCCCGGGTAACCCCAATCCCTGAACCACTGTAGCGACGGGGCGGGATGCGTGTCCGGGTGCTCGTCGAAGTCGATGTCGTGCAGGAGGCCGGTGACGTACCAGAGCAACGGATCTTCCGCAAAATGTGCGGCATAGCCCTCCAGGGCGGTCGCCACCATGAGGGCGTGGAGCCGCTGGTATTCGTCCTGCACGTGCTCGTGGAGGAGTGCAGTGGCGGCTACCTTGGTGGGAAGGGGCATGGCTGGGTGAAAGTAGGGCGCCGAGGTGAAAGGGCAAAGCCCGAGTTGATTCGGCAGCCGTTGACTTGTCCGCCAGGAATTCCCGTGACGCGCCGGGTCGCTCCGGATCAACCCGACGCCCTAGTTTCCCATGCGTTCCAGGACCTTGCCGGTTTCGTTGCCTTCTTCGGTACCGTCCGCCTTGTAGTAGAGGTAGTCGTAGATTTTGACCAGGGGCACCGACACCTTGGATCCCGGATGTAGGGTCTTCACGAATTGGGGGTTGCTCGAAAGCACGCCTTCAACCTCGGTTTGCCGCCAAGCCGTGATTTCAACCCACATGTATTCGGTCTTATCGCCGGCGGTGAAAGGGGCCTTGACGAGGAGATGCTCTTTGAAGGGCAGGCCGGCCCGAAAGAATCCCTCCTGGGCGAAAAAGGCTTTGCGCGCCCGCGCACTGGCTTCAGCCATCTCGGCGTCACCGCTTTTGGCCATGGTAACGCGGTCGGTGCTGCCAAAGAGCTGTTCCATACCCCACATGGTGCGCTCGGTACTTTGCTTGAAGCGGGCTTCTGGGAAATCGAGATTCCAGAGCACGTTTTGCGGGTCACCCTGCTTGGGTGGGATGGCCTTGACCGAGACCGCCACGACGCCCTTCGCTCCGGCGCCAGGGTTGGCCAAGGCCGACTCGCGCACCTGTTGGTGCCGAATCTCGGCCAACGTCAGGCTCATTTTACCCTCTTCCGGCTTCTGGCCTTCCCCGAGCCGCTGCAGGAAAGCGTTGATGAAGTTGCCCACCGCCCGGCTGTGCTGGCTCGGCACATTGGAAACGACCAAGTCCGGGTGGCCGAATTTTCGCATGCCAAGCGTTATGATACGGACAAGCTCGGGATCGGCATAGGCGTGCATCGTGACGTGCTTGGTCAGATCAGGCACGCCGCCCTGCCAGCTATCGAGGCGGTCGGCTTGCCATCGTGCGATAGAAAAGACCTGACGGGTCTCCTCGTCCCAGATTAGCCCGCCGGTGGCGCTGGCTAGGTCGGCGAGGAGCTGACAGGCGGCGCGGTTGGCGAGCAGCAGGGTGGGGCGGGGAGCAACGATGCCGATGATGAACACGCGTTCCGCCTTGGCCAGTTCGATGGCGACCTCCGGGGCGATTCCCTTGCCGAAATAGCGCATGGATTCAACGGTAGGCGGCGCATAATCAGCGAGCGGTGACCATTTGGATGCCACCCAGGCAACGGAATCACGAGGCCCGGCAGCCTTGCTCGAAGCCAGCTTGCACGCCGGATCGGCCAGCAGTCGCGCCAGCTCCTTCTCCGGATCGGAAGTGGGAGATGGCGCGAAATAGAGCGCAAACTCGAAGCCAACGTCAGGTGCCGCGGCCGGTTCCCCGGCAGGCAATGGCGGCAGGCAGCCAAATCCGAAAAGGAAGACCAGCCAACCGGTGCGGCCGGCCGGTGAAATTCGACGCAGGAGGCGGACGAGCGGTGCATGCATCGGGTGCTAAAAAGGGCCGCGGTGATTCCTCACTCGACGGCCCGGGCGTGACAGAGCAGGAATTCCTGCGTCAGCGCAAGCCGGCAGTTGTTTCCCGGGCGCACGTTTCCAGATGCGGGCCGGCCACACCGGTTGGTCGGCCTCCGGGCAATCTCTCGCATGAGTCGCACTACTTGGAAATCCTTTCGTCGCGTTCCGCCCGGGGCGGGACATTTCCAGCGGGAGATTCCGGCACAGACTCAAGGACCTTGAGCGGGGCGAGGTCGACCGTCCCCTCCTTGGTTTGCTGGCGGATCAATCCGCCGCTGTCCTTGCCGAAGTAACGGGTGGCGCTCCAGACCATCCGGTCGAGCGCCTCGGCGAACGAACCTTGTTCGCTGACGCTCAGGCGCACGGTCCACATCGGCTTCAGCCGCCTGGCCTTCACGGCGGTGGGAAAATCGTAAGCCTGGAGCACGACGAAGTACCGGTTGTCGCCGAGTTCCTGCAGGACGTCCTGGTTGAAACTCATGTGCTGGGCAAACTGCGCCCGCTCCAGCGCGTCGGAGTAGCCCAGGATGCGGGCATTTTTGTAGTCGAGCTTGTCGCGTTCCGTATTCGCCAGGCCCAGTTGCCAGAGGGCGTCCTCATACGCGGCGCCTTCCGCGGAGTTTTGGGGCACGCCGGCGGTGGCATCCGCGGACTTGACCCGGACGAAGTTGGCGATGGCCTCGGCGGCCCGGTCTTTTGATTCGCCGGGATCCTCGCCTTTGCTCCCTTGGGTTGATCCCCAGTAGACGATGATCAGCAGCTGGGCTTGGGCGGTGCTCAAAGCCGGCCGGTAATTCTGCTGCGCGAGCGGCGGCGCGACGATCCGAATGATTTTCTCGAATGTCAGTCTGGCCATCGCGGGGTCGTCCACCAATCGGCTGATGCAGCCGCCTTCGCCGAAGGTGTAGTACTCCGGCTTGTAGGTTTTGTCGGCTTCCCGCTGCCGGGTATAGCCGTTGAACACCACCGAGGAGACCGCGACCACCTCGGCGTGCAGGGGGACCTGCGCCAGGCCGGCCGCGCCCAACGCCAGGCCCAGCCGGGCCGGATGTGAAAGGGCGGAAAAGAACCGCCCTGGCGCGCGCCGGTGCATGTACAGGATCCTAGCCAGGTACGACCCGAGTGAAACCCCGAACTTGGGCAGACTATAGAACCTCCGGCCTAAGGATCATGGCGTTCGTGCGTAGTAACGGTGAACCCCCTCATCCCATGCTCCTGCGTTCCCGTGTCGCCGTGTTTGCGCCCCGCAAGGCCCGGGTGGAAATCATTCCGCTCATCGACGTCATCTTCTTCCTATTGGCGACGTTTGTCCTCTTCACGCTGTCCATGGACAAGCTGCACACGCTTGCCTTGACCTTGCCCGTCGGCGGCAGCCCATCGAAGGCGCAACCCGATATCGTCAGCATCCAGTTGTCCGCCGATGGCGCCGTCTTTTGGAACCGCGAGTTGATTGACGCGAAGGAGGTTCCGGCGCGGTTGGAACATTACAAGGTCGAGACAGATGAGCCGCGGGTGATGATCAGCGCCGACGAGCGGGCGAAATTCGGCGAGGCGATCGCGGTATTCGACCAGGTCCGCCAGTCCGGCATCGCCAAGGTTTCGATTGAGACCAAGCCGCGGCCGACCGCGAAATAGCGTCCGTGCTGGTTGGGTCCGACGCCTTGCAGGTCAGCGCGACGCCTGCGCCAATTCCTCGCGGACCTGCGCGACGATCTCGAAGGACCGCAGGCGAGCTGCGTGATCGTAAATCGCCGCCGTGACCATCAGCTCGTCCACCCGCGTACGTTCCAGGAACGCCTCGATGCCGCGCTGCACGGTGCCCGGGGAACCGATGACGGCTTCGCGGAACGCTTGGTCGACCCCGGCGCGTTCCATGGGCGACCATAAGCCCTCCATGCTTTCCACCGGGGGCGGCAGTGGCACCGGCGTCCCGCGCCGCAGCAGCACGAAGCTTTGTTGGAGCGAGGTGGCCAGGCGGGCCGCGGCGGCATCGGTGTCGGCCGCGACCACGCCGATGGCCGCCATGGCGTAGGGCGCAGGCAGGGAGGGGGAGGGTTGGAAGCGCTGGCGATAAATCGCCAACGCCTGCTCGAGGTGGTCCGGCGCGAAATGCGAAGCGAAGGCAAAGGGCAGGCCCAGCGCGGCCGCCACCTGGGCGCCAAACAGGCTCGAACCGAGGATCCAAATGGGCACATCGAGACCGGCGCCGGGGACGGCCTGCACGACCTGCCCGGGTACTGCGGGTTGGAAGTATGATTGAAGCTCGATGACCTCTTGGGGAAAGCGATCGGCGGCATCACTTGGCCCCCGTCGCAGGGCGCGGGCGGTTGCCTGGTCCGTGCCGGGCGCCCGTCCCAATCCCAGATCGATGCGGCCGGGATGAAGCGCCGCCAGGGTGCCGAATTGTTCAGCAATCATGAGCGGCGAGTGGTTGGGCAGCATGATCCCGCCCGCGCCAACCCGGATGGTTGAAGTCCCGGCGGCGACATGGGCAATCACCAACGAAGTCGCTGCGCTGGCGATGCCGGGCATGTTATGGTGCTCCGCGAGCCAGAAGCGACGATAGCCCAGTTTTTCCGTGTGGCGGGCCAGTTCACGTGAACGATGGAGGGCCTCCGCGACCGTGCCGCCCTGGGTTATATTGGACAGGTCGAGGACCGAAAAAGGAATCATCGGGCAGCGTGGCCCAGAATCGTACGAATTGCCAGCAGCCCGGTTGGTGCGGGGTCAATCCACTGCAAGCTAGCAGGTTATTACCCCCGTCCACTTTTCCCGAGCGAAGGCTAAAATAGTGAGAATGGTGCAACCCCTTGTGCCATTCGCATGACCCCGCCAAGTCAGCTGCACACTGCCCATCCGGCTCGCGAGTCCCCTTGGAATCTCCCAGGCGGCGGCGGTTTTTTTCTCCTTCTTTTTGTTTTGTTCATCGCGAACAGCGGCTGGGGCGAACTGATCGAGGCGGACCAGCCGTTGGTAGGCGGCCGATTCCAAGGCCGATACCGGCCGGGGGAGGACGAAATACAGGTGGACGAGGTTTTCCAGAGCCACCTGCCCGGCACGCTCGCGAAGTATGCCTTGCGGCTTTCGCTCCACCCCCACCTCGGCGACTGGGAGAAGAAGGAATACATGCGCGTGACAAGCGCCTTGCGCTATGGGTTGACGGAAAAATGCGAACTGACCCTCGGCAGCCGATTGTGGTTCAGCCATGGCCATGGTGAACTTCGCGCCTTCGATCACTACGGCGCCGCCAGCCTTAAGGTTGGCGCGAGATTTGATTTGGGACAGGCGTGGCCCGGCTTGGAAACCGGCGCGGGTTTTGACTACGAATTTCCCACCGATCATCCTCCCGCGCAGGTGACCGATGGTCTCCGCCATTTCCGGCCCTACGTGACGTTTTCCCACCGGTTCGAGTCGCGGCCGAATTTGCGGGTGTTTGTCGGCTTCCGGCTTGATGAGGTGGAGCCGACCGACGTGCCCGGCGAGTTCGGGAAGAATTCGTTCCAGGAAAGTTCGACGGGTATCACCGGCGGATGGGTGCTGGATCGGGACCGCTGGCACTACACGTTTGAAGCGTCGTGGGACACGAACCGGTTCGTCGGGCAGGGGAGCGAGGACATCTACTCGCTCCGGCCTGGTGTGCTCTACGAAGTGCCCGTGCGCGGCAAATCGTGGGTCAGGAGCAACTGGCTGGTGGGGGTTGCCGTGAACAGCACCTTCGGCCCCGGCGGCAGCAGCCAGGGCGCGTCATTCAAAATCCGCTACAGCAGCGATCTCAAGAACGGCCTCCGGCGGCATCGCCAGGTGATGGCGCCGCAGTAGTTGCCTGCAATCGCCGGCCCGTTTCCGTCCGACGTTGGCGCCAGCGGGGTTAACGCAGGCGCAAAAAAAGCCGCCGGTTGACCGGCGGCTCGGAAAGACCAAGGGCGAGCTCAGGCGACCTTGCGGCGAACGAGCGCGAATCCGATCAGGGTCGCGCCGATCAAGATCACGCTGATGCCGGAATCAGGCACTGCGCTGCCGCCGCTGCCGACAACCACGGTGATGCCGACGTCGACCAGGCGTGGACCCGCGACCCCCGCCCCCTTCGCGACCGCGAACAACTCGTAGTTGTAGGTCGCATTCAGGAATGGGTTCTGGCCAATGAAGACGATGTTTTGGGAATTCTGCGCGATGAAGTTCGAGTTGGCCAGGGCGCTGTTGCCGGCCGGGGTGCCCTCGATGCCTTGTCCATTGGCGGTGCCGGCATTGCCGAAGGAGTTGTCGTCATAGGCCGTGAATGGATTGACATACGCGAAGGAAATTCCCGCCGACGCATCCATATCGACGCCCAGGTAGAAGTCGTAAAAGCTGAGCGTGGGCGTACCGGAATCGATCGAGAATTCATAGTTCCACAGGGCGCGATTGGCGGCGGCATTCAGGCCGGTTGCGAAGGAATACACCCCCGCGGCATTTGGCGTGGCGCCCGTGTCACGGTTTTTTCCGCGCAGGCCCAAAGTGATGCCGTTGCCGGTGTCCGCAGCCCAGCCGGTGTCCGGATTGCCGGCGCCGAAGATGGCCGTGATCGTTTGGTTGTAGGAGTCAGCCCGCACGAACGAAGCGGATGCGGCGCAGACAGCGAGAATAAGGAGTTTCTTCATGAGTGATAGCGATGGAAGAGCCGCTACAGCATTAGGGCACGTCTTCAAAATCACATGAGCCAGAGACAGACGCAGGCGAGGGCGACGAACGCCATATAGGCCGTGACGTTCTGCTCGTAGCGGGTGGCGATGCGACGGGCTGATTTGAGTCTGGCAAAGGCGTTTTCGATGA
>DASZPS010000259.1:0-1990 GCA_035549955.1 Lacunisphaera sp. | reverse complement strand
AGCAAGGCCACATCGTGGTGAAGGGCTGGCGCGAAGCGACTTCGCTCACGGCGGATCAGGTGCTGGCGAGCCTCGAGCCTTATTGCGGCGGCTTCCTGTGCACCTACGTGGATAAGGAAGGAATGCTCGCCGGAACCGACCTGGAGTGGTACCGCCGCCTGCGCGCCGCCACTGCGCTCGAACTCACCGCCGCGGGCGGCATTACGACCATCGCGGAAATTCGTGAACTGGCGAAGATGGGAATCCACGCCGCGCTGGGCATGGCGATCTACACCGGCCGCCTCGATTTGGACGAACTGTCGCGGCTGGGAATATAGTTCACCGCTCCCTCACGAGTCTGTGTGAAAACGGCAAATACAGAGAATCTGTTGAGGTGGGGTGTGGCTGGATCGACGTGGCGAGGTGAGCGGTTTCGCTTGGCCGATGCGGTAGCTGTTGGGGAAGTTTCAGAGGGGCATGAAGCGGCCCCTCTGAAGCTCAGTGACTCGCTTTCAGACCGACGGTGAATATTCTGGTGAGGTTATAGGCGGTGGTGGCCAGAGCCCATTCGGTGGCGACCCCGACTAGGCCACGGCAGCGGAATTGGCGTATCCCGCGTTGCTGTTTCAAAACCCCAAAAATCGGTTCCACCAGAGCCTTTCTGCGTCGGTAATGCTGACAGGCGGACTGTTTTCGCAACCGCTCCCGGTGCTCCCGCAACCCGGGCGTGCGGTGCTGCTGGCGAACATTCATGGTCGGCGCCGGAGGCCCACCCATCAACTCGCGAGCTAATAAGGGATCCGGCACAATCGCCTGACTGCCGGCCGCTTCGATCTTCCGGATCTCCTCGATGTTGTAATAACTACTGTCAGCCACGATCACTGCGGGACGTTCCCCGCACTGTTGCACGACCGCCTCTGTCATCTCCGCGGCCGAGCCGTGATCGGTGGTCCGCTGGTGCACTCGCTGCGCCACGATGAGATGATCGTCCGCCACCGCCACTTCCCCCGTGAACCCTAAACAAAAGCCCTGCCGGGTGCGGAGGTACCGACTCTCCGGATCCGTGCGCGAACCGCGCTTCTGGCCCGACTTCCGCAGTTGCTCCAACTGCCGCGGAATCTCCTCCAGTCGTTGCTGCCACTGGGCCCTCTGCTCCAGGCGCGTACCGGGGGCATCGCTGTCGTCTCGGTTGCATTCCTGCTGCCAGCGGCGGACCCGCCGCCGGATCCGCACACGTTCGCGACGCAATTGCTCCACGGTATCGCTGCAGTCCGGCGAAGCGTTGGCGGCCACGCGGGTGGAATCAATCGCTACCCGCCCCAGCTGGCCCAAGCCCATTTGCCGCGCCACCTCTACCACCTGCGTGAAGACGTCGTTCAGACGCCGCGGATGCCGCCGGCGAAACTCATTCAAGGTCCAGTGATCCGGCTTCAGATTACCCGCCAATAGCCGGAAACCCAGGTCTTCTCGGATCCGTTGTTCCAACCGTCGCGACGAGGTCACCCCCAGGCAGTACGCGTATAGCCACACTTTCAGTAACAACTGCGGCGGATACCCGGGCCGCCCCTCCGGGCTGCTCTCCGCTTCAAACGAGCTCAGATCCAAGCGTTCCACCAGGCGATGCACAAATGCCGCCAGGTGGTCCTCTCCCAACTCGTCCAAGATGCTGGGCGGCAGCAGCCAATCCTGTTCGGGGTTATAGGCGACGTATCGGCTCACAACCTCTAGTCGTTTTGCCTTCACCCGCGGTTACAGGTTTTCACACAGACTCGTGAGGGAGCGGTGTCTTCCCGGCGCACTCCTCTCGCCGCCCAGGCCCGCGCGCCCACCGAAAAAGGTTCGTTCTCCGATCTCAGCGCCAGCCGGCGCTTGACCTCGCGCCGCAACGCCTCCCGGCGGTCGCCCCCGGCGCTCCGCAGGTAAGCCCCGGCCGGTCCCTGGCCGGCCAGGAACGGGTCCCAATAATCCGCGAACGATTCAAACCGCATCGTGAACTCCAGCGGCCGCTCCG
>DASZPS010000258.1:0-2324 GCA_035549955.1 Lacunisphaera sp. | reverse complement strand
TCCATGTACCCGGTGTTGCGCGGGCGGACGTTGAAGAGCTCGATGACGTTGCAGATCGTCGGCGTGTCGAACTCGCGCAGGGCGTCGAGCTGGGCGGCAGTCAGGGGGGGCTTGCTCATGGGTGGGGTGCGGAATGAAGGGTGAAAGGTGAAGGCGGAGCCGCACTATAGCCGAAGCGGGAAGCCGTTTGTAGTTCCGCCTTCCGGCAGTCACGGCAGAGGGTGCGAACCCCACTTCGCAGTTGGCTTGGAAGGTGCTGTGGAGGTAGTCTTCGGATCTCGATGGTTTTGGTTCACGCTGGGCAGGAAGGGGAGAACAGGACATGGATCGTCCGCTGCAGCAGGGGTTGGCGGAGCTGGTTCGCGAGTTCGCGGAGCGTCATCAGGCGGAGCTGGCTGCCGCGGGAACGCTCGTTTCCCTCGAGGAGCTGACCGCTCAGATCGGTGACTCCGTCGCGCGGGAACTGGCGAACCGGGAACTGGGGCGTCGTTCCGCAGCGGTCTCTGCCGCAGCGACGCAGGAGTGTCCGGAGTGCGGGGCCGCCTGCTCCGCCGAACCGGACCCGGAGCCGGTCATTCTGCAAGGGCTTCGCGGAGAGCTTGAATACACCGAACCCCGCTGTCACTGCACCCGCTGCCGGCGGGATTTTTTTCCCTCTGGCGGGCCGTCTCGGGCGGCCCGTCCGTGAGAGCGTCACGCCTCTCGTGCTGGAGAAGCTCGTCTGGGCCGGGGCGAATCTCTCCAGCTATGCCCAGGCGACGGCGGCGATCGAGGTCCTGGCGGGACTTTCGGTGACGGCGAAGCAGGTGCGGCGGATCACGACGCAGGCCGGAGACGACCGTCTTCAGGAACGCAGGGAGCAGGTCGCGGCCTTCCAGTCGCTTCCGCTGGTCGAGAGGACCAGTCCGCATCCCACGGCCGACCCGCCCGAACTGGGCGTGGTGATGCCGGACGGCGGACGCATGCAGCGCCGCGACCTCTTCGCGCCGCGCGGCTCTTCGAAGCAGAAGTCGCGGGCGAAGCCGAAGTCCGCCGGGGACAAGACCTCGCACTGGCGGGAAGACAAGGTCGGCGTGGTGCTGGCCATGCGCAGCGACGTCTTCGAGCAGGATCCCTGTCCCGATTTTCCCGACTGGCTCGCCGGAGCCTCCGTGGTGGCGGAAATCGCCCAGCTGGCCGCACGCGAAGAGAACGACGCGGAGGCCAGCGAGCTTCCGGCCGTGGAGGCGTCGCTCGACGAGCCGGCTCTTGAAGAGTCGAGCGCGACGAACTGGCCCGGCGGGCCGGAGCTTCTGCGGCGCGACGTCGTGGCCAGCATGGAAGACTCGGAATCGTTCGGCTGGCATCTGGAGTGGGAGGCTTGGCGCGGGGGGATCACGGCGGCGCCGCGGCAGGCGTTCGTGGCCGACGGAGCGGCGGTCAACTGGACCATCCACCGCCAGCACTTCAGCCAGATGACCGGCGTGCTCGATCTGATGCACGCGCTGAGCTACGCGTGGCGCGCCGCCCGGCCCCTCGATGCCGGCGCCTACCGGCGGTTCGCGGAAGCGATCTGGCAGGGGCGGGTGGACGCGGTCATCGCCGAACTGGCCGAGCGTCTCGACACGACACCGGAGAACCCGGAATCCGGCGCCGCGTGGCAGCGTGCCCACACCTACTTCACCAACCATCGCGAGCGGATGAAGTACCCGGAGTATCGGAAGCAGGGCCTGCCGCTGACCAGCAGCCACATCGAATCGACGATCAAGCAGATCAACGTCCGCATGAAAGGAACGGAGAAGTTCTGGCGCCGCGACAACGCCGACGCCCTGCTGCAACTCCGGTCCGACTGCCTCAGCGACTCAGCCCCCCTCGATGCCTTCTGGACTCGCTGGCGTACCCGTCAGACAGGCGCCAACCGCTACCGCGCCGCCGTATGACGACATTCCGGGGATCGCACCCATTGCGCCTGCAGGTTCCCATGGCCCGATCGAAAACCGCTCCCCTGACGATCAGCCGCATCGACTTCTTCCGGCTGCGCGAGGAAGAATTCTTCGGGATGCTGGTGCGTGCTGTCGACGACACGTTGGGTGAGGGGAAACAGCGCGAGAAGCGATGGGCGTCCCTCTCCCCGCTGCAGCGTGGAGTGTGGGCCTGGTGGGGTTTCTGGGGAGACGTCCTCAATGGCGGCTTGACCCAGTACTTCTACAATCACACCGATCGCGACGTGCCGGCCATCGAATGGCTGCTCGAGGCAGCGGGAGCGTCGGCCCTGGCCGCCCCGCTCAAGGAGGCGGTCAAGGTCTACCGGAAGCATCGGAAGGCATTCGAGGTGGAGAATCCCT
>DASZPS010000257.1:0-1761 GCA_035549955.1 Lacunisphaera sp. | reverse complement strand
GTGGGCATCAGTGGCCATTAGCAGTTCGCTGGATCGACCTCTGTCTCTCTGTACCTCTGTGGTTCACTGTCGTGGAAGGCCGGGCTTTTGCGTTGCGCCACGGTGCAGTGGGCTGCTTTATGCGGGCGCCTGAGGGCGAGTCATGCTTTTCCTGCTCGTTTTTGTGACCAGTGCGGTGGCCGTGGCGGGATGCAATGAAGTGGAACTGGTCCGGTGGCGGCGGCAGGCGGGCGCCCATTGGGCGGAGCGCGCCCGATTCTATTTTCCCGCGCTGAACGCCCGGGCGACGAATTTGTTTCTCGTCCCCTTGGGCGTGTGCTTCCTGGTCTGGGGCTTGTTTCCGAAATCGGACAGCGGGTGGCATCTCGTCGCCGCTTTCCTGGGCTCCTTCCTCGGCAACTATCCGTTCGACCGGGCGCTCGTGCCGGGGTTGTCGTTCCGGGTTTGGTTCCGGGAGGCGTGCGGGATGCTCGCGTTGCACGCCCACGGGTTGCTGCTCTTCGGGCTCACCGTCCGCTTCATGCCCGACCGGCCCGGCTGGCGGATGGCCGCCGTGGTGTCTGCCTACCTCCTGGTGCATCTTGCCCTGCAATTCGGCGTGATCCGCTTCCTGCGGCTTTTGCACGTACTCCGCCCGGCCCCGGCCCGCGTGCAGGAACTCGTCGCCGCCACGAGCGCCAATCTCGGCGTGCCCGTGCGGGGCGTGTGGGAAATGGCCCACCTGAACGCCAATGCGTTTGCCGTCACCGTGTCCGGCGACGTGGCCTTCACCTCCCGGATGCTCGCGGCGTTCACGGACGACGAGATCAGGGTCATCGCCGCCCATGAGCTGGGCCATCTGTCCGAGTCGCGCGGGACGCGGCTCGCGCGCCTGGCCGGCTCGCTCGTTTTCCTACCCTTGATCTTCCTCGGGCCGGCGGGCGCCCACGGCGGCCTCAAGGGCGTCCTTTTGGTGGCCGCACTGGCGATGCTCATCCTGGTCCTGCGCATGCGCCTTTCGCGCACCATGGAAACGCGCGCCGACCGCGTGGCCCGGGAGACCGAAACGGAAACCGCGGCCTATGCGCGCGCCCTGGAGCACCTCCACCAACTCAACCAGTTGCCGGCCGTGCTGCACCAACGCACCGCCCGGACCCATCCCGATCTTTATGACCGCATGATCGCGTCGGGGCTGACGCCCGACTACCCCCGGCCGCCCCCGCCGGCGCGCAGCTGGACCGGGATCCCCGTCTACATCGCCCTTTTCATCATCTTCCTTTTCTTCGCCGTGGCCACGGCTCCGCCGCCATCCCAAAGCCGGCCAGCGCCACAACAGCCGGGCGCGCCATCACGGCCGGCACCTTGACGGCAAGGAAGGCCCGAGCCAGAGGGTCAGTTCTCGGATAACGAGGTCGAATCCTGGCGATCAACGGAAACCCGTCTGGGGAACGGAAACGGGCCGGCCTTGGCGGTCGATGGCTTGGCGAGGCGATAACCAGCGCGCTGAGGTCAGCGCGTTCCATCGACGGCCCGCAGGGACGCGGGCCCTCCAGCAAATAGGCTCGTGGAAACGAGGTCCGTCGCAAGCGACGACCCTACACAAGGCAAACGCACTGGGGAGCAGTGCGTTCCACCTGATTCGCCCAGCGGGAACTGGGCTCCATCTCGGACCTGGACCCAAAACCCAGAAAACCAAGACCGGCGAGGGGTCGCGTTCCACCAGGACCATTCGGCATTCTCCACGCTCATGCACACTCATCCCGACTCGGAGAGGTTCCGCAT
>DASZPS010000256.1:0-1930 GCA_035549955.1 Lacunisphaera sp. | reverse complement strand
GCAATCGGATCCAATCTTCAGAGTGAAATCGATCACACCAAAAGGTGGAGCGCGTTGCTCCCCAACGCGCTGAGGACGTCCGCTGCGAAGAAAGCGCCCTGGGGAGCAGGTCGCTCCACCTCGAACTGAATCGTTCCGGCTCGAGAGGGGTGCCCAAAGGGCGGGGTGTGTAGAATTCCCGCTGTAGCCGGGGGCCGCCGACCCCGGGGAATCCCCAGCCTCAGCGAGGCCAGCTACAAAAACCCAATCCGCGCCATCCGTGTAATCCGTGGTTAACCGCCTTGGCTCGGGACCCCTCCGTGTCGCCGTGGTTCAACTCATCTGACTTCAAGCGACATTAGTGTCCATTCGTGTCCATTAGTGGTTAAACCCGCCCGCTACCAAGGCGGCGTCACCTTCCCCGCGTTCACCGCCTGCCAGTAGGGCGCAAGGTCGGCGTCGGCCTTCGCCATTTCCTCGTAGGCGCTTTCCCGCCGGCGCGCCACGCGCAGCCAGTCGCGCGCGTCGGCGAAGCGTCCCTGCTGGGCCGCGTAGCAGGCCAGGTTGAACCAGATGATCGCCACCCCGGGAAACCGTTCGCGCGCCTGCTGGAGGATTTCCTCCGCCGCCTCGAGGGACTTCGCGCGGCGCGTCGCGTAGGCGAGGCTGACCCACACCTGCGGATCGCTGGCGTCCTGGTCCCGGAGCCGGCGCAGGATCGGCACCGCCTGCCGCCACTGCCCTGCCGCCAGGTGCAGCTGCGCCCGGAACTGGTCCACCTCCGGCCGCCCGCGATACGCCGCCGGGATGAGCCGCAACGCCCGCGCCGCCGCCGCATGGTTCTCGAGCAGCAGCCACCCCTGCGCCCGCTCAAAATGCTTGGCGAATTTCAGCAGCTCTTCGCGCGATTCCTCCATGCGTCCGATCTAACCGCGACCCGGACCAATGACAAGGGACCAGGGACGAGAGACCGTTGCCCGCTGTAGCCGGGGTCGCCGACCCCGGACCGGCCTCAACGAGGCCAGCTACAATATTCGGCAGGCCCTCACAGAAGGTAACAGAGGCAACCAAGTTAGGGATCCTCTCGTCGCGAATTCGAGCTGGTTTCACGCGAAGCTGCAAAAGGGCGCCAGAGGCACAAATAGCTGGAGGGTCCAGCTGCAGCTGGACCGTTCCTCGGTCACGCGAAGCAGCAAAGCTGGAGGGCCCGCGTCCCTGCGGGCCGTGCCTCGTTGCCCGCTGTAGCCGGGGTCGCCGACCCCGGGCCGGCCTCGCCGAGGCCAGCCACAATCTTCTCCAGGCCTTCACAGAAGGTAACAAAGTCAACCAAGGATCCGGTCCCCTCTTGAGGGGGTAACAACATAGCCGTCTCAGCTTGAGGTTCGCAGGTGCCCGATTGACCGGCTTTGCGCCCGTTGCGTCCTTGGCGCGAGGCCTAATTGCTCGCGCATCGGTCGCAAAGATCGCCATGGATGACCCAACCGGGCGCGCACTGTTTCAGACATATTATTGCCCTTGAGAGGGAGTCTTGTCCCCGTCCTCTGTCATCTGTTCTCCGTCTTCTGTTCTCCGTCCTCTGCCATCCCACTCCGTTCTCTCCGTTCCTTCTGCAAAAACAGCTTGGCCGCAAAAAGGCGCAAGACGCACAAATAAGGTGAACGGTCCAGCTCCAGCTGGACCGTTCCTCGGTCACGCGAAGCCGCGAAGCTGGAGGGCCCGCGTCCCTGCGGGCCGGGTCTTGTCGTCCGTGGAGGCCGACCTTGGTCGGTCCAATTACCGGAAGATATAGTCCGCGAGGAGTTTCCGGGGGATCTTGCGCGTCCAGCGCGCGTCAATCGTGTGACGGTCCCGTCGCCAGTCGGGAAACACCGCCTTGAATTGGGCGGCCAGCGGACGCAGGACGTCGCACCAAAGCCGGCCGCGCGCCTTGACCAGTTGTCCGTCCCAAATT
>DASZPS010000255.1:0-39328 GCA_035549955.1 Lacunisphaera sp. | reverse complement strand
TGGACGAAGGATCCCGCGCAGCGGGAGCTGTGTTCCTACCGCACGCAAAAGGGCGACAAGTACAACGATTACCAAGCCGGCTGGCGCCAGGGCGGGGGCATGGCCGCCGCGGCCCTGGCGCTGGCGTCGACGCTGGGCGACGGCGCCGATTTCCGCGCCGCGGACTACCTCGGCGCCGCGCGCAAGGGCTTTGCGCACCTGGTCCAGCACGGCGCCTCCTACCTCGATGACGGGCAGGAGAACATCATCGACGACACCTGCGCGCTCCTCGCGGCGGTGGAACTGCAGGCGGCGGAAGCAGCGGCCCCGGCTGACGGCGAGACCAAGCCAATGTTCGTATTACGAACATTGGCTGCGGAGCTCGACCGGCGGCTGGACCGCCTGATCGCTCGCCGGCGCGAGAGCGACGGCCTGGTCTGGCTCGCGGCCGACGGCGCCGGCGAGCGGTCGTGGTTCCACGCCAGCGACGCCGGGCTGCCGATGGTTGCGTTGCAGCGGCTGGCGGAGATTCAGCCCGCCCATCCTCGCGCCGTCGCCGCGTTCGAACTGGCGGCAGCCCTGGTCCGAGCACAGGTCACGCTGGGCCGGGTGGGCAATAATCCATTCGGTTATCCGCCGCATTGGGTGAAGGTGCCCGGCGCGGCCGGCCGCCGGCAGTGGTTTTTCCCGCATGACAATCCGTCCGGCTATTGGTGGCAGGGGGAAAACGCCCGGCTGGCCTCGCTCGCGGCAGCGGCCTGGGCCGTCGTGCGGCAGTCGGGCGGTGACGTGGGCTTGGATGGGGCGGCCTTCCGCTGGGTTTCCTGGATCCTCGGCGCCAACCCCTTCGATCGCTGCATGCTGCATGGTCGTGGCCGGAACAACCCGGGATACGAGGAGCATTACCACAGCGCCCCGGGCGGCGTCTGCAACGGCATCACCAGCGGCTTTGCCGACGAGAACGACATCGCCTTCGCCCCCGAACCGGCCGCGAGCGACCCCGCGCAAAAATGGCGCTGGGGCGAGCAATGGCTGCCGCACGGCGCGTGGCTGCTCTACGCGCTGGCCTTGCGGGAAACCGGATCCAAGGCATAGGTTTCACAGGAGCCAACTGAGAAGAACAGAGTACATCGGCCATGCCTCCATTCCCTCGGTTACCTCCCGTTGAAGTCCCCTGCCTTGGATCAATCCGTGTCATCGGTATGATCCGTGGTTAAACCTCAGCCCCTTATTTCCCATGGAAGTCCTCATCCAAAACAATGCTGACGCCGGCTGTGTCCTCGGGGCGCGCATCATCGCCCGGCTGGTCCGGGAAAAACCCGACGCCGTCCTCGGCCTCGCCACCGGGCGCACTCCGCTGCAGCTCTACCAGGAGCTGATCCGGCTGCATCGGAACGAGGGGCTGGACTTCAGCCGCGTGACCACGTTCAACCTCGACGAATACGTCGGGCTGCCGGCGACGCACGACCAGTCCTACCGCTGGTTCATGCGCGAGAATCTATTCCGCCACCTCAACATCGACCAGCAGCGCACGCACGTGCCCGACGGCACCGCGGCGGACCTGCAGGCCGAGTGTCGCGACTACGAGCAGCGCATCGCGGACGCGGGCGGCATCGACCTGCAACTCCTCGGCCTCGGGCGCAACGGCCACATCGGCTTCAACGAGCCGACCGGCTCGCTGCGCTCCCGCACGTGGATCAAGATCCTTTCCGAGCAAACCCTGAAGGACAACAGCGCGGTGTTTGGCGACTTCGAGAAGATGCCGCGCCATGCCATCACGATGGGCATCGGCACGATCATGGAGGCCCGCCGCGTGCTGTTGCTGGCGTTCGGCCCGGCCAAGTGCCGCGCCGTGACCGCCATGGTCGAGGGCCCCCTCGCGGCCATTTGCCCGGCGTCGTCGCTCCAGCAGCACCCGCGGGCGACCGTCATCCTCGATGAGTCCTCTTCCGCCGGCTTGCAGTACGCCGACCACTACCGGTGGATCGACCGCCACAAGCTCGACTGGCAAAAACACGGGTGAGGGAAAAGCGAGGGCGGGTGGTTCATTCGGCTGAGGCATCAGGATTGTCCTTTACGGCGCGGGCCTGGCTGCACGAGGCTCCGCCGCCCCGCCAGTCGCCGCCATGCTGCACCCTGCTACCGCGTTTTCTTTCGCTGTCCTGGTCCTGCTTGCTGGCTGCGCCTTGTCGTCGCCGGCGGGCGTGGCGGCGCAAGAAGACGCCTTTTCAAACTGGCGCACGCAGCACGGATTGCCGGCGAACAAAATCACGTCGCTGGTGCAGACGCGCGATGGATACATGTGGATCGGGACCTTCGACGGCCTCGTCCGGTTTGACGGAGTTAGCTTCACGTCGTTTGACAGCAGCAACGTCCCGGCGATGCGGGACAGCAGTGTCACCGCGCTTTACGAGGACCGGGACGGCCGGCTTTGGATTGGCCATTCCAGCGGCGCCCTGACCTCGCTGGAGGCCGGCCGGTTCACGGCCCATCCGGCGCGCCCGGATTGGAAGGCGAATGTGATCAAGGGCATCGCGAGCGATGCGGCGGGCGACGCCTGGGTTTGGGACGACGCCGGGGATCTGGCGCGATTGCGCGACGGCAAGGTATTGAAGCCCGAGCCGGGCCTGGCGCCCGGCATCCGGCAGATGGCCTGTTCCCCGCGCGGCACCATCTGGGTCACCAGCCGCGGGCGGCTTTCCGCGCTTGACCGCGGGGAACTCAGGCCGGTGCCGCTGGACCCACGCATGTCGGATTACGTGCAGGGGGTGTGCGCCTCGCAGGACGGCGGCCTGTGGGTGGTGGCCGAAGGCAAGCTCTGGAAAAGGAAGGAAGGCGGCTGGGAGGGGCCGTTCGGCGAACTTTCAATCGGTCCCACGCCGACCCAGGCCTTGATCGAATTGAGCGACGGCCGGCTGGTCGCGGGAACGTCCGACCACGGTGCGGTGGTGGTGACGCCCTCCCCTTGGGAGGAAAAGTTGTTGTGGCGGGCCACGGGATTCGCCTCCGACTGGGTGATTGCCCTGGCGGAGGATCATGAAGGCGGACTTTGGATCGGCACGGGTGGGGCGGGATTGTTCCGCTCGCGCCGGGATGTGGTGAAGATGCTCGTCCCACCGGATCGCTGGCAGGGCCGCACCATGCTGAGTGTCGCGCCGGCCGCAGGGGGCGGTTTCTGGGCGGGCACGGAGGGCGCGGGGCTTTATCGGTGGGACGGCCGGGAATGGACCAACCATACGCGGGACGCGGGCATCCGGAATCCCTACGTCTGGGCTGTGACGGAGGACGGCAGGGGCCGGTTGTGGTTCTGCACCGGGGGCGGAGGGCTTTATCAGGCGGCGGGCGATGGCTTCAGCCCGGTTCCCGGATTTGACCTCGTGGCACCCCACATGAAGGCGATTGCCCCCAGCCGGGACGGGGGCGTCTGGGTGGGCTCGTTCCTGGGGTTGGTACACTACGCCGACGGCGCCCCACGCTGGATCACGAGTGCGTGGGGCCTGCCCATGCGGGATGTCCGCGTGGTGCTCGAGCAAGCGGATGGTTCGCTGTGGGTCGGTTGCAACGGCAGCGGCTTGTTTCATGTGCAAGGCACGGACGTGCGCCGTTACGGCAAGGAGGACGGTTTGATGAACGAATTTGTCCAGGCGCTGCACCGCGATGCCGGGGATGCGCTGTGGATCGGAACCCGCAGCGGCGGGCTCAGCCGGTTGAAGGCCGGGCGGTTTTTCACCCTTGGCCTGGCGCAGGGCCTGACCAACGATTCCATCGGCCACATCACGGAGGACGCGCTCGGCTATGTCTGGATGGGTTCCCGGGGCGGCATCCTGCGCGTCAAGAAAACGGAACTGGATGATTGCGCCGACGGAAAAATCGCGCGGGTGAACTGCCTCGCCTACGGCCTGAGCGACGGGCTGGCGAGCCTGGCCTGTTCGGGCGGACTCCAGCCGGCGGGAGGCGTATTGCCCGACGGGAAACTGCTTTTCGCCACGGATGCCGGCGTAGCCGTCATCAACCCGGCCGAGCTGACGGTCAATCCGCGGCCGGCGCCGGTCATCATTGAAAGCCTGCGCGCCGGCGACCGGGTGTTGGCGACGGGCTCGCTCGGCGGCCGGACGCTGCAGGTGCCCGCGGGCACCACGCGGATCGAGATCAAGTACACCGGGTTGAGCTTTGCCGCGCCGGAGAAGGTTCGCTTCAAACGGCGGCTCGAAGGCCTGGACCAGGACTGGGTGGAAGCGGGCACGGAGCGGCTGGCCGTCTACAACTATGTACCCCCGGGCGACTACACGTTCCGGGTCATGGCGGCGAACAACGACAATGTTTGGACCGAGGTCCCCGTGAACCTGGCCGTCGTGATTTTGCCGCATTTCTGGCAGACGACCTGGTTCCGGCTGCTGGGGGTGCTCGGGCTGTTGCTCGCCACCGCCAGCTTCGTCTGGGTGCGTGCGCGCGCCCGGTTGAAGCGGGCGCTGGAGCTGGCCGAGCGGGAACGGGTGGTGGAGCAGGAGCGTTCCCGCATTGCCCGCGACATGCATGACGACCTCGGCGCGCACCTCACGCGGATCACGATGCTCAGTGAAACGGCGAAAAGGGACCCGGCGCGGGCCCAGGACGGACTGGCGAAGATCTACGACACCGCGAGCAGCGTGACCCGCGCCATGGATGAGATCGTCTGGGCCATCAATCCGAAGCACGACAGCCTCGCCTCGCTGGTGTACTACCTGGAGAAATTCTCGCTGGATTTTCTCGGCGCCGCCGGCATCCGCTGCCGGCTGGAGATCCCCTCGGAATTTCCCTCCTGGTCGCCCCGTTCCGAGGTGCGGCACAGCCTGTTCCTCGGCTTGAAGGAGGCGCTGAACAACGCCGTGCGGCACTCGGGCGCGGACACGGTGACGATCGGGATGGAGATGGACGAGGAGCGCTGCCGGGTGATCATCAGCGACAATGGCAACGGCGGGGCGCCGGGCGTTGTGCGCAACGCCGGGCGCATCACCCCCGGCAACGGGCTGGCCAATCTGCGCGAGCGCATGCGGCGGATCGGCGGGACCTGTGAGGTCCGGCACACGGCTGGCGCCGGCACGGAGGTGGTCCTGGTCGCACCCCGCGCGGCCGGCGGCCCGGGTCCCTTGGACCGTTCATAGAAATCGAGGCTATCGCAACGGCGCCGATGCTGCTATAGGCCCCAGCCACATGATTTCCGTTTCCATCATTGAGGACGATGCCAACGTGCGCGCGATCCTGCACGACTGGCTGGCGGGAGCGGAGGGCTTCCGACTGGTGGGGGAATACTCCAACACGGAATCGGCCGTGGCCCGGCTGCGGGACGCGCCACCCGACGTCGCGCTGGTCGACATCAACCTGCCGGGCCAGAGCGGCATCGAGTGCGTGCGGCGGCTGAAGGCCGTGGTGCCCGACACGCAGTTCCTCATGCTGACGATGTTTGAAGACGGGGATCATATCTTCGATGCGCTGAGTGCCGGGGCTTCCGGCTATCTGCTGAAGCGCACGCCGCGGGACGAACTCCTGGCGGCGATTCGCGAGGTGAGGGACGGCGGCTCGCCGATGACGAGTTATATCGCGCGCAAGGTGGTGCGCTGGTTCCAGGCGCGGCCGCTGGCGCAGGCGGCCGAAGGGGATGTCCTCACCGCGCGGGAGCGGGAAATCCTGCGGCAGCTCGCGCGCGGTTACGCCTACAAGGAGATCGCCCACAACCTGGGCATCGGCATCGGGACGATCAACACGCACGTGCGTCGCATCTACCACAAGTTGCACGTGAGCTCGCGGGGCGAGGCCGTGGCCTTGTTTTCGGACTTCAAGGACGAACCGCGCGCGCCCGGCCTGCGGGACACCTGACGCCGCGGGCCGGCGTAACGGCCGGGGTGCGCTGACGGGCCGCATCCTATGATCCTATGACATGACAGTGCGGGCCGAATTCACTAGGATGCAGGGGTAACCCCACCCCAACGGCCGGCCGGCCTGAGACTGCGAGTACGGGCTTCCGGCCGTGCGGGCGGGAGTTGCACCCGACGTCCGATTGGGCGGCGGGTGACCGTAACCCCAGCCACCCCAAGCAATGAAATCCCGTCCGCAAATCCTTTCGCGCCTGGCCGGCCTGACGGCCATCGCCGCCTTGCATGGCCCGCTCCTGGGCCAGACCGCCCCCGCCACGCCCCCGGCCCCGGCTCCCGCCGCCAGCCGGGAGGAGACGATCGTCCTGTCCCCCTTCGAAGTCCACGCCAGCGAGGAGGAAGGGTACGCCGCCGCCACGACCCTCGCGGGCAACCGCCTCAGCGCGGACCTGCGCGACGTCGGTTCCGCCATTTCCGTGGTCACGGCCCAGATGCTCCGTGACCTGGCGGCCACCAGCAACGAGTCGCTGCTGCAGTACACGACGAACACCGAGGTCGGAAACATCTACGGCAACATGGCCAATGCCGGCAGCGGCAACCAGCTCGACGAAACCAGCCGCTTCGTGGCGCCGAACATGAACACCCGCGTGCGTGGATTGGCGGCGGCGGACAACACGATGGATTTTTTCCTCACCGACATCCCGTGGGACAGCTACAACGTCGACCGCGTCGACATGCAGCGGGGGCCGAACGCGATCCTGTTCGGTTTGGGAAGTCCCGCGGGCATCATCAACGCCGGCACCAAGCAGGCGGGCTACCGGAACCGGGGCAGCCTCGAACTCCGCTACAGTCGCTTCGGCAGCCTGCGCACCGCGCTGGACCTGAACTACGTGTTGCGGCCGCAGGAGCTGGCCGTTCGCCTCAACCTGCTGCGCAACGACGAGAAGTTCCAACAGGATCCGGCCTACCAGTTGGACGAGCGGATCGTCGGCGCCCTGCGCTACGAGCCGAAATTCCTGAACCGCGGCTCCGCCCACACGACTTTCCGGGCGGGCTACGAAACCGGCCGGATCCGGAGCAATCGCCCGCGCGCTGTCCCGCCGAGCGACCTGTTGAGCCCGTAGTTTGCGACCGGCACCGTGAACGGCTACGACACGGTCACGGGCGCTCCGCAGGTCTACAACAACATGAACCGGATGGGCTTCAATGCCATCGGCCTCAACAATCAGAACCTCACCAACACGCTCACGCCGGGGCGCGGGGAGTTCAACAAATTCGTCACCATCAATGGCGTGACGTCGCTGAACCCCCAGTGGCAGCCGTACCTCGGCGGGCAGTTCTCCGCCGGCTACTTCGGCGGCCCCATGGTGACGTTCGACAATGCCGACAGCCCCGTTGGCCGCCTGAACGTCTGGGAGCCCACGACCATCCGGGGCATCAACTCGGCCGGCGTCATCGACGGCGGCATCAACGGTTTTCCGGGCAACCTGCGCATGCTTTCGCTGACGACCTACCGCGACTGGGCCAACAAGATCGGCTTGCCGGGCGCCGGCAGCTATGGCCTGGCGCGAGCGGTCCATGTCACCGACCCGACGGTTTTCGATTTCTACAACCACCTCATCGACGGGCCCAGCAAGAAGGAATGGCAGAATTTTTCGCGCTATAACCTCAATCTCGCCCAAACCTTCTTCAACGGCGATGTGGGCTTCGAGGGCGTGTATGACCGCCAGTCCTATGACAACGGCCAGCTCGTGTTCATGACCGACAAGGGGCAGGCGCTTTACATCGATGTCATCCAGACGATGGCGGACGGCACGACGAACCCGAACTTCGGGCGCCCGTTTATCGCCGACAGCCCCGGCAACAATCGCGTCACCTTCGTCGAGCGCGAAGCGAAGCGGGTCACGGCTTTCGTGAAACATGACTTCAGCAAGGGCGGCGGCCGGGATTCGTTCGTCGGCCGCCTGCTGGGCCGCCAGCAACTCACGGGCTTTGCCAACCAGGAAAGCCGGGATTCCGACTCCCGCCGGTTCATCCGCTATGGTTCCGACCTGGCCTTCAAGGAAGCCCTCTATGGGGTCAACGCGCCGACTTCCCCCTTCGCCCCGGTAAACATCAATTTCGACGATTCCCGCCGCGTTGTTTATCCGGTGATTTATCTCGGGCCCACGCTCAAGGACCGCACGACCGCCGCCGGCGCCTACATTCCGGGACCGACGGCCAATCCGGTCGCCAAGAGCGGCAACATCCGGGTGTTTGACTCCACCTGGACCCCGCCGGCGGGCGTGAATCCGGGTGACGTCTGGAACAATCCGCTTTTTCCCGTCGGTAATCCGAACCGCATCTCCACCCAGGCGGAGAATCCCACCAACTACAAGGGCTGGGTTAACATTCCCTTCAACGTCATCGACTCGGAAGAGGGCAACCGCGACCGGCTGACCGCCGGGGCGGACCTGACCCGGACCACCGTGAGCTCCAAGGCCCTGGTTTGGAACGGCTACTTCTGGAACAGCGGCTTGGTGGGCATGTACGGCTGGCGAGAGGACGTCAGCAAGGCGTGGACCTATTCCGGCGTGCGCACGGCCGAGGTCGCCGGCGGCGCCCTGACCGGCCCGATCAACCTCGACCCGAGCGTGTACCGGCTGCCGGACGCATTCCGCGACCGCATCCAGGAGCAGTCGCGGAGCTGGAGCGTCGTGGCCCACCTCAGCCAGCTTTTCCCGCAGCTGGCGCTGCCGGCGGATGTCAGCCTCTTCTACAATCAGTCGCAAAACTTCGCGGCCTCCGCCGGCCGGGTCGGGGTGTACAACGAAAACCTCGGTCCGCCGAAGGGCGACACCAAGGACATGGGCATCCGTCTCGCGACCAAGGACGGCAAATATTCGCTCAAGCTCAACCGTTACGAGAGCAACGTGAAGAACGCGTCCAGCAGCGGCGCCAACCTGTTCTACCTGCCGGGCCTGATCACCGGCTACACCCAGCAGAAGAACGTCTACAAGTACCAGATCGACACCAACGGTTCCTTCGACCTGTCCGGCCCGCGTGGCACCAACCCGTCCCGCTGGGAATGGGTGCCGACCGGCGGGATGGATGCCGCGCAAACCGCCGCATTGGAGGCCTCGTCGATCAATGCGTGGGAAGCCATGCTCGCGAAGATTCCCCAGGCGTTCTACGACGCCTACAAGATCCAGATCAACAGCGTGCAAGCGTACACCTCGGTCACGCCGCCGGGCCTGACGATGACCGAGGACAACGTCTCCAAGGGCTACGAGGCGGAGATCTACGCTGCGCCGATCAAGAACCTCCGGCTCAGCTTCAACGTCTCCAAGGCGGAGGCCATGCGGGACAATGTCGGCCAGGAATCGCTGGTCACCGTGGTGAACATCATCCACACCGCGCTGACCACCACCGATGCCGGGAAGATGCGCGACGGCCCGTCTGCGACCGCGACGCCGGCGCTTAACGCGTGGAACGCGAACTTCATGGCGCAGTTCAACGGGCTTAAGCAGCAGGAGGGCGGCAAGGTGCCCGAGATGCGCGAGTGGCGGGCCAACTTCGTCGCCAACTATGATTTCACCGAGGGGCGGCTGAAGGGCTTCAATCTCGGCGCCAGCTACCGGTGGCAGAGCAAGGTCATCATCGGCTACCAGCCGGCTTTCTTCAACACCGACGGCACGCCGGCGGTTAACCACATCCTGGCCCGCGTCGCGGTTCTCCAACTCGACAAGCCGTTCTACGGACCGGCCGAGCACAACGTCGATGTTTCGGTCGGCTACCGGCGCAAACTGAGCGAGAAGCTCAATCTCCGCACCCAGCTGAACGTGCGCAACGTGGGCGAGGGCAACCGGCTCATCCCGGTCACCGTCCAGCCCGATGGCACGCCGGCGGGTTATCGCATCGCTCCCACCCAGGTCTGGAGCCTGACGAGTACCTTGGAATTCTAGACCTGCCCTGGCACTTTTTGGTCGCTGTTGGCCGGCGGGGCATGTCGGTGCCCGGCCGGCCAGGGTTCCAAGGTGTGAATGGACGCGAAGCTCCTCCGCGGGCTTCGCGTCTTCGTTAACCCGTTTTCCCCATGCTCCGCTTGTTTTCCCTCCTTTGTTTCGGTGGCTGCCTCGGACTCACCGCGCTCGCGGCGGTCCCGCGAACCTCGCGGGTCTACCTGTCCGGCCCGGACAGTGGCGCGGCGGTGCCGTGGGAATTCAAGTGCAGCGCGGGCGCCCGGGCGGGGGAGTGGACGACGATTCCCGTCCCGTCCAACTGGGAAATGCAGGGCTTCGGTACGCTCAGCTACGGCAAGGTCGAGCCCGCCGAATCGGGGCACTACCGGCACCGTTTCGCGCCGCCGGCGCTGGCGGCCGGGGACCGGGTCTTCGTGGTGTTCGATGGTGTGATGACGGATGCGACGGTGCGGCTCAATGGCCAGCCGGCGGGCGAAAAGCACCAGGGCGGTTTTTACCGCTTCCGCCACGAAATCACTTCGCTCCTCCTGCGCGATCGCGAAAACCTTCTCGAGGTGCTGGTGGACGAAACCTCGGCCGATGCCGGGGTGAATCGCGCCGAGCGGACCGGCGACTACTGGAATTTTGGCGGCATCTTTCGTCCGGTCTGGTTGGAGGTGGTCCCGGCCCAGTTCATCGAAAGGGTCGCGGTGGACGCGCGGGCCGATGGCTCGCTGGTCGTGCACGCTTTCGTGCCCGATGCCCGGCCCGGCCTGCAGGTGCGATCGCGGGTGCTGGAACAGGAGGGCCGCGAAGTCGGCGTCTTGCCGGCAATGCCCTGTACGGGTGGGGAAACCGTGGTCGCGGGGAAGATTGAAGGGGTGGCGCCGTGGTCGGCCGAAACGCCGCGGCTCTACACCTTGGAAACCGCCCTCCTCGCCGCGGACGGCGCGATTTTGCACCAAACCGGCGAGCGGATCGGGTTTCGCTCCTTCGAGGTGAGAAAGGGCGACGGCCTGTATCTGAACGGCCGCAAGATGATCCTCCAGGGCGTAAATCGTCATTCGTTCAATCCCGTCACCGGGCGCAGCCTCAGCGAGGCGGATCATCGCACGGACATCGCGCTGATGAAGGCGATGAACATGAATGCGGTGCGGATGTCGCACTATCCGCCCGACCCGCGGTTCCTCGAGCTGTGTGACGAGCTGGGCCTGTACGTGCTCGATGAGCTGGCGGGCTGGCAGAAAAAGTACGACACCCCGGTGGGCCAACGGCTCGTGCGGGAGATGGTGGTGCGCGACGTGAACCATCCCTCGATCCTGTTTTGGGACAATGGCAACGAAGGCGGCTGGAATACCGAATTGGACGGCGAATTCGCCCGCTGGGATCCGTCGGGCCGGCCGGTCCTCCACCCGTGGGGCATCACCGCGGGCATCAACACGGCCCACTACAAGGTCTACCCCCAGGCGCAGGCGCTCGCCGCCGGCTATACCACGTCGTGGAGCTACGACCCGAAGGAGGTGCCGAAAATGGGTGAGTATCCGCTGATCTACCTGCCCACGGAATTTGTCCACGGGCTCTTCGACGGGGGCGCCGGGGCGGGACTGGAGGACTATTGGAACATGATGCGGGCGCACCCGACGCTGGGCGGCGGCTTCATCTGGGTGCTGCGCGACGAAGGCGTGAAGCGGCCGGACGACGGGACGATCGACGTCCAGGGCAACAGTGCCCCGGACGGCCTGGTCGGCCCGCGCGGCGAGAAGGAAGGCAGCTTTTTCGCGGTGAAGGAACTTTGGAGCCCTTTGCTGCTGACCGGAGCGCTGCCCGCGGCGGGTTCGGTGATGCAGCTGAAGGTGGAAAACCGCTACTCGTTCATCGATGCCAGCCAGTGCCGTTATGTCTGGCAAATCCGGCGGTTGGGCCGGGCGGGTCCCGCGCTGCCGGTAGCGTCCGGCTTGGCGAACTTTCCGCCCCTGGCCCCGGGCCAGACCGGGACCGTGGAACTGGCGCTCCCGCCGGACTGGGCAGCGGGCGATGTGCTGGAAATCCGGGTCGAGGACCCGGCGGGCACGGAGTTGTGGACCCACGCCTGGCCCCTGCCTGGCTTGCGCCGGCTCCGCGCGTTGCCGGCAACCGACGGCCCGCGCGCCCCGGAGGCGACGGTGACGGCCGAACCGGACCACTATGTAATGCGGGCGGGAGAGGTGACGGTTCTCATCAATCGCCAGACCGGGCGGTTGGCGGAAGCGCGTTCCGGCGCCCGGGCGGCCGCATTGAGGAACGGCCCGCGCGCGGTGGCGAGCGAATCGGAGTTGCTTTCGGTTTCCGCCGCCCAAGTGGCGGGGGAGGCCGTGGTGACGGCCTCTTTTCGGGGTGCGCTCGAGGAGGTCGAGTGGCGCTTGCGCCGGACCGGCTGGCTGGACTGCACCTATACCTACCGGCCGGCGCCGGAAGCTTCATCCCAAGGCGTGATGTTCGACCTTCCCGCTGACTTGGTGCGGGCCAAGCATTGGATTGGCGACGGACCTTATCGCGTCTGGCAGAACCGGCGCCGGGGAGTGACCTTTGGCGAATGGGCGAATGCCTATAACGACACCGTGACGGGTTGGAGTGGGTGGACGTACCCCGAGTTCAAGGGATTCTTCGCCGACGTTCGCTGGCTGGAACTCGATACCGCTGGCGGGCTGGTACAAGTCGTGACGCATGCGGAGAACCAATTCGTGCAGGTGCTGACGCCCCGCTTCCCGCCCGAAAAGCTGCAGATGTCCACCCGACTCGAAGTCGCGCCTGCGGGCCTGGCTTTTCTCGATGCGATTCCGCCCATGGGGTCGAAGTTTTCCCGCCCGGAAATGATGGGGCCCCAAGGACAAAAACCCCTGCTCCAGCCCAGCTATCGTCACACCGTGAGTTTCTTGTTTGACCGCTGAACGGCGAGGCCGACCCGTCGTTTGGGTTCCGCCCCGGCGGAAAGTCAGGGTCGGCTCACGGCGATGGCCGGCGCTGCAACTGCGCGAGAGGCAGCGCCGTCGCGTGCCAGCGGACCTCGGCCAGGCCGCCCTTGAACCAAGAGACCTTGTTTTGGCGCACGCCGAGCGAGACCCGGCCTGCACCCATCGGCGGAAAGTCGATGGGGCCATCGAGTTCCTTCACGCCGTTGACGTAGGTCGTCGCGTGGCCGTGGTCGTAAACCATGGCGACCCAGGTCCATTGGCCGGCGGGATGGCGTTTCGTCGCATCGAAAAGCACGATCCTTCCCTTGGTCACGGTCGAATAGAGGAAGCCATCGAGGGCCCAGGAGCCGTCGGCCAGGCGGATCTCGAGGAGCCCGCGGGAGCCCGGATCGCCCGCGGCACCGACGTTGTCCTGGACATGGAGAAAGCGCTGCTCCGCGGGGCCCTCCTTCTCCGGATTGAACAGCGCCTCGATGGTGAAAGCTTCGAGGCCCTGCAGGGGATTGACCGGCACGTAGAGCCCGTCGCTCGTGCCATTGAACCACATCGCCTTGCCGCCCGGGCCGTCGCCGACCGTCGGTGCCCCGAGCACCTCGGTGGCCTGCCCGCCGATGCGGTCGGCATGATCGAGCCGCCAGACCACGGGCTCGGCCGCGACGGCAACCGCAACGCAAAACAAACCGGCCAGTAGGAGCGGGGTTTTCATCGGGGACTATTCCATCAGGAGAATCGTTGTGGTCAAACGAGGGATTGAGCGTCCAAGGCTGGTTAACCACTAACGGGTTCCGTCAACGACGGAACCTACGATGACCCCTCCGGCTGATCGCCTCCGGTTCAGGCATTGGGGTCTGCTGATCGCAGACCGGGCTTGGTCGATCCAATTGGGAACCGGAATAATCATATGCGAGCACTGGGCCGGAACGAGTTAGAGCGGACCTTTTCCGCCCTTGACCGGAGGAAGGCGGGACGCACGCTGCCCCTTCCACACTCCACTGCCTGGTGGTGTAATGGTAGCACAGGCGACTTTGACTCGCCTAGTCATGGTTCGAATCCATGCCGGGCAGCCATTTGGCATTAGATTGAAAGGGGGCGAGGATGCGGGACGGCTACTTCGCTTCGAACGCACCCAGGTCGGGGGCGCGGCCGGTGAAGGGCAGTTCGACAGAGATGCCGGCGTCGACCAGGCGGCTGCCGGGCTTGGGGTGCATGAAGGGGAGGTCGGGCAGGCCGCCGTCGGGCTGGCGCGGGCCGTCGGCGCCGGTGGGATCGACGCTCAGGAAGTCGTCGGCGGTGACCGTGAAGTTCTCGAGGTTCCAGGAGTTGAACTGGTCGTCGGGCGGGAAGCGGTCCTGCCCGGTCACCGGCGGCGCTTCGCCGAGGGCGACGTTGTTGCGCAGCACGTGCGTGACGGGCTTGGCCTGGCGCGGCGCCACCTTCAGGTTGAATTGCTCGGGATTGTGGAACGCCGTGTTGTTGTAGAACCGGAGCATGCCCGGCTGGTAATTGGCGTTGAATCCCACCACGCGGTTGTTGAAGGCGAGGCTGTGCGTGATGGTGTGGACCGGGATGTGCCCGGGAAAGCGGGCGGGATCGAGCAGCCAGCCGCCCATCTTAAACCCGCCGCCGTTGCCGGCGCGTTGGTTCGTGTCGGGCACGAAGCCGTTGCTCCAGGCCCAGCAGTGCTCGATCCGGTGCTCGCCGCGGGCATGGATCAGGTCGAAGCCGTCGTCGCTGTTGAACCACGCCCGGCAGCCGCGGAAGACATTGCCGTCGACGCGGCTGTGGCCGCCGAAGCCGTCGGCGTTCTCGCCGCCCTTGTCCGGATCGTAGTTGTGGTGCGAATCGCAGTTGAGGACCAGGTTGTAGCCGCCATCGGCGATGAAAAGCCCCGGGCCCTCGTTGTGGTGCAGGTTGAGCCGCTCGAAAATGTTGTGGCTGCCGCCCTCGACGCGGATGCCCCACGATTCGTGCGCGTTGGTCAGGATCTGCTGCACGCCGCGGATCTCCAGGCCCTTCAGGTGCAGCCAGTCACCCTTCACGCTGATGCCGCGAATCCGCGCCGGAGTGGCCAACTGATGGAAATCGAAGACAGGCGTCTCATTGGGGTAGGCCCAATAGTTGATGCGCTTTCCTTCCTGGCCGCTTTTGTTGAGCAGGATGCCGATCTCCACCTTGGTGCCGCTGAAGACGTATTCCCCGCCGCGGATCCAGACGGTGTCGCCGGGCGAGGCCGCGTCCTGGGCACGCGTGACGGTCGCGAACGGTTGGGCGAGAGTTCCCGGGTTGGCGTCGTTGCCCGCCGGGTGGACGTAGAATTCTGCGGCGACTGCCGTTCGACCTGCGAGCAGGCCGAAAACGGCGACCCAGAAAAAGAAAGCGCGGGATTTCATGTCCTCAGGGGGGTTCCGACTCCGAGACGGCATTCGCGGCCAGGAGTTACCAAGGCGTGTCTACGGACCTCCCGGCTTCCCCAAGCGAACGACGAGGCGGAAAACAACCGATCGGATTTCCACCACCGATGCTTCACCTAACGGCTTCGCTCCAAAATCCCCTCCGGCTGATCGGCTCCAGTTTTGGTTTCGGGGAGCAGCCAATCGCCGCTGAGAACAGTAAGAAACTCGTTCTTCGTCGGCGATTAGCCGACCCCCGAAACCCATCGTGGAGCTGATTAGGCAGAGCACACCAAGTAGCGCAGCCGTTAGGCGAAGCATTAGTGGTTAATCTCCTCTGGGTAGTTTGAAGACACACCCGGGCTGCAATATTTCACCCTTGGAAACGAACCAACAGACCCCGCCCTGCGGGCACCCCTCGTCATCCGGATCCATTCAGCCCCAAACCGCAAAACACGTTTTGCTCCGGTCAGGTAGAATCGGTGTGGTTGTAGCCGGGGTCGGTGACCCCGGACCGGCCTCAGCGAGGCCGGCTACAGCGCCGCTGTTTCCAACCAAAAGGTGGTCGTCGGTTTCCACACCGACGCCAGGTTTGCACGCTTCGTGGTCCTTGTCGGCGATGTGTCCTGTTGTTCGCTTCCTGATGCGGCGTGCTCGCCACCAAGGATCAGTCGCGCAGCCTGCGCTGCGGCTGGAAAATCGCCGGCCACCAAATGGTGGAATGCGCTGACCCAGCGCGTTGCGGCGAGGCCGCTCCGAGCCAGTGTCTTGGGGTCTAAGTCGCTCCACCTATCCCCGTGTCACAGGCGCGGGATTGGACGGGACGGATTTTCCCAGTTTAGGTCGTTTGGCACAGTGGTTGTCACGTTGCGAGTGGTGCAAGGCTCGTTGGTGCAGTGATTACGGAAAGTAATCGGACTGGCAGTCGAGTTGCTAGGGGCGGTTTCGAACATGTGCCCCCTCCATGAATCATCCCCGCATTCATCCAGAATACCGATTGATCCAAGGAAACACCAAAGAGGAAGTCATCGAGGCCTCCGCGTCGTTCCTGAAGGACGGTTGGGTTGCGTTGTACGAGCCCATTTTTGGCCGGCCAGCAGCTTGGGAAACCAAGGAGTGTTGGTCGCAGACGCTGTTCCGCGCCGCGCGGAAGGAGCCTGACAACGGCAATGGGCATTCGCGCAGCCCGATGGGGCCGCGGTGACGATTGGGAATTGGCGGCGGTAACGGAAGGAATCGAGGGGACAGAATCGCCCTACCCGGTGGCTCCGTCTCGATTCGTTCTTGTTCTCTCGCATTGGGTGGTTTGGGCCCCTTGGCGGAGAGTGGCTTCATGTCCCGGACCTTCCTTTGTCACCCTCTTTGGTCGCGGCGTAAAGCCGCTCCTACGGGTAGACAGACACCGAAACGAGGAGAACGAGAACGATTGGGAGAATGAGAACGATTGGCTGAACCTACCTTTGGGCCGGGTGGGCGCCCCAGTCGCGAACTGGTTTCCCTGACGGGAGTCCATAAGGCGTGCAAGCGACCCGAGCCCTTCCGCGACCCTGGCCACCTTATACCCGCGTCGTGGGTTACGTGGCGGTGGCGCTGGCGTTCGCCAGCCTGTTCCTGCTCGCCTGGAACCTGCGCGAAATCTTCATCCTCGCCTTCGGCTCCATCGTGCTGGCCGCCGTGATTCGCGCCATTGCGCTGCCGTTGGTGGCCCGCTACCCGCAACGCGAAAAGCTGTTGGTGGGCCTCGTCATCCTGGGGTTGTTTCTGGTGCTCGGTGGTCTCTTCTGGCTGTTCGGCCACCAAATCGCCCTCCAGGCGCAGGACTTGCGCGAACGCCTCCCCGAAGCCGTGGACAAGGCCAAGGCGTGGCTCGAGCAAAACGAGGCCGGACGCGCTGCCTTGGAGAAAATGCAAAACGCGAACGCGGCCCCTGCAGCCGGGGGCGATGCCGGTGAAACCGCCAACAACATCGGCAAGGTGGCGTTCATCACGCTCGACAAGCTCGGCCACGCGCTGCTCGTGGTCGTCTCCGGCATCTACCTCGCGCTCACACCGCGCCTGTATCTCGGCGGGACCGTGCGGCTGTTTCCCGTCGCCCAGCGCGGGAAGGTCCGCGATGCGCTCCAGGCCGCCGGCGAAACGCTGCGCCGCTGGCTGCTGGGACAACTGGTATCGATGACGACCATCGGGGTGCTGACGACGCTCGGCCTGTGGATCGCCGGATGTCCCGTGCCGCTGGCGCTGGGGATCCTGGCCGGCCTCGTCGTGTTCGTGCCGGTCATCGGCTTTCTCGTGGCGTTCATCCCGATGCTCCTGATGGCCCTCAGCAAGGGCCCGCAGGTCGCAATCGCTTCGGTCGTGGTGTTTCTGATCGTGCAGCAGATCGAGGAGCAGATCGTGCACCCCCTCGCGCAACGCTGGGCGACGTCGCTGCCGCCCGCGCTCGGCCTACTGGCGCTGGCAGCGTCAGGCGCACTGTTCGGGTTGCCGGGATTCATCTTCGGCTGCCCCCTTACCGTCGTCGCCATGGTTCTCGTGCAGAAGCTGTATATCGAGCACGGGTTGGAAGGAAAGAAGGGGGAGTAAGGGGGAAAATGACCAGGGACGAGGGACCGGGCACAAAGACCACGGACGACGGGACGACGGACTACTGACCACGGACTTTTCTGGCTGAATGCTGACAGCTGAGAGCTGCCCGCCCTTCCCCGTCACACGCGCAGAATTCCGCGGAAGCCGCGGCCGCCGTAATAGGAGTCGGCGCCGTTGTGATAGATGAACACGCGGTTGAAACGGCGGTCGCCGAAGATCGCCCCGCCGAGCATCCGGACCTCCGGCGGCGTCTGCAGCCAACTCGAGGACTTGGTGTCAAATTCGCCGAACTGCTGCAGGGCGCGGTATTGTTCCTCCGTCAGCATTTCCACGCCGATGGCCTCGGCCAGCTCGGTGGCGCAGCCTTTCGGCGGGAATTTCTTGCGGCCGTCGAGCGCCGCGCGGTCGTAGCACAGGCTCGTGCGTGCTTCCGGGCTTTGGGCGGCGCAGTCGACGAACAGCAGCTCGCCGGTCTTGCCGTCCAGTCCAATCACGTCGGGTTCGCCGCCGGTGCGTTCCATTTCGGCGAGGGACCAGAGCTTCGCGGCATTGCCCTCCAGTCGGGATTTCACCTTGGCCCAGGCGAGGCCGGGATGCCGTTGCGGATGCTTTTCAAACCGGGCCTGCAGCGTCGCAAGCAATTCGTCGTGTTGGTCCGGGGACAGCGACTTCTTCGTTTTGGCGGGTTTCATGGGGAATCCTCGGCGCTGGTTAAAGGTGGGTTGGAAGGGAAACGCCACGCGAAATGTGCCTCATGCAGGGTCGGCGCTCGCGGCGACCTCGCGCGTGAGGTCGGCGCAAGCGTCGACCCTACATTGGCATGGGCGGCCTGGTGCTGTAGCCGGGGTCGCTGACCCCGGACCGGCCTCAGCGAGGCCGGCTACAAGGGGAGGATCGGGCGCTGGATTGACGTGAGTCGAAGGGAGAACGCCACGAGAAACGCGCTTCATGCAGGGTCGCCGCTCGCGGCGACCTCGCGGGTTAGGTCGGCGCAAGCGTCGACCCTACATTGGCATGGGCGGCCTGGTGCTGTAGCCGGGGTCGCTGACCCCGGACCGGCCTCAGCGAGGCCGGCTACAGGGGTCGGGACGCAAGGCCACTTCTACGCGACTGACACGGCGGCCGCGCGGAGGCGCTCCTCGCCGGCGCGGAGCGCCAGTTCGGCTTCCTTGCGCACGGTGACATCGCTCGCGGCGCCGAACCATTCGCGGATCGCGCCGGTGGCGTCCATCAGCGGGACCGCGCGCGACAACACCCAGCCGACGCCGCCGTCGGCGCGGCGCACGCGATGTTCCAGCTCGAACATTCCCCGGGAGGCGATCGCCGCCTCGATCGTTCGCAGCACGAGTGATTGTTCCTCGAGCGGGATGTAATTTGCCAGCCAGCCCCGGCTCGGTCGGGAGGTGTCGGACAACATGCCCTTGCCCTCGAGGGCCGTCATCTCGGTCCAGTCGGGACTCATCCGGTAGATGATGTAGGCGCCGGTGGTCGCGAGGGCGCGGAATCGCTCCTCGCTTTCGCGCACGGCATTGGCGGCGGCGCGGCGGGCGCGGGACATCGTGACGTGCGCGCCGACCCGCGCGAGCAGCTCGCGCGCGCTGAACGGCTTGATCAGGTAATCGTCAGCGCCCGACGCGACGCCATCGACCCGGGCTTCCTCGCCGGCCCGCGCCGACAGCAGGATCACCGGGATGTCCGCGAGGGTCGGTTCCGACCGGATCGCGCGCACGAGGCCGAAGCCATTCAGGCGCGGCAGCATCACGTCGCTCAGCACGAGTTCGGGAGGATCGGCCCGCAGCACTTCCAGCGCCGCTTCGCCGTCCCCCACCGCAGTGACCTCGAAGGAATTTGCGAGCAGGCGGCTGACATAGTCGCGCATGTCGGCGTTGTCGTCGACCCACAGGACCCGCGGTTTCCGGGCGCTGCCGCGCACCGGGGGTGGAATTTCCGAAGCCGCCAGGTCGGCGTCCGCGGGCCGGTATTCGGGAATCCAGCGGAGGGCCTTCCAGGCGTTCGCGGTGGCGGGGGGGAGGGGCGGGTTGGAGGGTGGCCGGGCGCCCGCCGCGGGCAGGGGACGCGACTGGGTGGACGGCAGGTCGACCATGAAAGACGTGCCGCAGTCCACCACGCTTTCGGCCCGGATCGTGCCCCCATGGAGGTGGACGAGTTCCTGCACCAAGGCGAGCCCGATGCCGGTGCCCTCGTGCGTGCGCCCGCGTGACTCGCGCACGCGGTGAAAGCGCTCGAAGACCCGCGGCAGGTCGGCGGCGGGGATGCCCACGCCGGTGTCGCGCACGGTCAGGCGGGTGCCGTCGCCGACGGCTTCCAGCTTGACGACAATTTCGCCCGCCAGGGTGTATTTGAAGGCATTGCTGAGCAGGTTGAGGACGATCTTCTCCCACATGTCGCGATCGACGGCCACCCAGTGCGGGAGGCGCGGGCATCCGACCACGAGCCGCAGCCCGGCTTGCTCGACGGCGGAGCGGAACACGCTGGCCAGCTCGGCGGTGTAGGCGGCAAGGTCCACCGCCACGAAATCCCCATCCATCCGCCCGGCTTCGATGCGGGAAAAATCCAGCAGGGTGTTCACCAGGCGCAGCAAGCGGAGGCTGTTGCGATGCACGACGTCGAGCCGGCTGCGCACCGCCGCCGCGAGATTGGACCCGCCGCCGTGGAGCAGGTCTTCCACCGGGCCGAGCATCAGGGTCAGCGGCGTCCGGAACTCATGGCTCACGTTCGAAAAGAACGCGGTCTTGGCGCGGTCCAACTCGGCGAGCGCCTCCGCGCGCCGGCGTTCATCCTCATAGGCCCGGGCGCGGGTGATGGCGGCGACAACCTGGGCGCGCACGAGTTCGAGGAAGTCGCGATAGAAGTCATCGAAGCGCAGGCGGCTGCTCAGCCCGACGATCATCACCGCGTTGGGCGTGCCTTCACTGCTCGTGAGAATCGGCATGACCACGGCCTGGTTGGGTGGGTCGGACCAGGGTCCCCGCGGCAGCATGACGAACTTCTTTTGCAGGTCCGTGACGACCTGCGTGGTCCCGGTCGCCACGGCCGCGGCCACCGGCCAGCCGGTCGAATGGTCGCGGGCGGTGAGATCGACGGTTGCCGGCGCGAATTCCCCGTCTTGCACGCCTCCGGACCACCCGGCCAGCCGGGCGCGTTTGGCTTGCGGTTCCACCACGTAGAGCATGACGAATGGGACATCCTTGTCGTGGGTCGCCAGGACCTTCGCGGCGAGGCGACACGTCTCCTCGACGGATTTGGCATCGCCCGTATGTGACGCCAGGTCGCGCAGCAGGGCAACGCGCCGCTCGGCGATGACCTTTTCCGTGATTTCGTTGACGGTCGCGAGCACGCCGCCGATCCCTTCGGGCACGGTGTCATCGGGCACGGGGCTGTAGGCGATCGTGAAATGCGTTTCCTCTTCGAACCCGTGGCGCTTGAGCTGGAGAAGGATGTCGTCCATCCAGGTCGAGGCGCCGCCGCGGTAGGGTGTTTCGATCAAAGGCCGGAGGATGTGCCAGATTTCGGACCAGCAAACGCTCACGGGTTGGCCCAGGCCCGGTGACGGGTGCTTGGCTCCGAGGATCGGTCGGTACGGATCGTTGTAGATCTGGATAAAGTCCGGCCCCCACCACAACAGCATGGGGAACCGGTTCACCAGGAGGAACCGGACCATCATTTTCAGGGCGGGCGACCAGGAATCGATCGGGCCCAACGGGGTGCGGCTCCAGTCGAAAGACTGGATCCGCTCGCCCATTTCGCCGCCGCCGGTCGTGAAGTCAGGAGGCGTGCTGCCGGTGCCGGTTTCCGCCACGGTCACCGCGGGCTTGGCGGCAAGCCGGGCCTCTTCAGACATGGGGTGCTCCTCCATTTTCGCCGCCGCCGCGTCGGGTTTTCCCTGACATTTGGAAGCCTCGGGCACCGATTTCCGGGCGCTCGAAGCATGGCCCGGAATTCGATGGCGCGAACAATCGCATACTCAGGTGCTGGATGACCATGCTACGGGGCTTGGGGCGCTGGCGGCATGGGGTCGATACCTACCGCGGGCCAATAACGTCCCGGTTGCCCATGGTGTGTGCCGATCTCGGGCCCGGCCGGAAGATGACGGAAAATTTACCTGCGCGCGATGAACCGCGGTTCCAAGGGGGCTGTCAGCGCCACCACAACCCCCCGCTCTGCGCAGGTGGCATTGGCGCCAGGGTTCCGATTTGGCGCGGGTTGAACCTTAACCACAGGAGTCACCATGAAAACCGCCATGCTGGCTGGTTTGTTGCTTTTTACCCTACCGGGCATCGTCCACGCTGACGCTGAGACCGATCGCAAGATCGAGGGTGCGGCGCGGGAATCGTTCAACTACCGCACCGTGCTGGAAAACCACGTAACGGTGAAGGCGACCGATGGGGTCGTAACCCTGACCGGCACGGTGCCGGACGCCGACCATCGGGTGCTGGCCGAACACACCGTGCGGGACCTGCCGGGGGTCGTGCGCGTGGATAACCAGATCAAGGTCCAGCCGTCCGCACCCGAACATTCGGATGGCTGGATCGCGACCAAGGTCCGTACGAAACTGCTCCTCAAGGGCCACGTGAGCGCCACCAACACCAGCGTCAATGTGAAGGACGGAGTCGTGACCCTCGGGGGCACCGCCGAAAGCACCGCGCAGAAGGAACTGACGGCGGCTTACGTGAAGGAAATCACGGGGGTGAAATCGGTCGTCAACAATCTCAAGGTGGCGGCCGCTCCCGCCGACCCGCGGACGTTCGGCGACAAGGTCGATGACGCGTCGATCACCGCCCAGGTCAAGTATGCGCTGCTCACCCACAAGTCGACGAGTGTCCTGAACACGAGTGTCTCGACCAACGGGGGTGTCATCACCATCACCGGCACGGCCGGTTCCGATGCGGAAAAGGCCTTGGTGAGCCAGCTCGCCAGCAGCGTGCGCGGTGCCAAGTCCGTGAACAACCAGATGACGGTGAAAGGGTGACGGGGGTGGGGGATGGAGGGCTCAGCTCCCGCTGAGCCGCGGCCCATCAGGAGATGGGCCCTCCAAATCGGGCTGGCCCGCCGGGACGCGGGCCCTCCAGGCGGTTCGGCTGGACCGCTTTTCCCCACGCGCGGCTTGAACTCCGGGCGGGGACCCGCATGCTCGCCGCCGCAACGTGAACCCCGACGATACCTGGGCCCCAATTCGGGATTATTCGGCCGGCAAGAGGCGACGTCTTCCTTGGGAGGTCGGCCTCGGATTGGTCATCGTCATCGGGCTCGTGGCGTGGTTCTTCCTGCCAGCCTACCTGCATTCCAGGCGGTCGAGTGAGGAAAAGCAGATCCTCGATCGCGTCTTCAAGTACCTCGTCGCGACCGACTATTTCATCCTGGAGCATCCGGACCGGCTGTTCGTCCGGCGCGAAGAGATGACCGGTGCGGCCGGCAACAACGGCCAGCCCATCGAGGCGGTCGCGGGCGAGGATTACGCGGGCCTGTTTCCCATCCGGCGGGATCACCCCGAACTCGCGGTACGGACCGCGGACGGCCGGCAGGTGATCTGGTTCATGTACGCCAGCAAGGACGGTTGGGGTGAGCGCGGGATGGTGACGGTGCGCCCCGACGGCGAAATGATCGGCGAATCCGACGTGATCAAAGCCTACCGCCAGTTCCGCGAAGGCGAAAAGACCGACGGCGTGCATACGAAGCAATTTCCAGACGGCAGCCGTTTCGAAACGACCTACCGTGGCGGCGTGCCGCACGGACCATTCAAGGCATACCGCCCCGACGGGAAGCTGTGGGGCGAGGCGAATTACGAGCACGGCCGCCTGACCGGACCCTGCTGGAATTATCCCGCCAGCGGCGAACGGTTCGACGAGATGCAGCCGCGGGACTACGCCAAGGCGATCAAGGCGGTGAAGTGATTCGTCGTGGAGGCTCCGGCTCCAGCCGCCCGCGCGGATCCGGGGTAGGGGCGCAGTCTTGCTGCGCCCAAGTCGAGCAGAGCTCGACTTCCTTGTCTGCCTGGATGCAAGACCGGTCCGGCAGCGCAGGGAGCGGGTTTGCGCGGTCCCTTGGGGTGCAATGGGGTAAGGATCGAGCAAGTTCGACCCCTGCAGGGAACGATCCGGATTCCGCGCTTCGCGCGGAATGGTCGCAGCAAGACTGCGCCCCTACATACAGATCGCACGACCGTTCCATCGTTGGCGCGTCATAGCCAACGCGCATGGCTTGTGGGGCCCGGCTTCATGCCCCGGCCATTTTTGATGGGTGTCCCTCAGGACCTCAATCCCGCCGACGAATCCGCAAAGCGGCGCAGTCCGCGCCCGTTTCAAGGCGCCAGCTTCAGCCGGATGCGGAATTCGGTGCCGTGATCCGCGGGGTGTTCGGCAATATCGCGGGAAGCGACCTCGACGGAGCCGCCGAATTGGAGGACGAACTTCCGCATAAGCGGCATCCCGAAGCCCGTGCCTTTCTCGCCGGCCGTGCCGCGGCGACTGTGGCTCTTCGAGACGTCAAACAGTTCCGCCACGATCGTGGCCGGCATGCCGATCCCGTGATCGCGCACGCTCACCGTCACCGCGCCACCTTCGCTGCGGGACCGGATCTCGATCATGCCGCCGGGATGGGAGAACTTCGCCGCGTTCGAGAACAGGTTGCCAAGGACCGAGTTGATGAGTGCGGTGGGTTCCGCCAGCACGCGGACGTCGGCCACCTCGACCACGACCTGCAGCTTCTTGTCCTGCAGCCGGCCGTCGGCGAGTACGAGTGCCTCCTGGACCGCGGCGGCGAGCGAGACCGGCTGCAATTCGACGGATTTGTCCTCCAGCCGGCGCATTTCCCGCACCAGGTTGGTCAACGCCACGCCGTTGCGGGCGGCAGCCGTCATGCGGGACACGTATTTTTCCAAGCCGCCGGCGGGGTTCGCGGCCGCGAGTTCGAGGGACATGTTCACGATCGAGAAATGATTGGCCACGTCGTGGCAGACGATCTGCAGCATCTCGGCGAGTTCGGTACCCTTCCGGGCGATCTCGCGCTGCTGGGCGCGGACGAGGAGATGGGTGCGCACCCGCGCGAGCAGCTCGGCCGGGCGGAAGGGTTTGGCGACATAGTCGTTGGCGCCAATTTCGAAACCGTGCACCATGTCGTCGAGTTCCGCCTTGGCCGTCAGGAAGATGACGGGAAGGTCGCGCGTGGCCTCGACCGCCCGCAACCGGCGGCAGACCTCATAGCCATCCATCTCCGGCATCATCACGTCGAGCAGGACCAGGTCGAGTCCGGGCGACTGCGCGCAAATCTGCAGCGCCTGGACGCCGCGCGTGGCGACCTTGAGCTCGTAGTCGTCGCGGAGGAGGCCGACGAGCACCTGGATGTTGGCCGGGGTGTCGTCGACGAGCAGCAGGCACGGGCGTGACGAGGAAGCGGACGTCATGGAAACGTGGTGGTGGCGGCCCGAGCGGGATCGAGTGAAGCAGGCGCGCTCCCGGGGGTCACGGCAAATTTCACCGTGGAGAATCGGTTTGCGGCAGCGCAACCGCCGGGACAGCGTCAGCCGAGCCGGGTGGGAGGCCGCCGCCCGGGCTGCGACCGCCCCATGAACATCGCCAAACGCCTTGCCTTGCTGCTGGCTGTGCCGCTGCTGACGCTCGTCGGGCTGGGCGTGTTCACGCGGCTGCAGCTCACGAAGGTCGAGGAGCGCAGCCAGTTCGTCGCGCGGTCGCGAATCGCGGCGCTTGCCACCATCGGCAACCTTTCCCGGGGTTTTGCCGAGCTGAGGGTGGACGTGCGCAGCCACCTCCTGGCGACCGACGATGCCCAGCGCCTTGAAGCCCGCCGCCTGTTCGAGGAAAACGAGCGGTTGGTCAACCGGTTGCAGCAGGAATACGCGGACCACATCGTCTTTAGCGACGAGGGGCGGCAGCTGATGGGCGAGTTCCGCGCCGGCTGCGACGAATGGCTGGCCGTGGCCAGGCGGGTGATGGCGCTGGCCGAGGCCGGCCGGCAGGAGGAGGCCACCGCTCTGCTCCGGGGCCGCTCCGTCGAATTGGGCGGCCAGCTAAGCGCGCTGCTGCGGCGATGGATCGACAACAACCGCGAACTGGCGGCCGCTGCCGGCGACGACGCGCTCGTGGCCATCGAAACCTTCCGCTTCCGGATGATCGTCGCCATCGCGTTGACCGCGCTGGTCACCGGCATGCTCGGCCTGCTGACGGTCCGCCGCATCGTGCGGCCCATTCGCGACCTGGAGTCCAGCGTCAAGGCCATCGCCACCGGCGACTACGCCCGGGAGGTGCCCTTTACCGGCGCGATGGACGAAACCGGCGGGCTTGCCCGGTCGATCGAACTGCTCAAGCGGGGAGCGGCGCGGACCCAGGAACTGCTGGAGCAGACCACCCGGCAGGAAACCGAGCTGCAGGAAGCCAAGATCAAGGCCGACAACGCGCTGGAACTGACCAAATGCGGCTACTGGCACTACTCCCTGGATGATCCCAGCTGCTACTCCGCCGCGCCGCGGGCCGTCGCGATCTGGGGCGAACACCCGGCGCCCGACCATCGCTACCCGCTCTCCGACTGGAGCAAGCACATGGAGGCGGCTGACCCGGTGCTGGCCAAGCGGGCGGCGGAAAACTTCGCCGATGCGATCGCCGGCAAAGTCCCGGTCTATGACGCGATCTTTGCCTACCAGCGGCCGGTTGACGGACGCGTCGTCTGGATCCACGCGCTGGGGCACGTGGTGAAGGATCCGACGGGCCGGACCGTGGGCATGCATGGCGCGGCGCAGGACATCACGGACTTCAAGACCGCCGAGCAGGCGCTGCGGGCGGCCAATTTCCTCTCCGACATCGCGCTCGACCTCACCCACAGCGGCTACTGGCGGGTGGATTACAGCGATCCCGACTACTACTGGCAGTCCGAACGCGCGGCGAAGATCGTCGGCGAAACGATCAAGCCGGACGGACACTATCACCTGCAGGACGAATGGTTCGCCCGGTTGATCGAGGCGGATCCCGAAATTGCCCGGCAAACGGCGCAGCGCTACCAGGATGCCATCGACGGCCGGACCGAAGGCTACGCGGCCATCTATCCCTACAAGCGTCCGAGCGACGGTCGGATCGTGTGGCTGCATGCCGCCGGAAAGCTGGAGCGTGGTCCGGACGGCAAGGCGCGCTACATGTACGGCGTCTACCAGGACATCACCGCGTCCAAAACCGCCGAGCAGGAACTTGCCTTCCGCCTCAGCTTCCAGCGCGCGTTGCTCGACACGATTCCCTACCCGATCTTTTTCAAGGACGCGGCCGGTCGATTCCTCGGCTGCAACAAGGCCTACGAGCGGGAATTCGCGACGACCGCGGAGTTCCTGCAGGGCAAGTCCGTGCTCGACCTCGACTACCTGCCGGAGGAAGCCCGCCGGAAGTTCCATGAGGAGGACATGGCCGTGATCCGCGACGCCGGCCGGCGCAGCTACGAACTGCCCATCCGCTACCGGGACGGCGAGACGCACGTGACCCTCTATTCGGTGGACGGTTTCAAGCTCGCCGACGGAACGCCGGGAGGACTCATCGGCCTGCTGGTGGACATCACCGACCAGAAGCGCGCGGCCGAGGAATTGCGGGCTGCCCGGGCCCGCGCCGAGGAGGCCACGCAGATGAAGTCGATGTTCCTCGCGAACATGAGCCATGAGATCCGCACCCCGATGAACGCCATCATCGGCCTGTCGTACCTGGCGCTGAAAACCCCGCTCAACCCCAAGCAGCGCGACTACGTCGGCAAGGTGCACAACGCCGGCACCTCGCTCCTCGCCGTGATCAACGACATCCTGGATTTCTCGAAGATCGAGGCCGGCCGGCTCGACCTCGAGGCGACCGAGTTCAAGCTCGACGACGTCATCGGCACGGTCACGACCGTGACCGCGCACAAGGCCAACGAGAAGGGGCTCGAACTCCTCGCCCACGTGGCGCCAGGCCTTCCGGCCTCGCTGGTGGGCGACCCGCTCCGACTCGGCCAGATCCTGACCAACCTGGTCAACAACGCGGTGAAGTTCACCGAGCGCGGCGAGATCCGCCTCCAGGTCGTGCTGGCGGAACGACTGGGCGAGAAGATCCAACTGCGGTTTTCAGTCCGTGACACCGGCATCGGCATGACCCCGGCGCAATCGGCCCGCCTCTTCCAGCCGTTCACGCAGGCCGACATGTCCACTACCCGCAAACACGGCGGCACCGGCCTCGGGCTGACCATCAGCCGCCGGCTGGTCGAACTGATGGGCGGCCAGATCTGGTTCGAAAGCGCCCCCGGCGAGGGCACCACCTTCACTTTCACCGCCTGGTTTGGCGTCGGTACGCAAAGCGGCGTGCGCAGGGTCATCCCGGAGCGATTGACGAAGCTGCGGGTCCTGATTGTCGACGACAACGCCGCCGCCCGGGAAATCATCGACGGCCTGCTGGCCGATGTGGTGCAGCAGGCCGATTCCGTGGCTTCCGGTGCCGAGGCGGTCTCTGCCGTGCGGCAGCACGATGCCGGGGCGCCCTACGACCTCGTGCTCATGGACTGGCGCATGCCCGGCATGGACGGCTTGCAGGCGGCCCGGGCCATCAAGGCGGACGCCACGCTCCGGCATCCGCCGGCCATCATCATGGTCACGGCCTTTGGCCGCGAGGAGGTGCGCGAGGAGGCCGAACGACTGGAACTTGACGGTTTCCTGGTCAAGCCGGTCACCAAGTCCATGGTGGTGGATGCCTTGGTGGACGCCTTCGTGGAAGCCGGCGAGTCGGCGGCGATGGCGTCTGCGGCCAAGGGTGAAGGCGTGACTCTCACGGGCCTGCGCGTCCTCCTGGCGGAGGACAACGAAATCAACCAGCAAATCGCGGTCGAGCTGCTGGAAGGCGTTGGCGCGAGCGTGACCGTGGCCAACAACGGCCTTGAGGCGCTGGAGCGGCTGGCAGTCGGAGAGGATTCGCCGCCCTTCGACGTCGTGTTGATGGACTTGCAGATGCCCGAAATGGACGGATATCAGGCGACGAAACGGATTCGGGCCGACGGGCGCCTCGCCGGATTGCCGATCCTGGCGATGACCGCCCATGCCACGGTGGAGGAGCGGGATGCCTGCCTGGCGATCGGCATGAACGGGCACATTGCCAAACCCATCGAACCGGCCGTGCTGTTTGCCGCGCTCTCCACGCTGCACCGGCGGAAGGCGGACGCAGCGCCCGCCGCGCCGCGCGTCCCGGAGGCAGGCGGCGCCGATCTGCCGGCCATCCCCGGGGTGGACATGGCGGACGGCCTGGCGCGGGTGGCGGGCAACGTGAAATTGTACCGCAAGCTGCTCCGGCAGTTCGCGGAGCAGCAGGCGGATATCGTGGGGCGGATTGTCGCCAGCCTTGGACAGGGGGATGTCGCCACCGCGGAGCGTCTCGCGCACACGTTGAAGGGCGTCGCGGGCAACCTCGGGGCGAAAGCGGCGCAGGCGGCGGCGGGGACGGTTGAACGCCTGATCCGGGAGTGGGCGCCGGCCGACAGGTTGCAGCCGGCGCTGGAGGAACTCTCCGCCTTGCTCGATCCCCTGCTGGCAAACCTCCGGGAAAAACTGCCGGCGGAGCCCGAGGCAACCCCTCGGAGCGGGGCCGCGGTCGATCCCGCCCAAAGTCCTGCGGTCGCAGCCCGGCTGGCCCGATTGCTGGCCGGATTCGATGCCAGCGCTGCCGATTTCGTCGAGGAGAACCAGGCGGCGCTCCGGACCTTGTTCCCGCCAGGGGACTGGTCGCCATTCGCGGAACAGGTGAGGAACTACGCCTTCGCCGAGGCGCTGGCGGCGCTCCAGGCTGCGGCACCCGACCTCCCCGCCTGACCGGACCCTGCTGGAATTATCCCGCCAGCGGCGAACGGTTCGACGAGATGCAGCCGCGGGACTACGCCAAGGCGATCAACGCGGTGAAGTGATTCGTCGTGGAGGCTCCGGCTCAAGCCGACCCGCGCAGATCCGTGGTAGGGGCGCAGTCTTGCTGCGCCCAAGTCGAGCAGAGCTCGACTTCCTTGTCTGCCTGGATGCAAGACCGGTCTGGCGGCGCAGGGAGCGGGTTCGCGCGGTCCCTTGGGGTGCAATGGGGTAAGGATCGAACAAGTTCGACCCCTGCGGGGAGCGATCCGGATTCCGCGCTTCGCGCGGAAGGGTCGCAGCCTTTCGACCGGCTCAAGGCCCTGAGCGTGTCGAACGGGCAAGACTGCGCCCCTACGTACGGATCGCACCACCGTTCCATCATTGGCGCGTCATAACCAACGTGCGTGGTTTGTGCGGTGCGGCGATTTGGCTACGTTCAAGCCTCCCCCATCACCTCCATGAAATACCTGCCCGCCTGCCTCGCCTTTGTTGCCGCCGTCATCTGTCCCGCCCAGACTCCCGAATTGGTCTGGGAAACCTCCGGTTTCATCGGCCCGGAATCCGTCGTGTTCGATGCCAGCCACGACGTTTTCTACGTCTCGAACATGGGCACGCACGGCAACGGCGCGGTGCCGGACGACGGCTTCATCAGCCGCGTCAGCGCCGAGGGCAAGATCCTCGAGTTGAAGTGGGTCACCGGCCTCGACGATCCCAAGGGCTTGGCGCTCGCCAACGGCCGCCTGTACGTCGGCGACGAACCGGCGCTGGCCGAGATCGACATCGCGGCGGGCAAAATCATCGCCCGACATGCGCCCGCGGACGGGGGCAAGGGGAATTTCAATGACTGCACGGCCGACGCGGCGGGCAACGTCTACGTCTGCAGCGGCCGGCTGAACACGGTGTTCCGGCTGAGCGGCGGCAAATTCGAGCCGTGGTTCAAGCTGGACACCACGAAAACCGGTGGGCTCAACGGCCTGAAGGCCGAGAAAGACCGGTTGTTGCTCGGCGGCTGGTCGGTGCGCGTCGACGGCAAGGAGCAGCTCGGGCATATTTCCACGGTGGCCTACGCCGGCCAGGCGCTGGGCCGCCTCGGCAGCGAACCGGTCTGCCACATCGACGGCCTCGAGCCGGACGGGAAAGGCGGGTACACGGTGACCGACTGGCTGACGGGCGACGTGAAGCACGTCAGCGCCGACGGCAAGCCTACGCAGCTCATGCAGCTCGGCCGCGGCACGGCGGACCATGCCTACCTGATCGACAAACAACTGCTCATCATCCCGCAGATGCTGGAGCACAAGCTGCGGGCGTTTCGGTGGAAACCGTGAGGTAATTTACGATGTACGATTCTTGATTTACGATTTCAGGCCCGCCAGTTCGGCGGCTTGGTCCCCAATCATAAATCGTAAATCGTAGATCGTAAATGGGCCGCCGTCGGCGGCTCACTCCACCTTCAGCCGCTTGTAGCTCACCGTATACGGCCGGGCCTGCAGGATCACCACGTGCCGGTCGGGTCCGGCGACCAGGAACTCGACGTCCACGGCGTTGGCCGGACCCGGCCAGCGGGGGAGGAAATGGTCGTGGAGCTTTTGCAGCGCGATCGCCAGGGCCTTCAGGTCGGCTTCGGTGAGGAGCGGCTGGCCGTTGGTGCGCGAACTGCGGGACAGGACCTCGAATTCAAAATCGCCGGTGAAGGTGTAGATCATGTGCTGCTCGGGAATCTCGTTGCCGCCGGCGCCGGTGACACTCCCGCCCAAGGCCTGGGCGTTGATCAGGAAGCCCGGGCGCTCCTCGGCAAACGGGTTGGCGGTGATCGCGACGCCGTTGGCCACGGCGCCGTCGACGAACGGTTGCACGAGGATGGCCATGGCCACGCCGGCGTGGTCGACGCCGTGCCAGGTGCGTTCCTCGAAAGCTCCCTGCAGCCACACGCTGGCCCAGACTTCGCGGATTGTGTTGGCGATCTCCTCCTCGCTCGCGCCAGCCTTGATGCGGATGGAGCGGTACAGGCCCGCGCCGGTGAAGCCCGCGAGATCCTCGGCATTGGTGCTGGAGCGCAGGATCCAGCGGGAGTTGGGGGCGGTGGCGCGGATGCGGGCCGCGACCTGGGACACGAGCGCCGGGTCGACCGGGTGCTTTTCAATCGTGGCGCGGACATCCGCGAGCCAGCGGCCCCGGACGCCGGCGTCGGTCGTGAAGGCCGGGTCCGCGAGGCGTTCGACGAGGCCGTCCAGCGCGCCGGAGGCGCGGATTTGCGCCAGGTAGTAGGCCACCGGGATCACGAATCCGCCGGGGGTCGTGATGCCCTTGAGCCGCGCCGCCTCGCCGAGTTGCGAGGCCTTGGCGCCGGCGAAGCGCGTGTCCTTGAGGCGGAGGGCGTTCACCTCCACGAGGCGGGTCTCCGCCGCGTCGAGGGCCGGCACGCGGATTTTCTTCGGCCGGCGCGCGCGCCAGTATTCCTGCGCCTTCGCCGGGTCCGCCGCGCGGAGCGAAAACTCCTGCGGCCCGATGGTGAGCTCCACCAGCTGGCCGTCGAGCGCCTGCCAGTCGGGGCGCGCGGCCGCGCCGAGCAGCCCCATGTTGGGCGTGCCGCGGTTGGCGCACAGGATCGCGATGTGACCGAGCGGCGCCTGCAATTCGGCGGAAATCACCCCGGCATTGACGGGAATTTCCTCCGGCAGCTGCTGCAGCACGAGGATCTGGTCGGCGCGCACCGAGCCGGTGTCGAGCGGCCCCCGGACGATCCGGAGGTAACCAAACGACCGCCCGAGCGTGAGTGGCTGGTAGCGCACCCCGGCGAACACCTCGGCGGTGGTGGCCAGCGGCAGGCGCTCGCGCACACCCGCGATGTTCTTTTCCTGCAGGTCGGACATCGGGTGGAAGCGCAGCTTGTCGCCGATCCAGAGCGCGTCCCGGAGGGTTTCAAAGAGGTGCAGGATGCGGTCACCCGCGAGCGTGTCCGAGCTCGCGAGCTCCACCGTCCACAGGTCCGAGTCGAGGTAATGCACGATGGTCCCCATCTCGAAACGCCGGTGCGGGTCCTGGTATTCGAACTGGTTGAAGAGATCGTGCTCCTTGACCGGGTTGCCCAGGTTCGAGAGCCGGTCGCGGGCAAAGTAGAAGTGGTAGGGATACCGCTCGGTGTCGGTGAACCAGACGCGGCGCCGGCTTTCGAGATCGACAAGGAACTTCACCGCCTCGGTCCGGGCGAACTCGGCCGTTTCCGTGCGCGCGGCCAGCCGTTGCCACGTGGCGTCGTCGGGAATCGTGTGGGCCGAATCGAGGCGCTTGATCTTCGCCGGACGGGATTCCGCGGCGGTGAGCAGCGGGCTGGGGAACAAGGCGACGACCAGCAAGCAGCCGTGCAGCAAAGGGGCGAGCCGGCGCGCGGGGTTCATGATCGACCACTACCTGCTGCCCCGAGTGGATTCAAGGTCAGGGTAGGTGTGGATTCGGATTGGCCTGGGTTTGAATGGGGAAGGGGCTTTACGCCCCGACACGATGAACGCTGCGGCTGCGCAACCTCGGGGCAAAAAGCCCCTCCCACCCCATGCCGAACAACCCTCAACCAGTGGGCGAATGCTCGGCCGTGGATCGGGAAAACCTCCAAGCCGCCAGCGCGATGGGCAGGCCGACGAGGGCCATGTGTGCGGCGGCCGGCCATGAGACCAGGGGCGGCAGTTTCACCGGGGTGTTGAGGGCGGAGAATGGGACCACGATGCAGTTCATCCCCAGGTAGACAACGAGCCCGTAGCCGAGGCCCACGAGCCCGTAGACCAGGAAGACGAGCACGTCGACCAGCCCGCTGGGCACGGCATTCCGGACCAAAACGGGCAGCCGCTGGCTCAGCACCCAGAAAATCGCCGCCCAGATCGTGGCGATCAGGAAATGCAGGCCCACGCCCAGCAGGTAGGTGGGCATGCCACCGGCGCGGGCCGCTTCGCGTCCCATGATCCCGCCCGCGACGTTCTGGAATACGCCCAACTTCCACGCGTAGAAGCAGTGGGCGAAAAAAAAGTCACCCAGCCCCGCGAGTAAGCCGCCCCACAGGATGGCCTTGAGAGCGGCAGCAGAGGCCGGGGCAGGGGTGAGGGGCATGGCACGGTTGATGGCAGAACCCCGCGGGCGCGCCAAACCCTTCTTTTCGAGCCGGGAAATCTTGAAAACTGAAAATCGTGAAATCGAAAATCGTGAAATTGTTCCGGACCAACTGCTGACATTTCACGATTTAGGATTTCACGATTTTCAGTTTTCACGATTCCCACCCAAAACCAGCCCCCGCCATGCATCCTGATTGCCAAGCGTGCGTCCGTGGCTCTCATTGGGGCCCGTGTCCGACCGTGTGTACCCCAAAGACCTGCTCGACCACATCGAAGCCGACCTGCGCGGCAACATCCTGCCGTTCTGGATCCAGCACGTCGTCAACCGGCCGGCTGGCACGTTCCATGGTCACCTGACCAACGCGCTGCAAATCGACCCGCAGGCCGAGCGGGGCGCGCTGCTGACGTCCCGGATCCTGTGGACGTATGCGGCCGCGTTCCGCCAGTTCGGCAACGCGGAGTATCGCGAAATGGCGGATTTCGCCTACGCGGACTTGATGAAGCTCCACCACGACCGGAAGTACGGCGGGTTTTTCTGGGCGATCAACGCCGACGGCACGGTGAAACGCGACCGCAAGCAGGTTTACGGGCAGGCCTTCGCCATCTACGCGCTCGCCGAGTATCATGCGGCCACCGGCCGGCGCGAACCATTGGACGAGGCGATTGCAGTGTATCGGTTGCTGGAAAAGCACGCGCGCGAGCGGCAGCAGGGCGGTTATCTCGAGGCCTTTGGTCGGGACTGGTCGGCCATTCCCGACATGGCGCTGAGCCCGTCGGACCAGAACGTGCCCAAGTCGCAGAACACCATGTTGCACGTGATGGAGGCCTACACCCGGCTGCTGGCCGTGTGGCCCGATCCCGGGCTGAAGTCGGCCTTGCACGCGCTGGTCGACGTCATGCTGACGCGTATCCTCAATCCCCGGACGTACCACCTCGGCCTGTTCTTCACCAACGACTGGCGGCCGACTTCGGACAAGATTTCCTACGGCCACGACATCGAGGCCGCCTGGCTGATGTCCCGCGCCGCCGAGGTGCTGGGCGACGCGGCGCTGACGAGCCGCGTCACGCCAACCGCGTTGAACATCGCCGACGTCACGCTCGCCGAGGGCACCGATGCCGACGGCGGCATCTACAACCAGGGCGATCCCAAGGGCATTACCGATGGCACCAAGGATTGGTGGCCGCAGGCCGAGGCGGTTGTCGGCTTCATCAACGCCTGGCAGCTCTCGGGGCAGGAGCGATACCTGGCCGCGGCGGCGCATACTTGGGAATTCATCGAGACGCACCTGGTCGACCGGGAACACGGCGAGTGGTACCGCGGCACCACCCGTGACGGCCACCGCATCGAGACCTTGGAGAAGGTCGGCTTTTGGAAATGCCCGTATCACAATGGTCGCATGGGTTTGGAAGCCGCGGTTCGCCTGCGGGCGGGGCTGAAGAAGGGCTGAAATGGGGGCCGCCCTCCGGCCCAATTGTGGGAGGGGCTTTGCGCCCCGACGTTGCGGCCGCGGCGTGGATGGTGTCGGGGGGGTGACCGCGTTTGCGTCCCGGTCCCCGGTTCGGCGTGAAACCCAATCAGCGCGCCGCGGTCGGTGCGATGCCACCGGCCTGTTACTTATGAGTGACTGGGAACGGATTTGCGTTCCCCCGGCGACCAATGCTCAATACTGGCACCACGCAGTTGGCTGGACCTGCCAGGAAAGCATCCCATGAAAAAACCCCTCCCCAAGACGGCACTGATCATCGAGGACGAAACCGGTCTGCGGCTTTCGATGGCGGAGACCTTGGAAAGCATCGGTTTTGAGGTGCGTGCCTGCGCCGGCGCCGAGGAGGGGCTGGAACTGGCGGCGTCGTTCAAGCCGACCCTGGTGTTTTGTGACGTCCATCTGGAACAGGGCGATGGGCGCACGGTGCTGGCCCAGCTGCGGGCGGATGACAGCCTGGGCGACTGCCAGTTTGTGTTGATGACCGGCGACTGGGTGGGCGCGTCGGAACGCTCGAGCGTCGACATCGGCGCCGATGCGTACCTGCCCAAGCCATTCACCTTCGAGGAATTTCGCGCCTGCGCGGAAGAGCGCTACCGCCAGGCGAACCTATAGGTGCCAGTGCTCTCGATCCTTTAACAGAAGGTGACGGAGGGAACGGAGTTAGAGGTTGGCGCGGGGGAGGATCAACCGGGAGATGCCGTCGGTGAGCTTGGGGACGTTGAAATTGACCAGGAGCCCGACCGGGACGTCCAACAGTTTCAGGTAGCTCAAGAGCTGGGCCTTGTGCAGCGGCAGGATCTTCTCGACGGCCTTCGCTTCAACCAGGAGACAGTGTTCAACCAGGACATCGAATCGCAGAGGTTCTTCCCGGACGAAACCCTTGTAGCTGATCCGAACCACCTGCTGGTTCGTGGTTGCCAGCCGCCGAATCTCCAATTCTCGAAGAAGGCACCACTCATAGATCGATTCCACCAGACCTGGCCCCTTGTCCCGATGCACTTCAATCGCCGCGCCGATAACAACTTTGGACAACCTATCCGCTTCAGGAAACAGTGGATGCATTCCTCCGTTCCCTTCGTTTCCTTCTGTTAGATCAACCTGTTCGCCGCAATTATTTCGTAAGCGCCTGTTTCAGGTACGGGACCAGGCGTTTCGTGAACTCGGTCGCGTCGGGTGCGGAGAGGTGCGAGTCCTCGGGACAATCGAAGACCAGCTCGGGATGATCCGAATAGTAGATGCCGGGCGCGCCGGACTCGGCCAGGAGGCGCGTCCATGGGCCTTCGCGGGGCGTGGCCTGGTCCTCGAGTTCCTTCAGCAGGCCGGAGTGGGGGAAGCGGACAAAGACCACCTTGCCGCCCCGGGCTCGAATCTTCCTCACCGCGTCGGCGGTCTGGCCGAAGCGGGCCTCAACGGCCTTCGCGATTTCCTCGAACACGAACTTCGGCGTGTGCGCCGGCATCGGGGGCGGCGAAAACAGCGGGGGCCAGCCATGCTTGATCCGGTCGCGCAGCGGGCCGGGGCGCGCGGCGGCGTCGATCATGAACGTCTGGCGGTCGCGCTCGATCGTAGCGAAGTAGGGGGGCAGGCGCGGGGGCGCATGGTAGGTGGCGCGGCTCGGAAGATCGATGGCCTTGAGCAGTTGTTCGAGGGTCAGGTCGTCCTGCTTCATGAAGGCGATGTGTTCCTCCAGGAACATGCCAAGATGGTGGCCGGCGCGGTGGGCCACCGTCCGGTCGCGGTAACGGCGGAGCGCCTTCAGGGAGTTCTGGTAGGGGGGAGCGGGCTCGGGCACCAGCCACATGGCGGGAATCAGGCTGGCGATGACCGTGCCATGGAAGCTTTCGTCATTGGCCAGGTTCTCCAGGATCGGATAGGCGCAGCTGCCGACGAGCGCCAGTTGGATCGGGCGCTGCCCGAGCCCCTGTTCGAGGACCCCGAGGTCGGCGTCGAACAGCATGCGGGAATCGCCCACGAGCACGATCGAGTCGGGCTTCACCGCCTCGCGCCGGTCGGCCCAAAGATCGGACGTGTCGTTGAGGCAGGGCGCGTAGCCGTGGGCGCGGGCGCGGATTTCCCACGCCACCGTGGCCCCGGCGGCCAGCGCCAGCGTGGCGATCAGCAGGCCGCGCCACGGCAGGTCCGGGACCGTCCGCTGGAAATCAAAACTGGAAGTAGATGAAGGCATTGCCGCTTCCCTGGGTGAAGATGATGGCGCAGAGCATGATCGTCCAGGCCGCCCCGACGAGCACCACGGGCTGGTTGGCGTGGGCGACCTCGAGCGTGGTGTGGCGGAGGCGCCATTGCAGGAGCCACAGGCAGAAGATCACGGCGAGGACCTGCAAGGTTTCGCGTCCGGACACGAGGGCCTCGCCGACCGGGATCTGCCCGGCCATCGCGCCGAGCAGCATCGCCGCCCGGGGAAAATCGGGCGCGCGGAAGAAGACCCAGGCGATGCAGACCACGATGTACGTGGCGAGGCAGAGCAGGAGTTGCACCGGCAGCGTTTCCTTCCAGGCCGCGCCCTTGGTGAACGCCCGGAGGAAGTGCTCGATGACAAGCATGGTGCCGTGGATCAGCCCCCACACCACGAAGGTCCAGGCGGCGCCGTGCCAGAGGCCGCCGAGGAACATCACGATGACGAGGTTGAGGGCGGCGCGGGCCGCGCCGACGCGGTTGCCGCCGAGCGGGATGTAGAGGTAGTCGCGCAGGAACGTCGACAGCGAGATATGCCACCGCCGCCAGAAATCCGAGAATCCCACCGCGGCGAAGGGGAACAGGAAGTTGTCGCGCAGGTGGAAGCCGAGGCAGAGCGCCGCGCCGATCGCGCACGTGGAGTAGCCGGAGAAGTCGCAGAAGATCTGGCCGGAGAACGCGATCACCCCAAGCCAGGCGTCCAGCTGGTATACCGGCGACGGGTGGCCAAAGATCGTGTCGGCCACGGGCGCGAGCAGCGTGTCGGCCAGCACGATCTTCTGAAACATGCCGAGCGTCATCAGGAACAGCCCCCACTGGAGCCGGTTTTTCTGCGGCTTCGGCGGGGCATCGCACTGGGGCAGGAAGTCCGCCGCCCGCACGATCGGGCCGGCCACCAGCTGGGGGAAGAAGGAGACCGCGAGCAGGAAGTCCCGCAGCGATTTCGTCGGTTGCGTCGCGCCCCGGTAGACGTCGAGGGTGTAGGACAGCGAGTGGAAGGTGTAGAATGAAATCCCGATGGGCAGGAAGAGGTCGAGGTGGGGCGGCTGGTAGGCGATGCCGATGCGGGCGAGGAGCCACTGGGTGTTTTCGAGAAGGAAGTTCCCGTACTTGAAGAAACCCAGCATGCTCAGGTTGGCCGTGACGCTGGCCACCAGCCAGGCCTTGCGGGACCCCGCGGGAGCGGCGGCAATGCGGGCGCCGAGCCAGAAGTCGAGCGTCGTCGTGGCGAAGAGCAGCAGCGCGAACGGCGGGTTCCACGCGCCATAGAAGATGTAGCTCGCGACCAGCAGCAGGTTCTTGCGCGCATCCCAGGAGCGCAGGGTCCAGTAGCCGCCCATGACCAGGGCAAAGAAAACGACAAAGGTGAGCGAATTGAACAGCACGGGGGCGTGGGGCCGTAAGCGCGCGAGAAAACCGTCCCGGCGCGACGAGGCAATCTTTCTGTAAGGCGAGCGGCCCGTTTTACACGCCGGGCGTCACTTCCATTTGTCCGCGCGGCGCGAGAACCGAATATCGGCCGGAGTGCCGATCGAACCGAAAGACCATTCCCCGGGAGCGAATCCCTCTGACGGCGATTGAGTCGTGAATCCTTTGTCCACCTCGCCCTGTAGGCACCTCGCTCAAGCCGGATCCATGCAGCCCCAAGCCGCAAAACACGTTTTGCTCCGGTCAGGAAGATACGGTGCGGTTGTAGCCGGGGTCGGTGACCCCGGACCGGCTCGGCGAGGCCGGCTACAGCGCCGCTGTTTCCTAAAGCGGTTTCAAAAATGTCGTAGCCGGCAATGCCTAGACAAAAACAAATCCCCCGCCTCCGTCATTCGGTAGTGGTCCATTTGGTTCTTTCGCGGCGATTTGAATGTAGGGTCGGCGCTTGCGCCGACCTCATGCGCGAGGTCGGACCAAGGAGGCTGTCTCGCAACCTCTGCTTAACGGGATCAAATTACGCGGTGGGGGAAAGGTGGAGGAGCGGAAGGAAAGATTCTTGTGGGAAGG
>DASZPS010000254.1:0-1777 GCA_035549955.1 Lacunisphaera sp. | reverse complement strand
ATCTTGCGCGTCCAGCGCGCGTCAATCGTGTGACGGTCCCGTCGCCAGTCGGGAAACACCGCCTTGAATTGGGCGGCCAGCGGACGCAGGACGTCGCACCAAAGCCGGCCGCGCGCCTTGACCAGTTGTCCGTCCCAAATTGGCCAGTCGCCAGCCTTGAGTTGGCTCCAGATGCGTTGGATCTCCCGGTACGACACCGGCGGGCTGAATCCGCCGATGAGCTCTCCCAGCGGCTTCAGCGACTCGATCACCCGGGACTCCTTGGTCGGGGATTTGTCGGCGAGTTGCCTGCCGGAGATGGCCAGGCTCAGATGCGCGATCCGGCCGAAGTCGGAGAGGAAATAATATTCGCAGTCGCCCTGGGCGGACACCCAGATCTGGACGATTTCCCGGAACTCCGAGAGGAGCATCGAGCCATGTATCCCCAAGAGGTCCGCGTCGCCGTTTTCGGTGCTCTTCAGCTGCACGTAGCGGGTCAGCGGCTGGCCTTCCCCCGAGCGGATCAGCACACAATCATACCCGTGCCGGTCGCGCCCCGATTCGAGCAGGTCGATTTCGTCATCAGGAAACGTCTGCGCGAAGTCATACAGGACGTGCGCGTAGAACTGGTGCGTGCTGAAGTGTTCCCGATACCAGTGGTGCATCTTCAATATTCCACGTCGCGACACCGCGTCTCGAGCTTGGCGGCGATGGCGTCGATTTGCTGGCGAGTCAGGAGGCCTTGGTCGCGGGCGAGGAGGTCGGGCAGGATCTTGGGATTGGCGACCCGGCACAGGCGGGATTCCGTGGAGGGCTTTCGTTCGACGAACCAACCTGGCAGGACGAGCACAGGCGAGACATGGACGCGCTGATTGGTTTCGCTTTCGACCAGTTTTCCCAGCCACAGGGCATTCCGTTCCGCCTGGGCGAGCCCGTGGCTGTCCTCGCCCCAAGGCCAGACCAGCTCCCGCCCGTCGAAATACACGCGATGGTCATCAAAGCCCGGCCGGGCATTGCCCTTCCGTCGGGTCTTGGTCTCAATGACCCAAAGCCCGCCCGGGCCGACCGCGACGTGGTCGAGGTTGAAGTCCGCACCATTGTTCTGTCCGGGCACATCGTGAAAAACGCGCCACCCTTCCTGCTTCAACGGTTCGAGGAATTCAGCGACGATCCGCTCGCCGAAGTATCCCAAGTAGTGGTTGTAGGATTCCCGGGTTTTCCGGGCAAACCAACGCGCCGCGCCGATAAAGGTCGCGATGAACACGATGACCACGAGTGCCAGCCAAGCCCAGACAAGCACCCGCGGGATTTGGGAGATCCACTGGAACAGGGTGGCGGCAATCAGCACCGGCATACCTCCCGCAACGATCAGCCAAAGCTGCATATCTTCCTCGAACTTGCGGGATCGCTTGAGCTGGGTTTCGCCCGGCCCTCGCACCAGGCGCAGCCCCGCGCCGAAGGGCAGCCGCAATTTTCGCTGCCGCCGCTGCCACCAGAGGATGGCAAGGGCCGAAATCATGAAGAACGCGAAGTAGAGCCCGGCAATCAGTGCGTGTTTCCAAGTCATTGGTCGAAGCGAGCGCCCTATCCCCCATTCGCAATTCCGGCTTAGCCGGCGTACCGAATCCGCCCCTGAGCCGCGGGGACGGCTCCAGACGTCAGAGATCAGGCGGACCGCGGTTAGTTTCTGCCGGTCGTCAGCGAACTGCCCAGTCTCTGGTCTTTTGGTCTCTAGTCTTTGGTCGGGTATCACCCTCAACCCTCAACTCTCAACCCTGATGGCTCCCGGCACGAGGCA
>DASZPS010000253.1:0-4546 GCA_035549955.1 Lacunisphaera sp. | reverse complement strand
ATTGAAGCGCCGTTTCGCTCGGTAGCGAACCGACCGAAAGGTGGTCGTCGATTTCCATATCGACGACAAGGACTCACGAGGCGTGCGAACCTGGCGTCGGTGTGGAAACCGACGCCCACCAACTGCATGATCCCGGCTCAGGCTCGGGGCCATGAGCTCGTCGAACGGCAAGGTCCGACCTGGCATTGGACTCGGGAGGCGAATCCTCCAGCGGGCTGCCCCATCCTTGCCTTGGGAAGGGTCGCCCGCCTCACTGGCCGGATGCCGAAATCGGCCGCAACCCCCAACGCTTTCATCGCCCGCATCAGCCTCGTCGGCCGCAACGAAGGGTCGGTGAAGTCCCTGGCCGGTTTCAAGAAGCAGCACCACACCGTGCCTGATGCGGTGAACGCGGCTACGGCGGGCTTTCTTGCGAAGCTGTGTGCGGCCGAACTCGCGGCGGAAGCCGAGCGTTACTACCAGCAGGCGCGGGCGGCGTTTGCCTACCGGCGCACCGAGTTGTCGCTGGAAGTCAGCAGCCCGCTGGCGGTGCTGACGGCAAAGGATTTCACGCTGGAGTTGGCCTACGCCCTGCAGCCACCTGCCCCGGCCAATTATTCCCTCACGCGAACGTTGCACTCCCTTGGGACGGCGGCTGGCGGCATCCGGCCTGAACTCAACGGCCTGTTTGCCGGGCAATTCACCGGCATCGTCTTCGATTTGGTGAAAGGATTGCGGGTGGAAGCGGTGATCGATGCGATCGAAGGGCGTGGTGGCGATGATGGCCTGGCGGTCAACTATCCGTCCGATTGCAGCCATTGCGTGATTGCTGTCGCCGGAGTGGACGCGGATGTAATGTGCGATGGTTCCTCCCTGGAAATGCGTTTTCCCCGGCCGGGCTCACCGGCGGAACTCATCGCCGCATTTGGCGCGGTACGCTCGGCGTTCTCGCTGAGCAAGGATCGGGTGCTGGCGGGATTGTTGTAAGGCAGCCGATTGGAGGCGGGGTGCCCTCACCCCGCGGGATATTTTCAGCGATGCCGAGCGGGGTGAGGGCACCCCGCCTCCACCCGGAAGAGACCAACAAAAAGAAAAGGGCCGGTCGCTGACCGGCCCCGGTGATTCAGGCGACGCGTCGCGTCATTTGATCATCTCCGCCACGAAGGCGCGTTCCTCGACCAGTTCCTTGTTGGTCGCGGCGATCTTGGCCTTGGCGAAGTCGTCCATCGGGTACGGCGTGACGGGTTCATATGAGCCGGGCGTCGTGGTGCGGACGGGCATGCCGGCCCAGACATTGGCATCGAAGCCATAGAGGCCGTTGGATTTTACCGCCACGGAATGAATCGCGCCAGGGGTCACGAGCGAGCGCACATGGTCGACCAAGGCGTTTGCGGCGGAGGCGGCCGAGGAGGCTCCCCGGGCGGCGATGATGGCCGCGCCGCGCTTGCCGACGGTCTCGCAGAACGGCCCCTGCAGCCAGGCGGTGTCAGTGATGACCGAGGTGGCCGGCTGGCCATTGATCGTCGCGTGGGCAAACGCCGGGAACATGGTTGGGCTGTGGTTGCCGTAGATGAAGATGTCCTTCACCGCGGTCAGGTCGACGCCGGCCTTCCTGGCGAGCTGGGTCTGGGCGCGGTTCTGGTCCAGCCGCACCATGGCGGTGAAACGTTCCGGCGGCAGGCGCTTGGCTTGGGACGCTGCGATCATGCAATTCGTGTTCGCCGGGTTGCCGACGACGGCGACCCGGGCATCGGCGGCGGCGACCGCATCGATGATCTGGCCCTGGCCAATGAAGATCCTGCCATTGTCCTTGAGGAGGTCGGCGCGCTCCATGCCGGGCCCGCGCGGCTTGGCGCCGACGAGCAGGCACCAATTGGCATCCTTGAAGCCCACGGCGGGATCGGAGGTCTGGACGATGCCCTTGAGGAGCGGGAACGCGCAGTCGTCGAGCTCCATGGCGACGCCTTCCAAGGCCTTCAGGGCCTTGTCGATGGGTGCCTCAATGAGCTGGAGAATGACGGGCTGGTCAGGGCCGAACATCGCGCCGGATGCGATGCGGAACAGGAGCGAATAGCCAATCTGGCCGGCGGCGCCAGTAACTGCGACACGGATGGGAGTCTTCATGAGGAGGAGGGAAGGGATCTAACCAGAGAACGATTGGCGTGGAAACGCACGAATTGCGAATTGCGGGGCGAATTTGGCGGGTCAGGCGAACTGCGGAGCGAGGGCCGCGTGGATTTCCCGTACCATGGATTCCGTCGTGGCCCAGTCGATGCAGGCATCGGTGATGCTCACGCCGTACTTCAGTTTATCCCTGGGCTGCGGGAACGGCTGGCTGCCGGCGCCGAGGTTGCTTTCGACCATTGCGCCCATGATCGAGCGATTGCCCGCGGCGATCTGGGCGAGGAGCTGGCGCATCACGTCGGGCTGCAGCTCGGGCTTCTTGGCTGAGTTGTCATGCGAGCAGTCGACCAGGATGGACTTGGGCAGGCCGGCTTTCGCCAGGAGTTCCTCGGTCTTGGCGACATGGTCGGGCGAGTAGTTCGGGCCGCCGCTGCCACCGCGCAGGACGACGTGGCAGTTGAGGTTGCCGCGGGTGACGATGGCCGAGGAGGCGCCGTCGAGGTTGATGCCGAGGAAAGTCTGGGGCTGGCCGGCGGCTTTGATCGCGTTGATGGCCGTTTGGATGGAGCCGTCGGTGCCGTTCTTGAAACCGAGGGGCATCGACAGGCCGGAAGCCATCTGGCGATGGGTCTGCGACTCGGTTGTGCGGGCGCCGATCGCACCCCAGCAAACGAGGTCGGCGACATATTGGGGCGTGATGGGATCGAGGAATTCCGTGGCCGTGGGCAGGCCGAGGTCCAGGACGTCGCGCAGGAAGGTGCGGCCAAGGCGGAGGCCGGCGGCGATGTCATGCGAGCCGTCGAGATGGGGGTCCATCACCAAGCCCTTCCAGCCGACGGTGGTGCGCGGCTTTTCGAAATAGACCCGCATGACGATCATGATGCGGTCGGCCACTTCCTTGGATAGCGTCGCCAGGCGGCGGGCGTAGTCGCGGCCGGCCTCGACGTCGTGGATCGAACACGGACCAATGATGAGGAGGAACCGCTTGTCGTCGGTAAAGATCAGCCGGTGGATCTCGCTGCGGGCCCGCGCGATGAATTCAGCCTGGGCCTCGGTCTTGGGGAGTTCCCGCAAAAGGGCGGCGGGGGAGGGCAGGGCCCGGGTCTCGACGACATTGATGTCCGATGTTTTCTGCACAGGAGCCCAAAACTGCGAAGAGCCGGGGGTGGGGCAAGCTTTCGGTGGCTGCTTGACGCACCCGGGAGGTGGGAAAAGAAAAGGCCGGTCGTGTACCCCTACACGACCGGCCATTGCTTTCTTAGTTACCCCAAAACTCCCGCTAGGCGGGAGAAGTAGTAAATTGGATACCTGCAGAGATAATTGGTTCCCTCTCTTCGTCAAATGATTCGCAGGATATATCAGAGAACAACCTTGCTAAAGCTGGTCCCGTGCCAAGATTACGCCGAATCTCCAGTGATTTATACTCTGACAGATAAGAACTTAAGCGGGTCATCAGCAATCCTCCGCGCAAAAGGGGCCGACGCTAATAGCTATTTGCAGGGCCAATTCACGCAGGATGTCCTGGCCGCGCCGGGGGGGCGCTCCTATGGGCTCTGGCTCGACCAGAAGGGACGGGTGCAGGCCGATGGCCATGTCTTGAAGCAGGGGGAGGATGAATTCCTCGTGGTCTGCTTCTCGGCCACCGCCGCGCAATTGCTGGCCCGGTTGGAAACCTATCTTGTCGCCGACGAAGTGGAACTCAGGGACGAAACGGAGGCGTGGGCTGGGATTCTCCTCTGGGGCGATGATGCGGTATGGCAACAGCCGCCCCCCGGGGTGCTGGCGTTGCCGAGCCGGCGGGCGGGGACGGATAGTTTCCAGTGGCTGGTCCCGGCCGGCCGGTTGGAGGAGGTTTCCGCCGAGCTGAAAAAACTTTCCGCTGTCGAGCGTGACCAACGGGCCGCCGAGCTGGAACGTTTGCGCCAAGGCGTCCCGGCCGTGCCGGTGGACATCGGGGTGCGGGATTTGCCCAACGAAGGCGGCCTCGACGAGATCGCCATATCCTACACGAAGGGCTGTTACCTCGGGCAGGAAGTGATGGCGCGGCTGAAAAACCTCGGGCAAGTGAGGCGACGGTTGCATCTCGTGCGCGGCATCGGGGCCCCGCCCCCACCGGCGACGGCACTTTGCCAGGGCGAGCGCAAGGCGGGCGAGGTGCGGTCAGGGGTGGCGGACGGCGATGGCTTCCTGGCGATGGCCATGCTGTCGCTGGTCAACCTCGACGGCGACGCGCCGTTGCGCCTCGAATCCGGGGCCGGCGCGCCCATCCGGATCCTGCGCCGTGTCTGAGGTCGAAAGGATTGCCACCCTGTGCGAACGCCTCGGCGCCTCGCGCGAGCAGGCATCAACCATGGCAAGCCAACTGGTAAAACGTGCCGGCCAGCTGGCGGCCGAGCGGAAAATCCCGCGCGAGCAGGCAATGGCGCAGCTCCTCCAGATTCTC
>DASZPS010000252.1:0-193578 GCA_035549955.1 Lacunisphaera sp. | reverse complement strand
GAAACTGCCAAAGCTCCTGTCGACAATTGAAGGGGAGAAGCTCGTCCTGCGCTGGGAGACGCCTGAAGGTTACCCTTTCCCCATGCCGGTGGAGGTGGAAGCGAACGGGAAAGTCGAGCGCATCGAGATGCCCGGCGGCCGCGCCGAGCTCAGTGCCGCCCAATATTCCCACGCCAAACTCGACCCCAACCTTTGGATTCTGAAAGAAAGCCGCCTGATGGACGTGGCTGAGCCAGGGGCGGCTTCACGGACCGTCACGCCCTAGCCCGGACATTTCACAGTCTTGGGCAATCCAATCAGCAAAATGTCCGTCCGCCCTCCGGGCGGAGCGACTTTGTCGCGGCGCGCCCCGACAAGGTCGGCCCGACAGGGCGCATGTTTCACACCTCTGGGTGTGAAATATGCGGGCTAGGTGTTTTTACAATTTGCAGGGGCAGGAATTGCCCAGTCGAGCAAGGTGGCGGCGTCATTAAAAGTTTATTACTATATAGATCAATAGCTTAAGAAGTCCGGGCGGGGGTTGGAATCCATTATGCAGGGAGAATACCAATCCTTTCCGCCGTGATCATCACTTGCCTAGCCCTCTTCGCCCTTTCGATTTCCTGCTTCATTCAGGCGGTCCGGGGCGTTCGCGAGGGGCAAGAAGACAATTCCGGCTTCCATGACGCCGGACCAGGAACCGGCAGCCCATTCGCCCGGGGTCGGGCATCGACCTACCTGCCTAACCGGTCCTAACCCCATTGGGCAAAAATCACTTTCGAGTATCTTTCCCGCCATGAACCTCATGACCATCATCTCCCTGCTCGCTGGCAGCCTGGCGGTGATGGTATTTCTGTATGCGCTTCGTCATGCGCAAGAGGGACACGAGGACGCCTTGGGCTTTCACTTCGATGGCAAGCCAGAGGTTTCCCAGTCCAAGGCCCGGACTACGCGGAAACGTCGGTCTCCGGCCGCGCGGGCGTTCGGTCACAATCCAGTGGCCGGGTTGAGATAAGCCCGCGCTTCGGCCGGACCCATGTTTGGTCCTGCTTGGTGGACACTGGTCGCGGTCACCGTGTCACTCATCGGCGGGTAGTGGTCAATTTCAGTCTCATGTAGGGTCGGACCTTGGTTCGACCTCGCGCATGAGGTCGGCGCAAGCGCCGACGCTACATTCAACCAACGCGAAAGACCATATGGACCCACTACCCATCGGCGTCACCGATTGACACCTCGATGCGGCTGCGGCACGGTCCGGGCCCATGGCAACGCTCACCGCGGGTCGTTTTCTGCGTAACATGGTTGGCCTCGTTTGCCTCCTGGCGGTCCCATTTTTGCGAGCGATGGATGCGGGGTTGGTCGGCAAATGGACATCCGGTTCCGGCGCCGACGTGGCCTCTTTGGAAATCAAGGCCGACGGCTCCGCCGTGATGGACGGCGCTCCCATCACCCTGCAAGCCGAGGGCGGGAAGATGAAACTAACTTACCAAGCCGGCGTCGCAGTCGACGCCACTTACAAGGTCAGCGGCTCGACCTTGGAAATCACCATCCTGGGCGACACGGAAACCTGGCAGCGAGCCGGGGGAGCGCCAGCCACGGCCGCCCCTGTGCAACCGGTGGCCGCCGCGACGGGCGGTAATCCTCTCGCCAGCAAAAAGAATCCGCTGCTAACCGCCACCCCGGCCCCGCCGCCGGCCCATCCCGCCGCCGGTACTTGGAATGAAGGCCAGCTGACGCTGACGCTCAACGCGGCCGGCGAGGAATTGCAGGGTGAGTTGAAGCTCGGCGACCAGAAGTACCCCACGACGGCTTCGGGTTCCGGCGCGACGATCCATGGCACCTTTGTGGCCAATGGGGACAAGTTCATGTACGCGGCGAAGGTTGCCGGTGACACGATGGAATTCCAGAGCGACGGCCAGACTTACCAATTGAAACGGCAAGGCGCCGCGCCGGAGACCGCCCGGCGCAATCCCCTCGCCCCCGGTGGCGGAAATACCGCGACGACCGCCGCCGCTGGCGCCGTCGTTCCGGCAGTGGATACCACCAAGGGCAACTGGCTGCGCCGCCCCGACGAAGGATTTGACCTCCTGTTGCCGGGAGATTTCCGCGTGCTGCGGGAGCAAGGCGGAGGCGTCTTGCTGGGTTCCAATGTGACGCCGGGCCTCATCCTCGTTTTTCCCTCGGCCTCCGGTACCGCGGCCGATTTAGAGAAAGCGCAGAAGCTGGGCGTGCAGGACCAGACGATCAACATGACCCCGACCGGTACCATTCGCGAAGCGTCGCTCGAAGGAGGCACCGGCAAGCTGATCGCTGTCGCGGGTACCTTGGAACAGACGCAAGTGCAGGGGCTGCTCGGCGCCTATCTCCGCGCCGAGGGGACGGGCGGGCTGGCGGTCCTGGCGGCCACCACGCCCGCGAGCTGGCCGGCTTTGAAACCATTCGCGGAGCAGGCAATGGGCGGCGTGCGTTTCTACAAGCCGCAAGTGTCGGAGCGCCTGCTCCGGGCCCGCCAGGCGCTTGCCGGCCACAGCCTCGTCACGAGTTTCAACAACAGCACGGTGAGCCAAAACAGCTCGGGCTACTACACCGGTTCGTCGGTCAATTCCTTCCGCGCCTGGCATTGCTGCAGCACCGGGCGCTGTCGGTACGAAGGCTCGCGCTCGAGCAGCTTTCGTGGCGGCGGCATCATCGGATCTTCCGAATCCAGCGGGGGGCCGGCCGATGGCAAGTGGGAGTTGCAGGCGCAAGGGAGCGACTTCCTCCTGACCTTCCGCTTCGATGACGGCAGCAGCGCTTCCTGGACGGTTTCTGTCGATGCGAACGAAAATGTTTTTGTCGACGGCACCCGCGTGAAGGTTACGACGGACAGCATATGCGACCGGCTTTAAGGCCGTCCCGGACTACGCTGCGCGAGTGGGTTTCGCGCCATCCGGCGGTGGCGATTGGCGGATTCCTGTCCGGAATTTTCCTGCTCCTGGGCCTGATCGGGACGCTGGCGTTTTTTCCCGCCATGCGGATTTGGGCCGCCGCCGCCGACTGGCCCGGCACCGAGGCCGAAATCACGGGCAGTCGGGTCTTTTATGGGCAGCGCGGACGAGGTGGGCGGCCGGAATTCACGTTCACCTACACCTGGCAGGGGCGAAACTACACGGCGCAGGGGTACGACTTGATCGGTGCCTACACCCGGGGCACTTCGGGCGGTCCCCACCGCGTGCTCGATGCGCATCCGGTTGGCTCGCGGACGACGATCCTGGTGAATCCGGATCGACCGTCCCAGGCGGTCCTCACGCGTGGCAGCACGGGCGGGGTGGTGCTCCTCTTCGTTCCGCCATTGTTTGTCCTGCTCGGTTCGATTGGGATGTTCTTCACCGTGATCACCGGGCTCGGCTGGCTGGAGGAAAACACCCGCCATCCGCTGGGTCGCGTGATTCGCGCCGGCGGTGAATGGTTCGTGCAGGAAAAAGTGCTGAAGCCTTTCTTCTTTGTTATCGTGGGTGGAATAGTTGTCGGCCTCGTCGCGCTCGGAGTGAGCGAAGGGAATTACCTCATCGTGGGCACCGGCGCTTTCATTGCCTGGGGCGTCTGGCGCGCGGCGCGCCCGCCAACCAAGGCGGGGCGGGGGAGGGCGCGCTGAGGGTGGAGCGCCTGCTCCTCGACGCGCTTGTTTCGCCCTTTTGCTTCCAAACCAACGCACTGGGGAGCGGTGCGCTCCAACTTGCGCCCGCCACTCACGTCTCCCGGAAATCCTCGCCGGTAAACTGCCGGCTCTCGGCCGTGTATTCCTGGAGTTCGATGAGGTTGCCGTCGGGATCCTTGACCCATGCCTGGCGCGAACGGTCATTCCCGACCTTGCGCCCGGTGACGTTCACCCCGCGCGATTCGAGGAGTGTCACGAAGGCGTCCAGACCCTCGATCTGCAGGCAAAAATGGTTGTAGCGCATCAGCCAGGGATCGCGGGGTTCTTCCAGCGGCTCGAAGGGCTTGGGGGAATTGATGCGCCGGTGTGCGTCGGTATGGTCGAAGACTTCGACGAACGTATTCTGGCCAAAGGCAAAATAGCAGCCGACGGGTTCGCCGGCTTTGTTGAGGTAACGGAACTTCACCGTTGCGCCCAAGGTATCGCGGTAAAACGCGGTCATGCGGTCGAGCTGGCTGGTCTTGAGGCAGAGGTGGGCGAGTTGCTTGATCATGGGGTGGGGTGGCCGGCAACCTGCGGGATTCGCCGCGGGCGGCAAGCGGGTCGCAATCTTACAGTGCGATAACCTCCGGGTTGCCAGTCGCCCGTCGACGTGCCCCCTTGCGTTCGTCACCCCATGAAAACCTCCAGTCTCCCGTCCCTGCTCCTGGCCGTATTGTCCCCGGTCGCCTTGCGCCTGGCCGCCGCCCCGGTCGAAATCGAACTCTGGCCGGAAGGCGTGCCCGGCCTGCGCGCGGATGCCGGGCCGACCAAGGACGACGGCCAGGGTCGATACACGAACATCCACCATCCCAAGCTGGTTGTCTATCCTCCGCCGTCCGGCACGGCCAACGGCACCGCGATCCTCTACGCTCCAGGGGGCGGCTACCAACGGGTCGCCGCCGGCATCGATGGCGGGATTGTGACGCGCTGGCTGCATTCACTCGGGATCACCGTTTACTTGCTCCAGTACCGCCATGACCTCTACCCGCACCCCGCGCCCTTGCAGGACGCGCTTCGGGCCGTGCGCTTGCTGCGGTCGCGTGCGAAGGAACTTGGCATCCAACACCTCGGGATGCTTGGCGGGTCCGCCGGCGGACACCTCACGGCGTGTGCGGGCACGCTCTACGATGCTCCTGAAGGCCGGACCGGTGCCGAATTGGACCAGTTCAGCGGGCGGCCCGACTTCATGGTGCTGATCTTCCCGATGATTTCGCTGCGCGAGGTGCGGGACAACAGCCGCCGCCATCCCCTGTTGGGTGAAAATCCGACGGAAGAGTTGAAGCATCACCTTTCAGTGGACGAGCAGGTCACCAAGGACACGCCGCCGGCCTTCCTGGTGCACTCGGCCGAGGACCAGCGGCTGGTGGAAGGCAGCGTGCTGTTCTCCACGGCGATGCGCCGGGCCGGCGTGCCCATGGAACTGCACATCTACGCGAAGGGGCCCCATGGCGACGGCATGTCGCCCGCGCTCGGGCCGATCTCCGAGTGGCCGGGACTCTGCGAAAAGTGGATGCGCTTCAATGGCTGGCTGCCGGCCAAGCCCTGAGCCACTCATGCAGTTGAGGTGGCGCGACCTGCTCCCCAGGGCGCTTCTTTCGCAGCGGACGTCATTAGCGCGTTGGGGAGCAACGCGCTCCACCATTTGGTGCGACCAGTCCCAGTCTGAAAATGGACCTCAACTCCCAGGCAACAGCGGCGCTGTAGCCGGCCTCGCTGAGGCCGGTCCGGGTCACCGACCCCGGCTACAACCACACCGTTTCTTCCTGACCGGAGCAAAACGCGTTTTGCGGTTTGGGCTGCATGATTTTGGCTGAGGAGGGCCGGCGAGGGCGAGCGGTGAGCAGAGGCCCAACCGCACGATACTGCCTGAATCACAAACGCAGTCGGGGCGTAAGGCCCCTCCTGCGCGCTAGCGATCCATTCAGAAACGGCTGATGATCTTCTGCTTCAAGGCGTCGAACTCAGCGTCGGTCAAAATGCCTTTCTTGCGCATTTCGGCGAGCTTGGTGAGTTCGATTTCGAGTTGGTCGGTCGTCATCGGCCTGGGGGCCGCGGGTGCCGGGGCGGGGGCGGCCGCCGGGGTGCCGGCCGGTGCGAGTTCGGGATCGTTGGCGGCAACGGCCTTGAAGATGAGGGTGACGTGGGCGAAGTCACCGACGAGGTATCGCGATTTTGCCTCGTTTACGGAAACCACTTTGAGCTGTTTGCCTTCTTTCTGGCAAAACTCCGTGGCCGCGGCCATGGCCTCGTCGGTCAGTTTCTTCGTGTTGCGGGTAAACTTGTGGTCGGCTTTGACCGTGACGCTGTACGTCCCGTCCGCCGCCTGGGCGACTGGCCGGACTGTGACAGCCCAGGCGAAGTTGACCGAGAGAAATACGACCAGGAGGAAAAGGCGGCGGAGAGCTGATTTCATGGCCCGATTATTTCCCGGCGCTGGCATGGGTCAACGCTGCGGTCGGGCGGTTATCGAGGGGGACGATGAGAGCGGAATAGAATCACTTCGCTTCAGTCCCACGCGTGAGCGATCCTTGGTACTTGCCGGCGTTGGCGCCGAAAAGGGAGTGCAGGAAGTCGAGGCAGGCCGGCTGTTTTCCCCGCAGTTTTTCACGCGTAAAGGGCTCCTGGGCGGTGACGCCAAAGAGATAGGCCGTCGCACTGCAGGCGAAATACTCGGACGGGTTCGCCATCATGTGGGACTTTGCCGCGAAGGCTGGGATTGACCGGGCTTTTTCGTACAGCGCCAGGACCGCGGGGTTTTTGAGGCCCTGTTCCAGTTGCTGGTCATGGTAGGCGTGCATCAGTTCGTGCAGCAGCACCGGCTTGTGTCCGACGCGCACAATGCCGGCGGATACTTCGACCCGGCGGCCCCGGCCGGTGTAGCGTCCCGGGCTTTGCGTCTTGAATTTGCCGGATGGGACCACCTTGAACTCCACGCTCTGCAGGAAAGCCAGGATGTTGCCCGGAAAGCCGACGGCCTGAACCATGTCGATCTGTTCGTGGGTGGCAGCTACGATCGCCGCCAGGTCGGGCTGATCGGCCACCGCGGAAGTATCGATGGTGAAGCCCCGGTAAGTTTGCGACGCCGTCGCGGCCGCCACCAGCGCCAGCGAAGCAAACATGGCCGGCAACATTTGGAGTCCGCGAACTGACATCGGGTCACTGGGGCAAACGCGCTTTCTACCCCACCCATTGCCGGGCGTTGTAGAACAGCTTCATCCAGGGCGAATCCTCACCCCAGCCGCGGGGCGCCCAGCTCATGCAGGCGGAGCGGAAGACGCGCTCGGGGTGGGGCATCATGATGGTGACGCGGCCCGTCGTCGTGGTGAGGGCGGTCATGCCCAGCGGGGAGCTGTTGGGATTCAGCGGATAGAGTTCGGTCGGCTGGTGGTGGTTGTCGACAAAGCGCCCCGCGACCAAACCCGACGTGCTGAAAGCCTCGGCGGCGGCGCGGTCGGCGAACTCGGCGTAGCCCTCGCCATGGGCGACGGCAATTGGGATGACCGAGCCTTCCATGTCCTTGAACAGGATGCTGGGGCTCTTCTCGACCTTTACCGAAACGAAGCGGCCCTCGTAGCGTTCACTGAGATTTTGCACAAAGCGCGGCCAGCGTTCCGCGCCGGGGATGATGGACTTCAGGTTGCTCATCATCTGGCAGCCGTTGCACACGCCGAGGGCGAAACCATCCTCGCGGGCAAAGAAAGCCGCGAACTCGGCGCGGGCTCGCTCATTGAAAATCACGCTCTTGGCCCAGCCTTCGCCGGCCCCGAGCACATCGCCGTAACTGAACCCCCCGCACGCAATCAGCCCGCGAAAATCCTGCAGGCTGACGCGCCCCGCGAGGATGTCGGTCATGTGCACGTCCACCGCCCGAAATCCGGCGCGGGTCAGCGCCGCGGCCATCTCGACCTCGCCGTTGACGCCTTGTTCGCGGAGAATCGCGACCTTCGGTCGTGATGGCTGGGAGCTGGGAGCTGAGAGCTGGGAGCTGGCAGTCCTGATATCGAAGGTGATGACCGGCCGGATGCCGGGGTTGCGCGGATCGAGGCGAACCTGCTGCTCCTGGTCGGCATGGATGGGGTTGTCGCGCATCCGTGCGATGCGATGGGTGACGTCGGACCAGATCGCCCGGAGAGCGAAAAGGTGTTCGCTGAAAACTGTCTCATTGAACCGGCGGACGGTGACCCGGTGGGCGTCGTTCAGTCTTCCAATCTGACTGACGCAGCCTGGCAGGCCGTGGGTGTGCAAGGTGGCTATGACCTGGCTGGCATCCGCGCGTCGAACCTGCAGGAGCGCCCCGAGCTCTTCGCTGAAAAGTGCGGCGAAAAGGTCTTGATCGTGATCCAGGTTGAGGGTGACGCCGGTATGGCCGGCGAAGGCCATTTCGACCGCGCAGGCGAGCAGGCCGCCGTCGGAACGGTCGTGGTAGGCGAGGATTTTCCCTTCGCGACCGAGCAGTTGGATGGCGTTCCAGAAAGCCTTCAGGTCGGCGGCGCTGTCCACGTCGGGCGTCGCCTCGCCCATTTGTGAAACCACTTGCGCGAGGATCGAGCCCCCCAGGCGATTTTTTCCCCGGCCAAGGTCGATCAGCAACAGGACGGAGTCCTCGGCCTGCTGCAGCTGCGGCGTCAGCGACAGCCGAATATCGGCCACCGGAGCGAACGCGGAAACGATGAGCGAGATCGGAGCCGTAACGCACTTTTGCACCGGTCCGCGATCGGTTTTCTCGTGCCAGACGGTGGACATGCTCATCGAGTCCTTGCCCACCGGAATGGTGATGCCGAGAGCGGGACAAAGCTCCATGCCGACCGCCTGCACCGCGGCGTAGAGGTCCGCGGCGTCGCCCGGAATGGCCGGTGCGGCCATCCAGTTGGCGGAGAGGTTCACCTTGCCAAGGTCGCCGACCTGCGCGGCGGCGAGATTGGTGAGCGCTTCGCCTACTGCGAGCCGCGCCGAAGCGGCGGCATTGTTCACGGCGACGGGCGTCCGCTCACCTATCGCCATGGCCTCGCCGGTGTAGACGTCGAAAGTGGCGGCAGTGACCGCGCAATCGGCCACGGGCACCTGCCAAGGCCCGACCATCTGGTCGCGCGCGATCAGGCCGCCGAGCGTGCGGTCGCCGATGGAAATGAGGAACGTTTTGTCGGCGACGGCGGGGTGGATGAGCACGCGGCGCACGGCCTCCTTGAGCGTCAAGCCGGCCAGGTCGAGCGCCTGTTGCGGGCGGCGGAGCGAGGTTTCCTGGCGGTGCATGCGCGGCGGTTTGCCCAGCAAGACCTCGAGCGGCATGTCGATCGGCGTGTTCTTGAAATGCGGGTCCTCGACCACGAGCCGCCGCGTCTCGGTGGCCTCGCCGACGATGGCAAAGGGCGCGCGCTCCCGGACGCACAGCTGTTTGAACGTCTCGATGCGGTCGGCTGGCACGGAGAGCACGTAACGCTCCTGGGACTCATTGCACCAGACCTCGAGCGGGGACATGCCCGGCTCATCGTTGGGCAGTTGACGCAGGTCGAACCGGCCGCCGCGGCCGCCGTCGTTGATGAGCTCGGGCAGCGCGTTGGACACGCCGCCGGCGCCGACGTCGTGGATGAACGCGATGGGGTTGTCGGCCCCGAGCGCCCAGCAGCGGTCGATGACCTCCTGGCACCGGCGTTCCATCTCGGCGTTGTCGCGCTGCACGCTGGCGAAATCGAGATGCTCGTCGCCCGCCCCGCTGGCCAGGGAGCTGGCGGCGCCCCCGCCGAGACCAATCAACATCGCCGGCCCGCCGAGCACCACGAGCTTGTCCCCCGGGTTGATCTTTCCCTTGTGCACGTGCTCGGCGCGGATGTTGCCGAGGCCGCCGGCGAGCATGATCGGTTTGTGGTAGCCCCGAATTTCCGTGGCGGCGGGCTGGGAGCTGGGAGCGGAAGTGGCATCGTTGGTCCGGCCCTGAGCTCGGGACTCTGGGCCCGGGACTGCGGCCGGCACGTCCGCCTCGAACGTCCGGAAATATCCGTTGATCGCAGGACGGCCGAATTCGTTGTTGAACGCCGCGCCACCGAGCGGGCCCTCGATCATGATGTCGAGCGCCGAGACAATGCGCAGCGGCTTGCCGTGGTCCTTTTCCCAAGGTTGGACCGCGCCGGGCAGGCGAAGGTTGGAAACCGTGAAGCCCACGAGCCCGGCCTTGGGCTTGGCGCCCCGGCCGGTGGCGCCCTCGTCGCGAATTTCACCGCCGGAGCCGGTGGCGGCGCCCGGGAAAGGGGAGATGGCTGTCGGATGGTTGTGCGTCTCGACCTTGCAGAGCAGATGGATGTCCTCGTCGCTCGTCACATATTCGTTGGTGCGGGGGTCGGCAAAGAAGCGCCCGCCCCGGCTGCCAACGAGCACGGCGGCATTGTCCTTGTAGGCCGAGAGGATGCCGTCGCGGTGGAGCTGGTAGGTGTTCTTGATCATCTGGAACAGCGATTTGTCCTTCGCGATCCCGTCGATTTCCCAGGTGGCGTTGAAGATCTTGTGGCGACAGTGCTCGGAATTCGCCTGGGCGAACATCATCAGTTCCACGTCGCTGGGGTCACGACCAAGTGTCGTGAAGGCCTGGTGGAGGTAATCGATTTCGTCTGCTGCGAGCGCCAGGCCGAGGGACGCATTGGCGGCAACCAGGGCGGCCCGGCCGCCCGCCAGCACCGGGATCGTCGTCAACGCCCGCGGGGTTTCGTGTTTGAACAGGACCGCGCAGGCCGCGAGGTCGCCGAGCACGACCTGGGTCATGCGGTCGTGGAGCAGCGGGCGCAGCACCTTCAGCTGGTCGGCGCTGAGGGGAGAGAACGGGAAGCGCGAGCCCGGGGGATCGACGTCGAAAGTGTAGGCAATCACCCGTTCGATCCGGTGGATGCCACCGAGGCCGCAAGTGTGGGCAATGTCAGTCGCCTTGGAGGACCAGGGTGAAATGGTGCCGGGACGCGGGGCCACGACCTGCACGAGACCCTCGAATTCCCTGGCCTCCCGGCGCGGCCCGTAGGTGAGCAACTGTTCGAGGATACCCTGCTGGGCCGCGGTGAGTTCGCCGGAGGGCTCCACCACGTGCACGAAGTCCGCGTTGACGGCCTTGATGGGCAGGCCGGCGGCGTTGAGGTCCTGGAGGAGCTTGGCGAGGCGGAAGGGAGAGAGGGCAGGTGAACCGCGAAGGATCAGCATGGTCTGGAAGCCGGATGTTTGCCAACGCGCCCGGGGCGTCAAGCGGGGTAACGGACATAGTGGCGGGATGGGAACCCGTGAAAACTGAGAATCGCGAAATCGCGGAGCGCGGCGGATTGGGGGGTTCTGGGTTGGAAGCCGGTTTTGCTTCGAGCTTCGCGGGGGGATTTGGGTGGCGCCGGGCTTGCTCGCGGCTTGGTCCCGGTCACTTCCCTCTCGTGGTGAGAAAGCCGTTGACGAACGCGCCTCGGTGGGCCCATTAAACGTCTTTAATGTCGTGATTCATCGCCTCGTCCGCCCATCGCCCAGAGAGAATCTTCCGGCCGGGCGCAGTGTAGCCCAAAAACTGGGCCGGCGGCGGGGAACAAAGGAGGGCGCGTGAGCGAGTTCATCACCCACGAATGCGGCATTGCCCTGGTTCGGCTCAAGAAGCCGCTCGCCTGGTACCAGGAGAAATACGGCACGGCGTTGTGGGGCTTCCAGCAGCTGTTTCTCCTGATGGAAAAGCAGCACAACCGCGGCCAGGACGGAGCGGGCGTGGCCTGCGTCAAATTCGACGTGCCGGCCGGGGAACCGTACATGTTTCGCGAGCGCAACGTGGAGATCAACCCCCTCGACAAGATCTTCCAGTCACTCACCGCGCGCTACACGTCGCTCGTGGGCGACGGCACCATCCATCCGGAGTTTCCCGATACGGTCAAAAGGAACTTCGATTTCTGCGGCGAGCTTTACCTCGGTCACCTGCGTTACGGCACTTCGGGCGGCTACAACCTGAGCGCGTGCCATCCCTTCTTCCGGCGCAGCTCCTGGCCGACCCGCAACCTGATGCTCGCGGGCAATTTCAACCTGACCAACACGGCCGAGCTCAACAACAGCCTCATCGCCATCGGCCAGCACCCGATCTTCGCCACCGACACCCAGGCCATCCTGGAGCGCATCGGCTTCTGCCTCGATGACGAACACGAGCGGATCTACCGCGAGCTGCGCGCCGCCGGCTTGCCGGGCGCGGAGATTTCCCGCCGCATCAACGAGGAAATCGACCCCGCCCGCGTGCTCCGGACCGCGTCGGCCAACTGGGATGGCGGCTACGCGCTCGTGGGCCTGCTCGGCAACGGCGACGCCTTCGTCACGCGCGACCCGTCCGGCATCCGGCCCTGCCATTGGTTCGAGAACGACGAAGTGGTTGCCTTCGCCTCCGAACGCGCGCCGCTCTGCACGGTGTTTGACCTGGCGGCGCGCGAGGTGCGCGAGGTCGAACCCGGGTGTGCCGTGATCATGAAAAAGTCCGGCGGCGTGGCCGTGGAGCGCATCACGCCCGCGCTGCCGAAGACGCAGTGCACGTTCGAGCGCATCTATTTTTCCCGCGGCAATGACGCCGACATCTACCGCGAACGCAAGGCCCTGGGCGCCGGGTTGGCCACGCAGATCTTGAATTCGATCGGCGGTGATTTGCAGAATTCCGTCTTCAGCTTCATCCCCAACACCGCCGAGGTGGCCTATTTCGGCCTCATGAGCGAGTTGCGGTTCCGCCGCCGGGCGGAGGTCAAGCAAACCCTGCTCGACGCCGCGAAAAGCGGTGCGATTACCGAGGCGCTGGTGGATGACCTCATTCTCAACAATTGGCCGCGCGGCGAAAAGGTCGTCTCCAAGGACGTGAAAATGCGGACCTTCATCAGCCAGGAGAAGTCACGCAACAACCTGGCGTCGCTGGTCTATGACGTGACCTACGGCATCATCGAGCCGCGCGACAACCTGGTGTGCGTGGACGACTCGATCGTGCGCGGGACGACCCTGCGTCGGTCGATCCTGCGGATCCTGAAGCGCCTGAACCCGAGGAAAATCATCATCGCCTCCACGGCGCCGCAGATCCGTTACCCGGATTGCTACGGCATCGACATGTCGGAGATCGGCAAATTCGTGGCGTTCGAGGCCGCGATCACGCTGCTCAAGGAGCGCGGGCAGGGTGGCCTGATCGAGGAGGTTTACCGCCTGTGCCGCGATGAGCTGAAGGCGCCCGGCAAGGTCCCGATCAACCATGTGCGGAAGATTTACGAGCCGTTCTCCGCCGACGAGCTCTCCCGCAAGATCACGCAGCTGGTTTCGCCCAAGCCCAACGGCTGGCGGGGCGAAATCGAGATCCTCTTCCAGACGATCGAAAACCTGCACGGAGCGCTGCCCGACCACAGCGGCGACTGGTATTTCACCGGCAACTATCCCACGCCCGGCGGCTTCCGGGTGGTGAACCAGGCCTTCGTGAATTATTTCGAGAAGCACGAGGGACGGTCGTACTGACCAGGGGACGGAGTACAGATGACCACGCACAGTTCATTCAGCCCTTCCTTCGTGTTTGTGAGCGCCACGGTCCTCCATCCTCGGTCCTGTCTTCACTGATGTCCCTCTCCTACGAATCTTCCGGCGTCCGGTATGAGCAGCTTGATGCGTTCAAGCGCGCGTGCCAGCAGGCGGCCCGCGGGACGGCGGGCGAGCTGAAGGCCCACGGCTACGCCGAGCCGGCGACCACGCGCGGCGAAAGCGCCTACCTGATCGAGGCCGGCGACCATTTCCTGGCCCACGTGGAGGAGGGCCTCGGGACCAAGAACCTGGTCGCCGATGTCGTGTACGCCCAGACGGGCAAATGCCTTTACCGCGAGATCGCCATCGATACCGTCGCGACGATCGTCAACGACCTCATCACCTGCGGCGCGCGCCCGATCTCGGTCGCAATGCACGCGGCGGTCGGCGACTCGGGTTGGTTCGCCGACGCCGAGCGCATGCAGCAACTGGTGGAGGGCTGGGCCGAGGGTTGCCACCGCGCGGGCGCGGTGTGGGGCGGCGGCGAGACGCCGACCCTCAAGGGTATCGTCCATCCCGACGCCATCGTGCTGGCCGGCTCGGCGATCGGCAAAATCGCGCCGAAATCGCTGCGCATTACCGGCGAGGTGCGGGACGGCGACGCCATCATCTTCCTCGCCTCGACGGGCGTGCAGACCAACGGCCTCAGCCTGTGCCGGCTGATCGCCGAGAAGCTTCCCGCCGGTTACCAGACACCGATCGGCCATGGCGACAATCGCACCTACGGCGAGGCGCTCCTGGCCGCATCGGCCATCTATGTGGATTTCGTGGTCCGTTGCCAGCAGGCCGGCGTGAAACTCAACTATGTGGCGCACGTCACGGGTCATGGCTGGCGCAAGCTGATGCGCCTCGAGGAGCCGTTCGTTTACGAGATCACGGAGCCGCGCGCGATCCCCGCCCTTTTCCAGTTTCTCATGGAGGCGGGACCCATTGACCTGCGCGAGGCTTACGCGACTTTCAACATGGGCGTTGGCTTCGCCGCCTATGTCGCGCCGGATGCCGTCGAAGCGACCCTCGCGGCGGCGCGGTCCGCCGGGCACGACGCCTGGCTGGCGGGCAAAGTGCGAAAGGAGGGTGCCCGCAAGGCCGTGACAATTCCCTCCCTCGGCCTCGCCTACGAAGCGGACACGCTGCAGGTGCGGTGAGGGATCCCGGCGGCGGAGTTCAATGCTGCCTGGCGCAGGGCACGGAGTAGGCGGGCTGCACCTGAACCGTCGCGGGAGCGGTCTTCAGGTGGTTGGATTCTCCTGCTTCAAAGGTGTAGGGGAAGGGCCGGACACACATTGCGTCCCTGGGCGCGACACGGAAGCTGAAGACTTCCACCAGCTGGCCCGAGGCATCGAAGCACGAGGCAATCATCTCGATGTATTCAAAATGCGAACCAGCGGGGGCTGAGAGTCGCCCTTTGAGCCCAATTCCGCCGGTGGCCCCGGCCACGCTCGGGGAGAAGGTGAACTTCACATCCTTCGGTTCCAGCGACTCCCGCTCCTTGGTCCATTGATACCAATTCGCGCTGGGCTCCTCCAGCATCCGCCAGGGTCCGCCAGGATTTCACTTCCAGGATCGATTCATGGGATATGGCGCCTTGCTTCCGGTCGTAGAAAGGTGGGGCGGAGGAATTGCCGGAATGAAACGGCCGCGATTGTCCCGGGAGGGCATGGTAGGCGAGGGAGAGGCGGGCCACTTGAGGCCTGGTGGGTTGCTCCCGGGTCACGTACGTGACTTCAAGAGTTGGCTGTATAACCAGATGATTGGTCGTATTTCTCGCAATCCCGATCACCCGCCCGTCGCCGTTTTCGTCAATGTTGCACTTGATCGTCTCGAATTCGAGTGGCGCGCAAAATGCCGTGGAGGCAAGGAAAGCAGCCGCGCCAGCCACCAGCCACCGCCGGGGAAAAAATGGGAGTGAGCCGCGAGGCGGCGTGACTTGGAATACGGGGGCGAGCTCCATCGGGTTAGCGTTTAGGTGCACCGGATGCGTTGTTCAATCCAATCCCTGGATCGGCCGAACGACCCTGCCCCGGAGCGGTGGGTCAGCGGGCCGGGTGCTGGCTCGACAGCGGCCACCGGGCGGGTTGAGAATTGCGGCGTTCGTCAGCCCCGTGACCGTTCCCCGCCCCGCGATTTCCGATGAAGACGATCAGGTCCGTTGCCCGCGCCCTGCTAGCCCGGACATTTCACAGTCTTGGGTGATCCAATCAGCAAAATGTCCGTCCGCCCTCCGGGCGGAGCGACTTTGTCGCGGCGCGCCCCGACAAGGTCGGCCCGACAGGGCGCATGTTTCACACCTCTGGGTGTGAAATATGCGGGCTAGTGCCGGCCCTCGCCGTTTCACTGTTCGCCCAGCTGGATTGCGATGAGGCGGACCGCCAGGCGACCTTGAAGTTGGCGAAGGAATCCGGCCTGCCGGCCTACGACATCGCGGTCCGGATCAACGGCAATTACGTCCAGAAGGAGCGTGCCCCCGAATTGCAGCGGGAGATCCGGCGGGATTTCAACGGGAGCTACCGGCTGGCAACCTATGGATCGCCGTTTCTTCCCGGCAGCCGGCTGACGATCGATTTCGGCTGCGAAAAGACGGTTACGCTCACGGGCGGCGGCTCCTTCATCGCCACCGAGGACTACTCGAGCTGGAACACGGTTACGAGCGCCACCACCGAGTGCACCAAATTCGCCAGCATCGGCTTCACGTTCAACTATGCCTCGGACCGCAAGTTTCACGGCGACGCCAGCATCGGCCTGGTCGGTGCGCAGCACAGCATCGGCCGGCAGTACAACAGCTCGGACAACCGCTGGGAAACCCACACCGGGACGGATGAGGCCCGGCAGGGGATGAGCGCGTCGTTTAACGAGGAGAACTCCAAGGTCGAGGTGAAGGACGGCGTGTATCGGATCACGGGCAGGTCGAACGACACCGACGCGAATGGCGGCAACGTCACCACCGAGCAGGTCGAGTGGACGATCACCATCGCTCCTCTCGGTGAGTATGAGGCATTCATCGAACCCGTCGACGAGGGTGCCTTCAAGGGTTGGTTGCCGCTGGGACCGCTGTTGGATCCGGGAGCCGTTGTGCCCCTCGATCCCATGCAGCCGAACCACACCCACGGGAACGCGACCCGATTCCAGGTGAGAGTATTCAAGGTGGGGGAGAAGGAGCCGGTGACGGTGCCGTACAAGACGACCTTCCGGCTCGCGGACGTCTCCCAAAACCCCGGATGGTGCATGAATTACCCGGTGCAGGACCCCGATCAGGAGCCCGACCTGCGGTTTTTCGCCACCGCCGCGGAAAACTCCCTATTTGAAAAACTGGCGGACGACGAATGCACCACCGCGGCCGCGCCAGGTCCCGTCGCACTGACGGTGATGAGCCACGATTACGGTTCCCATGGCCGCTTAACCGCCACTGTGGCGATCGATGGCCGGCGCATCGAGGCACAGGCCCGCGTCGGCAATGAGGCCGGAGCGTTGCTGATCCCGTTTCGGACCACGCGATCAGTCATCACCGATGTCTGGCGGGAGACGAATGGCGAGCGCCGGGTCGATGACAAGGCCGACCGCGACGGCTTCGATTCCGACATCGGCCCGGCGCATCTCGGCGACGGCTTCTCGGTATACGAGGAATACCGCGGATTCTGCGAAAACGGAAAACATGTCCGCACCGATCCGCGCCAGCGCGACTACATGGTGCGCAATGAAGTGGGGGCTGCGGCGGAGGACGGCCTCGCGTTGTTCTCGAGTGTGTCGGGCGTCAAAACCCACCACAAATTCCGTGCGACGGAATTCGGACGCCAGCGACCGGTCGATGGACTGCCCTTCGACAAGGTTGTGAACTGCAACCATGACCCGGCATTTCACGTAGTCGACCAGCATGGTGTGGTGCTGCGCTCGACCACGGAGGATACCGGCGGGGCGGAAGCCATCCTGCGGGTGCCGAATGACCCGGCGCCATGGTCGCCGGCGCGTTTTCGGTACGTCCTGATTGGCGCGGATTTTCAACCGGGGGAATGGCACACGGTGATGGGCGTGCTCCAGGCTGACGGCAGCTTCACGGTGGATCCCCAGGGGCAATCCACGTTGCGCACCAACCTGTTTGCCATGGTCGTCGCCCACGAGTTGTTTCACACCATCGGCGTCCGACACCACGGCGAGGAGGACGTCGGGCGGGTCAGCTGGACGGCGGATCCGAAGGATGCCGCGGTTATCCTGGAGAACGCCGGAGGCGCCACCAACCCGGTGACCCTGATAAACGACTTGTCCGGCGAGCCGATCAATCCGTCGGATGAGCTGTTCGGCCGCTTGAGCGGCAAGGAGTACTGGGTCGCGGTGGAGCACGGCCAGCATAGCGGGGCGGAGGATTGCATCATGCGCTACAACAACGCGTCAGCCTATGCGCGGGGGAATACCCGCTATTTCCTGAAGAACGCCGAGGGGGTGAACCGCGTGGCCAAGGAGATCGCTGACATCGCGCTTTGCGACTCGCCACGCGGCACCGGCGTGAATTCCCCGAGCTTCATGCCCCGCCCGCGTTATGGCGACGCTGCGCCGGGTCGTGGCAACTGCAAATCGCAGGTTTGCGTGAGTGACAAACGCTAGCCCGCATATTTCACACTCAGTGGTGTGAAGTATTCGCCCTGTCGGGCCGACCTTGTCGGGGCGCGCCGCGACAAAGTCGCTCCGCCCGGAGGGCGGACGGACATTTTGCTGATTGGATCGCTCATGACTGTGAAATGTCCGGGCTAGAGCGGTTCAAAATGAACGATAGCCGTTCCAAGTGCCCACACCCCATTTTCTCCACCGTCCTGATCCCACGGCCGCGGGAGAAGGATCAAAAGAGTAGGCGCTGATTGCATCCCCAGCTTGGATCCTTCGCGTTGCTCAGGATGACGGGTAGTGGGTCCATTGCAGTCCGAGGTAGGGTCGGACCTTGGTCCGACCTCGCGCATGAGGTCGGCGCAAGCGCCGACCCTACATTCAAATCACCGCGAAAGAACCAAATGGACCCACTACCGAATGACGGAGGCGGGGGATTTGTTTTTGTCTCGGCATTGCCGGCTACGACATTTTTGAAACCGCCCTACCCCGGACATTTCCCAGTCATGAGCGACCCAATCACCGAAATGTCGGCCCGACCGGGCGCATACTTCACACTTCTGAGTGTGAAATAATGCAGCTAGGGCGCCGTGCCGGGCAGGGCATGGAAATGTTTCAGCCATGCCTCCGCCGCGTCCGGCACGGTGAACACTTCGACCGTGTATCCACGATTGCTGGCCGCGAGCTGGCCGATGCGCCTGGGATCGGCCTGGTCTTCGCGCATCAGGATGCCCAGGGGCAGCCGGGGCAGCAGACGGGCGGCGGCCTCGCCCAGCTGAAAGCGCTCCAGGAAGGAAATTGGGCCCGGGACCAGGCGGATATCGATGAGCGTGGCGCACACGGGGCGCGAGCGGATGGTGGCGGCAATGGATTCGAGCGTCACGTTCACCCGCTCGAAGATGTCGCGTCCCCGCACAGAGATGACGAGACAGTCGTCGCGATATTCCGAGTGCAGGCTGACGGGATCGCTCATGCTGGAGAACAGGCGCAACGGCCGTTCGCTCACGCGACGGGTTTCGGCCGCGCCTGTTGGTTGAGCCAGCGCTCGGCGCGCGCGGCCTCCGTGAACAATTGCACCGGCACACCGCGGTTGGCGGCGACGAGGGTGCCGATCTTCTGCTCGCCGGCTTGGGCCGCATTGACCAACGCGGCGATCGAAAGGCCGGCGAAGTGGCGGGCGACCAATTCGCCGATTTTGTAGCGGTCCATGAAGACGTACGGCGGGGGAACCTCCCGCAGGTCGATCAGCACGGTGGTCGCGCGGTGCTCCTTCATTACCTCCATGATTTCCTGGATGGTTTGCTGCTTTCGTTCGATCAGACCGCGGCCATGGAGCCGGATGATCAAGCCGCCGCGACTGGTGTCCACCTGAAGGCTGTCCACTTCGGCCATGCGCCGAAGAATGGGGTACGACGGGATGATCGCCAATTCCAAAGTCCTAGTCTCGTGGGGCTTGTGGGACTTCTTGAGTAAAAAAAGGATTAATTACCTCGCCGGGAATTAGCGTTACTTAAAGTGAACATCGCTTTTGGAGAAACTTGGGGATCGCCGTCGCCGCCTCCCAAGACGATGCCGCGACCGCTGGCGGCGGCCGCATCGCGAATCTTCCGGCCGCTCCTACCCGCGCCGGTGCCACCGTCCGCGGGAAAGATTGCCGGGCTTCCTCGGCGGCGCCGCTTGTCCGTGGCCGCCGGGCTGGGCCGATGAGGGAACTGGCGTCGGATGAGGCGCCGGCGATTGATGGGCCGACTTTGCGGGCGGTTGGGAATGTGCCGCGGGGGACGGATGAGGTGCCGGGGGGCGCGAGTGATGGCCACCGCCATGGCGATGGCCTGAACGGTGTCCGTGTTTGATCGCCCGCGGATCGACATAACGCGGCTCCCGGGCGGGCCCGATGGTCGCCGGCGCATGATAGTCGAATCCCTCCAGCTTGAGCTGGGGCACCTTCTGGCCGATGAACCGCTCGATCGCGCGGATCTCGCCCGCTTGCTCCGGCGTGGTAAGGGTGAAGGCATCGCCCACCGCCATGGCGCGACCGGTGCGGCCGATGCGATGGACGTAGTCCTCGGGGTTGGCGGGAATGTCGTAGTTGATGACGTGCGACACGCCACTCACGTCGATGCCGCGGGCGGCGATGTCCGTTGCGACCATCACCTCGTATTTGCCGGACTTGAACCCTTCGAGGGCCTCGACGCGCTGGTTTTGCGACCGATTGGCATGGAGGACGGCGACCGAGTGGTTGGCGGCCTTGAGCTTGCGCGCGATCTTGTCGGCGCCGTGCTTGGTGCGCGAGAACACGATGCAGCTCTGGAAATCGGTCTTGGCCAGCAGGGCCACCAGCAGGTCAAATTTCTTGAGCTGCGGCACCGGGTAGAACGCGTGGCTCACCGACTCATTGACCGAGCGCGCCACGCCGATTTCGACGCGGGCCGGGTTGCGCAGGGCGAAGCGCGCGACTTCTTCAATCTCCGGCGGGACGGTGGCGGAGAAGAAGAGGGTCTGGCGCTCGCGCGGGCAGCGGCCGATGATTTTCTTCACGTCCTTGATGAATCCCATGTCGAGCATGCGGTCCACTTCGTCGAGGATGAGGATTTTCACGCCCTCGAGCCGGAGGGTACCTTCGTTGAGGAAGTCCATCAAGCGGCCTGGCGTCGCGATGACGACATCGGTGCCGGCCTGGATCTCGCTGCGCTGGCGTCCGTAACCAACGCCGCCATGGACGACGGTCGCGCGGATGTCCGTGAACCGCCCGAAGTCGCGAAACGCGGTCTCCACCTGGGCCGCGAGTTCCCGCGTGGGCTCGAGCACGAGCACGCGCGGACCGCGGAATTCGTGTTGGCCAAGCCGGGCGAGCACGGGCAGCGCGAAAGCGGCGGTCTTGCCGGTGCCGGTCTGGGCCGAGCCAATGAGGTCGCCGCCGCCCAGTACCACCGGAATGGCGCGCAGCTGGATGGGCGTCGGGTCGGTGTAGCCCATGGCTTTGACACCGTTGACGAGGGCGGGCGGCAGCCCGAGCTTGGAGAATGGCATAGTGGGTCATTAGCCTGCTTCTGCGCCGACATGGCGAGGCTATTTCTCCTGGCTGCGCCGTTCCCCGGGATGGCGATGCGCCTGATCGTCCTTCCCATTGGCTGCGAATGACATATTTGGAGAAGGGTGCATTCGCCCAGTCTCCGCTGTTTCCTGTTTCTGCTGAGCTTGGCGCTGTCGGGCTGCACGGGCTGGCCATTGCTCAGTCGGTCTCCCCGGCAAACGCTGCTGTCGGCTGATTTGGTCGAGTTACCCGCGACCTTTGCAGCGGGTCAGCCTTGGGTGGACCTGATGATAAACCGGAGAGGGCCCTATCGCTTCCTGATCGATACCGGCGCGGATGGGATGGGAATCACGCCTCAAGTTGCCCGCGAAGCACGAATCCCGGCCTCACGCTGGTTCGTGGCCAGAATCTCGGGGCATGGCGGTCAACCCCAGCGTGCGCCGATGGTCACGCTCGATCGGATCGAATCACCGGGTCTCCTCCTGCAGGGCGTCGGCGGCACGATTCTAAACCCCGAAATCGTGGCCCGGCTGCCAGCGTCGCAGGACAAGATCAACGGTGGCATCATCGGGCTGGGCGCGTTTCGGGACGCATTGCTCGAAATCGATTTTCCACGGCGCACGGTCAGTTTGCGGCGACTGGGCAGCGTGACGAATCCCGTCGCGGCCGGCCTGCCGTACACGGGCACCATTCCCCACGTGGTCATCGCGACGCCGTCCGCCACGCGCCCCACCGCCACCGTCCTGATCGATACCGGGACGGGCGTGGGGTTTTTGTTCACCGACATCGAAAGTTACCCAACGCGATCCGGGCTGATCAACGCCGACGAATACTACTCCGGCATCGCGGGTTATTGGCGCCCGAGATTCGGCCAACTGGCGGGAGACATTCGCCTGGGTGCGATCATCTGGCGCGACGCATGGATCGGCTCGGCCGAGAAAAATACGCTCGGCTCCGCCGCGCTGGCGCCCTGGAAGCTCGTCATCGACCAGCGCAAGAAGATGCTGTGGCTGTTGGGTGAGGAAACGGTTGTGACGACGCGGTGGCCGGGCCCGCTCGATCACGATGGCCGGCCGGCAGTCTACGGATTCGTGGCGGTGCCGGATGGGGATGAGATGGTGATCAAGGAGGTCGACGCCGGCAGCCGGGCCGAGCGGGCCGGCTTGAAGGTTGGGGACCGCTACCGGTGGGAAGTCCCGCGGGGGGCAATGGGAGGCCACGCCCCGTTCCATGTCACACTGCATGTCACCCGCGGCGCGGAACATTTTGACGTCACCTTGTCGCTGCTCGATTCCCTGCGCGGCATCGCCCCGGCCCTGCCGTTGCCGCGGGAAGGGAAGCCCGCCGGGGATTGACGGGGCGGTCAGGATTCGGTGACGAGCCGATAACCGATCCCGGCGTCGGTCTTCAGGTGGCGCGGGGCGTGCGGGTCGGCCTCCAGTTTCCGCCGCAAGTGGGCCATGTGGACGCGCAGGTAGTCGGTGCGTTCCTCGGCGGCGGGGCCCCAGAGTTCACGCAGGATCTGGCGGTGCGTAACCACCTTCCCGCGGTGCTGCACGAGCAGCCGCAGCATCGCATACTCCTTGGCGGTCAGGCGGACCTCGGCGCCGCCGCGGCGCACCTGCCGGGCCGCGAGGTCGACTTCCATGTCGCCGATTCGGACAATGGCCGGTTCGTTCGCCGGCGGATTGCGGCGGAGGATGGCGCGCACCCGGGCCAGGAGTTCGCGTCCGCCAAACGGCTTCGTCAGATAATCGTCGGCGCCCGCATCGAGGGCCGCGATCTTGTCGTCCTCGTTTTCGCGGACCGAGAGGACGAGCACCGGCACGCGCGACCATTCGCGCAGCCGTCGGATGACTTCGGTGCCGTCGAGGTCGGGCAGACCGAGATCGAGAATCACCCCCTCCGGCGCCCGGTGGGCGATCTCCTGCAGGCCCAGCAGGGCATTCTCCGCCTCGCGCACTTGATAGCCGCCTGATTCGAGGGTGACGCGGAGCAGCCGCCGGATCTGTTTTTCGTCATCAATGACCAGCAGGGTCGCAGGGGCCATGGGCGGCTGGCTGTTCATTCGGGCGGAGTCTGCGGGGGCGTATGGGGCAGGTAAATGGTGAAGACGGCACCGCCGCCCGGGTTCTCGCCCACGACGACTTCGCCGCCTTGGGCGGCCACGAAACCGCGCACCAGCGACAACCCAAGGCCGAGGCCTCCCGCTTTGGCGGCGTCCCCCCGTTCGAACTTCTTGAACAAGCGTTCGCGCATGGCCAGCGGGAAGCCCGGGCCGCGGTCGGCGACGGTAAAATACATGCGGCTTCCGTCGTGGTCGAGGCCAGCCGCGACAAAGATCGGGGTGCCGTCCGGCGTATGGCGCGCCGCGTTGAGGAGCAGGTTGGCGAGGGCCTGTTCCGTCAGGGCATAGTCGGCGCGAAGCGGGGGCAGTTCGTCCGGTAGGGAAATCTCCAGCGGATGTTGGACGAGCGTGTCGCGGACACCCTCCACCGCGGCATTGATCAGGTCGCGAGGGTCACACCAGTCGAGGCGTGGTCGCAGGGCACCGCTCTCGAGTCGCGTCTGGTCAAGGAGGTTGCCCACCAGCCGGTTCAGCCGGCGGGCGGCGGCGCGAGCTTCCCGGACGAGCTCCGCCCGTAAATCGGCCGGGGCGTCCTGGATGTTTTCGAGCGAGCTGCTGATGACGGCCAAAGGCGTGCGCAGTTCATGGGAAACGCTGTCCAGCAGCACGCGGTGGAGCTTTTCGGATTCGGCGAGCAGTTTCTCCCGTTCGCTGGCGTCGCGCAGGTGCTCCCGCTCGACGCTCAGCGCGAGTTGCCGGGCGAAGGCCTCCAGCAAGTCGCGCTGGGCGAGCGTGAGCGTCACGTCGCGCGGGACCGCCACGCCGAGCACCCCGACCGCGCGATCTTCGCGCACCAGGGGCAGGTAGAAGGCGGCGCTGCCGGGGAGGGTGTCCGTGAAGCGCCCGGCCGGCCGCCGGTGTCGGAAGACCCAGTCGCTCACGCCCCGTTCCTTGTCGTCCAGGGCAAACGATCCCGAGAAATGCGGTGCCAGCCGTTCATCGCCCAGGTGGAGCAAGAGCGCGGTCTTGGCGCCAAAGAGCGCATCGGCCTGCCGGAGGGCGGCGAAGACCGCTTCGTCGAGCGAGCGGGCCTCCGCGAGGGATCGCGTGAGGTTGAAGAGGGCCATGGCGCGGCCTTCGCGACGGCGTTCCGCGAGGGCTTGGGCGCGGATGCGGGACGTCAGCTGGCCGGCGACCAGCGCCACCACGAAATAGGTGCCAAAGAGCAATCCGTCCTCGATCTTCTCGATGCGGAATGTGAAGCGCGGCGGGATAAACAGGTAGTTCCAGGTCAGGGCGCTGAGCACGCCGGCCATCAGGACGGGACCACGCCCGACGCGGAGGCTGAGGAGGATCACCGCCAGCAGGTAGACCAGGCCGGCGGCGAGATAGTAGTTGGTCGGAAGGAGGAGCGCGGCGAGCGTGAGGGCGGCGATGACGCCGGCCGCCAGGCCGTATTCACCGGCGCCGCTGCGCAACTCATGATCCAGGCTGTCGAAGGAAAGCGGGCTGCCGGAAGTTTCCGCCGGCACGACGTAGACGTCGATGTTCCCGCCCAGCCAGATGATGCGGTCCACCAGCGAGCCGCCCGGTGTGAATCGCGTCCACCAGGCATGGCGGGGCTTCCCGACGACAATCTGGGTGGCGTTGTGCTGCAGCGCGACGCGAACCAGGGCGGCGGCGATGTCGTTGTCGTGGGTGACGACGATCTCGGCCCCGAGCTCACGGGCCAGGGCGAGGTTGCGGTCGAGCAGCTTGCGATCGTCGGGCGTGAGCGGCGTGACGGACTCCACGTGGACCGCGAGCCAAGGTGCGCCTTGCGCGGCGGCCAGACGGCGCGTCCAGCGGACGAGTTGGGTCGAGAACGGGCTCGGTCCGACGGCGACGAGCAGCCGTTCCCCGCTGCGCCACACGGTTTGCTTGGCGACGCCCGCCCGCAGTTCCCGCAGCTGCCGGTCGACCCGCTCGGCCGTGTAGCGCAGGGCGAGTTCGCGCAGGGCCGCCAGATGCGATTCCTTGAAGAAATTCTCCCGTGCCGCGGCGGCCCGCTCGCCGAGATAGACTTTGCCCTCCTGGAGCCGATCGAGCAACGTTTCGGGCGTGAGGTCGACCAGTTCGAGCTCGTCGGCGAGGTCGAGCATCGAATCGGGCACCGTTTCCTGCTGGGGAGCGCCGGTGATCTGCCGGACGGCATCGGCGCGCGATTCGACGTGCTGGATATTGAGGGTCGTCAACACGTCGATGCCGGCCTCCAGCAATTCGAGCACATCCTGCCAGCGCTTCGCATGCCGGGAACCCGGGGCATTGGTGTGGGCGAGTTCATCGACCACCACCAGCTTCGGGTGGAGCGTGCGGACGGCCTCGAGGTCCAGTTCGGTCAGCCGAGTGCCCCGGTGTTCGATGAACTTGCGGGGCAGGACCGTGAGACCGGCCAGCAGGGCTTCCGTTTCGGCGCGCCCATGGGTTTCAACCAGGCCGACGACCACCGGCGTGCCGGCGGCCCGCTCCTGCTGCGCCGTGCGCAGCATGGCGTAGGTTTTGCCGACCCCCGGACACATCCCGAGGAATATTTTCAGGTGGCCACGCCGGGCTCGCGCCTCTGCCGCGCGCAGCGACGAGAGGAGCGCATCGGGGTCGGGGCGGGCAGCGGTGGGTTCGACGGTCAAGGCAGCGGGAAGGCAGTATCGACGGCGAGATTCAGGCGCAGGACATTGACGCGGGCTGGAGTAATCTGCCCACCTTCGACGTGTCGCGCAATGAGATCATTCAGGGCAACCTGTTGCGCCGCACCAAGCTGACGGGATCGGGACACGCGGGCGGCCTGGGCAAGGACCGCGGCGGGCGACAGGTGGGGATCGAGACCGCTGCCGCTGGCAGCCAGAAGATCGGGCGAATCGCCCAAGGCGTTCCGGCGTTCGGTCACGGCGGCGGCAAGTTTGGCGTTGGTCCAGCCCTGGTTGCTGGCACCGGAGGCGACGGTGGCGTAGTCGCCCGCGGACGGACGCGCCCAGAAATAGCGCGGGTCGTCATTCTTTTGGGCGAGGAGGGCGGAGCCGACCAGCCGGCCGTTGCGACGGAGCTGCGAGCCTTCCGCGGCATCGCGGAAGCAGACGTGACCGACTGCCCAGACCGCGAGCGGATAGAGACCACCGGTCAGGAGGGTGAGGGCGAGCAACAGGCGCGCGGATTGAAATGATGTTTTCACGGCGAGAAGGGTTCAGGGTTTCACGGAACGGGGTTCCGGCCAGTCCACGCGGGATTTTCCGGTGGGGCGCTGGGCCAGGTCCTTGAACAGGCCGATGAAGGCGAGGACGGCCAACAGGATGAGCACGGCGCCCAAAAGGCGCTGGCTGAATGGTTCGGGAGGAGGCGGAGAGTTCATGGCGTTCAAACGAGCCGGCACGCCACCAGCACCAGGTCGATGAGCTTGATTCCGACGAACGGCGCGACCAGCCCGCCAAGACCGTACACCAGGAGGTTGCGCCGGAAGAGGTCCGCCGCGGGCAGGGCACGATAAACGACGCCGCGCAGGGCGAGAGGCACGAGGGCGATGATGATGAGCGCATTGAAGACCACGGCACTCAGGATCGCGCTTTGCGGAGAATGCAGCCCCATGAGGTTGAGGGTGGCCAGCGGCCCCCTGCCGCCGGACACGGCGTAGAGCCCGGCGAACATGGCGGGGATGATGGCGAAGTACTTCGCCACGTCATTGGCGACGGAGAAGGTCGTGAGCGCGCCGCGAGTCATGAGCAGCTGCTTACCGATCTCGACGATTTCGATGAGCTTGGTCGGGTTCGAGTCGAGGTCGACCATGTTGCCGGCCTCCCGTGCGGCTTGGGTGCCGGTATTCATGGCGACACCAACGTCTGCTTGGGCCAGGGCAGGGGCATCGTTGGTGCCATCGCCGGTCATGGCGACCAGCCGGCCCTGGGCCTGCTCCGAACGAATGCGGGCCAGCTTCATCTCCGGCGTGGCCTGGGCGAGAAAATCATCCACCCCGGCCTCCGCGGCGATCGCGGCGGCCGTCAAGGCATTGTCACCGGTGATCATCACCGTTCGAATCCCCATGCGGCGCAGTTCGGAGAAGCGCTCCTTGATCCCGCCCTTGACCACGTCCTTGAGGTGGATGACGCCCAGCACGGTGGCATCCTCGGCCACGACCAGCGGCGTGCCACCGGCCCTGGCGATGCGTTCGACCGTGGCCGCCACATCGGCAGGCCAGACGCCGCCCAAGGCTTGCGCCCAGGAGCGCACGCTGTCGGCCGCGCCCTTTCGAATGGAATGGCCGTCGAGATTCACGCCGCTCATTCGCGTCTGGGCGGCAAAGGGCACAAAGGTCGCGTGCGGGGCGGCAACCTCACGCTCGCGCAACTGGAACCTTTCCTTGGCGAGCACGACAATGCTGCGACCTTCGGGTGTTTCGTCGGCCAGCGACGCGAGCTGGGCCGCGGACGCCAACCGTTCGGCGGTCACACCGGGTGCCGGCAGGAATTCCACCGCCTGCCGGTTGCCGAGGGTGATGGTCCCCGTCTTGTCGAGCAGCAGGACGTCGATGTCACCCGCCGCTTCGACCGCCCGGCCGGACGTCGCGATGACATTGCGCCGGATGAGCCGATCGATCCCACTGATGCCGATGGCGCTGAGCAGGCCGCCAATCGTCGTGGGAATCAGGCACACGAACAGCGACACCAGCACGGGAAGCGAGACGTCGACCGCGCCGTCCTGGCCGGCCAGGCTCTCGCTGAAGCGGGCAAAGAAGGGCAGGGTTGCGACCACCGCCAGAAAGATGGCGGTGAGGGCGACGAGCAGGATGCCGAGGGCGATTTCATTGGGCGTGCGCTGGCGCGAGGCGCCTTCCACCAGCCCGATCATGCGGTCCAGGAAGCCACCGCCCGGTTCCACCGTGACACGCACGACGATGCGGTCGCTGAGCACGCGGGTGCCGCCGGTTACCGCGCTCCGGTCCCCTCCGCTCTCGCGGACAACCGGTGCCGATTCGCCGGTGATGGCGGATTCGTCGACACTGGCGATGCCTTCGATGACTTCGCCGTCGGCCGGAATGACGTCGCGCGCCTCGCAGACCACGGTGTCACCCTTGCGCAGGTCGGGAGCGGCGACGCGTTCCTCGACGCCCGCGCGCAGGCGCCGGGCAAAGGTCTGGGAGCGAGCGCGCTTGAGCGAATCGGCCTGGGCCTTGCCCCGGCCCTCGGCGATGGCCTCGGCGTAGGTGGCGAAGAGCACGGTGAACCAGAGCCAGAGCGTGATCTGAAGGGTGAAGCCGGTCAGCGTGCCCGCGAGCAGGTCGCGGGCAGCGGTCGCGGTCACCGCGAGCGCCCCGAGCGCGGTGACGAAAATGACCGGGTTGCGCCAGAGTTCGCGCGGGTCAAGCTTGCGGACGGCGTCGAGGGCGGCGCGCCCGAGCAGGGCCGAATTCCAGTTGGAGGCGGAGGACTTCATGGGCGTCAGAAGGTACGGCCGGCCAGCAGGAGCAGGTGCTCCAGGACCGGCCCGATGGCCAGGGCGGGGAAATAGACGAGGGCGACCTCGATGAGGATGATCCCCGCCAGCAGAAAGGCGAAGAGCGGCCCGTCGGTGGGGAAGGTGCCGCTGGACGCGGGCACGGTCTTGCGAGCGGCGAGGCTCCCGGCGAGTGCGAGCACCGGCAGAATGACACCGAAACGGCCGAGCAACATGGCCAGCGAGCCACCCCAGGTATAGAGGTCTCCGGTCGCGGTAAGGCTGCCGAAAGCCGAGCCGTTGTTATTCCCCATGGAGCCCCAGGCATAGAGGATTTCGCTGATCGCGTGAGGTCCGGCATTGCCGACGGCGCCCCGGCCGGCCTCGGTGGCAAATGAAATGGCGCAGCCCAGCAGCACGCCGGCGCAGGGGAGCAGGACCGCCAGGGCCGCCATGCGCACCTCGAATGCCTCGATTTTCTTGCCCAGGTATTCGGGTGTGCGGCCGACCATGAGCCCGGCGAGGAAGACTGCGAGGATGACAAGCATGATCATGCCGTACAGTCCCGAGCCAACGCCGCCGAAGATGACTTCACCCAGCAAGATGTTGAACAAGGCCAGCCCCCCGGCGAGCGGGGACAGCGAGGAATGCATGGCATTGACCGAGCCGTTGGAGGCCACGGTGGTGGCATTGGCCCAGAGGATGGATGGCGTTATCCCGAAGCGGACCTCCTTGCCCTCCATCGCCAGGGCAGCCGACCCCGGCGCGGCGTATTCGCTCCAGAGCGAAAGCCCCAGCGCACCCAGGAAAAAAGCCAGCATGACGCCATAGATGACCCAGGCATGGCGCCTCGCCCCGACCATCTGGCCGAAGGCATAGACACAGCCTGCCGGCAGGGCCAGGATGGCCAGAGTCTGCAGCAGGTTGGACAGGGGCGTCGGATTTTCGAAGGGATGGGCGGAATTGACGCCGAAGAAGCCGCCGCCATTGGTGCCGAGCTGCTTGATGGCGACCTGTGATGCGGCCGGCCCGAGCGGAATGACCTGCTCGGCGCCGGCGAGGGTCGTGGCGGTCGGGTATGCCGCGAAGGACTGAACGACGCCTTGCGAAACCAGTACGACGGCGAGGATGAAAGACAGTGGGACCAGGATGTAGAGCGTCGCGCGCACGACATCGGCCCAGAAGTTGCCGAGTCCGGCGGAAGCCTTGCGGCTCAAGCCACGCGCCAGTGCCGCCATGACGGCGAGGCCGGTGGCCGCGCTGAGGAAATTTTGCACCCCCAACCCGGCCATTTGGGTCAGGTAGCTCAGGGACGACTCACCGGAGTAGGCCTGCCAGTTGGTGTTCGTGAGGAACGACACCGCGGTATTGACCGCCACGCCCAGCGGAACCGCCCCAAAGCCCTGCGGGTTGAGCGGAAGGTGGGCTTGGGCCAGCTGGAGGATCAGGATCGCGGCGCCGCCCAGCAGGTTGAACGTAACCAATGCGATCGCATAGGAGCGCCAGGACATCTCCGCGTCGGCGTCTACCCCGCCGAGGCGGTACAACAGTCGCTCGATGGGCTGGAGCCAACGGAGTCCCGCCGGGGCTTCGCCCTTGAGCGCTTTCGCGATCAAATGGCCAAGCGCCGGCGTCAGCGCCAGCAACAGCGCGAGGAATACTCCCAGGTAGCAAACATCGTACGCGGTCATGGCGGCAGCTTACCGCTTCAGTCGCGCCGGGCCTAATTAAGAGGGGAGGGCGGGGCATTAAGAAGTTGTTAAGCGATGGGAGCTGTCGCGGGGCGATTTTGTCCTATGTTTTTTGAAAACGCGCCCCTATCTATGGTCGTGTGTCAGGCGAAGCGCCCAAACCCGTTGCCCGCCAGGGCGAAAAACTGCTGACCGCCATCTTGGCGCTGACGATCGGGGGATTGGTGTGGGGCATGATGTGCACGGCGCCCGGGATTCCGTGGAATGGCGCGCGGCTGGCGCCTTCGTTTGCGCTGGCGCGCGGATTGCCGTTGTATGCGTTGCGCGACACGGGCGCCCACCTGGGCTGGGTGTACGGGCCGGTCTTCCCGCTCTGGTACCTGCCGATGGGGCTGACCGACAATCCGACCCTGGGTCTCATGCTGGCGTCGTGGTGGAACGCGGTCACCATCGTGGCGCCGCTGTGGCTGGTGACCCGCGTGGCGGCAGCCGGCGCGGCCGGCGTGGCGCGATTCATGACGGCGCTGGGTACCATCCTCCTGCTGGCCGATCCGATCACGCGGAGCGCGTTTTTGTTCATGCATGTGGACGCGGTCAGCATGGGTTGGGCAATCGTCGCATGTGTCGCGTTGCACGCCGCGGCCGTGCGGGACTGGCGGCCGGGATTGCCGCTGGCGGCGATCGCCGTCGCGTTGTCCGTGGCCGCCAAGCAGGTGTCCGTGGTGCTGGTGCCCGCCACCTTCGCGTGGCTGTGGGCGGATGGCCACCGGCGGCTGCTGGGGCGGTGGATCTTCTGGCTGGCGGCGGGCTGCGGCGGTCTGGCCGCGGTTTTTTTTACTGTCTTCGGGGCGGAGGGCATGTTGTTCAATGCGTGGTTGCTCTTCTCCCGGATGCCGTGGCAGGGCGGATGGGACATCCTTTGGCGCAATGTCAGCGAGACCGTGGCTTCCGGATGGCTATGGCTTTTGACGGCGGCGGCGGCAGCAGTGGCGGTGCGATTTCGGTGGCGCGGGCAGGTCGTTCCGGAAGCCGCCGCGCTCGCGCGTCTCCTGGTGTGGCTGGCACTTTGGCAGCTTCCGATGGGCTTGATGGCCTCGATGGTGGTGGATGCGGCGCTCAATTCGATCCATGCAACCAACTACCTGATGATCGCGGGGCTCGTGGCGGTGGCCTCGGTCCTCGCAAAGGGAGAAAACACCGTGGCCAACCGGTTGTGGCGGGCGCTCGCCGGCGTCGCGGTGATCGGCGTCGGGGCGGCGTTGCTGCCGGTCCGAAATGCCGGGATGGTGTGGACGCCTTATCGCGGACAGGAGGAGCTGATCAAGCTGGCGCGCCAGCATCAGGGCAAAATCTACCTGCCGTGGAATCCGCTGACCACCGTCATCACGGAGCGCAAGATTTACCCCTTCGACGAGGCCCTGCACTACTTGTGGCTCGCCCGCCTCGAACCGCCGCGGGACGCGATCATCGCCGCGGTGCCCGCCGGCGCGACGATCATCTACCAGGAACCGGCCCAGAGCCATTTTGCGCTGAGGTATTTTGAGAAGAAGGTGGCGGCGCCCGCGCCGTCGATGCCGCTTGGCCCGCCGACGCAAGGAGAATGACAAAACGCTTGGTCGCGTTGTAGCCGGGGTCGCCGACCCCGGTGGTTGCGCGATGAGGAGGGAATCCGGCGTCAGCGACCCCGGCTGCAGCCCTGCGAGAATAGGCTCTCTTTTTCCCCGGCGGCGCGCAGAGTGCACGCATGGAAAAACGTCCATTCAGTGAACTGGGCCTCTCGCCCGAGCTTTTGAAGGCGGTGGATCGGATGGGTTTCGAGGAGGCCTCGCCCATCCAGACCGCGGTCATACCGAGCGGGCTGGCCGGGCGCGATGTCGTGGGCCAATCCGCCACCGGATCAGGCAAGACCGCGGCCTTCGCGATCCCGGCGATCGAAAAGGTCGACGTGACCCTGAAGCAGGTCCAGGTGCTGGTGCTCTGCCCGACGCGCGAGCTGGCCGTACAGGTCGCGGAGGAATTTGGCAAACTCGCGGCCTTCAAGAAAGGCTTGCTGGAGGTGCCGATCTACGGCGGACAGAGCTATGACCGGCAGTTTCGCGCGCTGGCGGCGGGCGCCCAGGTGGTGATCGGGACACCCGGCCGGGTGATGGACCATATGGAGCGAGGCACGCTGCGGCTGGACAAACTCAAGGTCGCGGTGCTCGACGAGGCCGACCGGATGCTCGATATGGGCTTCCGCGACGACATCGAGCACGTGCTCAAGGCGGTGCCCGCGGAGCGGCAGTGCCTGTTCTTCTCGGCGACGATGCCGCACGCCATCCAGGACCTGATCAAGCGTTACACCCGCAACCCGGAATGGGTGCGGATCGAGTCGCACGCCCAGAACGCCCCGCAGGTGGAACAGATCTATTTCGAGGTGGATCGCCGCTCGAAAATCGAGCTGCTCACGCGCCTGATCGACCTCCACGACTTCCGCTTCGGCATCATCTTTTGCAGCACCAAGATCATGGTCGACGAGCTCGACGAACACCTGCACGCCCGCGGCTACTCAACGGACCGGTTGCACGGCGACATCACCCAGGCGCAGCGCACGCGCGTGATGGACAAGTTCCGCCGGCGGGGTTTTGAGTTCCTCATCGCCACCGACGTGGCCGCGCGCGGCCTCGACGTGGACGACCTGGAGGTGGTGTTCAACTTCGACCTGCCGAACGACGTGGAGGACTACACGCACCGCATCGGCCGGACGGGGCGCGCGGGGAAAAAGGGCATGGCCTTCACGTTCGTGGCCGGCCGCGAAGTCTACAAGATGCAGAACATGGTGCACTACGGCCGCCTGAAGATCCGGCGGGAGCGGTTGCCGTCGCTCGACGAGGTCGAGGAAGCGCGGGGCAACCTTTTCCTCGGCAAAATCCGGGCCGTGTTGGAGGAAAGGAAATTCAAGCCCCAGGACGAGCTGATCGGCCGATTGATGGAGGAAGGACATGCGAGCACCGACATCGCCGCGGCCCTGATCCATTTGCTGCAAGGGGCCGGGGCCGAACCGGCGAAGGCGGCGGCCAAGGCGGAACGCGCCGACCCCAGCGCATTTTCCGCGCCATCCAGCGCGCCGAGATCTGCGCGCTCCACCTCGGAGCCGGCCCGCAGGGACGCCGGCCCTCCATGGCGCCCTGAATCCGTCCGGAGGCCGGGTTCCACGACGGACAAGCCCGCCAAGCGCGACTACGAACGCAAGCCGCGCACCGGCCGCGAGGCGGGGTTCACCGCGGTGCGGTTCAATGTCGGCCGCCAGCATCTGGTGACCCCGGCCGATCTCGTCGGTAAAATCGCTGGCGTGACCCGCCTGCCGGCGGGCGTGGTAGGAGCCATCGACATCCATGAGGAACACACCGATGTCGACGTGGCAACCGAGCACGTGGAAACCGTGCTGGCGCGCCTGGCCGGCATCCGCATCAAGAGCCAGTCGCTCAAGCCGTTGGTCGCGCCGACAGGGGGATGACGACTCGTGTCCATTTTTGTCATGCTGAACGCAGTGAAGAATCCATCATGGCAATCGCTGCGGATGTGCTGATGGATTCTTCGTCTCACCCAGGATGACAGGCGGGTTGTTTGACGGCCATGAACAGGACGAAGCTGTCTCCCGGGACGCATACCGCTGAACAGGTGGCGGAGCTGCTGCAGCTCGCGCCGCTCGAACAGGAGGGCGGCTATTTCCGCCGCGTGGCGGAGGCGGAGGCGATCCTCCCGGGGAGCGACCGGCGCGCCTGGTCGGCCATCTATTTCCTCGTCACGCCAGAGGGCTTTTCGGCAATGCACCAACTGGACACTGATGAAATCTGGTCATTCCTCGCCGGTGATCCGCTCGAATCCCTGCGCCTGGCGCCGGTTGGCACCGGCTGCATGGTGCAACTGGGGGCAAATCCCGCGGAAGGTCAGTTGCCGCTCGACGTGGTGCCGGCGCGCACATGGCAGGGCACACGGTTGCGGCCGGGTGGCCGGTGGGCGCTGGTGTCGTGCGTGGTGGCGCCGGAGTTCCGTTGGAGCGATTTCGTGCTCGGCGAACGCGCCGCGCTGACGGCGGCGTATCCCGCGTTCAGCGCGGAGATTCGGGCGCTGACGCGGGGATGAGGGGAAGGTAGCTTACTTCGCCAGCAGGCTCGCGAGCTTCCGGTCGAGCTCTTCGCCACGGAGGTCGCGGGCGACAATCTTGCCCTGGCCGTCGATCAGGAAAGTCGCCGGAATCGAGTCGATCCCGAACCGACTCGAGACTTTGTTTTGCCAGCCGAGGCCGTCGAAATATTGCCGCCATGGCATCTTGTTCTTTTTGACGAAGTCATCGAGCGCCTGGCGATCCTTGTCCAAACTGACGCCGATGATCTCAAATCCCTTGGCGTGATATTTTTCGTATGCGGCCGTGACGTTCGGCAGTTCGGCCACGCAAGGCCCGCACCAGGTCGCCCAGAAGTCGACGAGCACGACCTTGCCCGCGTACGCCGACAGATCCAGCGGTTTCCCGGCGGTGTCCGCCTCGCCGATGGCCGGGAAAGCCTTCCCGACTTCAAGCACCGACTGCGCGGCCATGCGATTTTCGATGTCGTCGATGACCGCCGCCAGCCGCGGCGTGACCGGGGCGTTGGGATAGTCGGTCGCAATTTGCTTGAGAATGGCGACGCCCTTGGCCGGGTCCTGGAAAACCTCAAGGTAGAGGCGCGCCTTCATGAGGATGACCATGGCCGCTTCGTCGGGCTTCGCGGCGCCGGCGATCGTGGCGAATTCGCCGATTTCCGCGGCGAGTTCCTTTTCCGTGCGCTGGCCGGCCTTGAGCTTTTCGGTGATGCGTCCGACGAGGTCCTTGACCTTGGCCTCCGTGGCCGATTCCGCCGGCGCGGCCGGGGCGGGGGGGGCCGCCGGGGCTGCCGGGGTCGCATCGGCGGCAGGTAGACACGGAGCCAGGACGAGGAAGGAAGCCACGAGGGCGCTAAAAGGGCGAAATTTCATTGGTAAGGAGCATGAGACAAGACCACGGCAGGTTTGTGGCGAGTCATTATTCGAATTGGGCGTTCCCGACCGAAGCATGCGAATGCCAGCGAGTTCGTGGCAAGAAATGCGTGGCCGGCGGCCAGCTTGACAGGGCGCGAAGGGCCGGGTATTTCCGAGGCCCGTTGCGTATGGAAGCCGTCCTCGATCAGCCGGTCCTCGTGCTGAACCGCCTCTGGCAGGCGGTGAACGTCATCGCCGCACGCCGTGCGTTCGCCTTGCTGGCCCGGGAACACGCGCAAGTAGTGCACCAGACGGAGGATGCGTTCCGGACGTACACGCTGATGGATTGGATCGATTTTTCGAACTACAACCCGCCGGTGGACGCGGACGAAACCGTGCACACGATCAACCGGAGCATCCGGCTGCCACGCGTGATCCTGCTCACCTTTTTCGACAAGTTGCCGTGCAAGGAGCTGAAGCTGACGCGCAACAACGTCTTCGAACGCGATGGCGAACGCTGCCAGTATTGCGGCCACACCTATGATCGCGAGCAGCTCAACCTCGACCACGTCATCCCGCGGCACTATGGCGGCAAGACGACCTGGGAGAACATCGTTTGCTCGTGCATCAAGTGCAATTCGCGCAAGGCGAACCGCCTCCCGCACGAGGCCCACATGCGTCTGGTGCGCAAGCCGGTGAAGCCGAAGTGGCGCCCGGTCATCTCGCTCGTCCTCGGCAATCACCAGCACGAAAAGTGGAAGGACTTCCTCGACGTGGCGTATTGGAACGTCGAGTTGGAAGAGTGAGGCGGATGGCCGATCTTTGATTGGCGACCGCCGATTGGGACGGAGCCGAATCTATGGGGCGGGATCGCCGATCCCGCCTTTTACTTTGGAGGGCTCGCGTCCCTGCGAGCCGCGGTCGGTCGGGCCTGTCGGCCATCGCCTTGGCGACGGCTGCAGACCGACCCTCCAGCGAAACCCGGCCCGCGGAGACGTGGGCCCGCCAAGGGACCATCCATCCGCCTGACCAGCCCTACAATTTGACGGAGAAGCGGGTTGCCGGCACGCACGGCGCGGCTAGTCTTCCCCCCGTGATCGAAACCCTCGTCATGACCATCATGGCCGCCGACCGACCCGGTCTGGTGGAGAAAATCGCGGCCTGTGTCGCGGATCAGGGCGGCAACTGGCTGGAGAGCCGCATGTGCCATCTCGGCGGCCGGTTTGCCGGCATTGCCCGCGTCGAGGTCGCCGCCGAAAAGCTGACGGCATTGAAACGCGCCCTGCACGGGCTGGAGGCAGAAGGTGTGCGCCTGGTCGTCGAGAGCGGTGCCACCGCTCCGGGTAGCTCGGGTCAGTCCGTCACCTTGGAACTGATCGGCAACGACCGTCCCGGCATTTTGCGCACGGTGACCGGCGTGCTGGCCGCGCATGGGGTCAATGTGGAGGAGCTTTCCTCGGAATGCGTGCCCGCTCCCATGGGCGGTGGCGACCTGTTCCAGGCGAAGGCCCGCGTGTTGGTGCCGAACACGGCGAAGCTCGACGAGGTGCGTCGGGACTTGGAGAAAGTCGGGGCCGACCTGATGGTGGACCTGAAGTTGCGGCCGGAGACGTAAGGATTGGTCGGGGGAGCAGCTTTACGCCCCGGCCGATCGCTCTCGTGCATCCAAGTCGGGGGCGCAAAGCCCCCCTCGCGGCGGAAACCTTAGCGGTAATCCTCGCGCACCGGCGAGAAGAGGTCGATCACGTGGCAGGCAGTGAGCGTCTTGCCGCCGTGCGTGACGCCGCCCGGGATGAGGGCCGTCATGCCGGGCTCCAGCACGGTGGTCTGCTCGCCGACGGTGAACTCGAACCGGCCCGAGATGACGTAGGTGATTTGTTCATGGGGATGCGAATGCAGCGGCAACACGGTGCCGGGTTGCAGCCGCACCTCGCCGATCGTCATGCGGTCAAGATGGGCGTAGTGGCCTTTGATCGCGCCGCCGAATATTTCCTTCACGGGCAATTGGGTCAGGGTGACGAAGCTCATGGCGGCAATTTACCGGCCGGGGCTCTCCCTGCCAGCCTCGATCACGGCGACGCGATCCGGGCCCCGGGCGCGGCGTCATTTTACCGGTCCCAGGTACCGGTCGAGCCAGTCTGCGATGTCGGTTCTGACTTGCGCCAGCGCGATGGCGTGGCCGGCATCGATCAGGAGATGGCGTTTGTGCTCCGGCGGCGTGCCGAGCGCGTCGAACATCGGCTTTTGGGCGGTCTCCAGGGGATTCACAAAATCGCTGCGGCCATTGATCATCAGCGTCGGTGCCTTGACGCGAGGGGTGTAGTTGAACGAGTCGGCTTCCGGCAGCGGTTTGTAGTTGTATCGGAGTCCGCCCGCGGCAAGCAGGTTGGCCTTGAGGCGCGGCTCGATGGCGGAAACGAGCGGACCAATATTGGCGCCCCAACTGAAGCCGGCATAGGCGAATTTTCCCGGTGCGATGTCAGGCCGTGTCTCGAGATAGTCCAGGGTGCGGCTCACGTCCTGCACCAAATGGATCTGCAGTTCCACGCCCTCAAAAGGCGTACGGGCGCTGCGGTCCGGGGTCGCCCGTTCATAGGTGGTATCATAAACCGGGTAGATGACAGCCCGCCCCATCTCGACCAGCAGGTCCACGTTCCGCATGTCGGTGAGCAGGTCGCTCGATTTCACGAACGTCGCCCCGGTTCCGGGAAAATAGACGATTACCTGAAACGGTGGGGTTACGTTGCGAGGAAGGAAGAGGTACGCGGTCATCCGGTCACGGCCATAGGCGGTCGCAAAGGAGACCTTTTCCTTGCGCCAGCGCACGTTGGTGTCGTCCGTCGCCTCCAGGCGGCCGTCGGGGTCGGAGTGTGTATAGGCAAATCGGCGGCGGATGGCCTCGAATTGATCATCGCTCACCGGATGCTCTTGATAGAAATTGCGGGCGGTTGCGGGTGAAACGGGTGCGTCGACGTCCGCCAGTTGGGTCGCTTCCAGGGGCGTAATGAGCTTGAGGCAGCGAAATCCGTTGCTCGGCGAGCGATCGAAGGGTGGACGCGCGTCATTGTGGGTGAACATGTACTCGGGCTCGCCGGCGCAGCCGCCGAGGATGCAGCGCGTGCCTTCCGGCCCTTCGTTCCAGACCCATTCGCGGGCATTGCCCAAGAGATCGAAGGCGCCGCACTCCGCGATCCCCTGGTAGCGGCCGACGGGCGCGAGCCCCGGGGCGAAGTTGCTTAACGGCACAATGAGTTCCGCGTGGAAGCGGTCAGCGGCCCAACGCCAATGTTTGACGGACGGCAGCCTCTTGCCCGCGAACTCGGCGAACGCCGCGGCTTCGAACCAGCTCACGCCGGTCACCGGATAATCCGCTTCGTTCGCCCGATAGGTGCCGTCCTGCCAGTTTGCAGGTCCGGGCTGCCCGGTGCGATCGCGAAAGAGATCCATCGCCTCGGCCCACGGCAGGGTCCGGCCTTCGCGCACGAAGGGATTCCGCCAGAACCGCTCGGTGCGATACCCACCCTGATCGACGAATCGCTTGAATTCGCGGTTGGTCACTTCAAAGCGATCCAGCAGATAGTCGCCGAAGGCAAATGAGGCGCCGGGACGATCGGTGATTTCGGTCTTCACGCGCACCATTTCGGCTGGAATCGTCCCGTCCGCATCCAGCAACCACGCCAGGCGGGCGCCCGACCGGGCGAATCCCGCCCACCCATCAGCCTTTTCCGACGGAATGAAGCCCTCTTTCTTCAACAGCCAGCGGTGGGAGCAGCTCGGAAGGCGGACGTTAACGAGGGGGGTCCGGCCGACGTATTCCCACTCAGCGGTGGGATTTTTCAACGGTTTCATGTAGACCTCGGCGCCGGCAGGCGTCGTTTCAATCGTCATGCGGGTTGCAATGATTGGCCAGAGGCTGGTGAGCGCCGGGTCGTCGGGAATGACGGTCTCCGCCTGGCAGGCAAGGGCATAGGCGGCGGGCGCTTCGCCGCGGTTTATCAGCCGGTTGATTTCGGGGAGGGCGGATTCGCGCACCCAGCGGATCCGGGCGTTTCGTTCCTGCTCCTGTTGGGCTACGCGCTGCGCGGCGGCGGCCGCCAGCTCCGCGCGCCGGGTGGATTCGAGCAGCTGATTCTCGGCGCGCTCCGCCCGCAGCGCGCGCCGGGCCTGCAGGGCCGCAAAGATCGATCCCGCGACGATGCTCCCCAGCACGGCGGTGGCGGCGACCAGCGCGACGCGATGGCGGCGGACAAACTTGCGGGTTCGGTAGACCGCGCTGGGCGGGCGGGCGAGGACCGGCTCGTGGGCGAGATAGCGATCGAGGTCCATGGCCAGGCCATTCGCCGTCTCGTAGCGGCGCGTGCGGTCCTTTTCGAGGCACTTCATCACGACCCAGTCGAGATCGCCGCGGACGTTGGCGGCGAGCTTGCGCGGTTCGGTGGATCGGCGCCGGGCCGTGGAGGTCAGTTCCTCGCCTTGGAGCGTCTCGAGTCGGGTGGAGGGCCGCGGCGGCTCCGCCTCGCGGATGGTGCGGCGGATTTCGTCCACGCCCTGTTGCAGCAGCTGCCTGGAGTCGAAGGGGGTGCGGCCGGTGACCAGTTCGTAACCCAGCACGCCGAGGCTGTAGATGTCGGCGCGCGTGTCGATATCGAGGCCGCTCATCTCGGCCTGTTCGGGGCTCATGTAGGCGGGCGTCCCGATGAACTGCTGGAATTTGGTGTAGACCGTCTTGTCGGTCAGTTCCTGCTGGGTGGCCTTCGCGATGCCGAAGTCGATCACCTTCGGCACCGGCTCGCCGTCGTGGAGTGTGACGAGCACGTTCGACGGCTTGATGTCCCGATGGATGATACCTTTCTGGTGGGCATGTTGGATGGCGCGGCAGACCTTGATCAGGAGGCGCAGGCGATCCGCGGTGGTCAGGTGATTCTCGTCGCAATATGTCATGATGGGGATGCCGCGCACCAATTCCATCACAAAGAAGGGCCGACCCGTGCTCGTGGCGCCGGCGTCGAGCATCTTCGCGATGTTGGGATGGTCCATCATCGCGAGCGCCTGCCGCTCGGCCTCGAAACGGGCGATGACCTGGCGCGTGTCCATGCCGAGCTTGATGATCTTGAGCGCGACGCGGCGTCGGACGGGTTCGCGTTGTTCCGCCGCCCACACCGCGCCGCAGCCGCCTTCGCCCAACCGTTCGAGAAGCCGGTAACGGCCGAGCATTTCGCCCGAGAATTCGTCGGGCGAGGTGGGCGAAAGGGTGAGCGGCTGGTCGAAAACGCTGCTGGAGCTGTCATGAGCCGCGAGAAGCGCGCTGACCTTCGCGAGCAATCCCGCATCCGTGCCGCAGCGCTGGGCCAGGAAGGCAGGACGGTTTGCGGCGGGAAGAGCGAGGGCATCGTTGAAGAGCGTCTCGGCCAATGCGGGGCGGGCATTCATGGTTTTCGAGGGTGATGGAGATCGGGTACCAGCGGACGATCGCAGGTCGCCATCAACGCGAGTACGTATGGCAGGTCCACGTCGGGAGGCCGAACGCGGGGTCCGGGCGGCCCGCGGCCGCCGCCCGGCGGTGTACGTGACGGGTCCGGCGGGCGGGGCGGGCTCCGGGACAGGTCGCATAGTCCTGGAAGAAAATGGCCAGGAGCATCGAGGAGGCGAAACCAGCGACAAAATTCGGCAGCGATAGCACGGAGAAAGCGATCCAGTGAAGGGACGCCGCAATGGCGGCGATCGCGTAAGCGGGCACAAGAACGAAACTGAGGAGGAGGAATGGGTTTTTCATGGGGGGCGGTGGCAGCGGAGAACCGGGATTGGCTTCCACCCCTTAGCGCGCAATTTTCGGGTCAAAATCCATCACCCTCGCGCGCTTTTTTTTAGAAAATGGCGCAAATTTGCCGACCTCAGTCGGCGGTATCCGCCATTTCGTGGGTCAACCAGGCGCGCGCATATGCCCACCAGCGCCCGGCGGTCGGTTCCGCAATGCCCAGTACCTGGGCGGCTTCCGCCAGCGTCAGGCCGGTAAAGTAGCGTAATTTCACCAACTCGGCCTTTTGCGGGTCTTCCAACGCGAATTTCTCCAGCACCTCGTTGATGCGGATCACGCGGGCATCCGCCCGTTCGGCGGCGACGTCGAAATCGTCAATTGCCACATGTTCGGCACCGCCGCCGCGGCGTTGGGCGAGACGGCGGCGCGCACGGTCGATGAGAATTCGGCGCATCGCCTCGGCGGCGGCGGCGAAGAACTGGGCGCGGCTTTTCCAGTCAGGTTGAACATCGGCGCCCAGCCGCAGCCACGCCTCGTGGACGAGGGCCGTGGGTTGCAGGGTATGGCCGGGCGCTTCGCGGGCCATCCGCGCTGCGGCGAGTTGCCGCAGTTCCTGGTATACCAGGGGGAGCAGTCGTTCGGCCGCGGCTTCCTCGCCGCGCTCGATCTGTTGAAGGATCACCGTGATCTCACTGGCACTCACGCGGGCGGAGCATAGCGGGCGGCCGCCGCCGGGAAAGCCGAATTCAGGTGACCTGAACGAAATGCGTCCGGCGGCGGCCGGCAAGACGGGACGGCAAGAGCCGCGTTTGATTCAACCCGGCAGCACCGGCAAGGAAACGCGCATGGTGGTGCCGTTCGGGCCGGTGGTCATGAGCTGGAGCTGGCCGTGGTGGTCCTTGACGATGCGCTGGGCGATCGTGAGGCCGAGGCCGGTGCCGCCGGCGCGGGTGGAGAGAAAGGATTCGAATATGCGGGGCTGGATCTCCGGGGGGATGCCGCTGCCGGTGTCGGAAATGTCGATATGGACGACGAAGCCCTCGAGCGAACACGCGATGCGCAGTTCGCCACCCTGGGGCATCGCATGGAGCGCATTAAGGGCAAGGTTGAGGAACACCTGTTGGAGCTGGCCCTTGTGCGCATCGATGGCGACGGGTTGGGGCAGGGGGTGATAGTGGAGTTGTACGCCCGCTTGCGTGAGCTTGGCCCGCAGGAGGTGGTTGGTGTCCCCGAGGATTTCGTCGAGCGACCAGTGCGAATGGATCGTGGTGGGGGCCCGGCCAAACGAAAGGACGCGCGTCACCAGATCCTCGAGTTGCTCGATCTTTTCGGTGATGATCTGGAGGTCGCGTCGGCGGGGGTCGTCGGGTCCGAAATCGGCGCCCAGCGGCCCGTGGAGCAGCTTGATCACGGTGAGCGGATTCCGGATTTCATGGGCGATCTCGGCGGCCAGCAGGCCGAGCGTGGTCAGCGTTTCGTTTTTGCGCAGGACTTCCTCGGATTGGAAAACGCGGGAGTAGAGCCGCGCGTTATGCAGGGCGACCGCTGCGAAGCTGGCAAGGGCCGTGAACAGGCGCTTCTCGTCGTCGCTGAAACGGTGGGGCCGGTCATGGAAGACCGTGAGCACCCCGGCGGCGGCGCCTTCGAGCGTCAGCGGGGTGGCGAGGGCGCTGCAAAGGTTGGGATCACGGGGCAGGTCGGCCGCCTCGCGGTAACGCGGACCGTCGATTCCTTGAAATTCGGTCGTGCGGCCGGTGCGGATCGGGGCGGCCAGGAGGGCGTCTTCGGCGGGGATGGTCTGTTGCTGCAGCGTCAGCGCGGCGGTGCTCATGCCGCCGGCAGCGGACCAAGCGTGGAGGCGCAGCTCGCGGTTGGCCGCATCGTAGTCGTGCAGGAGGCAGAGCCGGGCATTGAAGAGCGCCCGGCCGCTGTCGGTGATGGTGCTGAGCAGTTCCTCCGGCGCGAGCTGGGTGACGAGGGCGTGGCCGAGTTCGACGAGGGTGGTGAGCTGGGTGGAGTTGGCGCGCAGGCGCTCGAATTGCCACAGCCGGTGCAGCACAATCCCCGCTTCGGTGGCGTAACGCGCGAGCCGGTCGAGATCCGTGGAATTGAAGGCGCCCGCCCGGTCGGCATCGAGGTTGACGCAGCCGATGATCTGGCCCCCGACGATGATGGGCGCCGCCATTTCGCAGCAGACGCCCCGGCGGGCGGCAATGTAGCGGGGCTCATGGCTTACGTCGGCGACCAGCAGCGGCCGGCCGTGCAAAGTCACCCAGCCCGTGATGCCTTGTCCGGGCCGGAGGGCGAAGTCGCCGGTCTCGGGCGGGAGACCCTGCTGGGCGCAGATCTCCAGGCTGCCACTCTCCGGCGTGAGCAGCGATAGCGATCCGCTGTCCGCCGGGAAATCTGCCATGATCGCCGTCAGGATGCTGCTTTGGGCCGACGTGGGATCGACCGCACTGGTCGCGAGCGAGGCCAGTGCGTAGAGGGTGGCCAGTTCATGGGGCGATTCCCGGCTCATTTGTCCCCGAAATGAGCAGGAATCGGTCCCCTTGGGGAGAGCAAATTGGGAGCGTTCGCTCCCCAATTGTTTGGGTGGGGGCCGGGCTCGCTCGGTCCGATGGCACGAAATGAGGTCCCAAGGACCAAGCCAGCTCGGACCCAACGTCCGCTGGTTTAGCTCGCGGCCTCGGCCGCCGGCGGGGTGATGACGCCATGTAGAGCGTCGCGCAGGCTGTGCAGCTCCTTTTCGCCCACGACGATGTCAGCCTGCTCGGGCTCAATATAAAACGTGTCGAGGGCGATGCTGCGCTCCGTGTTGATGCGGGCGAAGGTGATGTCGAAGCCGTGGTCGGAAATTGTCTTCACCAGCTGGTAGAGCAGGCCGATCCGGTCGTGGGCCTGGATCTCGACGATGATGCGCTTGAGGGACAGCTCGTGGTAGACATCGACCGTGGGCGGGAACGTGGCGGGCTGTTCGGAAATGGCCTTGTAGCGGTTGGCCTTGGCCAGGCGGGCGGCCTGCGCGGTGATTTCGGGCAGCAGGTCCTTTTCGCTGACGAGGGCGTCGTCGACCGTGCGGGCAAAGGTTTCCATCGCCGTCTGGTTCTGCACCAGGCCGCGGCCGGGTTCGACAACATGGAAGGTGTCGATGGCAATGTGGTCCGAACGCGTCGTGATGCGGGCGGAGAGGATGCTGAGGCCGGCCACGCTGAAGGCGCCCGCGAGTTTGTAGAAGAGGCCGGCGCGGTCCCACGTGACGACGTGGACGGTGGTGTAGCTGCGGTTGAGGTCGTCTTTCCACTCGATGACCGGACGGAGCGGACTGAGGGAGTCGGCCGTCGAGATCGAGTGCAGCAGCCGGTTGACCATCTGGATGTGCAGCGTGATCTCGGGGGCGTCGGTCTGGATGAAGTAGCGCTCGGGAAGCAAGCTGAAGTGCGCGTTGATCTCGTCCGGACTGATCCCGGGGATCGTCTGGGCGATGATGGACTGGCGGGTCATTTCCTTGCGCTCCTTGAGGCGAACCTCGACCTTGTCGCCGAGGGCAAGCCGTTCGAGCGTGGTATCAAACAGGCGGCGGTGGAGGGAATCCTTGTAGCTGTTCCACAGGCTGGCCGACGTGCCATTGGCGTCGCAATACGTGTGGACGTAGAGATACCGCAGCTGGTCGGCGTCTCCGACCATTTCGGCAAAGGCGGCTGAGCTCTGGGGATCATCAAGGTCGTGCTTCTGCCAGAAGCGTGCCATGATGAGGTGATTTTTGATGATAAAATTGACCGTCGTCAGGGTGTCCGGGGTCATCCCGAGCCGGGCGAGGACCGGTGCCGCGACGGTTACCCCGGCCTCGGCATGGCCCTGGATGCCCTCGCTCTTACCGATGTCGTGCAACAGCAGGATGACATAAAGCAGCGTGGGGCGGGTGGTCTGATGGAGAACCTCGCGATATTGCTGCGCCCGGGGCTCCGGGGACGTGAAAATGGTGTCAAGCTCGCGGATCGTGCTAAGGGTATGGATGTCGGCGGTGTAGCGGTGATAGTACTCGTGTTGCACGAGACAGATCAGCGGGGCGAACTCCGGGACGAACCGGCCGAGGATGCCGAGCTCATGCATGAGGGAGAGCGAGGGATAAACCTGGCCGGCCTCCTCGAGGATGGTGCGGAAGGCCAGGTTGGCGTCCGGGGATTCGATCACCTGGCGCGTGACGAGTTGGCCCGACGCGCGAATCAAGGACGCGAGATCGAGATCCGGCGTGCAGCCGAGCTGCTGGCAATGGCGGAAAACCCGGATCAGGCGGATGGGATCCTGCTGGAAAATGTCCTTGTTCTCGTAGGCCAGTTCGCGACCGCGTAGCAGGAAGCCGTCGATGCGCTTGGTCTTCTCGGACCGGCGCGCCAGCATCAGGTTCTTCAGGGAACCGACCAGGCCCGGTCCGGAGGCGATCGTGAGGGCCAGGCGCTGTTCGATGGTCTTGGAAACGCGGTAGACGATCTGCGCGTGCTGGTAGTAGTCCTGCATGAACGCCTCGACCCGCTCGAGCAGCGCGGGCTGGTCGTAGCCGAGGCTGGCCGCGACGCGGGGCTGGACTTCCAGGTTGAGCACGTCCGTGGCGTGCCGGCTCATGTAATGGAGCTCGTTGCGGACGCGCAGGAGAAAGTCGTAGGCATTCTGAAAATCCCGCACCTCGGACACCGGCAGGTAATGCTGCTCGGCGAGCTCATCAAGACGGGTGATCCCGAGGCGCACGCGGGACATCCAGAGTGAATTCTGATAATCGCGGAGACCGCCCACGCCGTTCTTGATGTCGGGCTCCTGCAGGAAGACAGTGTCACCGTGCTGCGCACGGCGGCTGGCCTGGTCGGCGAGCCGGGCGGTGATGTACGCCTTCGGGTCGTTTTGGAGGTAGTGCTTCCGATAGGCGTCGGCAAAGTTTTCGTACAGTGTCTCGGTGCCGGCGATCAGGCGGGATTCGAGGAGCGCGGTCTTGGTCTTGATGTCGCGCTGGGCCTCGCTGAACACCTCGGTAAGGATGCGTGTGGAATGGCCGATTTTGAGCTTCAGGTCCCAGAGCGGATAGAGGGTGCCGTTGGAGAGGTGCTCCTGGAACCTGGCCAGCTCGGGGCTTCTTTTGACCTCGGGGTAGAGGAACATGACGTCGACGTCACTGAGCGGGCTCAGTTCCGAACGTCCATATCCGCCAAGGGCGATCAAGCAGACGGGCACGGGCGGCTCGCCGTGTTGCTGGCGCCAGCCGGCCAGCGCTGCGGAGAAGAGCGAAACGAGGAGGCCGTCCATGCGCCCCGCGAGCGCTTCGCAGATGCGGCGGCCGGGGGTGCCGGCCTGGTGGAGTTCGCGGATCCTTTGGCCCTCCGTTTCGAGATAGGCCCGGCAGGCGGCCAGCCTGGCGGCCGCCGGCGTCTCGCTGGTGAAGACAGGCTGATTGAGAACGGAAGAGCTGGGGCGGGCGGACATGGAGGGTGGGTACATCAACAGTGCGACTCCCGCTGGGAAAGCTGGAAATATGTGTCCGGTATCTGGAGTTTGGACGGTAAATAATTCTGGTTGACGGGCAAATGGGGGCTTGAATACTCCGCCTCTCCCACGCGGGAGTAGCTCAGTTGGTAGAGCACCACCTTGCCAAGGTGGACGTCGAGAGTTCGAGTCTCTTCTCCCGCTCCAATTTCAAAACCCCCGGTTGCCCAAGGAGTAACCGGGGGTTTGTTTTTGTCGTCTGAAGGGAACCCGGGGCGTTATGACGCTGTATTCGGAGTTGCCGAATGCATGCTCAGTCGCTTCGTTAAACTTATGATTCGCCGAAAGCTTTGTCTGCTGGTCGGGCTGGGGGCAGCTACCGCCCTGCTGCAGGCTGCCGACCCCTTGCCGACGGCGACCCCGCCCCCCGGGCAGTTCGACAACTTGATCAAAAACTCGCCCTTTGGACAGGCGTCGGCCCCGGGCAGCCAACCTGGCAGCGATGGCTCCACGCTCGAGTTTCGCGGGGTTTTTTCGGACGGGGGACAGACCTATTTTAGCCTGTACGAAACGGCCTCACGCAAAAGTCAATGGGTCGGCTTGAAGGAAAACGGCCTCCCCTATTTCGTGGAGAGTTACGACCCGGAGAAGTTTTCGATCCAGGTAAAGTACCGCAACCAGCCCCTGGCCCTTACGATAAAGCAGGCGCAAATCGTGGTGCAGGCGATGCCGGTGGCCGCCCCCCTTCCGACCAACATCAACGCCGTGCCCGGCGCCCCGGCCGCTGCGGTCGCGCCTGCATCGATGGATGAAGCCGCCCGCATGCAGCAGGTTGCCGAGGAAATCCGCCGGCGGCGTGCGCTGCGCAGCCCTCCGAATCTACCCCAAAACCAGGCCCCACCGGCTACGGCCAACGGCACTCCCCTGATCAACCCTCCACGTCCGGCAACCCCCGTCGCGCGCCCATGATACCCCTGAATCATCGAAGCAACCGTGCCTTTACCCTCATCGAGATTGTCGTCATGCTCGGCATCCTCGCATTGCTCGCTGCGCTGATGATCAACAATATCGGCGGTATCTTCGGCAGCAGCCAGCAGAAGATCGCAAAGATGTTCGTTCAGGACACCCTTAAGATCTCGCTGGAGCGCTACCGGATGGACATGGGCAGCTACCCGAGCACGGCGGAAGGATTGTCGGCCCTGATCACCGCGCCCACCAACGCCGGCGCCGGCTGGCAGGGTCCCTACATCCAGACCCCGGACGGCAAGATGCAGCTGGATCCTTTCGGCGAGCCCTACCAGTACCGCCAGCCCGGCACGCATAACAAGAGCGGCTACGACCTGTTCTCGAAGGGTGTCGACAAGTCCGAGGGCACCGAGGACGACATCGGGAACTGGTGACCTCGCCCGCGGCAGGCAGGTTGAGCTCGACCGGTCGTCGCCCGTCCCGACCTCTCAGCCGCGCGTTCACGCTGTTGGAGGTGGTCATTGCCGTCGCCCTGGTCGGGCTGATGGCGGGTTTGTTCATCACCGCTGGTACCGAGATGATGCGCGCGCGGGAACGGACGGCGACGGATATCTTTTGGCAAGCGGTCCAAGGTGCGCGCCAACAGGCCGTGCAGGAGGACGCGACGGTGCTCATGCATTTTGACGAGAAAACCAATCGCGTGATCTGGAACTCGGCCACCAGTTCGCATGACCTCGCCTGGCCGGGAAAGAAGCTCGAATTCCTCCCCACGGAGCGAAACGACTCCGTGCTCCTCGGCGGCCAGCTGGTCGGGACCGGGGCCATGCCCGTGGTGCGATTTTATGCGGATGGCTGCTCCGACCGTTTTCGCGCCCAGTTGACTGACACGACCGGCCGGGTCACGCGGCTTGATCTCGACCCTTGGACCTGCGCGCCAGTCCTGCGGTCGGCACCCTGAGCACCCATGGCCCTCCGTTCCTCCAGATTCACCCGCGCCTTCACCCTGATCGAGGTATTGGTGAGCCTGGCCATTTTCGCCATCGCGGCGGTGGTCCTTTCCGTTTCCTACCTGAACATCATCGGCAGTTACCGTTCGATGAGCCACCGCCACGACACGGAGGAAGATTGGAAATGGGTGCGGTCGGTGGTGCTGGCCGAACCCGAAAAAGAGAAGGTGGAGGAGGGGGGGCAGCTCGCGTTGCCCGATGGCCGGCAGGTCAATTGGTCGGCGAAAATCGAACAGGCCGGCGTCGCGGATCTATTCCGGCTGACCTTGGAGGTGGACGCCCCGGCATCGGGCACCATCCCCGCGTGGCAACGCAGCGAGGCGTTGCATGTTTTGCGCCCATCTTGGTCGGATCCGACGGTGCGAGATGAACTGAGGAACAAGACGAAGCAGCGGGTCGAGCGGGAGCAGCGTTCATGAAGGCCCGGGCTCATCGCCCGGAGTCGCATGGCGCCCTCACGGCGGGAAGCTCGCGCGCATTTACCCTGGTTGAGTTGCTGCTCGCGCTGGCGTTGCTGACCATGCTCGTCACCTCCCTTCTCACCTTCGTCTTTTCGATGGGCGAAATCTGGGGCAAGGGCGCGGACAAACGACTCTTTGAACAGCACGTGAATGCGGTCAGCCGGCATGTCGAGTCGCTCCTGCGGCGTGCTGCCTGGCCCCGCGCGGGCGGAAGCACGTCCGACGCCTTCGCCGTGGACCAGGTTAAAACCGCTTCCGGACCCCAGGTGGATCTCCTCGGGTTTGAACTGCTCGACGGTGACCGGTTGCTTGACTGGCCGGACCAGCCGTTGCCGGAGGTGCGTTGCCACCTCGCGCAGGAAGGGGACCGCGGCCTGGTCCTGTACTGGCAGTCGATGTTGGAAGAGGATGTCACCGAGAAACCTCCGCGCGCGACGGTGGTCTCACCCCTGGTGACGCGGATATCCTATGCGTATTATGATGTGGTCGGGCGCTCCTGGCGGACGGAGCAGAATTTTCGAAAGAACAACACCGGCGAATGGCTGTTGCCCGACCGGCTGATCCTGACGTTCAAGCACGGCAGCTTCGAGCTCTCGCGTGAATTGAACCTGCCGGCCGCGGGCGGCATGCCCGATTTCTGATGGCCGCCCGAAATACATGCCCCATGGTGTTGCCGGCGCGCCGCGATGGGCGTCGCGGCTCCGTCGTCATCTACGTCCTGGGAATAATTCTGCTGGCGTCGTTCCTCATCACCCGATTGATGGACCGCGCCGCGGTGGAACTGGCCGCAGAAAGCAAGGCCACCAAGCGCGCGGATCTCCGGCAGGAAGCGCTTTCCGCCCTAGAAGCCAGCCTTGCCGTTCTTGCCGATGAATCGGCGGCGCGATCCGGCCTGCACGATCCGGCCGAAGGCTGGGACCGTCCGCTGGCTTTGTTCGAGTACCAGCCCGCCGAAGGATTCGCCGCTGACGTCCTGGTGGAGGATGAAACCGGCAAGCTCTCGTTGCCGACGTCGGACGAGGAGGCCCTCGGTGCTTATCTCACCGCCATCGGCTGCCCGGCCACCGCCCAGGACAAGCTGGTGGATGCGCTGCTGGTCTGGACCAAGCCGGACTACGCCTCGTTGGAAGATTCGGACGCGGGCGCGTTTTCCGGTGCCGCGCTGCCCTATGAGGCTCCCCAGCGTGCGCTGCGGTCATTCGCGGAACTGCGCGCCATTCCCGCGGCGCGGGATCTTTTCTTTGATGAAAACGGGGAGTGGAATGACTTGGGCCGTCGTTTCCAGGCAGGAGCCTCGTTGTTCGCCTTCAATGCCAGCAATGTGAACTCGGCGCCGCCGGAAGTGCTTTTGGCGCGCGGGGTGGACGAAGGCCGGGTGGCCGCGATTCGTGCAGCCCGCCAGGACCGGAACACACGTTCCCCATTCTATCGTTCCGCCGCCGAACTTGCCGGGGCGATGGGCCGGGACGCCGCCCCCCCGGGCTTGGGGACCGACGCACAGTGCCTCCATGTCATTGTGACCGTGGCGGCGGGTGCCCGTTTTTGCCGCCTCGATGCCTGGGTGCGCCCGGCCGGAACCGGTGCCGCCCCGGCCGCTTCGCCCCGGCGCCAGAATCCGGAATCCCAGCCCAGCACGCCGCCTGTGGCTTCAGTGCGAAACAATCCGCGCAAAAGGTTGGACTACCCGTTCCAGATTCTGGAACTTCGTGAGAACGACGGCACCTAATCCTCATGCCCGCTGCTCCCAGTCCAGTCACCGCAAATTCGGCCCGCTCGAACGGGACGGCGCTGCTGCCCGCGACGCGGTTTTTCGTCCGGCGCATCCCGTTGGTGGCCGGGCAGGATCCGGTGGCCCAGGTTGAACTCGCGTTGGAATCGATCGGGCCCTTTACGCCGGGTCAGCTCTATTACGGATTTTGCCCGTCGCAGGATGGTACCCAAGCGCTGGTATTTGCCTCCTATCGGCGGAATTTCTCCGCCGCCGAAACGGCGAGCTGGGCCGAGGCGCAGGCGGTGCTGCCGGATTTTGCCGTTTGGCTTGGCCAGGGCTCGAAAACGCCGTCCGGGGTCTGGTTGCACGAACACCCCGAGTCACTGACGATCCTGGCTTGGGACGGGAAAAGCGAACTGCCGGCGGGGGTTCTGGCGCGTGAAACGACCGCCGAATCCCGGGACAAGGTCCGGAGCGATTTGATTGGAGAGGTGCGGCGCCGCTTTGATACTGGCTTAAGTGAACCGAAAACCCTGTCGGGCGACACGGTCGCCGGCGTCCCGGCCAAGGAAGGCTTGCCGCTGACGGCGGGTGAACGTTCGACCCTGCTGGCCCCCGCGCAACTCCGCGCCATTGACGTGCGGGACAAGGTGGAACTGGCGGGACAGCTCACCCGCCAGAAACGGGACCGCCTGATCTGGCTGGCCTTTGCGTCCGCGGTTGCCGGGCTGGCGGCGTGCGTTGCGGTGGAAATCGGGCTTCAGGTCTCAAACCTGCTGGCCGGCCGGAAGCGTGGCGCGTTGGACGCGAACGCCCCGGCGGTCCGGCAAATCGAGCAGGCCAACCAGCTGGCGATCCGGATGGATAACCTGGCCGGCCAGAGCTTGAGGCCATTCGAGATGCTGAGCGTGTTGAACAGCGTCCGGCCGGCGACGTTGGAGTTCTCGCGGGTCCAGACCGCCAGCAACAACCCGCGCCAGATGGAAATCGAGGCCCAGACAAGCAACCCGGCCGACCCGCCGGAATATCAGAGGCTGCTCGCGGGCAATCCCGGGATCGAAAAGGTTGAACTGCGGGATCTGCGGCTCACGGGCGGCAAGACCGCGTTCTTGATCGTGGCAACGTTCAAGCCGGGAATTGGAAACCCGGGAGGGGCACGATGAAAAAGTTCTTCAATTCCAAGTTGCTGCGGGAACGCGTGCTCATGCTCGTGTTCATCGGCATCGGGGTTCTTTGGTGGGGTTCCGCGCTGGTTCGGCGCATTGGCCAGAATTCGCAGACCTGGCACTTGCTCGGACAGGAAGAGGCCCTCCAGCGCGAGTGGTTGGGGAAAGGTGCCACCATCAACGATCGCACGGAGAAAATGGCCAAGAAACTCGACCCGGCCAAGACGATGAACGCAGCCCAGGCCTACGCCGAAGTCAGCCGACTGACCGCGGGTTTGTCGGCGGAAATGGGCGCGCAGCGAACGGACCCATCGGAAAACATCACCGTGCACAGCCTGAACGTCACGCTCCGGCGAGTGGACATGGCTGGCCTGATACGTTTCTACGAGGGCATATCCTCGCGCGCTCCCTATCTCGGCATCGAACAGTGCGCGATTACGATTGATCGTGGCAGCCCGGGATTGGTGACCGCTGTCTTTCGCATCTATTCAATCGAGGCACGTTGAGGCGGCGAAGGAGAGGAGACCGGAATTCGCACATCTGGGAGGTTGGGCGGATTTCGGATTGCAAGTAGCTGGACATCAGGCTGATTACGACGGCGCGGCTTGTTGACGATGACCCTGTCATTGCCTGGGTCGCGATGCGATGACCCGCTCTCCCTTACGCGCCGCCGCCGGTTTGCTTTTGACCGCGAGCTTGGCGCTGGCCCAAACGCCACCTCCAGGCCAGGTGCGGCATGCGCCGTCGGTCCGCGGCACCGTGGAGGGATCGCTGATTCAAGTGGGAGCCGACAAATGGCCGGCCCTCCCGGCCGTACCGCGGCCCACACAGAAGGCTTTGGTCAAAATCAGCGGCAGTGACCAGGCAATCGATTGGCGCACCTTGCGCAATCTCACCTTGGCGAGCGGCGTTGGGCAGGTGGCCGTGCCTGCGGGAACCTACGGAGACTTTCGGGCCGAAGCGGGCAGCGGTTTCACACTGGGAACGGCCGGGGCGATCATGCCGGCAGTGTACAATTTCCAGAATCTGGCGCTCAACGGCGCCAGCAAGCTCCTGGTCGCCGGCCCGGTCGTCATCAATGTGGCAGGTGGATTCAACGCCAGCAGCACCGTGGGCAATCAGGCCCATCCTCCCTGGCTTACGTTGAATATCAGGTCGGGTGGCCTGATCCTTGGCACCGGAGCCCGGTTCTTTGGCGAAGTCGTCGCACCCGGCGGCACCCTGATCATCAACTACGGCGCGCAGTTCACCGGCGGATTGACGGTCGAAGACCTGACGGTGAACGGCGGCGGTGTGCTCCGACTCGTGACCTTGCGTGTCCCCAACGTGCGACCGACCGTTACGCTGGTTGCCCCGGCGCCCGCCAGCACCTATGCCGCGCCCGCCACGATCCAATTGGCCGCGACGGCAGCTGACGAGGACGGCGCCGTGGCCAAAGTGGAGTTCTTTCGGGGAGAGGTGCTGGTGGGCGAGGACACGAATGCGCCATACGAACTCACCCTCACGGATGTCACGCCCGGTTCCCACGCCCTTTTCGCCCGGGCGACGGACAACACCGGGGAGACTGCTGACTCGGCCATGGTGACCGTCGCCGTGACGAATCCGAACCAGAACCCCACCATCAGCCTGACCGCCCCGGTCGACGGAGCGATGTTCACTTCGCCACCAGCGGTGACGGTCGCCGCGACGGCCGGCGATTCGGATGGATCGGTGGTCCGCGTGGATTTTTTCCAAGACGAAAAGCTGATTGGGTCCGACACCGCCGCGCCCTTTGAATTCAACACCGGGACATTGGCCGCGGGGTCTTATGTGTTCTCCGCCGTGGCGGTGGACAACGGGGGCAGCACCACGACTTCGACGACCGCGACCGTGCGCGTCATGAATGCCAACGAACCGCCGACCATCGCGATCACCAGCCCGGCCGGCGGGACGATCTACGATGCGCCGGCCGCATTTGCCGTCACCGCGAGAGCCGCGGACCCCGATGGGTCCGTGGCCAAAGTGACATTTTTGCTGAATGGAGTGGTGCAGCGTGAGGATATGACCGCGCCCTACGACGCTGGCGTGTCGGGGTTGGCGCCCGGGACCTTCGAACTGGTGGCGCGGGTTACCGACAATCTCGGGGCGACCACCGATTCGGCGCCGGTCCGGGTGACAGTCGTGCATGTAAATCACGCGCCCGTGGCGGCGGGCCAGTCTCTCTCCACCGACGAGGATACCGCGCTGGCAATCACGCTCGGCGCAACCGACACCGACGACGACCCGGTGACGTTCACCCTTCTTACGCTCCCGTCGTCCGGCACGTTGGCGGGATCGCCGCCGAGCGTTACTTACACGCCCCGGTTGAATTTCAATGGTACGGACAGCTTTACTTTCAAGGCGTCCGACAAAGCCGCGGATTCCCCGGCTACCACGGTCTCGATCACCGTCCGTCCCGTGAACGATCCGCCCATGGCAAGGCCCGCGAGCCTGACGGTGGCGGAAGACACGCCGGGACGGATCCAGCTGTCGGGTGACGACGTGGACAGCGCGCCGCTGCGATTTGCCATCATCGCCAACCCCGAGCATGGCACCCTGAGTGGCACCCCTCCAGACCTGACCTACACGCCCGCGGCGGGTTATCACGGCGCCGACAAGTTCGTGTATGCGGCTTTCGACGGTGAGTTCATTTCCCCGGCCGCGCTGGCCATCATCACCGTGACTTCGGTGAATCAGGCACCGACCGCGGAGTCCGGGGCCTTCGCGACGGAGGAGGGCGTGCCGGTGGCCGTGACCTTGGTGGGCAAGGACAATGACGAGGACAAGCAGGAGTTGATTTACCGCATCACCACGGATCCCGCACATGGCACCCTCAGCGGCACCGCCCCAAATCTCGTCTACACTCCGGCGGCCCACTATCACGGAACTGACGCCATTGCCTTCACGGTGAGCGACGGCCGCGCGGTGTCGGCCGAGGCCACAATTGCGTTGTCGGTAAGCTCGCGCAATGACCCGCCCGTCGCGCAGTCGCAGTCCATTTCCACCATGGAGGACACCTCCGCCAACGTGATGCTCTCCGCGGCGGACCCAGACGGGGACGACCTTACTTACAGCGTGGTAACCCCGCCGGCGCACGGCACGATCACCGGCATCGCGCCCAATTTGGTCTACGAACCCGCCGCCGATTTTCATGGTACCGATACCTTTGAGTTCAAGGCCGGTGATGGCACTGCCGATTCGGCGATCGCCACCATCACGGTGAGCGTCACGCCGGTGAATGATGCCCCCACGGCGGGGGAGCTCAACCTCGAGCTCAAGGAGGACGAGTCGGCCAATTTCGACCTCCCGGCGTCCGATCCGGATGGAGATTCCCTTCATTATGAAATCGTGATCGCGCCGGCGCATGGCGCGCTCAGCGGCACGGCTCCGCACCTGACCTACGCGCCGGAGGCCGATTTTCATGGCGACGACGAATTCGCCTACAAGGTGACGGATGGGACGAACGATTCGACGCCCGCTTTCGTTCGCCTGCGCGTCGCGCCGGTCAATGATGCGCCAAAGGGGGAAGACTTCACGATCACACTGGCGGCCGGCACCTCGGTCACCTTCGAGCTGCGCGGGTCGGACATCGATAGCGACCAACTAACCTTTGAGGTTGAGGATATGCCGGCGCACGGGGGCCTGAGCGTGTTGGAACCCAGCCTTATCTACACGCCGGTGCCGGATTTCAAAGGCAAGGATACCATGACTTACACGGTCGGTGATGGCACCTTGGTTTCGGCCATCAACACGATTACGTTCGACGTCAAGGCGGCCGAGGGCCCACCGGCGGCAGACCCCAAATCATTCTCCACGGACGAAGACACGCCGGTTTCAATCACCCTCACCGGCAGCGATCCGGACGGGGACAGCCTCACCTATGCGGTCACGACACCGCCCAGCCATGGAACGCTGACGGAAACATCCCCGGGTAGTTTCAGCTACATGCCGGAATCCAATTTCCACGGGGCGGATGGATTTGCGTACGTGGCGAAGGATGCCACGGCGGCTTCGCCCCCCGCCAACGTCACGCTCAGCGTGGCGGCCGTGAACGACGTCCCCGTGACGAGCGGTCAATCGGTCACCACACCGGAAGATACCAGGGTTTCAATCAGCCTGGCAGGCGCCGACGTGGATGGCGACGCCCTGACGTACGTGATTACGACCAGTCCCACCCATGGCTCGCTGCAGGAAACCGCGCCTGGCACGTTTGTCTACCAGCCAGCGCCGGGATATCACGGGCCGGACGCGTTCGCCTATGTGGCCAAGGATCAAGCGAGCGAATCGACCTCGGCGACTGTCTCGGTGGAGGTGACTTCGGTGAACCATGCGCCCCGGGCCTCCGACCAGACGGCGTCCACCGACGAAGATATGCCGTTGTCAGTCACGCTGTCGGCGACGGACCCAGATGGCGGCCCCCTGAACTACGCCATCCAGACATCGCCTGCCCACGGTACGCTCAGCGGCCAGGCGCCTGACTTGCTGTACACTCCCGATGCCAATTACCATGGATCCGATTCGTTCACCTTCACGGCCAGTGACGGCACTTTGTCCACGGGCACCGTGACCGTTAGCCTGGCCGTAAATAGCGTCGACGATGCTCCCACGGCGTCCGCCCAGCTGGTGGTCACCCACGAGGACACCGCGGTTGCGATCACGCTGGCTGGATCGGATGTCGAAGGCGACGCCTTGACCTTTGCGATCACGACCGCTCCCACCCACGGCACGCTCAGCGATGTTTCACCCGGGATATATTCCTATCTGCCCGCGCCAAACTATCATGGCCCGGATGCCTTCGAATTTGTCGCGAGGGACCAATCCGGGCAGTCTGTTCCGGCTGTTGTCAACGTGCAGGTCACCCCGGAGAATGACGCGCCGGTCGCGGCCGAACTATCAGTCACCGCGGATGAGGATACGGCGCTGCCAATCACGTTGGTGGCGACGGACGTGGATGGGGATGCACTCATGTACACGCTCCAGGCTGCACCCTCCCATGGCACCTTGGCTGGTACAGCCCCGGATGTGGTATATACCCCGGCGGCCAACTACAATGGGCCGGATTTCTTCAGCTTTGCGGCCAGCGATGGCAGTCTTTCTACCGGGGAGACCGCGGTCACGGTGACCGTCAAACCAATCAATGATGTGCCGGTGGCGAAGGAACAGTCGGTCACGACCGTGGGCGGGGCCGATCTCACGGTGAACCTGACCGCCGAAGACGTCGACGGCGATGAGCTGGTCTATGTCATTACCATCGAACCGGCGCATGGCACGCTGAGGGGGACGGGTCCAAACCGCACCTACACCCCGTCAGCGGGATTCACCGGAGGAGACGAATTTGCCTTCACGGCCGGGGACGGCCATGCGACTTCGGAACCCGCATTGATTTCAATCACGGTCACTGCCCCGGCGGAGCAACCAGCCGAGCCGGCGAAATCGTCGGACGAACCAGTGGCACCCGCGCCCGAACCGGCACCGACTGAACCGACTCCTTCGCCGGCAGCGCCACCCGAGGCGGGCGCGAGCGAGGCTGAAAAGCCGGCGCCGGAGGCGCCCGGGTCCGGAACGGAACCCAACAAGACGGAGTGACGCGACCGGCGGGACGCCGGGCCTAGAACTTGAAGCTCGCGCTAACTTCGAGCACGGCCGACACGATCGCGTAGGCGATCAAACCGACGAAGGAAAACGCGAAGAGCAGCACCGCGGTGGAAATGACACCCGTGAGCGCGTGAAGCCGACGTGTATGGCGCGCGGCATAGTTTCGGGCGATGTCGCGCAAACAGGGCGCCAGTTTGCCGGTGCTTTCACCGACCGCCAGGCGATCCAGCATCAGGTCGGGGAAGAAGCCGGTTTTCGCGAGGGAGGCGGAGAGACTTGCTCCCTCGAGGACGCGGTCGGTGGCGACATGGAGTTCGCCCTGCAAGGTGCGATTGGCGACCGTGCGTTCGGTCAGCCGCAATGCCTCGGCGGTGGGAATACCGTTTTCCAGCAGCACCGCGAGAATTTGGGTGAAATTGAGCAAGGTTGTTTCGAGGACGAAATCGCGGAGAAATACGACCTTCACGAGCCAGGCATCAGTGGCGCGCCGGCCGGGCTCCGTCTGCCGCCATCGCCAGAAGGCAATGGCTGCCACAATGACGATGGGAATGACGATGATGCCGTAGTGAAGCATGAATTGGGCGACCCCAACCACGATGCGCGTGGAAAGAGGAAGTTTGCCGCCCAGCGAGGAGAGCAAGCCTTGGAGCCGCGGAAGCAGGAAGAAGACGAAGAACAGGATAACCCCGAAGGCGAGAAAGCACACGAACACGGGATAGACCAGGGCGGTGCCAAGCCGCTGTCGCATTTCCTTCTGCTCGGTAAAATGTTCGATCAGCCGCTGGAGCACCTCGGTCAGGTTGCCGGTGGCCTCGGCCGCCCGGATCAGGGAAACCGTCTGGCGGTCAAAGGTGCGGGGAATCTGCTCCATGGCCTGCGACAAGGGCAGGCCGCCGCTCAGTCTTTCCCAGACGGCGGCGCTCAGCATGCGAAGATTCTTTTCCTTCAGGCGCATGCTGAGCAGGCGTACTGCCTCACCCGCGGAAAGACCGCTGGAGGTGAGCTCATGCAACGCCTGAAGAAATGGCAGGTGTTCGCGGCGTGAAAGTTGCGACAGATCAGTTGCGGTCCCCTTGCCGCCGGCAGGGCCGGAACGGGGGGCGGCGGCGATATCGTCGAGCTTGACCGGCTGGAGCTGCCGTGCCGCGAGGACGCGCAGGGCCTCGCGACGGTTGGCGGCATCGAGCACGGCCTCAACCAACTGGCCGGCTGGATCGCGGGCGGTGTAGCGATAGCTGGGCATCGCGATCAATGGTCGGAGACCGTGATGACACGCAACACCTCGTCGAGCGTGGTATGGCCGCCGCGGACCTTTTCCCAGCCGGATTGCTGGAGGGTGCGCATGCCATGATCCCGCGCGCACCGGGCGAGATTGCGCGTCGATTCCCGGCGGATGACAAGGTCATGCAACTCAGGGCCGGGCTCGAGGATTTCGAACAAGCCGATTCGACCGCGGAATCCCGTTTGACGGCAGCGATCACATCCAACCGGGGTGGCGAGCTGCGTGACGCCGTCGGCCTCGCTGTGGTCCAGACCGAGGATGGAAAGAGAATCCCGGAGTTTGGCGTGATCCACCGGAGCGGGGCGCGCGCAATGCTCGCAAAGTCGCCGGACAAGGCGCTGGGCGATGACCAACTCGACGGCCGAAGTGATGAGGAATGGCTCGATGCCCATGTCGATCAGGCGGGTGATCGCGCCCGGGGCGTCGTTGGTATGCAGGGTGGAAAAGACCAGGTGGCCCGTGAGCGAGGCGCGAATGGCAATGTCCGCCGTCTCACGGTCGCGGACTTCACCGACCATGATGACATCGGGATCCTGGCGGAGGATGTGGCGGAGTGCGCTGGCGAAGGTCAGGCCGATTTCGGGTCGGACCTGGATTTGGTTGGCTCCCGGCACCTCATATTCGATGGGATCCTCCACGGTGACGATACGAAGGTCGGTCGAGTTGATCTGGCGGAGGAAGGCATTGAGCGATGTGGACTTGCCCGAGCCGGTGGGGCCGGTGACAAGGATGATCCCGTGGGGAAAATCGAGCACGCGTCGAATGGTTGCCTGCTCGGTGGGGTTCATACCCAGGCGATCCATCGTGTAAGCCTCGCGCCGGAGATTGAGCAGGCGGAGGCTGACGCTTTCGGCGTAGATGGTGGGGATGGTGGAAACGCGAATATCTAGGGTATTGCCGGCCGCCTTGAAGTTGATGCGGCCGTCTTGCGGCAGGCGCTTCTCGGAGATGTTCAGCCGCGCCATGATCTTGAGCCGTGAAATGACGGCGTCCTGGTAGCGGATGAGATTGTCAGGCAGCGGCACCGGCACGAGCAGGCCGTCCACCCGGTAGCGGATGCGAAGTTGGCCTTCCTGAGGTTCAAAGTGGATATCAGTCGCACCATCCTCAATGGCCTGCGAAATGACATCGGTGACGAACCGGACGACGGCGGCCTCCTCATCGGCTTCACCATCGGCCGCGGCAACATTGACCGATAGATCCGGCAGGTCGTCGTCGCCCTCCAGGCTGCCCGCACCGACGCCGTAACTCTCGACGATGAGCTGGCTGATGCGGTCGGTGGGAGCGAGCACCCAGCGTAGCGGACGCGGGGTAAAGGTGGCGATCCAGTCCACCATGACATCGTCGGCCGGCCAGGTAGTGGCCAGGGTGAGCCATCCGGGCGCGGGCTCGGGGGCGAGAATCGGGACGACGAGGAAATCCCTGGCGAGGCGGGCTGGCAAAAGCGGCAGGCCTTCCGGATCGGGCTTGAGATCGGTCACCACGGCGAGGCCGGTGGCGGCGCGGAGTTCCTGCAGGGCGGCGGATTCATCCTGGCCCAACGCGGATGCGAGCGCAGCCAGCCGGCCGGCCCGGGATGCCTCAGCCAGCGTCCGCAATTGTTCCTCCTTGAGTCGCAGCCGCAAGGGCGCGGGTAGCACTTCCAAGTCGTTCGACATCGCGGTCACGGCTTGGATGGGATGTTCAGGGCTTTTTCCACCTGGATCCGCTGCCGCTTGGGGAAGCTTTCGACCTGTTTGAACGCGGGGACGTTGTCCGCCTCTGTGTTGGTCAGCACGGTGGGCCGGAGGAAAAAGATCAGGTCCGTGCGGGTATCCTCCCGCGTGCGGGTGCCGAGGAGGTCGCCGATGATCGGAATCGGACCGAGCCGGCTGGTGCCTCGCGTCTTGGAGGTTCGCTGCAGCCCACCCAGAACGATGATCTCGCCGGATTTGGCGCTGATGAAGGACGACGTCGTACGCTTGCCGATGCGGGGCTGCTCGTTGCCGTCGATGACGATATTGCCGAGGATATCGTTCACCTCCTGCGTGATCTCCATTTGCACCGAGCCGTCGGTGCCAATCAGCGGCTTGACGGAGAGATCGATGCCGATGTCGCGCGGCGTGATTTGGGAGCGATAGCCCGTACCGATCGTGCCGCCGCCGGTGGTGCCGTCGTTGAGATAGCTGCTGATCATCGGCCGCGACTCACCGACGAAGATTTTGCCGTCCTTGTTGTGGGTGGTGCTGATGGTGGGTTGCGAAAGGATGACGGCATTGGACTTCCGCGGGGTCGTCGCAAGCGCGATGGTAGCCGAGAGGTCATGCGTGTCGGCGGTCAGCGTGGCGTTCGTGATGCTGTTGCCACCCGCGACGTCACTGCTGAAGCCAACCAGTTTCCCGTCGACGACCTGGAGACCGAGGGCACTGATGCCGGAGGTGGAATTGTCCGTGAGGGTGACTTCGGCGATGACCACCTCGATGCGCACCTGGGCGAGCAACACGTCGATCTTCGCGACGAGTTCCTTGATGAGGCGGACATCGTCCACCGTGCCGGAGACGACGAGGGAATTGCTGCGCTCTTCCGGCACGATGGTCAGCAGCTGGCTGAATTGGTTGGTGGCATCAACCCCGAGGCCAAGACTGGCGGCGGTAAACGGGGTGGGCGAGGGCGGGGCAGCGGGGGTCGTGGGCGCCGGCGGGGCGCCGGGGGTGGCGCCGGTTGAGTTGACGGCGCGGACCGAATCCTGGCCGCTGGACCGCACGGCATTGTTCTGGCCAGTGATCAATTGGTTAAGGATGGGTGCGACGTCCTTCGCCGCGGCATGCTTGAGGGATATGACTTCGTTGCGGGTGTTGGGATCCGACTTCACATCCAACTTGGCGATGAGTTCGTCGAAGAATGCGTACTGCCGGGGATCGCTGATCAAAATGATCTGGTTGGTGCGGTCGTCGGCATTGTAGGTGGTGGCGCTGCCGATGAGGTTTTGCAGGGGACCATTGAACAGCGTGCGGATTTTGCTCACGACCTCGCTGGCTTTGGCGCCGGACTGGAGGGAATAGAATTTCGGTTGCACCACGCCCATCAGCGGCTGGTCGAGCTTGCTGATCAGGGTTTCGATGCGTTGCAGGTTGCTGATCGAATCCGTGATGAGGGCCGAATTGGCCTTTTCGAATACCACCGGGGGGCTGCTGGCCGCCGGATTCATCAGGCCGCCGATCTGAGGCATGAATTCGTTGATCCGCAGAAAATTCAGCTGGAAGAGCTTGCTGGCGACACGCCCGCTGGAGGGAAGGCCAAGCGTCGATCCCTCGAGCAACTCGGGTGCCTCGGACTTGGCGAGATTCAAGGGGGTGACCTTCAAAAAACGGGGAGGGAGTGGAGTGATGGCGACCCCATTGAGGTTAAGCACAGTTTCGAGCGCTTGAATCGCTTCAGCCTTGGTCACCCGTTGCCGCACGTTGATTGTGATCGTGGCGGTCGGCATCGTTGTGGGACGAATCGCGATTTTCCCCGTCCACTTCTCGAGGAGGAAGAGTGCTTGGTCGACGGTGTCATCGCGCAACATGAATGGCTCAACCATCGATTCATCAGCTATTTGTGGACTAAGCGTCGGCGCGGGTTGGGCATGCGCGGGCAGCTGGCCAAAAACCAAAGCCAAGCCAAGCAACGTGATCGATTGAGCTGTAAGGTGAAAGTGCGGCCAGGCTAAAAAGTGCAGATATCGATTCATCACGGAGATAGGGTTTGGACTGCGCAAGCGCCGGGGATCATTGAATCAGTCGGACACGGAGCCAGTCAATTTGTTTGCCAGACCGAGCAGGTGACGCGAATTAGGCGAGCAAGTAACAGTAGGCTATTGCCCACAAGGGGCTTTTTGGACTGCGGTCGGCCCACCGCAGGGCCTCAGGAAGTGGCTGGCCCGCCCGGCACGCCAGCGGCCGGTTCAGTCTTCTGGATGCCCAATTTTTCCATCAATTCGTAGAAGGTGGGGCGACTGATCCCTAGTTCATTGGCCGCCGCGGTGATCTTACCCGAATGCCGCCGCAGCGCCTGTTGAAGCATTTCGCGCTCCAGGTTTTCGCGCGCCAGCTTCAGCGTCGTATTGCCAGCGGAATTGGCGTCCGACAACTCCAGGTCTTGGGAGCTGAGCCGCTTCCCTGTACCCATGATGACGGCGCGGCGCACCCGATTTTGCAGTTCCCGGACGTTTCCCGGCCAGGGATGATTCTGAATGGCGCGCAAAGCCTCGGGCGAAAAGACGAGCCCATGCTTGGAACTTTCCCGGGAGAATTGCTGCAAAAACGCGTTGGCGAGAAGGAGGATGTCGCCGGCGCGTTCCCGGAGCGGCGGAAGGACGATTTGTACCACCGCGAGGCGATAGAACAGGTCCTCACGAAACGTTCCTTCGGTCATGCCCTTCTTCAGGTCAACATGCGTGGCGGCAAGCACGCGGGTATCAACCGGGATTTCCTGGCGACCGCCGACGCGCTCGATGCATTTTTCCTGCAGGAATCGGAGCAGTTTGACCTGGATAGGCAGGGGAATTTCGCCGATTTCATCGAGGAAAAGGGTGCCGCCGGCAGCGCTTTCGATCCGTCCCTTGCGTTGCATGTGAGCCCCGGTGAACGCTCCCTTTTCGTGGCCGAAGAGCTCGCTTTCCATCAACGATTCAGGAATCGCGCTGCAGTTGATCGCCACAAACGGGCCCTCCCGCCGCGCGCTGCGATGGTGGATGGATCGTGCGGTCATTTCCTTGCCGGTGCCGCTTTCGCCGAGAATGAGCACGGGCGCATCAACGGTGGCAACCTTGCGGATGGAGCTGAACAAAACCTCCATGCGCGGGCTGCTGCCGAGGATACCGTCGAAGGCCTCGCTCCCCATTAGCTTTTGCATGTCGCGAAACTCGCGCTCGAGCATCGCCACGTGAAAGCATCGCTTGAGGAGCAATTTCAACACTTCCATCTCCACGGGCTTGCCGAGAAAATCGTACGCACCCGCGCCGACGGCCTGGAGGGCATTTGATTTCTCCGCTTGGCCGGAAATGATGACAATTTTGGCCATGGGATCGTGGGAGAGCAGCAACGACAGGGTGGCCAGGCCTTCTTCCGGGGATGCTGGATTCGGCGGCAAGCCCAAGTCCAGCAGGACAACCGCCGGCCTCGCTGACTCGAAAAGATTGAGGGCCGAGGCCCGGTCCCCTGCCTGCACGATCTCATAGTCTTTGGCGAGAGCCCATTTCATCTGGGTGCGGATCTCCTCGTCGTCATCGACGATCAGCAGCGTAGGTTTCATCAGGATAGAGCGGTAAGGGGTAAGAAGACGCGGAAAGTGGTGCCGTTCCCGGGGCTGCTTTCAACGGTAATCCGTCCGCCGTGCGCCTCAATAATCATCTTGCTTTGAAACATGCCGATACCGAGGCCGTTGGCCTTGGTCGTCTTGAAAGGTCGGAACAGTGAATTGGCGATGAATTCGGGGGCGATACCCTTGCCATTGTCGACGGCCTCCAGCACCGCCCACCCGCCGGACCGGGAAGTGCTCAGGCAAAGGCGGCCGGAGGCGGCGCACGCATCGCGGGCGTTTAGCACCAGGTTGGTAACGACCTTGCCCAGTTGTTCGCGGTCAATCTGCAGGCGCGGCAAGGCGCCCGGCTGCGATTCCACCACAAAGTCCTTGGGCGGGGTGAAGGCCGCGAGGACCTCCGCCACGACCTCGTTCAGGTCAGAATCCACGGGTTGGATCTTGAGTTCGGAACGCAACTGGCTGAGGCGGCTGATCAAGTGATTGATGTGGTTGACCGATTTGCCCACGCCTCGCAGGGCATCTTCCCGGAATGCAGGGTCATCGAAATGGTCGGGCAGGTTCTGAAGCATCAGGTTCAGCGTCGAAGCAGCGTTCTTGAGATCATGCACAAAAAATGCCGCCATCGTCTGGAACGCCTCATGCTCCCGGGCCTGCAGGAGCCGCTGGGAGAGCCTTACATTGAGCAAACCGGAACCGACCTGGTCGCTGATCGATTTGAGGAGATCGAGGTCTTGTTCTGTGAAGGCGACCCCCGAAACCCGGTCGCCAAGGAGGACTATGGCCAGGACTTCTCCGCCACTGACAACCGGCACGCAGACGCGCGAGCTTCCTTTATGGAATTCGTCGGGATGGCACAGCCGCAGGGTGGCGGCCCACTCTTCCGATTGGGTTTCGATATCCACTGGTTCGGGATGCGTCCGCATGTACCGAATGACCGCGGCCGCCTCCGCTTTGTTGGGCTCCAGGCTGGTGGCCTGGCTTGCCGTCAGGGAACTGGAGGCGGCAAATTTCATCTCCTCGCGTCCATCGTCAACCAGCCAAATGCTGACTGACAGGGCCTCGAATATGTCCGCCGTCAGCCGGACGACTGCGCGGCAGTATTCCGTTTGCTCGACGCGAGAGGCGGTACCTTCGGTGAATTTGCGCCAGACCGTTCGATAGTCGTGGATGGGTCGTTGGAAGTGGCGGCTGACAAAGCGGCGCAAGCGGAGCCGCACCCGGTCGGATTGCAGAAGTACGGTCAACAAGACCAGGAGCACCAGTACCACCAAGGCTTTGATGGCAAAGGCGGAATCCCCCCCTAGTAATGCAACCACCTTGGCCAGGACCCCGACGAGCATGAGGTACACGCCCACGAGCAGGATCGTAACGGAGCCCTGCAAAACGGACTGCGATGGATGGACATCGAGATTGAAATGTCCGGCCCGGAACAGCGACCGCAGGATCAACAACCCGGCCATAAACATGGCGATGGAGTTCAGGATATCGAGACGGGGGTCGATAAAGCGGAAAAGCAGCGACTGGCTTGCCGTAAAAAGGCGAACCAGGACCAGCACGCCGACCCCCATGAGGATAAATTTGATGCGCCAGCGAACGGTGCCTACGGCCGCCCGGAAAGTATGCTCCAAGTTTACCAGAACCAATATCGCAACGATGAGCTGAGTCAGGTAGAGCAGTGCTCCGGCGGCGCCGATGCGAAACACCAGTGACCCCGATGCAACCTCGGTGGAAACAAGGAGGGAACTGCGGAAGAATAGGATGCAAACCAGCGGTACCAGGAAGGCCAACGCCAGCCCGTAGCGCCATTTTCTCAGGAATTCAGCTGCATTGCCCCGAGCATAGGTGAGGCTGAAAAGGAGCCAGATTCCCGGCATCAGGCTGACCGCGGACAATCGCCAGACCTGCCAATTGTAAGCGGCGTAGGCCGTGGGTGCGCTGGCAATGAACCCGGCAAAAGTGCGATCCACGGCCAAAGCTGTCATGCCGGCCACGAAGGCCCACCGATCGGGGTTGCGCTGGGCTCGCACGGCAGCGCCGAGTGCGAGCAAAATTCCCGGTACCGCACTCCCGTAGGCAAAAATGATGTCCAGCGTCATGGTCTGCTCGTTTTCCTTCCATCGGGCAGCGAAAAGATGGTCTGTACTCTCATCGCGTTAGGATCATTTCACGATGAGCGGCCAAGGATGTCCGTCAATTTAAACAGAAATCATCAACGGTTGGACTTGGACGTTGGCCGAACACGCGGGTTACGGCTCCAAACGGCACATTGGGGAGCGAAAGCTGCTCCATTGGGTTTGCATCGAGCGCAAAAAAAACGCTCCCCGGGGAGGGGAGCGTTTCTCTTAAAAACCACTAAGAAACTGACTTCAGGACCGGCGACGGAAGATCGCGAGGCTGACCAAACCGAGGCCGAGGAGAACTACCGTCATGCCGGTGTCCGGCACGTAGATCAGCTGCGACTGCTTGTCGACCAAGCCTTCCCAGATGTTCATGACCTTGACGCGGTCACCAGTATAGGTGGCTTGGGCGGCGGCCAAGCTGCCGAAGTGGCTGGAGTCCGTGAGGAGGTTGATGTACTCGTTGTTCAGGAAGTAGGGGTTCGAGTCATAATTGCTGGCGTCGATTTCATCTTCCAAGATCCAGATGGCAGTCTGGAGCACGCCGGCGTTGTAGTCGCGGGCGCTGAGGCCGGCATGCGTACCGGCATCACCGTAAAGGCCCGAACCGTCAGTATCGACCAAGGTGCCCAAGATGAATTGGGTGTACAGCCAGGCAGTGCCGGCAGAGAGCGGATCACCGGCCGGTCCGGGGCCAGAAGGATCATGCTGATCGTTGCCGCCGGTGAGTGCGCGGCTATCGATCGTGAAAGTGTAGGGGGTGCTCATGTTCACCGTCACAGTGCGTTCCAAGCAGAAGGTGAGGAACGTACCGGCGGTGCTGGTGGCGAGGAATTCACCACCGTTGAGGTTACCGTCGTTGGCGGTGTCCGTCAGGACGACCGAGTTGGCGAACAGGCGGCCGGCACAGAGGGCGGCACCGAGAGCTAGGACTTTGAGTTTCATGGTAGTGGTTTTGTGGACTGAGATACGACCTTGTCCCTTTTTATAGCAATGCATGGGCCAATCTAGAATTCAAAATATGAATGCATCGCTATATGCTACTGCTAAGATAGTTATGCTACATTAATTTTTGCGCTCTTTTGCTCAAATGGGCTGGTCTGGGGTAAAGTGTAAGCTTTTCAGACAGTGAATTGGATGCTGATTTGAGTCCGTATCAGGCGTTCTTCACAACTCATTAATAGATAGCATCAAGCAAGGGAAAAGCGAGGCTGTAAATATCAGCTTACTTGAGTTAAGTAACTAAAGGCTAGAAAGATGAGAGCGAAATGCTTGCGGGAGGCCTCTTGGCCAGAATTTGGACTGCGAAAGCAGAGGAATTGGAAAAACGGGTCTCCTCGATGCGGAATTTTCGACGAGGAGACTCCCCGCGTTGCTCTCCTTCTGACGAAGCTGCATGGCTGCGCTTGCCCGATGGCATTCAGGCAGCGGCATGTTCGCCCTATTCACGAGTCTGCCCCGTTTTCGAATTTCGCTCCCTCGGTATCGCAGAAACGGGACGGCGGCACCAGCCGCGGCGCACCGTTGTTCCCATGGACGATCGTGCAGTTTCTTTGACGCCGACGTACCGGCGTCTTTCAGTGGACCAGACTATTTACTCTCCGCCAGAATCTTCCTGGCTTCAGCCAGTGCATCGCCCTTCAGGCCCAGTTCAACCGCTCGCCGCAGGTTTTTCGCCGCGTTGGCGTCTTTGAGTTGGGATTGCGCCAGGCCCAAATAGTACAGTGTAATCGGATCCTCTCGTGAGGCCGAGCTTTCCTTAAGCAGCGCCAGCGCTCGAGTGTGATCGCCTTTCAGATAGGTTTGAATTCCCAATGTGCGGGCCAACATCGCGTCCGTAGGATAAATGGTCCGAGCCTGCAACGCCCGGTCGTAGGTTTTCTGGTCAAACGCGGTCAGGCTTCCGCCGAGGATCGCGAGTCGTAGCTTTGCCGGACTGAAATCCGGGAACCGGGCCAACACTTTCTCGTAATTCTGGCGTGCTGCATCGATGGCATTTGACTGCTCATTCATCGCGGCTGCCGCCATCAAGCCAGGAACCGAAGACGGATCAGCCTTGAGAACCTGATCGATCACGGCGCTTTGCTTCGCTGCCTCGGCTGGATTTGCCGCCAACGACACCAATGTCAGAAATTGCCGGGCTTCTTCGGCATGGCTGACCACCGTGAGATTCGGGGCCTTGGCCAGGTTCAAGAGGCTATTCATTGCGGCTTCGGCGTCGCCGACGCGACCCACGCTGTAGCTGGCCCAGGCCAGATCGTACAACAGTTCCGGGGAGTTTTCCTGCCGGCGGGCTGCTTCCTGCAGCAGGCTGAAAGCCCAGGGGAAATCATTGTTTTGATAGGCCAGCCGCCCGAGAAACTGGGTCACTTCAGCGTCATCCGGAGCAAGTTTGCGTGCTGCCTTTGCATATTCCAACGCCTGATCGGAATGTTTGGCCATGCCATGCAGTCGGGCCAGGCTGATCAATGCCTCCACGTTTGAGGGGTTTGCCTTGGTCGCCGTTTCCAACGCCTTGATCGCTTGGTCCGTCTTGCCCTCCCGTTCATCCAAAGCGGCAAGGCGTGCCAGCGCCACTTGATCGTCCGATCGCTGCGCCAGGGCCTTTTCCAGCATTGATCGCGCGTCGGAGCGGTTGATATCGATTTGGAGGACGTTCAGGGCCTGTTGCGCCGCGGCTTTCCATTTGGCGTCCGGATCCAGTTCCAATGCCCGCTGGAGTGCGGTGCGCGCCGTCTTGTCCGCACCCATGTCATAGTAGATTAGGCCAAGGTGATATTGGATTTCGGCGTCCGTCGGTCGCTTTTCGGCAGCCTCATTTATGAGGCTTAGCGCCCGCGTATACTGGCGTTTCTTGTATAGGACCCAGCCCAAGGTATCGGCACTGTGGGCGTCATTCGGCATCGATTGTCTGGCCTTCTGCGCGAGGTCCAGTGCCTTGTCCAGGTCGCCCAGTTTTTCGGAATACAGATAGGCCAGGTTGTTCAATGCCACCGCAGAGCGCGGGTTGAGCGCGAGCATTTTTTCGTAACCTTCGCGGGCGGCGGCATGGTTCCCCTGCTGATCCTGCATCAGGCTCGCCATCATCAAAGCCGTGCTTTGCTTGGGATCCCGGGCGAGAATCTCGTTCAGCTGGGCCAGGGCCTTCGCCTGCTGGTTGGTCCGGCTATAGATGCCGGCGAGGAGGTAGTATGCGGCGGGTGAGTCCGGCATCAGCTCGATGGCTTTTTTCAGATGAACCTCGGCTTGAGTCTTGTCGTCTTGCGCCAGGTCAATTTTGGCGAGCAGCAGTTGGCCGAAGCCCGCGAGTTTCGGATTCTTGGCAATTTCGGCTTCCACACGTTCAGCCGCCGCCCGGTAGGATTTGTCCTTGAGGTGAAGGTTGACGAGTTGTTCGAGCGCGGTCGGGCTGTCGGGAGAAAGCGAAAACGCACGCTCGTAGGCGGTGCGCGCCTCCGCATCTTTACCCTGCTGGGCCAGGACGAGGCCGCGCAGCAAGGTGTTTTGGGCGTTCTGGGGCGCCTGCTTCTCGAGCTGTTGGTAAATCGCCAACGCGCCATCGAGGTTATTCTGAGCCCGAAAGATATCGGCGAGGAGGAGCTGCGCCGGGGCCAGCTCGGGCATCTGTGCGAGCAGCTTGCGCAGGAGATTGGCTGCGGCGGTGGTCTCGCCCTTCTGGAAGTCGAGGCGGGCGAGCATCAGCGTGGCTTCCGGCAAATTGGGGGCCAGGGTAACCGCTTGCGTCAGGCTCGTGATCGCCTTGTTGATGTCGCCCGTGGACGCGTATGCCCGCCCGAGTTCCTGGTGAACCACGGCCATTCTCGGAAAATTCTCGGCGAGTTTTTCCAGGACGGAGATCGACTTGTCATACTCACCTTTCAGGTTGCTCACCCGTCCCTGCATGACGAGGGCTTCAATGTTTTGCGGATCCCGGGCGAGGGCCTTCGCGATCATTTCGGCGCTTTCATTCAAGTTGTTCTCCAGCACTCCGATTTCGGCGAGGGCCACCCAAGCCGGGACGAAATCGGGCGTCTTCTTGGTGATATCCAGAAGGAGTCGTTTGCCTTCGGCCATGTCCCCCGAGCGGGTCTTGAACTGCGCGTATTGCAGGATTCGCGGGGAGCGCGGCGGGGAGAGAGCGGCGGCTTGTTGGAAATATTGCGTCGCCTGGGGAATGTTCTTCTTGGCCAGTTCCGTCGCAGCCAGCACCGAATAGACGGGCGCGAATTTTTCGTCGGCGGCTTTCGCCTTTTGGAGCAGAGCCTCTGCTTCGGGAACATGAGCGAGTCGCAACTCGAGCGAGGCGAGAGCGACGAGGACGGGTGCGCTGGTGGGGGCCGGGGCGGGCAGATCGAGCAAGCGTTTGCGCAGCATATCGGCGTCCTTGGGGTTCGTCATGGTTGCCACCCACAACAAAGGTGCTTCGGGATCCTGGGGTTTGCGCGTGAGGATGAAATCAGCCTCTTTGCGGGCGTCTTCAAGTTTCCCGGTGGCTTGATAGAGCTGGCCGACTTTGAGGCGCAAATCCAGGTCGTCCGGCAGGAGCTCGTGCCCCTTTACAATAAAGGCAATTCCCCGTGTCGTCCGGCCTTGGGTACTATAGATGATTCCAAGGTTGCCGATGGCGTGCCCGTTTTGGGGATCAATCTTGAGGGCATTGAAATATTCGACTTCGGCTTTGTCGTAGTCGCCGGCGGCATAGTAGTTGTCCGCCAGCTGCAGGAAGCGCGCTTTCTTCGCTTGGGGAGAACAGCCAGTGCCGTTCAGGGCCACGGCCACGAGCACGATGGTAAGAAAAAGGGGGCGCGGGGTGAGTTGCATATTAGTTCCGGGGGCTCGGCGTGGCATCCCCCGCGGGTTGTTCGGATTTGTACAGGTAATAGAGGATAAGGGAAAAGGGGATGAGGGAAAGGGCGAAGAACAGCGGGCCGCCATGTTGATGAACCCAAGAGTTGATCATATCGGGACTGATTTTCACGCAGAGTTCGCCGATGACGAACACCCGGAAGCCGTTTCTCAGCAACGCCAGGGGCACGACCAGAACGGCCAGGAGCGTGCGTTTCCACGGCGAACGAAGAAACATCTGGCCTGCGACCAAGCTGGTGAGGAACAATGCCATGGTCGAACGAAGTCCGCTGCATTCCGGCGCAACCTGCATGCGGAAACCTGGCAGCTGGAAAAGGGTCCCATTGCGGAAGACTGGCATGCCCGTGACTTCAAAAAATGCCTGCGCTACGACTGATGAACCATGCTGAAGCATGGTCTCAAGGCCGACTTCAACCATCGCCGGAAAGGGCGCCAGGAAAAGCAGGAACGCCAAGGGAAAGATGAAGTGCCGCAACGTCTGGCGGCCCAAGAAATAGCAGGCGAAACCGGACAACAGCAGCACCAGCGAATACATGGCAAGCGCCAGCACGTCGACTTGGTCCGGCTTGGCGTTATCAATAAGCAGCAAACCCGCCCAAAGCAAAAGGCCCACTCCAAGCGTCCAAAATGACACCGCCCACCCTATTGGCAGAAGGTTACCGACCGGGTAAAATCGTGATCTCTCGATCCATGCGAGATATCCGCTGACAAACGGCACGACCAAAATATACGAAAAGAACGCACTATTTATTGAGAAAACCGTTACAGAATAAAGGGGTAGGCTAAAACAAATTGCCAAAATGACCGCGGCGGTGAGGAACCGGCGGACGCTCGACAATTCTTGTGGCGTGGCGTCTTGGGGAGTCATGGAGCTGGCAGTCGAATGGCGTCGGACGGAATCCATAAACAAGGCACTCGGGCACGATTGGCGGGCGCGAATTTGAAAAAGAGTGGCGATTGGCGTGAAGACCTCCAGTGCAAATTGTGCCTTTTCAGATCTTGGAAGACTAGTTTCGCGGCATTAGTCTTGGATCTTAACATGCCAACGTTCGCGAGGGAACGGCAGTGCGCTTATCTGGATTATTTGGAGACCAATCCCGCCTTGTCGTCCGGAAGGTGCCCGAGCAGCTGGGCGTACCGTTTCGGCAAAAACGCATGGAGCAATATCCGCGTAACGGGATTGATCTCCAGCCTGGCAGGCTGACGAACCAATCTGGCACCTCGCTGCAAATAAAAATCGTCCAGTCCGCGTTGGCCCTTGAACATGCCGACAAAGACCTGTTGGACGTTTTGAGACGCAGCAGCCGACTCCAAAACCGTATGCAGCATAAGCCCGGGAAGGTGTCGTTTCATCGACTCGTCATCGCAAAAGAACGAAGCATAAAACAGCGTGCCATCAGTAAGATAGGAAGTGCTGACCCCTGCAAGCGTGCCCTGGCGGTACGCGCCGATGATCAGCGCACCCTGAATTTTGAACAGGGCTTCCGCCCAGCCGGCAAACCGGGAGGGATCCCGGCGGCCCGATCCCACCTGATAGTGGGTTCGAGAATAGAAGGACAAGTACACAGGATAAGCTTCGCGCTTGAAAGCCTCCACGTCAGAGAGCGACCGAAGTTCGAACTCTCGGGTGGCCAACCTGACCTGCCGCCGACGGTCGCGGTCAAGAACAGCGAGCGAGTAGTCGCGAACCTTGTCGAAAATCAGGTAGTTCACGAAAGAATTGCTTTCGACGCCTTCAGGGACCGCGTATTGAACACCGCCGAGTTGCGCGGGCCATGGCGCGTGTACCGCCTCAGGACGGTATTCTCGCATGGGCAACATTGGCCGGTAGAAGCATGTGCGCACTTTCACCCAATGAATCTCGCCAATCCGGACGATATGGGGGCCCAACAATCCAACGATGTCGGCAAAGCTTTCCTGATCCATTGGCTGCCAGGCAAAAATCATGATAGGCGGGTGCAGCGTGGGGATTCGGACGGAGCAATCGTGGCCGGAGTCATCGACGGGTGGGTTGGATTACAAGGTGGTACGAGGGATCGTCAGGCTTTGAAAGTTGCCAAAGAGCCAGGTTGTCGGCGCTCCCGGAGATGTTCAAGGCGCGGATATAGATGCCGAAATCCGTAACGTAGGATGGGATTAGGTAAATAGAGGCGAGCGCGCGGGAGCAAGCGAGGAGAACCGCCAAGACGGAGATTGAACATATCTCGTGAGCGGGCCACCGAATCGTCTACCGGCCGGCCAGCCAGCAATTGCATGGCAACGGCGCGGTTTATCCCGGCGAAATCGCAAACTCGGTGGCCCCGCGCATTCGCCCATTCAAGTGCATGATCAACGAGCAACTCGTTGGGATGCCATGCGGGGTTGGTACCGTCCCAGCCCTTTTTCCATTGGGTGACACGGTCACCGAAAACGAGGTTCAGGCGGCCGGCGCAATCGACTCCATCGCGGTTGGCGAACGCCATTTCGACAGAGTTTGCGCGGGCAAAGACCTGCCAGAGTCGCCGCAAGGATTCGAGGGTCCCGGGGTTAGGCTCGGTGTTTTGGCGCCTACAGGTCTCCGACATTAGGTTAAAGAACAGGGGCAGGTCGGCCTCCGTACCCACGCGCACTCTTGCGCCCGCCAATTTCGCTTTGCGAGCGTATTGGCGGAGCTTGGGATGCATGCGTCGCCGCACCTCATCCATCCCGACGCTCACGTCAACCACGTAGGTCGACTCAATGACCTTCAAGGGGTTGCATTCGATCCAACAGGGTTCTGGAGGAATGGCCACTTGGGTCTCATCTGGCTGTTGCAGAACGACCGCGGAAAGCCGGAGTTCCTTTGCGGACGACATGAGGAGCCCAAGCAACTCCTGGATGGCCATGGGACTTTCAGGGTGGGCAACAGGCCCCTTGCTGACGTAGCCGACACGGGCCAGTCGCGTCTTCTTCCAAAGGAGCTGGAAGCCTCCCAGGATGCCTGAACTGCCGGTCAAAATGACCCGATGATGCTGCCATGCTTCGGCCGCTTTGTATTCAGCCCAAAGGCTGGATTGTTGATATTGCCCACAGGGAATTCTCCGCAAAAAATCGTCCCACCATGGGTCATCGATCGCGGGCGAAAGCCATGCCGCTACCCCGTCGGATGCCGACAGGTGGTCGATTTTTCGGTAACGCTCAGTCCAAATCTGCATTCTAGCTAGTGAGGAAACTGTTAGACGGTCGGCAGTTGGCAATGGTTTAGGAAAGAATGCGTTAATCGACAAGTAAGTCCGAGGCCTAGCGTCGCTGTCCGACTTGGGAAGTCAGGACGTCGGGAGTTTTCACACCCGAGCGCTGACCGGACCCGATTCCGGCTCCTTCTCCGGAACTGTACCATTACGTCTGTGAAACTGTTAGGTTCTCAAAGGGCCGACGACTTTGCCCAGATACGGTATGCGCTATCCGTTGAGGCAACCCTAAGCATTTCACGATAGTGCGTGAATCGCTCGAGGGCGTGGATGCGGCGTTCAAACCATCGGTCGCTGGACCCGGCGAAGCGGGAAAGCACGTAGAGACCGCCGAAGTAGGCCAGATAGGTCAGGATGCCGAGCCGGGTGTAGAAAGGCCGGTGTTTAAAATGCCAAGCCAACTTGACCGTCGGACGATATGGTCGGAGGTAATTCTGGGCGAAGGTCACACCGATCATCACTGCCCGTCTCTGGACCTCGGCTCGGTCCAATAGGTGGGGCTGCAAGCGGTGGCCCGCGTGAACGGTGCGGCAGAACATCGCTTTCGCGCCTTTCTCCATGCAATCGAAAAACAAACCTGGTTCCGGAACCCACAGGTGTCCGAAACGGATGGATTGGTGGAGCACCTTAGATCGAAACCAGAAATGATTCCCGCATCCCCAGCGGTCCGCACGAATGGGGCTGTCGCCCCTAAGCTCCCGGTTACGGCTGGTGCTCGTGGCGGAGAGGGCCCAGCCAAGAACATGGGAGCGGCATTCCTTTGCCCAAGCCGGGATGGGTTGTGGCGGCCAGATAGTGAAGACGGGTCCGCTGAACAAGTCCACCTGTGGGAGTCGATCGCACGTCGCGATGACATCTTTGATCCAATCCCCGTCCGGGCTCATATCATCGTCCAATGCCGCAACGATGCGCCCGAGGCCGCCTTCGTCCAGCGCTCGGTTCAGGCTATGGCCTTTGCCGACCCTGGGCTCCAAGTAATATCTGACGGGGATCCGGTCCGCAAAGGATTCTGCGACCTGTTTGGTTTCGTCCTGGCCGCCGTTGTCAATGACGACCAATTCGACTGCTACACCCGACCTGTCTCCGGCGAGCAGGCATTCGATGGTTTGCTTCAGGGACTGCGCTCGATTCCGGGTGCAGAATACGACCGTCAGATCGATTGCTTGGTTTATCTGCGGGGTGTTCATCTAGTCAGGCGCAATCCGAGGCGGGCATCATTGAATTCGGGGAAATTGGCGGGGAAGTGTGGGCCGCGGCGTTAAGTCGACAAGGGCTTTTATGGTCCTGCAGGATGCTGTTTGTCAGCGTTCCTGCCGTCCACCGGGGCTACATCCGACTCCTTTAAGTTTGCCCGAATCGCTCCGGGCTTTCGATAGTCTGGCAATGGCAGCGACACCCTTTCGAACCAAGGCCCGCCTGGTAAGGCCGGACCGGACAATGGAGAGTTTTTTCGGGCTCCTTCGCCAACAACCGTGGTTACACCGCTGACATTCACTATTTCGGACAAGTTAGACGATCCGGAATGGGATGCGTTCGTGCTGGCCCATCCGGACCCGCATCATGAACAGACCAGCCTTTGGGGACGGGTTCGCAGCGCCTACGGCTGGAAGGCGGTGCGGCTCATCGCGCACTCGAATGGCCGGATCGTGGGAGGAGCCCAAATCCTGGAGCACCGCATCGCGCGTTTCTTCACCGTGGGATACGTTCCGCGGGGGCCCTTGCTGGCGGAGGCGGTTGACACAGGAATGGTGGTGGCGGAAATCAAGCGTTTGGTCCGTGCGAGGGGCCTGACCTATTTGGCAGTGAGTCTGCCGTATTTTGCCCAGTCACTGGTGCCGACCTTGGAGAAAAACGGCTTTCAGTCGCGGCCGGACCGGCTTCCTCCAGCGGTCTGGACCAAGGCAACCGCGACCATCGACCTGGACCGGGATGAAGAAGCGATCATGGCGGCAATCTCCGCCACCAAGCGAAAACAGATCCGTCGTGCGCAACGAGCCGGGATAGTTGTTCGCCAGGGTGGTAAGGAAGATCTGCCGGCCTTCGAAGCACTCCTGGTCGCGTTGTGCAAGCGGAGGGGCGTCTCGAGCAATATCCCCTTGGGCAAGGGGCTTGATTCCCTTTGGGACGCATTTGTCCCGGGCGGGCATCTCAAGCTTTTGGTTGCAGAATTACACGGAGCGCCGCTGAGCGCATTGCTGCTGGTGGCAGTGGGAGAGTGGGTCCGCGCGTGGCGGATCGGTTGGTCGGGGCAGCATGAAAAGGAATGTCCGAGCCATCTGATCTATTGGGAAGCAATCCGCTGGGCCCGGCAGCAGGGATACAAGCACTTCGACATCCTGGGCGTTGACGTCCGCGATGCGCGCGAACTGCTCGCGGGCCGGGATCGCGCCGCCCCCTACCATTGCCAGACAACTTATGCCAAAATGGGATTCGGTGGCGAACTCCTGCTCTTGCCGGGCGAATACTGTTACTTTCCCAATGCAGGCCTGAGATTCCTGTTTCGAAGCATCGGCGCCCGTGTACTTGATTCCAAGTTGATCCTGAAAATCTTGGGGTACTTGCACTCCCGTTCCGCGCGGCCGGAAGGATGAGAGAACTTCTCAGCGAAGCGGAATGATCAGGTGCCACACCAATCCAGTGTCCGCATTGCCGCCGTTTAATCAGTAATTACAGCCCAGCTGCACGCCGTATTGGGTCGTGGAGAAAGTGAATCCACTGACGTTTGAGTCGTTTTTGGTCAGAGTATACGTTGCGGCAAATGATATACGCCCAAAGAGCTGGGTAGAAAGGCTGACGTTGTACGATTTTACCGAATCTACGCGGCCCGCTGGCGTGACCAGATCGATGGCTGTATAGGAATTGTCGTACGGAGCATAGCTGGCATTGAGGTAAAATCGCCCAAGGAGTCGCTGATTCAGGATCACACTCCAGCGAGAGGTATCCGTAACCTGATCGCCAAAATAAGACGGCATCGTAGTTCGAGCTGCGGAAAAAGTTAGGGTTGTCGTTTCAAAAGGCTGGTAGCCAATCATGAAATTCAGGATTGGATTGGAGAGGTTGATGCCGGCTGACGATTTGGAATAACTGTATTGTCTCCCGAGCGTGAAGGCCAAGGTGATCTTGTCTGTCGGCTTCCAGCTGACTTCCGCCTGGTAGCCTTCGTCGTAAAGATCGGCAGCGTTTTTAATCTCATTGTACGAAAAGCTGGGTCCGACGTTGAGCGAGAATCGCGGCGAAAAGGCGAGGTTTAGCGCAACATTCGCGTTCCATGTGCGCATGTCAGGGGCGATATCAGTGTACCGCTCATTCATGCCGCCCGATGCTTGGAGTTGAATGCCTGGACTGAAGCGGTAGGCAGTGTTCAAGGAAGTTGTCCAACTTTCCTGTTTGGTCTGTTGGCCGGTTTCGACCAATGTTGGCGTGGACTGGGAATAGATCTCGGCGAACTGTAGCCCCATGTCTGGCAGCGGTATCATTCCCTTCAGACTGGCCGACAGGTCATCCGAATCCATCATCGCCCGGGCAGAATACTTCCGCCAGCTCGGGCTGTAGTCAAAAGTCCAATATTTCCCAAGGTCGCCAGTCAGACCGGCCGAGAGCGTAAAAATCTCGCTGGCCACGCGCCGTCCGTCAGCCGCCGGCAGACCTTCGGCGTTCATGTAGCTGTAGCTTAGATGTGGACGCAATACCAGCGAGCCAAGTTTAAACGGCGTCTGGGGCGGTGCGGGTGGGACGCTGGGTGGTGGGGCGGGTAGCTGGTCGCGCAGGACTGATGGTTCTGCGGGCGCACGAGGAATTGAGGAAATGATATCCTGCGCCCGCATCAGCGCCGCCGCACCGAGCGACAGCATGAGCAATCCTGCGGACTGCACCGAAAGGGCGGACAGGATGCATCTCGTTCGGGGCATAGCTTTGATCACGGGCACCATACAGGAATCCCGGCTGATTTCACCCTTAATCCCTCGTCCGGTAGACCTCGCTTGGGGCAGTTCGGGCGATCGACAAGTCGTTCATCGGGACTTTCGTGGAATAGTAGGAAATTCAGCTGACTTAAGGCGTGTCCGTCATGCCAGTCGAGTTGGAGGTACGACCGGAGTTGAGCAGCAGTTCAAGGGGATAGGCGACGGTTTCCTTGATCAAGGCCTCCGCACGGGCACTCGATCGCCACCAGAACTGGTTCTCGTAGCCGGAAGGCAACCAAGTGACCACCCCAACCGGTGCGGAGGTTTCCAATACCTTCGCATAGATCAGCCGGCTCCGGCGCGCATGCGCACCGCGCGTGTAGATGTTTACCGACGCTGATTGGAGTCCGCGAGCTCTCAGCGCCGCGCGCACGGCGAGGGCCGAGCCAAAGGTGCGGTCCGTTTCCGTTTCCTGTGGGCGGGCAAGGATGACCTGCTCCCGAGGAATCTTCATTCGCAATAGTTGCTCTTCAGCCTCTGCCGCGTAGCTCCAGCGCCGCGGAGACCAGTTTTCACCGCTTAGGCCGCCCGTCGCCACAATGAAGCGATATCCGCCGCGCAGGAATTCCGCTTTGGCCTCGCGAATGCCTTCCTCCCCGATCCATCCTTCGACCACCAGCACTTCGGCCGGGCGGCGCTCTGGATACGACAGGAATCTCTCGCCGAATATGATCCAAAGGGTCGCCGGAACCATCCAAAGCAGGCTCAGCAAGAACCACCCGAGGGGCGTGGGCCACCATATGGTTCGGCGCTGAAAGAACTGGAATGCCATATGGGGACGGGAAATCAGCGAAGGCGAGGGTGACGGGTACACGCAACAATCGTCCAAAGCCAAGCCGGTGGTCATCTGATCCCTCACCCGGCGGGACGGACTATGGGCCCATCATTAATCCCAATCAGAACCGTTGGCCGCGCCGGCGCAGCAACCACAACAGACCAACCGCGCCACAGAACCAGAAGCTGGGTGCGCCGCCGCCACCGCCGCCGCCGGAAGAAGTGCTAACTGGCGTTGGCGAACTCGGCAGCGTTGGCGTCGGTGCGGGTGCAGGCAAGGTCGGCGCAGGGGGTAACGGCAAAGGAGTAATCGGATCCGCCGCGCCGGGCAGCGCCGTCAGCGTCAAGGTCGTAACCGAGCCATCCGGTGCGATCTTGCGAATCGCGGCGTTGCCGGTATCGGCCACAAACAGGAATCCATTCCCGATGCAAAGGTCGCGTGGCTGGTTGAACCAGGCTTCGGTGCCGACGCCGTCGCGGTGGCCGGCGATTCCGGGCAAGCCGCCAATGGTGGAGACGACGCCTTGGGGAGATATGCGCCGAATGGTTGAATTGGCGGTGTCGGCGACATATACGTACCCACTGTTGTCCACGGCGACACCGCCCGGTTGGTTGAAGAGAGCATTGGAGCCGGTGCCGTCGGCGGTTCCGCTGACGCCGACAAGGCCCGCAAGCGTGGTCACATCACCGGTGGGCGTGACCTTCCGGATCAGGTTGTTGGTGGTGTCGGCGACATAGAGATTCCCCGCCAGGTCAGTGGCGACACGAGTGAGGTTATTGAAGCGGGCGGCGGATCCAGCGCCATTGGTGCTGCCCGATACGCCTGCGCTGCCAGCCAGCGTGCTCACCACCGCGCCGGTGTCGATTTTCCTGAGCGTGTGGTTGGTGGAATCAGCCACGTAGTATTTGCCGGTGGAATCGCGGGTGATGCCGATGGGGGAGGAGAAAGTTGCGGCGGTGCCGGCACCATTGACGTTGCCGCGCAGCGTGGTCGACCCGGCGATCGTGAGGACCACTCCCGTCGGGGAAACGGAACGAATCGTCGCATTGGCATTATCGGTGACGACCAGCGAGCCATCCGAAGCGCTGGAAACACCACTGGGGTTGTTAAAGCGGGCGGCCGTGCCAGTGCCATCAGACGTACCCGTTTGTCCAGACGCGCCTGCCCAAGTAATAACCTGGCCGGCCCCGTTGATTTTCGTGATCGTATCGAGCGAGGTATCCGCCACGTAAAGGTTGCCCGCGCCGTCCGCGCTTATTCCCACCGGGAATGGGATGAAATCCTCCGCGACGCTAAGCTGCGCGTTCTTCAATATCGTGGTTTCCCCGTTGTTGATGGAGACCAGCCGGAAGGACACTGAATTGAGCGCGGAGGTGACGTTGTCGATTCGGAGGGTGTCGGTGTTCACTCCGGAGTAGGTGCCGTCATTGACGAGATCCGTCCAGCCGCCGCCGCTTGAGCTCGAAACCTGCCACTTGATGTTCCCGGTGGCGCCAGGGCTTGCGATGACGGTATCTTTGCCGGAAGTCACTGGTTGGTACCATACGTTGTTGGGATTGACGTTGAGGGTGAAGGGACCGGCCGTGATCGTGCCCTTGGAATTCGTGGCAACTACCGTGTAGTTGCCACTGTCGCCTGTCGCCACGCCCTTGAGCGTAAGCGTCGCCGAGGTGGCGCCGGAAATGATCCCACTGTTCGTGAGATTCACGTTATCCTTGCGCCATTGCAGCGTTGGCGTGGGATCGCCAACCACCGACACGGACATCGTGACAATCGCGCCCGATGAAACACTAGTGACCCCCGGCGGTTGAACCAGGAATGCGGGAATACCGTTGATGATGACCTTGGCCACATGGCTCCTGGTCGTGCCCAATGAGTTACTGGCGTCCACGGTATAGTCAGCGGCATCGGCGCTGCTGACATTAGTCAAGGTGAGGGTTGATGTACCGGAACCGGTCACATTTCCCGTATCGGTAAGGCCGACACCATTCTTCAGCCACCGATAGGTGGGAGTGGGCGTGCCGGTGGCCTGTGCGCTGATGAAGATCACGGAGCCACTGTTGCCAGTTTGGTCCACCGGTTGGACGGTGAACGTGGGAGGTTGGTTAGTGACAACAGTAAGGGTCGCCGTCGAACTCGTGACCGTTCCTTCCGAGTTGGAAATGATCACCGAGTAGTCCCCGGCGTCGGCTGTTGTGACGTTATTCAAGGTGAGGGTGGGGGACGCCGAGATCGTAACCGTGGCGGTGCCCTTCCTCCATTCGTAAATGGGAGCCGGCAGGGCGGTCGCAACGACGGCGAACGTCACGGAATTCCCGAGGAACACGCTGCGGGAGACAGGTTGAACGCTGATTATGGGGGCCTGATTGGCCGGGGGAGGCGTCGTAACGACCAGCACCGCGGCCGCGTTGCTGGTCACAGAACCAGCTGAGTTGGTGGCGACGAGTGCGTAGTTACCGATGTCGGCGGAAGTGACGCTCGTCAACGTGAGCGTGGCAGTGGTGGCTCCCGAGACTGAACCGCCATTGAGCAATAGTGCGCCGTCCTTCTGCCACTGATACGTGACAGGAGTCGAACTGTTGACCGTTGCCGTGAAGGTCGCGTTGTCGCCCGTGTTGACCGATTGTGACGCGGGGTGCGTAAGGAAAACTGGGGGCGACAGTGGGACAGGGACACCGCTGATGATCGCATCGTCCGAGGTTGTCGTGCCATAGGGGTTGGTCACCGTTACATTGTAGGTGCCGGCAGCGCCCGCCTGTGCATTATTGATATCGTAGGAAATCGCCGTTGCCCCCGGTATTAGGCTGCCATCCTTATACCACTGATAGGTAAAGGGCAGGGTTCCGTTTGCGGTGACCGATAGCGTGTAATTCGCTCCAAGCGTAAGCACTACGGTCTGATTGGCCCGCGCTGGGCAGAAAAGTCCAAAACCTACGATTAAGCCCGCAACCAGCCGGAGGGCTGCGTTAAAATATGCCTTAGTTTCGAGCATGTTGGGAATGCGGGCGCAAAGCGGTTAGGTTTTCGGAAAACACCCCACGAGCCATTGTTCCTTGCAGGAGTGCATTGCTTTGGCAAGTGCCTAATCAGTGGGAAGTCCTGCAGGATTCTGCTTTGGGTGATTTGACCGCATAATTACAAATGAAGGGTGGACAGAAGGGTCAGAAAATTCGCTGGCATATCTCGCTTTGGCGCGTTGCACAGCGCTACGAGGCAGGGTCGGAACCTCGACCGACTGCCTTGAAACACCGACGAACCTGTCTGGCCGACTCGAGCCTACGCTTTCCAAACCTGGCCGGGCTTTGATTTGAGGCCGGCCATGGCGTTGCGGGTGTCGATGACACATGTCGCCCAGTCCGCCAGTTCCTGATAGTTGACGGACGCATGGTTGGTCGCGAGCAGTACGGCGTCAAAGCCGGCAATGGTTTCACGATTCCATCCGACAGACTTTTGTCCCGCCCATTGGGGGTGTTCGCGCGTGGGCCGGATGACCGGCACGTACGGATCGTAATAGGAAACCTCCGCGCCGCGGTGTTTGAGCATTTCCATGAGCACATAGCTCGGAGATTCACGGTCGTCATCGACGTTTGGTTTGTAGGCCAGGCCGAGCACCAGAACCTTGCTGCCTTTCACCGGCTTGCTGCGGTCGTTGAGGGCCTCGGCAACGCGATGTACGACATATTCGGGCATGCCCGTGTTGATTTCGCCGGCCAATTCAATGAACCGGGTATGCTGGCCATATTCCCGCGCCTTCCAAGTGAGATAGAATGGATCGATGGGAATGCAGTGTCCCCCCAAACCGGGCCCGGGGTAAAAGGCCATGAATCCAAAAGGCTTTGTCTTGGCGGCATTGATCACCTCCCAGACGTCGATTCCCATGGCCGCATAAACAACCTTGAGTTCGTTCACCAAGGCAATGTTCACCCCGCGAAAGGTGTTCTCGAGCAATTTGGCCGCCTCGGCAACGCGGCACGAAGAAACCGGAACCGGGGTTTTGATCGCGATGGAATAAAGCGCCACGGCTTTTTCGAGGCAGGCAGGCGTAAAGCCGCCGACCACTTTGGGGATGGTGGCGACAACACTTTGGGGATTGCCCGGGTCTTCGCGTTCAGGGGAAAAGGCGAGGTGAAACCCCGTGCCCGCCTTGAGTCCTGAACCTTGTTCCAGGACTTCGCGCAGCTCACCGTCGGTTGTGCCCGGATAGGTGGTGGATTCGAGCACGACCAATGTGCCCGTCTTCAAATGCGGGGCGACGGCCCGGCCGGTATCGGTGATGTAGGAAATATCCGGCTCCCGATTCTTGTTCAACGGCGTGGGGACACAGATGATAACTGCGGATACCTCCTTGATCCGGGCAAAGTCGGTGCTCGCTTCGAATTTGCCGCCTTCCCGCTGGGCTTCGATGTCCTGGTTCCTGATGTGCTTGATGTAGCTGCGCCCGGCATTGAGCGCGTCCACCTTGGTCCGGTCGATGTCCAAGCCAAGCACAGTGGCGCCGCAACGGGCAAATTGAAGGGAAAGGGGCAGGCCGACATAGCCCTGGCCGACGATGGCAATTTTCATATTTTTTTGGGGAAAGTTGGGTTATACATGAGAAAAGGACCGGGACGGTTCAACAGCAGAATGGGCCTTTCCGGAAACGGAAGGCCGAAATCACCTATCGTATGATTGCCGGCTTGACGGGAGTACCTTGTGCGGGATCAAGCCGGGCCGGGCGCAATAAACCTCGGGCGAGAATCCGGCGGACGGTTCCCAGCGTGGCGCGAAACTTTTCCTCCCATCCGAGGTGAGCCCAACAATGCCTGAGATCGAGCCCCTCGAACCGCGTTGCCGGCAGGCCAAGAACCCGCAGGGCAAGCCGGCGGCCCCAGACGGACCCCTTCTTTGCAAGCAGCCCGGGTTGGGACTTCGCCAGCTTCCAATTCTCGGCCCGGGCCAGGGTGAGGTATCCCGCCGCAATCGCGCCGTCGACAATTCGGCGGCCTAGTTCTGTCCGCGCGACCACCAGCGATGACCCGGGATTTTTCCCGTCGGGGGCCTCGTACCAAGGATCGCCACAACTGATGTCAGCAGCTTCGCCGCTCCCGTCCGGCCAGAGCTGCACCGACCAGGGTCGATGGGCCTGCAGAAAAGCCCAGCTCTCGCGATAAGTCATTTTCTGGCACGGCTCGGCATCACCGATGCGGGTCGGCGCAAAATGGCCGGGCCAGCCATGGCCACGGTAACGAAGATCACACACGGAACCCGGATCAACTTTCATCTTTTCCAGCAGCGCGACGGTACCTCCGGTCGACGGGCTCTCGGCACAGAAGAAGGAAAAGGTCACTCCCACTTTCTTGTCCAATTCCGGCCGCAGCTTCCGGGCGTTCCGCACGGCCGCAATTTCCCCGGGTTTGCCAATCACGGCGCATGGGGTGGGCGAGGATGCCACGAGGCCAAGTCCGTTGCAGACGGAAGCGGGCGAGTAGCGCGAACCGGTGGCGGCGAGTAGATCCGCGCGCGAACGGCTCAACTGCGTGCGATTGCGGATCGGGTCCTCCGGATCCTGCGCGACTTGCAGCACCCCGTGCATGCCCATTTTTTCGATGCAATACGCGGAAAGTGCGGTCAATGCGCCGCCCGAAGATCCCTTGTAACGAATTTCCGGGTCAGTTGCATGGCCTTCCCACACCGCCACGACCGGTCCCCAGTCCTTGGTGAAGGCATCATCCGTAACGGAGCCCGCTGGTTGATCCACCGGTCGGAAATCGCTCTGGACCGCGGGACAGACATCGAGGCACGCGCGGCAGTCCGCACAATCCTTCGCTTGTACAACTGGACGAATGCCCTCCGCGAGGAAATCGACCAGGCTGATCTTCTGATCGGGACAAAAATAAGCGCACGCGCCACATCCGATGCACAGTCGCCATGCTACAACGTCACTAATCTCGGTTAGTCGGCGCACCACGAGGTCAGTTTTTGCTCTGCTTTGCGCAAATAATCGCGGGAATTGTCATTCCCTCGCGTGGCGGATGCAGCTGATCGGCCCAAGTTGGCGTTGGCGCATCAAACTGGTTCAATGCACCAGGATGTTCACGGCGGCACCAGTCGGCGGCTGGAAAATCGGCGTACCCGTGAAGCCGGACTCGAATGCGCCGATATCCCAGGCGAGACCGGCGGAAACGCGCGAATTCCCGGAGAGATCGGTGGCGAAGAATCCCGAGAGGTCGGCGCCTTTGTCCACGGCCTCGAGTGCGGTCGATTTGAGCCGCCAGTCGCCGTTTGCCGGATCCGCGAAAAGGGCGGCGCTGGAGGACACCGATTCCGTCGGGTGAAGGGTGAAGCCATGCGCGGCATCCTGCCCGCCCGCAAAGGACGTATATATGTTGTTGGTGTGCGTGACGCGGGCCCACACGGCCGCCGTCACCGGACTGGAACTGCCCAGGTCTGAAATCGTCAGTCCGGCGCAGATATTGTTTCGCACGTCGGTGACCGTTGAGAGGGACAGGTTGAAAATACGGATTACCCCGGCGTTGCCTGCGGTGGACAGATGGGTGCGGGGAACCACGATGGTGTTGTTGAAGAACCGCTGGTAATTGCAGCCTGCGGTCGGACCGTCGATCGGTAGACCCTGGTCAGCCTCGATCAAATTATTCGATATTTCCAAGTCATTGTAGTTTTGCGCAGTGATGCCGCCGGGGCCGTAGCGTTGGGTGAAATTCTTGACGACGTTGTTCTTCACCACCCAACGACTGGCGGGCACGCCGGCCGAGCCGTATACCGTTATGCCATTCTGGTGCACGCCGCGGCAGTTATCGATGTAGTTGCCGGAAATCTCGCCATCGGTGTTTTGCTCGGAAGAGAAGTTCTGGGTGTAGATGCAGGTCGCATCGATAAAGGTGATGGTGCAACCCTTGACGGCCACATTGGAGCCCTGGACAAAAGGACCGCGGCCATGGATATAACTGAACGTGCAGTTCTGAATGGCATTTTGGGCGGCGCCGGCGCCACGCAAGTAGACCGTCCCGCTCGATTCGCTGCCGCCGCCCGTGGCTGCATTCTTGATATCGCAGTTCTGGATGATGACGCCGTTCGTCCCGCTTGAGTTTGTGCCGGTGATCGACCGACCCAAGGCGAACCCAGCGGAGTAATGGCCGGTCACAACGAAACCGTCGATGGTCACATAGTTGTTGCCGTTGGTATGGAAAGCGAAGTTTCGCGTGCTCGCCGTGATCTTGGTCGGGTCGGAGCGCGGCCAGACATAGATAATCCCATTGTTCGTGTCGACGGCGTACTGACCGGGCGCGGCGATGAGGCGCGGACTGTTGACCACGACGTAGTGGAATTTGTTGTCCCAATTCGCATCCACCAGGGGGGTTCCGACGTTCGCGTAGGTCACCGTGTCGGTCGCGGGGTCAAAACTCGTGATTTCCGCATCAGCAGCCGAGTTGCCCGCGACGTGCACAACAATTCTCGCGCCCACCCAATAAGCCGGATCAGTCTGGTTGAACCGTGCCGGATCGGTGCAGGAAACGGCCGTGATACCCGCGCTCAGAGTGTTGAAATACTCCGTATCGGCGTAGAAAAATGGGATGGGATTGCCGACTGCGGTGCTGGTCAAATCCAGTGCGGCGTCGTTTTCCATCACCGGTATCAGCCAGTCGGCGCCCGCCGGCATCGTACCGCGGTAAATCGAGGCAAAGTTAGCATTGGGAACCTGTCCAGCGCCCGTGCCATTGCCGGTGCAGACCGTCATGGTTACCGGCGAGGCACCGTCAATGATGGCTTTCCCGGTGCCCCATCCAGCCGGTTGTCCTTGGTAGGTGATTCTGGCACCGGAGGTGCCGCCACTCAGCAAGGTGATCTTACCCTCATACCTGACGCCTCCCTTGAAGTTAATGGTATCACCGGGAGCGGGCGTTACGGTGTTGGCTACGCCGGTGGCGTTATTGTCTCCGGGACAATGCTTCCAAGGAGTCGCAGTGGAAGTGCCGTTGTTGGTGTCTGAGCCGCCCACAAAATCCACGAAGTAGGTCGCGCCGAACAGGGCACGGTTGAGAAATAGTATCAGTGCAATCGTCGTGGACCACCGGCAGAGGTGCATTTTCATGATAATCAGGCCTATCCGCTGGCGGATAGAGTTGGTTTTTCGAACAAAAAGGGAAATGGAGCGCGCGTCCGGGTGACGCGTTAATGATTCACTGCCAGAACATAGTGTTGGCCGGAATCGCGTGCAATATGATTCTCGCGCATGCGCCCACTGTCCCCTCGCATTTCGGGATTAATTTACCGTCAGCTGCTTGGGATGGGTGGGTGCAAACCCAGGAGAAGCCCCAGGCAGCCCTCTCATTGCCTTGGATATCGATATCCGCCAAAATCGCCTTTGGTGAGGCAAATATTTCGGCAGATCGGCCGTTCCATGTAGAGGGCAAATCGTGGACTTCAAGACCCGGAAGGCACCTCGCTCCAGATCGGCTTCAGTTTGCCCGCCACCGTCACCGCCAGTTGATCCACCCGCTTGATTTCCACTGCGATGTCATGATCGAGATGTTGCGCCAGGACTTTACGGACGTGGTTAATGTCCTCGGGTTTGAGTTCAGTACTGCTGCAGAGCCGAACCTCCAAGCGATCCGTGGCAGTTTGAACCACCTGCCAGCCTTCTATGTCGAAGGCGGCGAAAATGAGGGTCAAGGCCGGACCAGCGAGCGAACGCCCATTTGAAAAGGTTAGGATGTCCGCAGTCCGGCCTTGGATGGTGGCAATCCGCGGGAAGGCGCAGCCACAAGCGCATGGGGCGTCAGTAAGCGTAACCATGTCGCCGTTTTCGTAGCGGATGAACGGGGTCGACCTGTTCCAGAGATTGGTCACCAGGAGGCGACCTTCGCCCTGGCTCGTGTTTTCATCCGTCTCCAATATCGACTGGAGGTCGTTGTAGTGGTATCCACTGTGGTACCGGCACTCGTAGGACTCGAAACCGCCGTCATTACAGCCGAGATTGTCGAAGACCGGGCAGCCCAAGTCTTCTTCGATGCCCTTGCGATATCGCGGTTGCAGCATTTCGGCGGTGGTGACGACCGCCACCAATTTCGACAGTCGCAGCCCCTTGGCCCGCAGGAAGCGGGCAAAGAGGTAGATCACCGAAGGGTAGCCATAGAGCACTTTCGTTCCGAACGCTTCGAGGCGTTCATGGTATTTGACGGCGAGTTCAGCATCCATTCGGACGCCGAACTGAAACATGCGATGCTCCACGAAATTGCGGATGCGCGCCTTGAGCGTCACCTTTTCCTGGACCAGGGAGCCTCCCGCGATGACTCCCACCGGATCGCCCAGTTTGTATCCGGTTTGTGACCAGCCCCAAAGTTGGAAGGCCTGCATGGTCACCCACTGGTCCACGTCGAGAAAGTAATGGACCGGCTTGCCGGTCGAGCCGCCGGTGTGCTTCTGCATGTGGCGGATGGAGGCAAGGTTGTCGGGTGCGACCCGCCGGCAATTCGCCCGGAAAATTGCCTTGGTGAGCACCGGATAGCGACCCAGATCCTCCAGCGTCCGGGGGCGCTCAAAGGTCACGCCGTGGTCGCCCCAATACTCGCGATAGAACGGAACGTGGTCCCAGGCAAACTGCATGATGTCTCCCAGTTTTCTCAGCTTCCACTCGTCACGCTGAGCGCGGGTCCAGGACAGACTCTGATTCAACCACCGCTGGCGGCCCGCGACATCCAGCCCATAGGCGAAATAGGTGAGATGGGCCATTGCCCGGTAGATCGGGGAAGTGAAATCGCTCATCTGTGGTTCCAAGACGAGATCATTGGTACAAAACTCACGGGGAATCTAGCGTTTTCCTTGCAGGCATCGGAGCAGGTCGACTCCGGCTTCGGGGATGGATTGCAGGAAGAGGGGTAGGTTTTCGATCAGCTCAGGCAATGGCTTGAGCCACCATTGGGTTTCCCGGATCGCGGCAATCACCTCCGGCGAAAACCGGGAACCAATGACCCGAGCCGGATTGCCCGCAACGATTGCAAACGGCGGCACGTCGCGGGTCAGGATGGAGCCAGCGCCAACGATGGCGCCGTCACCAATCGTTTTGCACTTTGGCAGTATGATCGTACGGGCGCCGATCCAGACATCGTGTCCCACCGTAAGTGGATTGTCCTCCACCGCGGGTATCGCGTCAGCCTCGATGAAGCCGCAATGCCGGTTATAAAAGAACGGATGTTGCGAGAGCCAGTCCGTGGGATGATTACGACGGAGAATCAGGATCTCGCCCGAGAAGGAACAAAAATTTCCCACCACCGTGCCGCGGGGAAGGAACCCCGGCTTCAAGCAGGGCCCGTAACTGTACTTGCCCACTTTGACCCCATGCTCCTCCTCAAGGATTTCCCGCAGGGTGCGGGTGTATAGCTTACCGCCCTCCATATTGACGACCAGTTTGCGGAGAAAGGGACCCAGGAGATGGAATCGTTGCAGCCGCTTTATTGGTCCGGAGAACGGGGAGCGACTCCGTTCTTCGCACCTGCGTGCAAGCTCGACTGCCTTCTGAATGCTGCTGGGATTTGTTTCGATCATCGGCAGTGGGCTGTACTTGAACTCAGGTACGGTGCGTTATCCGAAAATCCTTAGTATGGGATGGGAGGTTTGAATAGTACGAAGTGATTCCGCCAGGTAGTGCCGGAATTCGCCAAAGAAATGCCGCATGACAAGAAAGGCGGCGAGGCAAACCGCCAGGGCAACCGGGATCACCACGGGCCAGGAGTGATTCGCGAGGAGACCAACGCTCACCGCGCCGGACAACGCCATGAATCCGACGCCAATGCTGGTTGAACGGACGCCCAAGGAGATCGGAATGCCGCATTTCTTGGCAAGCCGGTACCACGAAGCGCCCAAGGCCAGCGCTTCTCCGATGCAGCCGCAGGCGGCGATCCAGACGATGGACTTGCCCCACACGATTGCCAGGGCCGACAGTCCGAGGCTGGAGGTCCGAAAGACGTTTGAAAACATGTTGTTCGCGGTATCGCCGCGCGCCATGGCGGCCAGGACTGTCACGCTGCGGATGATGCGCAATCCATTCGCCACCGCCAGCCAGGCCACGATCGGGCCAGTGCCGGCATATTTTGCCCCGTAGACGGTGCTGATCACCCATTCACCGCAAAGAATGAGAAGGCACGCGATGGTGACGCTCACAACGGTCGAGAGTTCTGCACAGAGGAGGAATCGCTGTTTGTACTTGGCGGGATCATCCTGCGCCTGCGAGAGCAGCGGCAGCATGATCGTGTTCAAGACATATTGGAACATGTAACCCGGCGCCAGGGTGATGGAAACTGCGAGCGAATAGGGGGCGAGGCTGGCGACGGAGAAGTTGGTCCCGATGAGTACCTGGTCACCTTGCTGGTAGCCAAACATCAGCAGGGCATTGATGACCAGGGGCCAACCGAACAGCAGGATGCTGCGGATATATCCCGGGTCCATTTTCCAGCGGTATGGCTGTTCCGCCAGGACGTGGCTGAGCAGCATGTACACCAGCGGCTTGGCGAACATCAGCATCACCATGGCTCGATAATCCCGCTGCCAAAGGATCAAGGGAAACGCCAGGACTGTAAGGGTCAGCTCCGGCACGAGGTCCAGGATCACTCGCTTGGTGAACGAGAGGGTGCGCATCGACCGCATCACATCCAGGTGCTGGAGGCCGCTGACCACGCTGAGGAGGCTGATGAGCATGAATGCCCAGCTGGCATCCGGAACATCGAACAGGTGGGCCATCGGGCTGCCCAAGGCCGCGATGATTATCGTCCCGCAGCAGCCGGCAAGAAACTGACAGAAGTGGGCGGCGGCCAGGAAATCGGGATTGTCCCCATGCTTGGATTGCACGACCTGCTGGCCGATCGACAACTTGTTTGCCACTTCAAACGCCATGAGCGTGAGGGAGAGCGAAGCGATGATGCCAAAGTCGGTCTTGGTCAGTACCCGCGCGAGGAGGATATTGCGGAGAAACGACGAGCCATAGCTGATGATCTGCGCGGCGCTCAGCAGGATCGATCCCTTGAGGACTTTGTTGGCGACACTCATTTCATTTCCACGCTCGCCGTCGGCCTGAACCAGGGCAGCGGCGACAGGTAGCTCCGGATGACGCGTTCAAAGTCTGCTTTCCCCGCCGGGACGGCGCAATGAAATGAGCGGCTGATCGGCACGGATCGAGGGATGAATTGGTGGTTGGCCCGACCATGAGCACCCGGGTCAGGCCGGAGGGTTACCCTTTAGGGTCTCCCGCAGGATCCGCAATTGCTCCGTTTTCAGGTAGGCCACCAGTTCATCCGGCGCGTCTCGTTTGGCGCCCGACAGATAGAGACGGAAATAGCCATAGAGCCGAATAAATGGTGCGGCCGGAAATGGCCGTTCGCGCCAGCGTCGCATGGCCTTCGCGAGCGCAAAGAGCGGATGCGAACCGATGTGGTACTCAGTCATGCCGGCGCGATAGGCGATCCGGATCGCGGTGCGTCCCCCGGCCGAGTCCACTGGTTTGTGATGGTACAACGGCACGTCCATGAAAACGCGTGTGTGCCAGCCATGCATCCGGGCCGTCAGCACGGCGAGAGAGTCCACGCCGCCGACCGTCATGGGTCGGTAGCCGCCGACGGCTTCAAAACAGGCCCGGCGGAAAAACTGCACCGCGCCCACGGCATGGTTTTCGCTGATGGTTATCTTGCGGAAGCCTTCCGGCGTCTTGTCCCAACAGGCTCCGCTGGCAACTCCCAGCTTGGGATTCTGCTCCATTTCCCGGATCATGCGTTCATAGTAATCGCGCTCGAGCGTGATATCCGCGTCGAGATTGCCGATGAAATCGAAGGGAACGTCCTGCACGGCGTCGCAACCTTTCTGGAATGCCTTGGCCTTCGAGCCGAAACTGCGCGTCGGCCCGGCTTCGACCCGGATCAAACGAATGAACGAGTGCTGCTGGGCGGCGGCAGCGGCAACCTGGTCGGTGTTGTCCGTGGAACCATCGCTGATGATTATCCAGCGGGCTGGGCGCACCGTCTGCTTGAGAATCGAGTCCACCACGCCGGGCAGGAAGGCGCCCTCGTTCCGAGCCGGTGTGATGAGGACGTACGATTTGGTCATGAGGGCGTCGGCGTGTTTCAGAGTGATTGGGCAACTCCGCCGGGTTCACGAGCCAGAAGTCGCGGTTCCTTGCTATCGGCGCTGGCGGCTGGCTGGGTCGGATTCGGCTCCGGCAGCGGAATGGTCGCGATGAAGGCCAGGAAGGTGAAATAAAGGATGTCCGATTGCATCGATCCCGCCACCGACAGGAATGAAGCCAGATAGGCAACCAGGCAGCAGCCGAGTGCCCAATAGAACCGCTCCATTTTGTCACCCGGCGAAAGCGACCTGATGCCGAGGCCGATCCGCGTGAAACACCGCACGACGATCAAAATATACAGGATGATCTGGCCGATACCGCCGTGGACTCCCTCCGCCACATATTGGTTGGTGAGGTCCATATGGTCGGGATACATCGGCAATCCCGAGCCGGTCGGCGACCAGTGCGCAGTGTAGAGGGAACCCGTCCAGAACCACTCGCTGGTATGTTCGACAAATTCATCGATGAGCTTGGAACGCCAATAGCCGCCGCCTCCGGTGAATTCCGCAACCCGTGAGATGGCCCACCACACGGGAGAGGTCATCGTCACATGGAGGATCAGGATCAGCAGCACCAGGCTCCGGCGGATCACGTGCATGCGAAACCGGAACGGCCAGATGAGGAAGGAGCCCAAGCCGTAGATTGAACTCAGCAGCGGGCCGCTGGAAGAGGATTCCACGGTGACGATCGCGGCGGCCGCGAAACCGACGAAAGCAACCGATTTTTGGCCGTACAACCAAAGGCCGGCACACAACACCATCAGGGTCGCCCCATAGTCGCCGGCGTGAATCGGGTGGGTGAACGGACCCTGGCAGCGAAGATGGCCATCGCGCACGACGGTATATTCCGGCACCACGCCGAATGCCGAAAACAGATTCCGGCCCGTGGTTTTCTCAACCGTCATGAAGCACGCCAGGACGATGCAGATTATGATGAGAACCCGGATCGTGAACATCACGTCCTTCATGCTGCGAAACAGCTGTCGCGCCAGGAAGTATGCTCCGAGGGAGTCGAGGGTCACGCCGCCCTTGTTAATGATCGTCTGCATCAGGGTCATCGGTGGCATCACGGCCCTTGGATCGGTATGTTTGGGCACGAAGCCCATCAAGACCGCATACGCGACGTAGAGAATGAATGCCTTGTCAATCGGATGAAGGACCAGGGGACGGCGGAGTTGTCCTCGCATCATCAGGCGGAGCCAGGCGGCAATGATGACGATGCGGAGAAAATAGAAGTTTGCCCCCAGGATGTTGATCGACTGCCCGATGGTCATCAGCACGGTCGAAACCAGCACGGGAAAGATCACCTTGTCGCGGGGCACAGTGAAGACCAACAGCAGGGCCACGGCGAGAAAGACCAGGGCCGGAGGTGATAATGAGTCGGATTCCATTATGCGAATGCCGGGGGCGCCCGTCCCTGCGGCAGGTTTAGCGGTTCTCGGTCTGGTCGGACCCGGTTTGCGCAATCGCCGAATTAAAAACTGATCGGATTTGGCTGACAACGGCGGGCATTCTGGCAGCCAGGGCCTTTTTCAGTTGCGGGGCAGCCTGGATGGCCGTCCGCAGTGCCTGGCAGGTCGCGGCGACATCGGCGTGGCGCAGGTCAAGCACCTGAATATCGGCGTTCACGACGGCCATCACTCCGGCGAACTTGTCGCTGTAAGCCTGGGCCACGGTCGGCACCGACTGGGACACTGCGGCAATGCACGCATGCATCCGGGCGCCCGTGAAAACGTCACAACGCCCAATGATGTACTTTGCCTGGCGGTGGTTGAAGGTTTGGTCGAAGAAGCCGATTTTGCCCGGGTGGGCTTTTTCCATTTCCGGCAGCAGCCCGCGGCAGAGCGTAAGCTCGCTTTCCTGGCTTTCGGGTCCGCCGTAGACGTGAGGCACCAGGAGAACGAAGGCATTCATTTCGCGGACCAGGAAGTCGATCAGCGCGTGCATGAGCTTGGGATAGTCCTCCTTCAGCCCAAACATGTTGCTGCGCGTGTAGCCGCCCATGTACAAGAGTTTGCTGATATTCAATCCCACCAAAGGACCACGAGTACGCCATTCCGCCAGTTGCCGCATGACCTTTTCGTCCACCGGCTCGGGAAGCATGGCGAAACCGAGGTCCGGGACAACCTGCACCTCGAGGTTGCTCCCGCCGATGCGCTGGACCGTTTTAACGCCGGCGGCATCGCGGGAATAGATCTTTGTCGCCTTGCGGAAGATATAGCCGGAGATCGAGCGCGCTATTCGCCCCTTGAACGGGCCGTAGGTCTGGGGCAGCAGGATCAAGGGTCGATCCAGCCACAGGACCAGGATCTGGGGAAGCACGACATAGAAGAAACGCTCGAGCCGATAGATGTCGCTGAAGCTGTCACCGCCCGCGAGGGAGAAATGGGCCTCGGCATCGAGGGTCTGCCGCAGCCACGGATTGCCGGAAAGGAGTCGCCGGCGCGCAGCCGAAGACGGGAGCAGGCGCGCGCAAGCCGCCACCAGCAGGAGGCGGAAAATGTTATTGGGCAGGTGCAGTCTCCAACTGAACCGGAGGTTGATCAGCTTGACCGCCTTGATGCCGTCCTCGGTTGGCTCCGGCCAGGTGACCGGATCGTGCGCATAGTCGAGAATGCTGATCTCGGCGTCCTTATATGCGCGAGCAAGGCAAGCCACCGCGCCGCTTTGAAGCACGCGCACACCATAGTTGTTCGTGTTATTGGTCACGCCCAGGAGCATGACGTGCCTCGTTCCCTTGCGCTCCCCTCCCCGGCCAAGGGGCAGCGGTGAATTGGCCGTTGAGGACTCGTAGTTCATGCCTTGTGCGCGCGGCGTTCCAGCCGCCGGCAGTTCCGGAAGAACCCTGTAAACTGCGATTGACGGTCGGAAGAATTCGACGGCTTTACTTGCAAGCCGGCCACGCCGTGAATTCTATTTTCTACCATACAGGGGCGCAAGTTTCACGAGCTGGGCGGCCTCGACCATGAAGGCGGGATTCTCAAGGAGCAGGCGCTTCCCTGATTGCGGTTCGCTTGTATTGGCGATGACGGAGAAACAATCGATCATGTCGGACGTCGTCCGCCAGTTCACGGTCTCCTGGCTGATCACCGACATGCCCGCCTCCGCCACGAATTTTTCCATCAACGCTGCACTCATCCGGGGTTCACGGTTGTGAAAGCTCCTTTCCAGGAACCCGGTCCGGGACAGGAGGCCGCGCAGTTTCGGAATCCTGGCCGACCATTGGTAGGCCGGATAGGATCCCAGGTTGGAGTGATGGATAAAGGCCGTCCCGTTTTTTCGCAGAATCCGCGGCAGCTGCGAAACGTAGGTTTTGATCACCTCGGGTTCGACGTGGACCAACGAATCGAAACTGAAGACGAAGTCCACCGAGCCGTCCGCGACAAAATCCAACGATTTGCCGTCGTTGACGAAGTAGGAAATATGGTTGGAATCCGCGAAGCGGACTTTGCAGGCCTCCACGCATTTTTCGACCAGGTCGACGGCGATCAACTTCTGGCAGGAATCCTTGAGGTAGTGCGTCCAGCGGCCAAATCCGCAGGCGATTTCCAGGATGGTTCCAGCTGGCAGGTATCGGTGCACGCGGGGGAACAGCGAACCGTGCCATTGCATGTCGGGACCACCCCAGGCGTTCGACCAGCCGTCACCGGACTGGCTCCAGTCCGTACCGGGGCCCCATTGTTGTTGGTTCCATTGGATATCAGGCATAGCGGGTGTGGTTGATTGAAGTTACTGGTGCGGACAATTGCAGTCCGGAGCTTGCCGGCGAGAAATTTCGATGGCTGGATTCGGGGGAAGACGCATGGCAAATGGAAAGAGGGCCGGTTCAGGGCTTGGGGCGCCTTGATCGGATCACGGTCTCGCCTTTGATGTACTCATGGGGAAACGCCTGTGTGGCGGCGGCAAAAGCTGACGAGCAGCCGGGCTTCAGGTGGTCGTGTAACTCGGCCATTATGGCCTGAACCGAGCCAATCCAGCTGGCGGAATTTTCGAAGACTTCTTTTTCGCTGCCTTCGATGTCGATTTTCAGCAAGCCTAGCTCAGTAAGTTTCATTTCCTTCATGAGGGCATCTACAGTGGTGGCTTGAACCATGCCCGCCTGTTCCGGAGCGCCGGTTTCGGCCGCCCGGGTCTGAAATCCGTGATGACCTTCGCCCGAGTCGAAAAGGCAGATGCGACCCGTTTCCTTCCAAAGGGCCCCTTTGAACGCGGTAATTTGGGGGTAGGGGGCAATGTTTTTCTTCAACATCGCGAAATTTTCATCCATCGGCTCGATGGCCACGATCCGGGCCGCTGGGTAGCGATTGGCGAAAAACACCGCGGACAAACCAATATTCGCTCCGGCATCGATGATGCTTTGTGGTGCCGGCTGGATACCAACGTCGTATTGCTGCTCCACCAAGACTTGTCGGTAGACGGCTGGGTCGGTGGTCCCGATCCGCAAGTGAATCGGATGCTTGAGTCCGGCCACCGACTTTTGGACCATCACAAGCCGTCCCGTGACTTTGCTGTAGAGAAACACCGCAACGCCCTTCAATCCGAGCAGCGAGTAGTATCGTTGGATGGTTTTGAGGTAGTTTTTCACGCGGAAGCGGCCTGGGATTTGGTGGGCTTGTTCAACACCTGTTGGAAGATGGCAAGAAGCCGGCGGCCGGCGGCATCCCACGTGAGTTCCTGCACCGTCTGCAGGGATGCGGTGCGCATCCGCTCCAGGGCGCCCCGGTCGTCATGGAGCAAGGTGATATGCCTGGCGAGGGCAGCCACGTCGCCGACGCGGTGCACGAAGGCATTCTTCTCATGCTCGCAGATCGCCCCGGCGGCTTCGGAGACGAGGATCACGCACCCGCAGCCGCGGGCCTCGGATGTCACCAGCGCGCTGCCTTCCTCGATGGTGGGCAGGACGAAAACGTCACTGCGGCGCATGAGGTCCTGGACGTCGCGGCGGTGCCCCAGCACCTCCACGCTCGGATGGCTCAGCATGGAAGTCAGGCGCTCGGCGTAGCCCGGGATGAAACCGCCAGCGATCAGGAATTTCCCGTCGCGATGGGCGGACGATTGCAGCCAGGCCTCCAATGCGTAGTGGAGACCCTTGCGCGGGGCGCAGCCTCCGGCAAAGAGCATGGTGAACGGCCGGGCGGGATCCCGGGGCCCGGCGGCGGGATGGAATACTTTTTCGTCAAAGCCGTATTGGTGGCGCAGGAGCTTGTGGGGCGGGAAGCCCCGGTCCAGGAACGTTTGCGCGACGAAATCGGACGGACAAAGCAAATAGTCCGCCCGCTCGTATTCCTCTTCCTCGATTTTCAGCCAGTCCTCTTTCATCGCGTGCTCGTGGCCGGCTGGCATCGTAATGCCCAGTTTCTCACATTCCTTTTGAACCACTTCGTAGGCGAATCGGGTGTGCGCGTTGGGCCGCTCCAGGACGGTCGGAAGACCCAGGCGGGCCGCCTCTTTGAGCGTGCGCAGGGCGCCCATGGGCCAGGTGTGGACGATGTCGATCTGCCCCCCGAGCTTTTCGAGCCGGCGGGCGACGATGGCGTCATGCCACGCGCACGCCCGCTTGGTGCCAAGGAGCTTGTAGGAGACGCGCAACCCGCCCCAGGCCAATGTCGGATCCACCCTGACTCCGCCAGCGAAAGGGCGGTGCAGCACACCGGGGTGGACGAGCATCTCCGCGCCCGCTTTTGCCAGGCCGTCGACCTGGCTCCAGGCAGTGTGACAGATCCGATCGGCACCAATCTTGTGCGGAAAACTGTACAGGACGCGAACCGGACGCGGCAGTCGGGAGGGATCTTTCCTGGTGGAATCGGTCATGGTTCAGGGTGAAGGGAGGAAGGACCGGTGCCAGAGTTCAAGGGTGAGCAGGCAGAAAATTTCCCGTCCATGGTCCTGACCCGCGGCGTTGGCTGCAAGCAAACGCTTTACCTCGTCCTTGCGGACATAGTCATAAATGGCCGCGCGTTCCGCGAGGAGAACGCTTTCGACGCGGTCACGCAATTCATGGCGCAGCCACTGCCGGTAGGGGACCGGGAACCCTGCCTTCTTGCGCGTGAGAATCTCCTCGGGCAGGACTTTGGCAAAGGCCGACTTCAGCGCCCGCTTGGTCTCCGGACCGCGGACCTTGTATTCGGGCGGCAGTGACGCGGCAAATTCCAGCACCTTGTGGTCGAGCAACGGTACGCGCAGCTCAAGCGAGTTGGCCATCGTCATTTTGTCCGCCTTGATCAGAAGATCGTCCGGCAGCCAGGTTTTGGTGTCGGCATAGAGCATCTGGTCAAGCAACGGCGCGCTCGCGACGGGTCGGAGCAGTTCCTTCATGAAGTCGGCGGTGGAGGTCGCCGAGGTTAATTGGAGGAACCCGGGTGTGAAAATGCGCCTGGCATCATGATTGAACCATGTCGTCGGGCCCGAGCTGCGGCTGAAATAGTGCTCGGCCAGTGGGTGACCCAAGGCGGAACCATAGCGGTGAATTCGTGCCGAGCCGGCCAAACTGCCGGCAAATCCCGCCAACGCGCCAGCGGGACGAGCCAGCGGCCCCAGCGCGCGCGCCACGCGATCCACCTTCAGCATGTTCGGGTAGTTCGGATAGCCGGCAAAGGCCTCGTCCCCCCCTTCGCCGGAAAGGAGCACCTTGACGTGCTCGCGCGCCAGCTTGGAAATGTAGTAAAGCGCGACGGCGGGCGGCTCATGCACGGGTTCCTCCATGTGCCACACATACGAAGGCAGGAAGTTCCAGAAGTCCTCGGCAGTGATGCTGAGTTCGTGGTGCTCAGTGCCAAACCGCTCGGCGACCAGCCTGGCATAGGGCCGTTCATCGACCACTTGGTTGCCGCCAAACCCAACCGTGTAGGTTCGAATCTTTTTGGTCGTGTTCTGGACGGCAAAACTGAGCACGGCCGAGGAGTCCACGCCGCCACTGAGCAACAAACCCACCGGCACGTCGGCGATCAAGTGGTCCCGGACGGTCGGTCCAAGCAGGCCGTACAGTTCCTCGACGACCGCGTCGTACGGCTGGTTCCAACGGGCGGTCGTGAATTGCAAGTCCCAATAGCGCTGGACCGAGACCTTGCTGTTTTCGGCGAGAATGAAGTGTCCCGGGGGCAGTTTGCGGATGGATTTGAACAGCGTATCGTCGCCGGCGGGATAGAAGAACGAGAAGAACCGGCGCACGCCCAGGGGATTGATTTCCCGCGAGATCGCCGGGTCGGCGAGGATGGCCTTCAGTTCGGAAGCGAAGTACAGGGTCTGCGCGGTCTGGCAGTAGTAGAGCGGCTTGATCCCCACGCGATCACGGGCGATGAAAAGCCGGCGACGCCGCTTGTCCCAGATGGCAAAGGTGAACATGCCCTGCAGGTGCTGCAGGCAGTCCACTCCGTGCTCCTCGTACAGGTGGATGATGACCTCGGTGTCGGAATGATTGCGGAATTTGTGTCCCCGGGCGATGAGGCCGGCGCGCAATTCCAGATAATTGTAGATCTCCCCATTGAACACGATCCAGACCGTGTCGTCCTCATTGGTCATCGGCTGCGGGCCGCCGTCCACGTCAATAATCGCCAGGCGCAGATGCCCCAGGCCCGCGGGACCATCGAGGAAGATGCCGTTGCCGTCGGGGCCACGGTGCTTGACCGGTTCGAGCATGGCCTCGATTTCCCGGCGATCAGCGCGGGAGTCGGAACCTAGGTGTAATTTGCCAGCGATGCCGCACATGGTGATTCGAGGTCGATCAGACGGTGTTGGCCTGGACGGGTGGATTTGCGGGCGACGAGGAACGGGCCGCGGCCTGCGCCGGCCGGCCGATGCTCCATTTGAAGACGGCTTTCCATTTGCGCAGCGAACCCGTGCCATGGCGGACGATCCGGTCGCCGAACAGCATGAGGGGGAAAATCAGCACCAGCCGGGCCAGGGCGGAGGCGCCTGTCGTCACCCGATAGGCCAGGGCGGAGAAGGCACCGCGGTTCGACCGCATGAACCGGTGGACGGATTCACGCATCATGACCGTGGAGAAATTACTGGCGGCCTGCTTGGAGCTGCCGCCGCCAAAATGGACCAGGCGGGCCGAGGGAATGTGGTAATTGGTATAACCGGCACGATTCAGCTTATAACTCAGGTCCAAGTCCTCGCCATACATGAAGTAAGAGTCGGTAAATCCCCCGACTGCCTCGAAGCGCTCACGGTGCAGCAGCACGCAAGCACCGGAAATGGCCTCGGCCTCGACCGGTTGGCCCCCCTCCGCGTAGAGCGGCTGCATCCCCCAGAGTGACGATCGCGGAAACAGGTGCCGGAGGAATTCAGAGTCGAGCAGCTGATTGAGCACCGTGGGATACGACTGGGTGCTGGTGGTCTGGAGCGTATGGTTGGCGTTCAAGAGCCGGCAGCCCACTGCGCCGGCCTGCGGCAGCCGTTCCATGCAGCCCAGCATGGTTGAAATCATGTCCTCGATGAATTCCGTGTCGGGATTCAGCAGGAGAAGATAACGGCCGGTGGCGTGGCGGGCGCCCAGGTTGTTGGCCCGGCCGAAACCGACGTTGGTGGGGCTCTGTACATATCGAACCCACGGAAACTCACGCGCCAGCATCGCATCGCAGCCGTCAAATGAAGCGCCGTCCACGACGATCGCCTCGAATTCAACCGGCGGACGGTATTTGGCCAGGGAAGCCAGGCATTGCCGGACGAATTTCTGGGAATTCCAGTTTACGATGATGATCGAGAGAACCATGGTGCGCTCTAGCTCCGGCCCAGGAAGCGTTTCAGGAACTTGACTGCATTTTGCGGTCCCGCCAGCCAGTCGTAGGCGCCGCGGAGTTTCGCCTCGAAAAGGGCGTGATCGTCGATCGAATTCACCGGGAGGCGACGGAGGTGCCATGGATTGTCTCCGGGCTTGACCCGGCCAATGACGGTCGTCGCACAGGTCGTATAACCCGATTGTTGCAGACACTCTTGGAAACGGCGCGTGAACTCGGCGTCCGTCACGGGAAAAGCGTAAGGGTAGGCGAAAGTGTCCACCGGGACTTCGAGCTGTTCCTCCATCGTCTCCTTCGATTGGCGCAGTTCCTGTTCGATCTCCGGCCAGCCCAAGCGGACGAGTTCCGGGTGGTTGACCGTGTGCGAACCAAATTCCATGCCATCCGAACGCATCTGTTTCACCTCCGTCCAAGTCAGGCACTCGCGGGCCTTGAAAGCCTTTCGCTCCTCACCGATGAACGCAGTGGGCAGATACATGCTCGCGGCGAATCCATGCCGGCGGAGAACCGGGAACGCGTGGGTGTGAAAGTCCCGAAAGCCGTCGTCAAACGTGATTGCCACGAGCTTGTCCGGATTACTCGCGCCAACCTGCCCATTGCCAGGCCTTTCACTGTGCAGGGCGGCCAGCCCGCGGGTCAGCGTCACGCCACTGTATCCCCAATCCGCCAGCCATTGCATGTGCTCGGCAAAACGCCGCGGCGAGGTGCACACCCGGTAGTACGGTGAGAGGCCCGATTCGTTGTCATCGGAAATACTGTGGTACATCAGGACCGGCAGGCGTGAAGGCACGGTCGGGCCCGGGACCAGCCGCAACGGCGGAAGCAAGGCAAGGGAGATGATTCGATCGAGACGCAAAGGACAGGCGTGGAAGACAGGCGGGATTTCGCTCCGGTAAGGACAGGGATTTAAAGCGTGGATTCCACCCGGTTGGATCAGTTTTTCTGGCAGAGCCCGTCGACCAACTGGAGGTAATCGGACTTGCGTTCCTCCCATGAATTGAGCCGGGCATGGGCCGACGCGCGCTGGGCGAGCTCGCGTCGGGCCGCTGCGTCGCGCAGCAATTCGATCATGGCGCTGGCGAGTGCTTGCACGTCGCCGGACGGGAAGAAGCGCAACACGGAATCGTTGAAATAGTACCGGTCAATCTTGGTGCTCGAAGCGATGACGGGAACCCCGAGGGACATGAATTCCAGGATCTTCGTGCTATAGGCTTCGTTGCCGAAGGAGTCCGCACGCTTGGGCACCACGCCCAGGTCCGCATCTGCCATGATGCCGGCGATTTCCTTCGTGGGAATGAGGGGGTGGAAATGGATGCGGTCGCCGCAGCCGGTTTCGGCGGCAAGTTTGATCAAATCGGTTTTGGCCTGTCCTTCACCGTAGATATGAAATTCCGCGGTGGGCAGCACCGGGGCGACTTCCTTGAACGCCCGCAGGGCAATGTCCAAACCCTGGTGAAATTGCAGGCTGCCGGGGAAGATTATGATCAGCCGTTGGTCCTGCGGATCGCGTCGGCGCGGCCGGGGGTGGAAGATGCGGCTTTCCACATAGTTGATGATGACCGAACACTTGGCTGGTTTGGCCGCGCGGCCGGTATAGACGTCCAGCCAAAGGTGGTTGGCCAGGATAACATGATGGGCGAATGACGCGGAGGCACGCTCCATCAGTTTCAACATCCGAACCGTCAGTGACTCCGCCTTCGCGCCGAACTTGCTGACGAACAATTCCGGCACGAGGTCATGGATGTCGAGAATGAGCCGGGCCCCACTGAGTTTTGGCCGCCACGCGGCGAAAATAAGGAAATCCGGGACGTTGTGGACATGGACAATGTCGTAGGGCCTTCGGCGCTGCTCGCGCGCCAACCAACTCGAACAACGCCAGAGGAACAGCAGCAGCGGTTTGAGAAAGGACTCCTTCGATTTCTCGTTGATTACCCTTTGCTGCAATCGATGGACCCGGCATCCGTCGTGGGTCGCCTCCGCGGACTGGTCCGGCCCGGTGCGCAACGACAAGACATCCACTTCGTCGCCCCGGGCCGCCAGGGCCTGGCCATAGCGAAATACTCGCGTATCGTACTCATAAAACGAGTAAGTGATCAGGCATATTCTTTTTTTTTGAGGCGGATGCGCCGGTTTCAAGCCGGCAACGAATGCAGCCATATCCCGGGGCAGGACATGCCAATATCCACCGGCGTAGTGGTCCCTGACGTGCTGGAGCAGCGCCACGTAATGTTCGACCGGAAACGTCCAGGGTTTGGGGGCCTCGCCGGGGAATTGCAGATAGTCCGGATGGACGTTGACCAGCGCCATGCCTCCCTTTGACGCCACCCAGTCCAGCTTTTGGAGCCAGATCGCCGGAGTCTTTTCCTTAAACAGGAGGAACAGCGTGGAATCTTGCGGGAGGGTGTAGGGCAATTCGACATAGCCATTGCGCGAACCACCGCTATTTTTTGCTGGTTCGGCGCCGGCCGAGTCCACCCAGAAAGGGAAAATGGTGCCCGCACCGTCAGGTTGCGGCTCGAAAGGGTCGGTATCGAAAGTCGAGGCGTCATATCGGATGTTCAGTTGGTGGTACCAATCGAGATTCCGCAGCATGAATCCAGCGCGGAATCCCGTGGCGCCCCATTCCTCCACGTAGTGGTTGATTCGTTCGGCTTTCCGAGCGAACCCCTCCGCCGAGCTGAAGAGCTTTCCGTCGTGGTTGAGATCATGAATCCCGACTTCGAACCCCTGCTCCTTGAGCCAACCTCGCAACTCGGGTGTCACCGCATAGGTTCCTTCGGGCACAAAATTGAAACTGGAGCGAAACCCCAGCTGCATCTCCAACTCGGCGAGTTTCCGGGACTTCGCCAAGCCTTCGGGTCCTTCCACATCGTGCGTTAGAACAAAAGAAAACCCCTTTCCACCAGGCCATCCCGGCCAATTCGCCGGCGCCGGTGCGGCTGAATCCAAAATCGGCCAACAGGATGCAGATGCCGTTCGCTTTCGCGTCGCCATGACGCGCCGCACGCCCATTCGCAGGCGCCATGGCAAAAACGGCTTGAGAAGATAATAGAATTTCCGGCGGAGCATGGATTCAGCAATTCAGGGCAGGTATTTTGACGGCTTTGAACGCCCACCCGGTGGATCGGTCTCGGCTCGGAGTTCGATGCACAAAACTTACCAATGTCCGCCAGCTCAAGTCCATATGTAAGCATGCCGAAGACGCGCGGGAAGTCTCCCGCAACCACTTCGACTGGTGCCAAAAGACCCTAGCCCACAAGAAAATCATGCTCCTGATGGAGCTTGGTCGGAATATAAGATTTGGCCTTATTCAGGACGACGCCCAATGGGGTTTTGGATTTGGCCAACAAGTCGCTGGCATTTTGGGCCAGGTCGCGGTCAGTTTTTTCCGATTCCACCACCAAGAGAATCATATCCATGAAGCTGGCGAGCCGGGGGGTAATGCTGATCTGGTTCACAGGCGGCATGTCAAAGATAATGAAATCAAAGTCGCTGGCCTTGAGCTTGGGAATCAACATGTTAAACCGTTGCGGCATGCCTTTGGCGAGTCGTTCGCTGCTCGACGTTTCGCTCACGACATAAAGGTTATTCCGTACGAACGCGGAGTTCCTGGTGTCGAAAAGCTGGTCGATGTCCACGGCGTTGCCTTTTTGAAAGTGTTGCGCCGAGCCTTGGCCTTGGGTCATGTCCACCAAGAGGACATTGCCTTCCCCGATTTCGGAGAAGCTGCGCGCCAGGCCTGCGGCGATCGTGGTTACGCCGCTGTTGGTTCCGAGCCCGGTCACCGCCACCAGTTTGGGTTTGTGCAGGAGGTTGATGGTTTCAAAGAAGCTGATGAGGCGGTCCCGCAATGTCTGATAAAACGGCGTGAGGCGGGATTCGTGGCCATCGGTAACGAGCGGCACCAATGCAGTCGCATCGCCCTCTGGTGGCGCCGGATCCTTTGACTTCAAGAGGCGTTTTTTCTTCTTCCCGTTTAACGCAATCTTGGGAATGGAGAGGAACAGGGGCAGGCGCAGAATTCGCTCCACGTCGGCCGACCGCCGGACACTGCGATCGAGATACAGCTCGATGGCGAAAGCCCAGATTAGTCCCAGAGCAATGCCACTACCGGCTAGTCCGGCGAGAATCTTGTTGGTCTTTTTCGTGTTCGGGTAGGGCGGCGTCGGAGTTTCGATCACACTGATGTTTGAAACCCGTCCCGTCCCAAGGGCTTCATTGATGCGGGACTGTTCCAAGCTTTGCGCGTAGTAGCGGTAATTGGCCTCTTCGAGCTCTTTGCGGCGCCGGAAATCCAGGATGGAAACCTCCAATTGGTCGACCTTGGCGGCTTCGGCACGGATCGCGTCCTGCTGGCTAATCAACGTCTTCATCCGGACTTCGAGCGCATTGATTTTTGCCGCCTCGAGGGCCGGATTGAATTCTTCTGCGGGGTTGCGGGACGGAGTCCCCGTCGCGGTGGCGGCCGGTCGGCGCAACTGGACCAAGGCGGGAGTCTCGGCCTCAAGTGTTTCCACCTGTTTCTCTGCGTCGGCGAGTTGCTGGCGCAGACCCAAGACCGGAGCGCTTTCCGGGGTAAATTGAACGAGCAGCTGCTGTTCCTGTTGCCGAAGCTGCGTCACACGATCTACCGCCTTTTGGTAGGCGCCGATCTGCATGGCACTCAAAGGTGGCGGCGCGTTTGTTTCTGCCGATGTTGAGGCAGGTGGGGCATTCTTTGTCAGCTCCTTGTAGATCGAAGTGCGCGCCGCCAACTCCGCCTGCAAGTCGAAGATCTGTTCCTGGATGCGAGCCATCTGGATGCCGCTGGTCTTCTTGTATTCTTCCAGTGAGATGATGCCCGCCTTGTTGGTCACCTTGCGCAATTCCTCTTCAGTCTGGGCAAGTCTGGCCCGCAGCTGGTCGGTTTCCTGGGCCAAAAAATCGCCGACGATGCCTACGGCCCGATGAATCTCGACGTGCTTCTTGAGGTAGGTGTCGATGAGTTCCTTGAGCACCGCTTGAACGACTTCGCTGTCCCGGTGTTGGAAGGTAATTTGAATGACACTGCTATGCGGGGGGACTTCCACCAGCAGCCCTTGTCGGATCGCTCCCGCCGCCGCGACCGGATTTTTGCCGCCGTTGATCTTGGCAAGGATCTTTTCCGGCCCGACATTCTTGGCCACTTGAGCCGCGAGATCCCAACTGGTCAGCACTTCCAACTCTGAGCTGATGATGGTTTCGCCCCGTTGGTCGGGCGATTTGGTCACTTGCTCGGATTGCCCTGGACCTGGTGGTTTATTGCCTTCGGAAATCACGAACCGAATAAACAATTTCGCTTCGGAGGCATAAGGCGGCGGAAAATAGAAACTATAGCCTGCCGCCAAACCGAGGCCCAACAGCGAACAGATGACTATCTTCCACTTGTGGCGGAAGAGGGTATAATAGATGCTACTCAGGTCAAAACTGGGTGTGGCCGGAGGAGGTTGCTGGATGTCCATTGCAGGAATTGGAGCGTGGATTGCGAAGACTCGCGATTTTAAATGGATATTGTAAACCGCCGCTGGCTGTCAGTCGACGGGAAATATGCAAATTATTGGATTAAGTCGGTGGGTGGGATGAGCTCAAGAACGGATCATTAGCAAACATCTTGAGGAGTTTTACGCTACTACCCATTCTTTGATAGTGTCTTATGGTGGCGAATCTTGTGCCTGCCTTGACAAGAAATGGAAGGCTCCTCGGGTGCCAATCAAAAGCCACTTAATCCTCGTTTACGCTATATGTCGGTACAAAATTGCTCCCGCCATCCGCGATAACCCGAGAGGCAGAGCTTGAAATACTCGATTATGCCAGCCTGTGGCCTCATCCGGGTGGGTCACGAATTTCCCTTGGCGAAGGTCAAACCTGATATAGTCGAGGGTTTGTTCTTGGGTTCCCCAGCTGCGCTTAAACTGGCGCAGGCCTGCGTTACCGACTGACGTGCGGCCAAAATCCAAACTGGAAAACCCCTCTGCGATGAATCGTTGGATGGCCCGCCACATCACGAGATTGTTTGCCCGAAGGTGTTGTTTCGTTTCATCCGAGGCTCCGTACTTGTAGATGGCTTGACGGCCAAAATGAAAATAGATGGCCCCCGCCACGGGAGTTTTCCCCTCTGAAGCCAGCACAATCCAACCGCGATTGGCGGCGAGAACATGGCGCTGGATCGCAGCGAAAAATGGAAATGGCTGTGGCGGGACACCGTGGCGTCGCCTGGTGAGACACATGAGCTGATAGAAGGACTCCATTGCCGGCAGGCTTTGCGAAAACTCCACCGTCAGCGCATTCTTCTCGGCCTTGCGGATGGCACGTCTAACGGGATCATCGCACGCGGCGTACACCGCCTTTTCTCCTGCTTCCAACGGCAGGATATGATTGAGGAACGAAGTGGCGGATTGCGCCTCGGGCAGCCATTTTTTGCCGCCGCGCAGTTCAATGTACTTCCACCGACGGGCCCGACCCAGTTGCTTGGCCGCCTCAAACAACTGCGTGAACGCTTCTGTGGAGTTGCAAAGAGGTTCGGTATCATCCGTGAACGGCAGCGACACACCGCGGCGGCCGGTGAGCCAGCTGTCCACCTCCATGAGGGCAATCAAGCTTCGCAGTTTGCCGTCCGGTTCAGTGTGGACGTGATAGCGTGGAGCGTAGCCATAGGATTCCGTCAGCACCCGGGCCCAGCACGCCGTGTGGAAGAAGGCGGCGTCCGGCAATTGCTCGAGCTGTCGGTCCCAGTCGGCCGATTCCAATGGATTGAGCACCCGAAGGCCGCTTGGGTCCGAGTCTGGCTTTGGTGGAACCAAGGGCATCTGTTCTCGAGCCCGCGGTTCTGATCAGGTGGACGCGCCGCTCACCTGTGGCAGGCAGACTTTCATCGCCGCGACCACCGCATCAATTTGCTGGTCGGTGATCTCGGGAAACATTGGCAGAGACAGGAACGAATCCGCGCAGGCTTCGCTGACCGGAAAATCGCCCCGCTTAAGCCCGAGATGCGCATAGGCTTTCTGCAAATGTACGCAGACAGGGTAGTGGATTCCAGTGCCGATGCCCCGCTCTCCCAGGAGCTGCATCAGCTTGTCGCGCTGTCCAACGCGCACGGCGTAGATATGGTAGATATGGCGGGAGTAGTCAGCTTCGGTGGGCAATACCAGTCCGGGAAGACCGGCAAGCAGCTGGTTGTAACGCGCCGCCGCCCGGCGCCGTCCATTATTCGCTTGCTCGAGGTACTTTAGCTTCACGGATAGGACGGCAGCTTGGATCCCGTCCATACGGCCATTCCAACCGATCACATCGTGAAAATACTTTTGCTTCTGGCCATGCTCGCGGAACATGACCATGCGCTGGCGGAGTTCGGGGTCGTTGGTCGTGATGCCTCCCGCTTCGCCCCAAGCCCCGAGGTTTTTGCCGGGATAGTAGCTTGTCGCGCCCGCATCACCCATCGAACCTGATTTGCGACCCTTGTACAAGGTGCCTTGGGACTGGGCGCCGTCTTCGACAACCGCCAGCTTGTGTTTCTTGGCAATGGCAAGGATGGGATCCATGTCCGCACACTGGCCGAAGAGATGAACGGGAATGATGGCCTTGGTGCGTGGAGTAATGGCGGCCTCGATTTGAGACACGTTCATCGTGTAGGTCCTGTCATCGATGTCCACGAAGACCGGGGTCGCGCCGGCGTAACTGATGGCCTCCGTCGTGGCCATGAAGGTCATGGGGACGGTGATGACTTCATCACCTTTCCCGACACCCAGGGCTAGCAAGGCAAACCAGATTGCATCGGTACCATTGCCAACGCCCACGCTGAACTTCGTTTCACAAAATTTCGCATATTCCTCCTCGAACTTCGTGACAAACTTGCCGCCGGCAAAGGCGTTTTCATCGATCACGGCATTGATCGCGGCCATGACTTCCTGGCGGATGGGATCGTGATGAGCTTTTAGATCGAGGAACGGAACTTTGGCAGAGGACATTGCAGTTGTGATTTCGGGTGGAATAAAGGTTGGGAAGCGAGGTCGGGTCAGGCAATGCCGGTGTTAAGGAAGCGGTAACGCAACCCTGCAAATCAGCCCGCAGGTCGGAGTGATGGTCACAGGCGGCGTAGGACCTTGGCAGGATTTCCGGCCACCACCGTGGCGGGCGGTACATCCTTGGTCACGACGGCACCGGCGCCGATCACAGCCCGCTCACCAACGGTGATTCCACAAAGGAGCGTGGCCCCCGAACCAATGGATGCACCGCGCTTGACCAGGGTCGGGTGGCACTTCCAGTCACTTTCAGTCTGGAGACTGCCGTCGGCATTTGCGGCGCGGGGAAAAAGATCGTTTGTGAATGTCACACTGTGACCGACGAAGACTTCATCCTCGATGGTCACGCCTTCGCAAATAAAGCTGTGGCTTGAGATCTTGCAGCGGCGACCAATCTTGGCGCCCTTTTGGACCTCCACGAAGGTCCCAATTTTGGATTCATCGCCGATTTCACATCCGTAGAGATTGACGAAGCCGAAGATTTTGACGCCCTGGCCGAGTTTAACGTTAGGGGCAATCAGTTGGAGGGGGTTGGATGGTTGAGTCATCGGCTGGAACAAGCCATTGGGTGCATGACTAACCGATGGGCTTGGTCACGCCGGTGGAGAGCGGCGATCGCGAGCCTTCGCCGGGGCTCATTGGCGAGCGGCTGTGGGTCTTGGCACTCGCGCGGACGTTGGACAATTCGATGGGTGCGCCGTTGAGTTTCAGGGAGGCACTCGATGCTTCGAGAATTCGCACGATTTCCAGTCCACGATTTCCGTCGGTGATGGGTGTCTTGCCGCTTCGGATGCAGTCAAGAAAATGTTGACACTCGGTCTTCAGCGGCTCGTCCTGTTTGATGTAGGGGCTGTACATGTCACCGTAGTGATAGGCGTAGTGGAATTCGGCGAAAGTGTCGTAGTGCGGTGGGCGCTCAACCCGAACATCGAAGATCTTGATCTTTTCTTGCGCGGCCACGTCATCGTAGACGATCATCCGGTCGCTGCCCACGATTGTCATTTCCCTCACTTTCTTCGGGTCCAGCCAGCTGCTCTGGATGATGGCTGTCTTCTCCCTCGAGAACTGCAGGCTCATGGATGTTACATCCTCGATGCCCGGCGTGACATGGGCCGCACCCTGACAGTTGAGGTGGTGCGGCGTCTCATTCATGATATGGAGTATGATCGAGATGTCATGGGGAGCCAGATCCCAAGCGACATTAATGTCCTTCTGAAAAAGCCCGAGATTGAGGCGCCGCGCGGAAATATACCGGATTTCACCGATGTCACCCCGGTCCACGATGTCCTTCATCTTTCGCACGGCAGGCGAGTAGAGAAAAGTATGGCCCACCATGAGGATGAGGCCTTGTTTTTTGGCGAGATCGACCAATTCCTCACATTGTGCCACGGAGGCCGCCAACGGCTTTTCGATAAAGGTATGTTTTCCTGCCTTGAGGCTGGAAATGGCCATGGGAAAGTGATGCTTCACCGGCGTGGCGATGACGATGGCATCCAGGGTCGTGTCGTTCAGAAGGGCCTCATATTTGGTCTCCGCCTCCACTTCCGGGTAGAGGGTCTTGAGGTGCTTCAAACGAGCTTCGCTGGCGTCGCAGATGGTCCGCATCCGGCAATCCGCCAAGGACCGGAAATTGCGAATGAGGTTGGGACCCCAGTAGCCGCAACCAACGACGCCAATGTTTAGTTGTTTGTTCATGGGTGAGTGCAAGGACTATAGTCGGACAATTCGCGCGACTATTGAGTCGCTGGCATCAACCATAGGTAGGTGACCGTGCCAGCGTTGCCACGCACCGGCCAACCTGACTTCGCTCCCAACTTTTCCAAGCCAAGAGTTTAAAAAATCCAATTCTCCTCACCTGATGCTCGTCGGAGACGGAGACCGGCTCTGTGTCATCGAAAATGGGGCAATGGTGTGGGGACTCAGCGCGGCGGTGCGGCGACCAATCTTCGTGTCATACACCTGTATGAGCAGCGCCGGAATGGTCATGACAATAATCTGCAAATCGATCCACCAAGCCTTTGTTCGCGCGTAGCGAATATCCAGGCGCATCATCTCCTCAAAGGTCGTGCGGTTTTTGCCTGAAACCTGCCACAGGCCGGTCAAACCTGGCAAAGTGTCGAAGCGCTCCATTTGCCAAGGCTGATAAAGTTCGGCTTCAGTGGGAAGGCACGGGCGGGGGCCAACCAAGCTCATTTCCCCACGGAGAACATTTATGATTTGGGGCAATTCGTCCAAACCGGTAGCCCGCAGCAACCATGCGCCCGGCAGCAAGCGCGAATCGCCGCGGGCGTCGAGCTTAACCATGGGCGCGTTGGTGCCGACCAATTCCTTGAAATAATTTTGATGCCCCTTTGTGTCGGCGCACACATGCATGCTCCGGAATTTGTAGATCTTGAATCGGCGGCCTTTGTAGCCGACACGCTCTTGTCGGAACAAGACCGGGCCGGGTGAAAGCAGCTTGGTGATGATCGTCATGATCAGCGTGCAGACGATGAGCAAGGGCAGGGCGGCGAGACATCCGAGAAGGTCGATCGCGCGCTTCCAAGCGGGGATCGAGCTGGCATTTTCGGGCGAACTACTCGACGGCGAGGGTGACTGAAATTTCTCCATGGTTCGGCGCTGGTTTAGTGGTGGGCGTTGGGGGTCCTCGGGTCTTCGTCGAAATAACAAGTTTTTCAGAAGAGCGATTTTTCTGCAAACCGATTGAGATTACGCGCGCGGATCGAGGGGAATTGCGCGGCCGGCGTGGTAGGGGCAAACGTACTCATTGCAGGAAAACCACCGAATTGAGGTGAATTTAGCAAGTTTATTTAATCCACAAAAAATCAACGTAACCTATCTGACATAATGGCTTAGAAGTGTCCGTGATAGTTGCATGTCGAGAATTGATCATTTTTCGCACCGCTTCTAAAGCGTGCCCTTAAAGGCAAAAAGTGACAACGGCATGAGCAATTAACTGAATGATAGTTTATTACATATTCTTTGCAACAGAGGCGCCAATCGCTGCCCTGAGGCAGTTTGCAAACGGACAAAGTAAGCTAATGGCACCTACATTTCACGGTTTGGCGACCGATGTTCAGGTTATGAGCTTGGTGGCTTTTCTTATTATTTTTGGGCTGTTGGCCGCAATCGCGGTGGCTATCAGTGCCGTGAAATCTGCGCCCGATGGCTTCGAAGATGAGTTTGGATTTGCGGGCAAGTCGCCCCTTCCTGCTCCGGTGGTAAGGAGCGCCCTCCGCAAGAACCACTCTGAGCCGCTCCGGCATGTCCCCTCTGTCACTCTCGCCGAATCCTGATCAGGTTGGTCGTGGGCACATGCGCTCAGCACGAAAATCCAACCTAACTCGGACCTTCACCAGCGAATCAGAACCAGTTGAATTTTTCCGGCACGTAGACCGTATCGTACGGCTTCAAGTAGAAAGGCGCGCTCGGCTCTCCCGATAGCATCTTTTGCAGGTCGACGGTGAAGCTCTGGCTTTGGCCATTTTCCTGCCGGACAACCTTGACCGCGCCGAGCTTCGCCTTGGCCTTGTCGAAGCCGCCCGCTTCCATAATGGCATCAAAGACCGTGATCCGGCGTTCGGCGACAATCTTGCCAGGCCTCAGCACAGCCCCGGTGACATAGACCGGATACGGAGAAGCCATGAGCGACACCGTCACTTCCTTTGAGACGAGCTTGGTCGAGTAGATCTCCAATAATTCCTTGTTGAGTTCTTCCGTGCTCTTGCCGGCTGCGACGACATCCCCCGCCATCGGCAAGGAGATTTTGCCATCCGCGCGAACGGGTTGAGTCACATCCATGGTCGGCACTCCAGGGAAACCAACTTTCAGAATGTCACCTGCCTTCAAGTTCATCGTTTCCTCGCTTGGGGCCGGGGCAGCGGGCGGCGTCGCAGCGGCAACTGCCGGAGTGGGGGACGGCGCCCCCGCGCAGCCGGTTTGCAGGAACACGGCGAGTCCTGCAGCCACGGCTGAAACCGCCATGAAGCCCTCCCGCCAGATTCGCGTGCGAATGGGTAAGGCGGTTTCGTTTGTCATCTCGCAGGGGCGGGTGGTTGTTCTCATGGTCGCTAGGAAAGGATTAAAGCGTGACGCGGGCAAATCGTGTTGCTTGTCGTTACCGACGGGCCGAGCTCAGGCCAATCTTAAAGTTCGCGACCCTGCATCTACGCCCGGTCGAAAACCGCTGGTTTCCAGAGGCTTTTTCGTTATCAAGGCCCGAGTGAAAGCTTCCGAGTTCTTCCTCCTGCCTCCCTCCCTGGCCCGATTTGCGCCGTTTTTTTCCGCCGAGGCGATGCCATGGGACTGGATCAAACAGATCGGGGCCGCGGTGGCCGACATTCCCGCCGACGCGCCTTCCCAGAAAATTCCCGCGGGCGTCCAACTCGAGGGCCGGGTTTGGCTGCATTCGTCCGTGAAACTCCCCGCCCACGCTACCATTATCGGCCCGGCCTATTTGGGCGCCAAAACCGAGATTCGCCCGGGAGCGTTCATTCGTGGCAACGTCATCGCTGGTGAAGGGTGCGTGCTCGGCAATTCCTGTGAATTCAAAAATTGCCTGCTCCTGGATGGAGTCCAAGTGCCTCACTTCAACTATGTGGGCGATTCCATCCTGGGCAACGGCGCGCACCTTGGCGCGGGAGTCATCTGCTCAAACCTGCGCCTCGACCAGGCGGAGGTGATGGTTCGGCTGCCTGACCGGACGGTGAACACCGGCCTCCGGAAATTTGGCGCCATATTGGGCGACAAAGCGGAGGTCGGCTGCAACGCGGTGCTCAATCCCGGTTCAGTACTGGGGCCGCGGGCCCTCGTGATGCCGGCCATGGCTTTCAGCGGCTACCTGCCGCCCGCGACCATTGCGCATATACGCCAGACTGTGACGACAATCGCGCGCCGCGATTGAGCATGTAGCTTCCAGTTTCGGCTTTTCATGGCGCACGCGATCCGCCCAGATGGCAGATCGGACAATCTCAGATCAACCTTCCAAATCGAAAACCGTCTCATGCCTCGCGTCCTCACGGGCATCACGCCTTCTGGCACACTTCACATCGGCAACTACTTTGGCGCGATGCGCCCGGCCATCGAGCTGCAGGCCGGCGGTGACGCCTACTATTTCATTGCCGACTACCATTCGATGACGGCGCTCACCGACGCAAAGGACCGCCGCGCTTATACCCGCGGCATAGCCCTCGACTGGCTGGCCTGCGGCCTCGACCCGGCGAAGGCGGTTTTCTGGCGCCAGAGCGACATCCCCGAGGTGTGCGAACTCACGTGGTTGATCGGCTCCCTCACGCCGATGGGGCTGCTGGAGCGCGCCCACAGCTTTAAGGACAAGGTCGCCAAGGGCATCGAAGCCAACTTTGGCCTTTTCGCCTATCCGGTGCTCATGGCGGCCGACATCATCCTGTTCGACACGAACATCGTGCCGGTCGGCAAGGACCAGAAGCAGCACCTCGAGATGACCCGCGACATCGCCATCAAATTCAACCTGATGTATGGCGAGACCTTCGTGATTCCCGAGGAGCGCATCTCGGAAACGCTGGCGGTCATCCCCGGCCTCGACGGCCAGAAAATGTCCAAGAGCTACGGCAACACGATCGAGATCTTTGGCGACGAGAAGGCGCTGCGCAAAAAAATCATGGGCATTGTCATGGACTCCCGCACCCCGCAGGAGCCCAAGCCCGACGCCGACAAGAATCTCGCCATCCAGCTGTTGAAGCTCTTCGCGCCGGCCGACGTGGCCGTCGATTTCGAGAACCGGTTGCGCGCCGGCGGCCTGGGCTACGGCGACCTCAAGAAGACGTTGTTCGAGCACTATTGGAATTTCTTTGCCCCCTATCGCGCGAGGCGCGCCGAGTTCGCGGCGAATCCCGACTATGTCGAAAAGGTTCTCCGCGACGGCGCCGAACGCGCCCGGGCCGTGGCCGCAAAGACGATGGCCCGCGCCCGCCAGAATTGCGGCCTCCGCTGAGTCAGACGAAGAAAGGCGCGGACTTTAGTTCGCGCGGTCAAAACGGACAAATCTGACTTCACCGTCGTAGTCCGTTTGCCGCGCCGCATCCTGCAAGATCTCGAGCGCGCGTTCCGGCGAGAAACCGCCTACTCCCGCCCCGATCAGGGGAAAGGCGATGGATCGATAACCCTTCCTGCGTGCGAGGTGAAGGGCGTTGCGCACGCACTCGCGTGTGGCCTGTTCCGAGGAACGCCAGAGAAGATCAATGCCGGCAACATGGATGATGGCCCGGAAGGGCAGGCGTCCCGGACCGGTCTCGACCGCTCCACCCAAGGGAATCGGGCCATGTGGCGCCAACTCGCGAAATGGTTCCTCGCCCGCCCGACGTTTGATCGCTCCGGCAACGCCTTGCGGCAGAAGCAGCCACCACGGGATGAGGTTTCGGTTCCAGGCATTGACGATGACCTCCACCTTTTGGTCGAAGAGGTCGCCTTCGCTGGTGGTCAATTGCATGGCTGCATGCCTTGTAGCATTGGCCGCCGGGACAGCAAGCAGGCGACATGTCGGGATCGACAAGGCAGGGAGTCTCCGCTTCGTTGGGGAAGAGCTGATGTCCATGGCCCCCGATTACACCGACTTCGGCCGGAAGCGGCAGCGAGCCATCTATGTTGCCGGCGTGGGCGGCCACCGCCCGGTGGTGCCAGTGGCGCAGGCCGAGCTGGAGAGGGCTGCGCATGCGGCAATGCCGGCCGAAACCTCGGCCTATGTGGCGGGTGGGGCGGGGCGGGAGTCGACCATGGATGCGAACCGGGCGGCTTTCGAAAGGTGGCGCATCGTGCCGCGGGTGCTGCGCGACGTGGAGAAACGCGATCTATCCATCGAATTCTTCGGCCAGCGGCTGCCGTCACCGCTTTTGTTGTGCCCGATTGGCGTGTTGGAGATGGCGCACCGCGAGGCCGACCTCGCCGTCGCCCGGGCCGCCGCGGCCCTGCAGGTCCCGTACATCTTTTCCAACCAGGCCTCGGTGCCGATGGAAACCTGCGCCGCCGCCATGGGCAACAGCCCCCGCTGGTTTCAGCTCTACTGGAGCCGCTCGAACGACCTTGTCGCTTCGTTCGTGAAACGCGCCGAAGCCTGCGGGTGCTCGGCCATCGTGCTGACATTGGATACCACCATGCTGGGCTGGCGGCCGCGCGACCTGGACCTGGGTTCGCTGCCTTTCATGCGCGGCCAGGGCATCGCCCAGTACACCAGTGACCCCGTTTTCCGCTCGCTGCTGGCGGAGCCGCTCGAAGCGGGACCCGGACCGGAACCACCGGTTGGTTTGCATGCGCTGGCGACCGGGCTCGACCAGAAGGCAAATTTTCCCGGGGGCCTGTGGAGGAATCTGGCTTCCGACGAAGCGCGCGCGGCGGTGCAGCGGTTCATGATGACCTATTCAAGACCGTCACTGCAGTGGGAGGACCTCAGGTTCCTCCGGCAGCTGACCAGATTGCCATTGCTGCTGAAAGGCGTGCTGCATCCCGACGACGCCCGCAAGGCCATCGAACACGGCATCGACGGGCTGATCGTCTCGAATCATGGTGGTCGCCAGATCGATGGCGAAATCGCTTCACTCGACGCCCTGCCGGCCGTGGTCGATGCCGCGAATAAACGCATTCCGGTTCTGCTGGACAGCGGGGTGCGGGGAGGCGCGGATGTTTTCAAGGCGCTGGCGCTGGGCGCGACCGCCGTGTGTCTCGGCCGGCCTTACGTTTACGGCCTGGCCCTCGCCGGACAGCGCGGCGTCGAGGAAGTCATCACCAACGTCCTCGCCGAGTTTGACCTCACCCTTGGACTGGCCGGTTGCGCCAGTGTCCGAGAGATTGGGAGAACTCTCCTGCAACCGGCACGTTAATTGCACCGCGCCCTATTTGCGGCCCTTGGCGGACGGCGAATCCTTGGACTCTTTGGGGCTTGGGTCGGCCGGTGCGTCTTCCCACAGATCGGCGGGCGTGGCGGGCAAGGCCGTATAGGTCCACTCGGCGACTTGGAAAGCCCGTTTTTTCATGAGCGCGTTGATGGGCGCCTTTTCATCGGAGCTGGTGATGCTCACGAACACCGGGCCGGCGGGGATGGTTTCCATTTCCGGTTCCTGGGGTTTTCCGGCGTCCGGGGTGGCCGGGGCCGCCGGTTCGGCCGGTTTGGCTTCAGGAGCCGTCGTTTTCGGTTTTTTCTCTTCAGGTTTGCGGGCGAGGATGACAGTCCAGGTCCGGCCGTCGAAGGTAGTAAGCTTGAGCGTGCGGGAGTGGGCGCGGGCGGCGACGGCCTTCTCGTCGTCGGTCGCGGTGGTGTCGGTGAAGCGGAGGTCCGCAAGGTTCGACAGCAGCGACGTGATCGTGGCGGCCTTCAGGCGCTTGCCTTCGGGGGCGACCGTCGGCGACGCGGGGGCCCAGGCGTCCTCCTTCTTCGCGCGGTTTACGATCACCGGGGCCGCGGATGCATCGGCGAATCCGAGCTCGATCCGGGCCAGATCATCGGCCTTGAGATTCAGCAGCAGGGCGTCGGCCCAGTTTTTGGGTTCGCTGTCGAGCCAGAGCGAGAGGTTGGCGAGGTAACCTTTCTCTTCGGTGCCGTAGCGGACGTAGCGCCCGCCGCCATCGGCATTCTTGCCGAGCGCGATTTGCCAGAGTTCCTTGCCGGAAGCATCCTGCAAGGCGAGGGTGGTGTCCTTGAATTCCAAGCGTCCGAGCCGGTCCGCGCGCGCCGTAACGAGGCGGCGGATTTTGGCCTCCGTGAGATCGCTGATAAACCGGCTCAGCTTGGCGAAGTCGGCGGGAAAATCGTAGTAGGAAGGAACAGTCCACGCACCATTGGCCTGGCGGACGAGTTCGACGGCCTTCCCCTGGTCCGCGAGCTTCACGCGCGCGGCTTGGGCGGCGACATCGGCCGCGAGGACGGACTGCCCGACCCGCGGGTCGGTGGTGGCGGGCGCGGTGGGGCGCTGGGCAAACCACGCAATGGCGCAAAGGATGACAAGTGCGGCGACGGTGATCGAAAGCGTGCGGAGGTTCATGCCGGTGGGGGAAGGGAGGGAGAGTTTGCTTCAAGCCCATTCATGGCGAGGAGCGCGGCAGCGAGTCATCCCGAGGGATGGGGATGATTCGCCTTGTCCGTTCAGGCCGGGTTGGCGAGGAAGAGAAGTTGTCGAAGTTGAATTTGAAGGGCCAAGGGTTCGCGGGAATCAGGAGGCAGGGGAGGCCAGTCCAGCCGTGCGGCGGCGGCGGTGGAACCAGACACCGAAGCAAATCACCAGGCCGACGGGTGCGACGAGATTCAGCGCGGCGAGCGTGTATTCGAGGCGTTCAATGTCGGCGCGCAGGGCGGCGCGGATCTGGCGGCGCTCGACGCGCAGGGCGAGCTGCTGCTTCTGGAAGTCCTCGATCGCCTTGGCAACCTCCGGGCTGGCCACGAGGCGATTGCCCTCGGTGCGCTTGCCCTGCAATTCGGTCAGCTTGGTCTGCACGTCGGCGAGCCTGGCTTCGAGCGCCGTGAGCCGTTCCTGATACTGCCGCTGGGCTTCGGCCTCCATGCGCCGGACGACCGTAAACGGGCGGAAGGATGAATCCTTGCCGCGAAGCGAAATGAGATCCTCGGCGCCCGCGAGAAACTCGACGGTGTTGCTGGCGAAGGCCAGGTTGTCGTTGATCGGTTCGTAGGCCTGCGTGCCAAGGAAGTTCATCCGGCGCACGGAATAGTCGTCCAGGAGCCAGTCGGCGTCCGCGACGATGAAGAGCGTGGAGTTGCCGGACGATTCCTTCAGGGTGGCCAGCGGGGCCGGCTTGGGGGGCGCATCTGTTTTGGACTCCGCTTTGGCGGCCCCGCCCGGATTCTTCCCCTCGGGCTGCGCGTCAGCCGGGGTGGATCCCTGTGGGGCGCCATTGGGAAATGCAGTCTTGAACTTGCCTCGCACGAGGGCGGCGATGGTCTTGCTGCCGCTGACCGTGAGTTTGCTCGCAACTTCCTCGCCCATCCCGAACTGGAGCGTGGCGGCAGGCAGGTCGCCCGACTCCGCCGAGGTGCGGGCCAGCGGGGTCAAGGTGATGCCGCTGACGCCGTCCCGGAGCGAGACCGAACCGGCCTCAACGAAAAGCAGGGATTCGAGCTGGCTGGTGGGGAGCGCGGTGGGATCGAGGTTGGCCCGGGTGAGGTTGATCCAGTGCGGAAAGCGCGAGACCCGGCCCGCGCCGGTTGAGACTTGGGTGGCGTTTTCAAGATCGCCCACGACGCTCGCCGGATTGTAGGCAAGGCCCCAGCCGGCGAGCAGGATGGGCAGGTCGGAAGAGACGCCGGGAGCGGCCCCGCCCATCATCATCTGCTGCTGCGAGCGTCCGGCCATGGCGCGGGAGGAAGGATCGAGGGCGAGAAAGACGGGCTTGCCCGCGAGCAGGAACTGGTCGATGGCGAACTGGAGTTTCTCCGAGAGGCCCTGCGGGTGTATGACCGCGAGGGCGTCGAGTCCGGCCGGCAGCTCCGTGGCGGTGGGCTCGACGGCGACAATTTCGAAATTGCGCTCCCATTCGCCGAGCACGAGGTGATTTTGGGGCATGCGCCCCGCTTGCATGGCCATGAAGTCAGGCTGGCCGCGAAGGGGCAGCGACGTGATCAGCCCGAGCTTGCGGCGGTCGAAAAGCTGGACCGAGTGAATCGCGCGGGTCAGGTCGTATTCGAGGAAAGGCTCCCGGTCGGCGACGAAGTAAGCGATGACCTCCTGCTTGTCAGCGTGCGTGGCGACGAGGCCGAAATAGACGGTCTCACCCGTGGGCAGGGGCTGGCCCGTGAGGCCGGAGGCGGCGGCCTGTTCCTCGGCGGGCGTGTCGGGCTTGGGGTCGATGACGTTGAGTTCGAGCTTGCCGCGGGCGGCGCGGACATACTGGCGGAGCATCTCCTGCACCCGGGCGGCGTAGTTTTTGTCCTGGACGCGCAGGCCGGCGGCGCTGGCGGAGAAAAAGAAGTCGAGGCGCACGGGTTCCTCGAGCTTGCCCAGGATGGCCTTGGTGCCTGGCGAGAGCGTGTAGATGCCGCCGGCGGTGGCGTCGAGGCGCACCGGCAGGGTGGAGGCAAGGTAGTTCAGCGCCACCAAGCCGATGGCGAGCAGGGCGACAATGAGGGGGATCCGACCGGATTTCATGGAGGGCGCGGCAAAGGTTCAGCGCTCGAGGGCGAGCACGTTGAGAAACAGGCAGAAGCCGCCTAATGAGAGGAAGAACATCACGTCCTTCGGGTCCACGATGCCCTTGGTGAAGGCGTCAAAATGCGAAGTGTGGCTGAAATTGGCGAGGAGATCCACGAAGGGCTGCGGAAAGAGGGCGGCCAGGGCGCCGTTGAAGACGCTCCAGCCCAGGAAGACGAGGACGAGATTGACGAAAAGGCCGAGCACGAACCCGACGACCTGGTTCTTGGTGAGGGCCGACATCAGGGAGCACACCGCGAGATACGCGCCGGCCATGAGGATGCTGCCGAGGTAGCTGGCGGCGATCACACCCCAGTCGGGATCGCCCAGCCACGCGGCGGTCAAGGCGAGCGGCAGGCTGAGCAGGATGCCGGCGGCGAGGAACGCCCAGGCGGCGAAAAACTTGGCCAGCACGGCCTGCAGCGGCGTGACCGGCAGGGTGAACAGCAGTTCAATGGTGCCGGAGCGGCGTTCCTCGGCCCAGAGGCGCATGCCGGCGGCCGGGGCGAAGAACACGAACAGCCACGTGTGCCAGAAGAAGTAGCTCTCGAGGCTCGCGTTGTTGGCCTTGAAAAACTGGCTCACGAAGAAGGCCAGGCCCACGGAGGCCAGCAGAAACACGGCGAGGAAAACATAGGCGACGGGTGTGCGGAAGTAGCCCAGGAACTCGCGTTTGAAGATGGGAAGGATCGGGCTCATCGGAGGAAACGAGGAGGATTGCCGGAAGCGAACGATGACTCAGAAGTCGCCCTGGGTGAGGCTGCGGAAGATCTCGTCGAGCCGGGCGCCAGGCTGGCGGGCGCGGAGGGCGGCCGGGGTTTCGTCCACCACCACCTTGCCGCGCGAGATGATGATGACCCGGTTGCAGATGGCATCCACCTCCTCGAGGATGTGGGTGGAGAGGATGACGGCCTTCTCGGCGGCCATGCGCTTGATGATGTCGCGCACCTCATTCTTCTGGTTGGGATCGAGTCCGTCGGTCGGCTCGTCGAGCACGAGCACCGGCGGATCGTGTAGCAGCGCCTGGGCGAAGCCGACGCGCTGTTTGAAACCCTTGGAGAGCGTCTCGATCGCCTGGGCAAGCACGCCGTCGAGATGGCAAAGTCCGGTGATATGGCGGACGCGGGCAGCCTTTTCAACGGGATCACGGAAGCCGCGCATCTCGGCGATGAAGCCGAGGAACTCGGCCACTGTCATTTCGGGGTAGGCGGGGGCGCTTTCGGCGAGGTAACCCAGGCTGCGGCGCACGGCGAGGGAGTCGCGCAAGACGTCGTGGCCGTTGACCACCGCGGTGCCGGCGTCCGGGCGGAGGAAGCCCGTGATCATCTTCATCGTGGTGGACTTGCCGGCGCCATTGGGGCCGAGAAAGCCGAGGATGTCGCCGCGCCGTACGGTGAAACTGACGCCGTCCACCGCGCGGATTTGACCGTAGTTTTTGACCAGACCTTTGACTTCGATCATGGGGATATGCAGCCCGGCGCGTGTGAAAGCCGGAAATCCGTTTGGTTCCTTCACCCGACCGGAATTTCTTCCCTAAAAAATCCCCCCGCCCGGTTTCAAGAAAAAGTTTTTCCCGCCGGGCAGACGTTGCCCGTCCCGTCCCGGGTTTGATTTCCCGGCGCCGCTCCGATCCGGATCCAATCGATTATTGGGGGGCGGAAACCGGCTCGCGGCAGGAACCGGGGGCGGGTTCCGGTGATACTGACTCAGCCAAAAGCTGAGGTGGGCGTCGGTTTCCACACCGACGCCAGGTCTGCACGCTTCGTGAGTCCTTGTCGGCGATATGGAAATCGCCGACCACCAAATGGTGGAACGCGCTGACCCCACCGCGCCGCGACGTAGCCGCTCCGAGCCAGCGCCTTGGAGTCAAGTCGCTCCACCTTTTACACCTAGGAAGCGGCGGCGCTGTAGCCGGCCTCGCTGAGGCCGGCCCGGGGTCACCGACCCCGACTACAACCACCCCGTTTCTTCCTGACCGGAGCAAAGCGTGTTTTGCGGCTTGGGGCGGCGTAGTTCCGGCTCAGCGGTTGTTGTGGTTGGCGGTGCCGGCCGCGCGCGCCTTTTGGTATTCCTCGACAAGCAGTCGCTCCTGGTCGGGCGGCATTTCCTCGTAGTGGGTGAACTTCTCGCTGTGCAGCCCGCGGCCTCCCGTCAGGGACCGCAGCACGGTGCCGTAATGGTAAAGCTGGGCGGCGGGGACCAGCGCCTTGATGATCTGGAGGCGGCCGGCCACGTCCATGCCGAGGATGCGACCGCGACGCCCGGAGATGTCGCCGACCACCCGGCCCACGAACTCCTCGGGCACGCGGATTTCGAGTTCGTGGTATGGCTCGAGCAGGACCGGCCGGGCGGCCGTGAAGGCTTCGCGGAAGGCGAAGTAGCCCGCGATTTGGAAGGCGATGTCCTTCGAATCCACCGGATGCATCTTGCCGCCATAAAAGTCGATCTTCACGTCGGTGACGCGGTAGCCGGCGTGGATGCCCTCGGATGCGGCGGAGTTGAGACCCTTTTCCACCGATGGCACGAACACGCGGTCCACGTCCTGCCCGACGAGCGACTCCGCGAATTCGAGCCCGCTGTCGCGCGGACCGGGTTCAATGCGCAGCCAAACCTCGGCGAACTGTCCCGCTCCGCCGGTTTGCTTCTTGTGGCGGTAGCGGGCCTCCCCGCGGCCCCGGATCGTCTCGCGGTAGCGGATGCGCGGCTGCTCCAGCGAAACGTCCACCTTGTAGCGCCGCTTGAGGCGCTCGAAGAGGACCTCAAGGTGCATTTCCCCCTGCGCGACGATGATGAACTGGTGCAGTTCCGAATCGGTGTGGTAGCTGAACGCCAGGTCCTCCTCATGCAGCGCGGCCAGGCCCGCCGCGAGTTTCTCCTCGTCGCCCGGAGCATTCAGCTTCAGGGCAGCCTGCGTGTAGGGCACGGGGTAGGTGACTTTCGGCAGCGAAACGACCTTCCCCGCGTCGCACAGCGTGTTGCCGGTGTGGGTGTCCTTGAGCTTCACCGCGGCGCCGATGTCGCCCGCGTAGAGGATGTCAACCTGCTTGCGGGTCTTGCCATTCAGGCGATACAGCTGGCCGATGCGCTCGGTGATGCGGCGATCGCTGTTGTAGAGCTCCATGTTGGCATGCACGTCGCCCGAATAGACGCGGAACAGCGACAAGTCGCCCGCCTGCTGGTCGGTCAGGGTCTTGAAGACATAGGCCACGTGTTCCTTGCCCGCGAGGCTGACCAGGCACGGCGCGCCGTTGGCATCCACCGCGCCGACCGTCTGGCGGTCCTCCGGCGACGAACCGTATTTCGCGATGAAATCGAGCAACCGGGCCACGCCGACGTTGGTCTCGCCGGAAACGCACAGCAGCGGGATGAACCCCTGTTTCTGGATGGCAGGGTGGATGCCGTCGCGCATCATCGTTTCCGACAGCCCGCCTTCGTCGAAGAACTTCTGCAGGAGGGTGTCGTCACTCTCGGCAATGTGTTCGATCAATTCCTTGTGGAGCGCGTCCACCCGGGCCTTCTCGGCGCCGGCGGCCGGTTCCTCCGTGTATTTGCCGGAGCGGTCGGTGGCGTAGCTGCAGACCTCGCTGCGCATGACGTCGAGGACGCGGTGAAACCCCGGTCCCGGATCGAGCGGGAGCGCCAGCGGAAAAACCGCCTGGCCAAACTGGCCGCGGATTTCCGCCAGCAGGGCGTCGAAATCGTACTTCTCCTTGTCGAAGCCCGTGACGACGATCAGGCGCGGGATGCCGAACGATCCGGCCTGCTCCCACATCAGTTCCGTGCCGACGCCGACGCCGTGCCCGGCGTGGACCGTGACCAGGGCGAAATCCGCCACGCGCAGGGCGTTGATCGCCTCGCCGGCGAAATCGAGGTAACCGGGCGTGTCGATAAAATTGAGACGCCGCCCCTGCCATTCGCAGTTGAGCGGCGTCCCATGGATTGAAATGTGGCGCGCCTGTTCTCCGACGTGGTAGTCGGAGACGGTGGTTCCCTGGGGCACCGAGCCGAGGCGATGGATGGCCCCGCCGCAGAAAAGCATGGCTTCCGCGAGGGTGGTCTTGCCGCAGCTGGCGTGGCCCACGAGGGCAAAGTTCCGGATGTCAGCGGGACGGGTGCCGTTCATGATTGGGGTCTCCTGGGTTGGGAGGCCGGCCCGACCGGGACGGTTGAGGCCGGTCACTGGGGTTGGATGCGAGGCGACTCTATTGGCTCCTGCCCGCTGGTGAAGCCACAAGATCGTTCGTAAATTGGCGGTCGCTATGCGCGGATTGGCGCGGCAGCGACGGGCAACGACGGCGCGTGGCAACGCGAAAGGAAGCACTCCGTCTCAGATGACCGGATAGACCGGGGGGGGCAGCGCGGCGATGCGATCCATGATGCGCTGGGCGGCGAGTTCGTAACGGGCCTTGCCGGCCGAGGGGTCGTCATACTCGCCAGGCGCAATGGGCGGGCCGAACACGAGGGTGATTTCCGCCCCGAGCCGCGGCCGCGCCGAGCCCTTGCCGAAAGCTGCGAACGAACCGAAGATCCGGCACGGCACCACCGGCACCCCGCTCTTGCACGCCATGAGGCCGACGCCGGGCTTCGGTTTCTGCAGGTGGCCATCGAGCGACCGCGTGCCTTCCGGAAACAGGACGACAGCGCGATTCTCGCCCAGGGCCTGGAGCACGCGTTTGATGGCGCCGACGTCGCCGCTGTCGCGTTCGACGGGAATGGTCTCCACCTGGTCCATCCACCAGCCGAGGAGACGGTTGTTCCAGAGGCTTTTGCGGGCGAAGAAACGCATCTGCCGGGGCACATGGCAGCCGACCAGCGGCGGATCGAGATGGCTGGCATGATTCGATGCGATCAGGAAGGGGCCATCCATCGGAAAGTTTTCCGTGCCGAGCACCTCCCCGCGGAACCACATGGCATGGAGGCTCGCCGCCAAGTAATGAAAGAAGCCATAAAAAGGCTTCATCGCGAGCTGATCGGGGGTTTGGGGCATGGACGCTGGTCGAAGTCCGAAGGCCGTTACTGGAGCTTCGCGGCAATCTGCGCGGCCATTTTATCCACCACCTGATCGAGCGTGAGATGCGTCGAATCGATGTCGATGGCACCGGCGGGACACGTGAGGGGCGACGCTTTGCGCGAGGAATCGAGGCGATCGCGCTCGGCAATGGAATCCTGCCGGCCCTCGGCGGCGCGGCGCTTGGCGCGCTCCACCGGGTCGGCATGAAGGAAGAACCGCAGGGTGGCGTCGGGGAAGATCACGGAGCCGATGTCCCGGCCCTCCATGACCAGGCCGCGAAAACCATGCTTTTTCGCCACGTCCACCTGGCCGCGCTGGTAACCGAGCAACACCGCGCGCACTTCGGGCACGGCGGCGTAGTGGGAGACATGGTCGTTCACCTGCTGGCCGCGGATTTCATCGCCGGCGGGCTGGCCGCCGATGAGCATGCGGGCGGACCGGCCCTCCAGCCGGGTGTCGAACTCCAGCTGGGGCAGCGCGGCGAGGAGCGCCTTGCGGTCCGAGGCCGGCACGTTGCGCCGCAGGAACTCGTATGTGATGTGCCGGTAAAACGAGCCGGTGTCGACGTGCAGGAGGTTGAAACGCTCGGCGAGAATCTTCGAGGAGGAGGATTTGCCCGAGGCCGCGCCGCCGTCGATGGCCACGATGATGAAGGAAGAGCCCATGCTTCCCTCAATGTGAGCCCGCCCGGAGGCTGGCCAGCAAGTCAAAGAATGCGGGAAAAGTTTTCGCACAGCAGCCCGGGTCCTTGATCGTGAGCCACGGCTGTCCGCTTTTCCGCAGGTCGTGGCAGCCGAGGATGCCGAAGCTCATGGCGAAACGATGGTCGTGGTAGGTTTCGATCTCGACGCCCGCCTGGAGCGGCCGCGGGTGGATCTCGAGTGCGTCCTCGGTTTCGATGACGTGCTGGCCGAGTTTCTTGAGTTCGGCGGCCATGCCCGCGACGCGGTCGGTCTCCTGCCTGCGGGTGTGGGCGATGCCGGAGATTTTCGTGGGCCCGTCGAGCAGCGGGGCGATGGCGGCGAGGGTGAGGAAGGTATCGGAAAACTCGCGGAAGTTTCGTGTGACGGCATGGCGAGCCGGGCTCACGGCCGCCGCCACCTCGCGGAATTTCACATCGCCCTGCAAAGTGCCGCCGTAATTTGCCAAGGAGAGCGAACCACCAGTGACCAGTGGCAGGGCAAGAAAGTAACTGCCGGCCGAGGCGTCGCCTTCGATGTCATAGGTTGCAGGCGCGGCGGCGAACTGTGTGACCATTGCCTCGGTCATCGCGACGAACGGCTTCGAGCCAGCTGCTCCTTTCAGTTTCACCGTGAGCGGTGTCTTCGCGTGGGGCGCGACCATCAGGAGTGCGGAAAGCATCTGGGAGCTTTCGGACGCGTCGAGTTCCACCGTGCCGCCCGGCAGTCCGGCCGTCTTGAGGGTGAAGGGAAAGCTGCGGTCGCTGGCCCGGGCGCCCTGCGCTTCCAACGCCTCGAGCAAGGCCCCGATGGGGCGCCGACGCATGGCCTCGTCGCCGTTGAAGTAGTAGACGCCATCGGGTCGCAGGCAGACGAAAGCGGTCAGGAATCGCGCGGCGGTGCCGGCGTTGCCGACGTCGATTGTCGTTTCGCGCACGGGAATTTGGCCGCCACGGCCCTCGACGGTGATGGTCAGCGCGGCTTCGTCGGTTGTGACTTTGAAGCCCAGCGCCTGCAGCGCCGCGATCATGATGCGGGAATCCCGACTGAAGAGCGCGCCGCGCAAGGTGACCGTTTGGGTGCCGAGCGCTGCGAGGATGAGCGCCCGGTTGGTAATGCTCTTGGAGCCGGGCAACGTCACGCTGCCGCGCACGGGTTTCGTGAAGGGCTGGATCGGGAGCTGGGCGGGATAGTCGGGCATCTAGGGTTACGCGCGGTGGAGCGCGGCCTCCGGACGCGCGGCTTTCGACGTGAGTTCAACGAACCCGTCCGGAGGCCGGGTTCCACCTGGAGGCCGCGCCTTCACGGAATGATGCGGAACTGGTCGCGGTAGGCCTTGCCGCGCTCGAGGATCGCCTGGACCTCGAACCAGTCGCGATTGGCGAGGGCGCGTTCCATGCCGTGGAGTTCCTCCTGGTAGGCGCGGACGGCGCGCAGCACCTCGTCGCGGTTCTGCTCGAGGATGGTCTTCCAGAGCTTGCTGTCGCTGCCGGCGATGCGGGTGGTGTCACGCAGGCCGCCGCCGGAAAAATTGCGCCACCTGGCGTCGCGCCGCGCGAGGCTGGCGCAGAGGGTCGACGCGAGCACCTGCGGCAGATGGCTGATGTGGGCGACGATCTCGTCGTGCGCGTCGGGTTCGAGCGTGGCCACGTCGGATTCCAGCGCCTGCCAGAACGCGGCGACGCGTTCGGTGGCCTTCGGGTCGGTCGCGGGGAGGGGAGTGACAAAGGTCACGCGGCCTTTGAAGAGGTCGGCCCGGCCATGTTCCCAGCCGGTTTTTTCCGACCCGGCCATCGGGTGCGAGCCGACGAAATGGCGGCCGGCTGGCACGACCTTCTGGCTCAGGCGGCAGATTTCTCCCTTCACGCTGCCGACATCGGTTACGATCGCGCCCGCCGCGAGGCCGGGGGCAATCTGGCCGACCAGGGCCACAATCTGGTCCACCGGCGCGCAGACGACCACCAACCCGGCGCCGGCGGTCGCCGCGGCCGGCGAGTCGGCCACGCGATCGCACCACGGCTGGCCCTGCAGCTGCAGGCGCACCTCGGGACGCCGCGCCCAGACCGAGATGGTTTTGGCGGCGCCATAATGCCGGGCTGCCCGGGCCACGGAGGCGCCGAGCAGGCCGGGAGCGAGGATGGCGATTTGGTCAAACATCGGGAGAGGAGAAACCACTAATGGACCCGAATGAACACTAATTTATCGGTCATGCGTCGCGACGGCGGGCGCAAAGGCGCGCTCGTCCAGTTCAGCCTCCGCCCAGCTTTCTCAGGCGCTCGAACTCCGCCTTAGTGACGGGCGACACGGAAAGCCGGCCCTGCCGCACGAAAGTCATGCCCTTGAGCGTGGCATCGGCCTTGATTGCCGCCAGTGTGACCGGTTTGGGGAACGCTTTGCCCGCCGCGAGTTCGACCGCCACCCAGCCGTCCGCGGCGTCGGCCGTGGCATCGGGAAAGGCGGCCTTGGTGACGCGGGCGATGCCGACCACGCTGCGGTCCTCGCCACTGTGGTAGAATAAGGCCAAATCACCCGCGCGCATCGCCTTGAGGTGGAGGCGGGCGGCGTAGTTCCGGATGCCGGTCCAGTCCGTCCGGCCATCGCGCACGAGGTCGGCCCACGAGTAGGTTTCGGGTTCGGATTTCACTAGCCAGTATTGCGTTGTCATCGGCGGGGGTGCTTGGTCGGATGCGGAAATGAACGAGACCGACCCCGAGCTAGCTAAAAAAGCCGACCGGGCACAAATGATTCTTTATGGGGTCATGATAATCTTCGTCTTCCTGCCCTTTGTCTTGCTGTGGCTGCAGAAGCGCGGAGTATTCGGGTAGCCCCAGGCGCGCATGAACAAGACGCTGTTCGTCATCCGGATCTTCTTCATCCTGCTTTGCGTCACCGCGAGCTGGCTGGTGTGTTACACCATCCAGGAATGGGACCAGAGTCGCGGGATCGCCATGACCGTCGGCCTGCTGATCGGCGTGCTAGTGGTGCTGGTGGACGTGATGCTGAAGGGCTTTTCCTTGCGCGGTTTCACGGCCCTGACGTTCGGCCTCGCCATCGGGGCCCTGGTTTCCTGGATCATCGGCGCCTCGCCCTTGCTGAGCCACGGCGATGCCTCGATGATTTACCTCGTCCAGCTCGCGCTCTTCGTCATCTGCACCTACCTCGGGACCGTCATCGCGCTGCGCGGCAAGGACGACTTCAACCTGGTCATTCCCTACGTGCGTTTCGTGCCCCACGAGGTCGACGTGCCGCTGATCGTGGTCGACGCCACGGCGCTGGTCGACGGGCGCATTGCCAAGGTGTGCCAGACCCAGTTCCTCGGCGCCGCGCTGATCATCCCGAGCTTCGTCCTGACCGAACTGCAGGCGGTCGCCGACTCCCCGGACCCGGTGAAACAGGCCCGCGGTCGCCGCGGTCTCCAGGTGCTCAACGACCTTCGCGCGATCAAGCATCTCGACATCCGCATCCACCAGAGCGAGGTGACGCGCCGGCAGGACATCGAAGCCAAGCTCGTGTTCCTCGCCCAGTCGATGAAGGCCAAGCTGCTCACGACCGACACCAACCTCGCGTCGATGGCGAAATTCCAGGGCGTCACCTGGCTCAACCTGCATGCGCTGGAAACCGCGCTGCGCCCGGAGCTGGTCATCGGCGAGAGCATTGCCTTGGACCTCATCAAGGCCGGCAAGGAGGAGGGACAGGCGCTCGGTTACCTCGGCGATGGCACCATGGTCGTGGTGAACAATGCCCGCGCGTTCGTGGGCCGGCGCGTGACCGCCGAGATCATCGGGGTCCTGCCGAGCGGCAGCGGCAAGATGATCTTCGCGAACCTCCTCGGCGAAGCCGGCGCCGTGGCCTGAGTGAGCGGAAAGGCGATCGGTCCGTTCGCTGTAGCCGGGGTCGGTTCCCCCGGACCGGTCTCGGCGGGGCCGGCTGCACGAAAAAAGCTTGCTACCCCATCTGCACTAGTGCGACTAGTGCAGTATGCTTCCCTTCTCCATTGAACTAAAGCTCGGCCAGCCGGTGACGGAGCAGATCCTGTTCGCCGTGAAAAAGGCCGTCGTGACCGGCCAGCTGCGCCCGGGGGACAAGTTCCCCTCGACCCGCGTGCTCAGCGAGGAGCTGCGCATCAATCCCAACACGGCGCAAAAGGTGGTGACCGCGCTCGTGGCCGAGGGCGTGCTGGTCACCACCCCCGCGAAAGGCAGCGTGGTGGCGGAACCGGAACATCCCGCCCGCCGGGAATCCATGGGGCTGCTCGCGGCGGACATCGAGCTGCTGGTGGTGGAGGCGCGAAAACTCGGGCTCGAGGAGGACGATGTGCTCGACGCGGTCTCCGCGCAGTGGCGGAAACTCGACGCCGCCGGGAAGCAATATTCCGCCCGATGAACGCCATCGAAACCCGCGGCCTCACCCGCACCTACGGCCGGGCGGACGCCGTGCACGGGCTGACGCTGGACGTGCCGGCCGGCTCGGTGTTTGCCTTCATCGGGCCCAACGGCGCCGGCAAGACGACCACCATCCGGATGCTGATGAACCTGCTGGAGCCCACGAGCGGCGAAGCGCGCGTCCTGGGGACCGACTCGCGGAAACTCACCCCGCGCGAACGGCGCCGCATCGGCTACGTTTCGGAAAACCAGAAGCTGCCGGAATGGATGACGGTCGAGCAGCTTCTGCGCTATTGCGAGCCGCTCTACCCGACGTGGGACCGGCAGCTGGAGCAGGACCTGGTGCGCAAGTTCGAACTGCCCCGCGACCGGAAGTTAAAGCACCTGTCCCGCGGCATGATGATGAAGGCCGCCCTGCTGTCGTCGCTGGCCTACCGGCCCGAACTGCTGGTGCTTGACGAGCCGTTCAGCGGCCTGGACCCGCTGGTCCGCGACGAATTCATCGCCGGCGCCCTGGAAGTGTCGCGCCAGGAGAAATGGACCATTTTCATTTCGTCGCACGACATCAACGAAGTGGAGCAACTCGCGAGTTGGGTGGGCCTGGTGGAGGGCGGGCGGCTGACGCTGGCGGAACCGACGGAGGACCTGCTGGGCCGGTTCCGTCGGATCGAAATCACGGTCAACGGCGACGGCTTCAACATCCCCGCCGCGCCGGAGACCTGGCTGGAGGTGCAGCGGGAGGGCAGCCTGGTGCGCGCCATCGAAACGCGTTTCGACGCGGGCAAGTTTGAATCCTACCGGCGCCATCGCCTGGGCGATGCCGCGGTGGCGGTGAAGCCGATGACGTTGCGCCAGATTTTCATCGCCCTGGCCAAGGAGGGTCGCGCCCAAGGCCGGGATGCGGTGGCATGAGGCTCGCCTGGCACATTGTTCGGAAAGACCTGTTCCGGCTGCGCTGGATCCTGCTGCTGTGGGCGGTCGTACTGGCGGGCGGCCTCGTGCTCGCGACCATCCAATCCGGCCTTTCGGCCGAAACGTACTACCCGTTTTGGATTGTGACCAACATCGTGGTCGTGGGTTTTCAACCGCTGTTCGCGTTCGGCCTGGTGATGGGGTTGCTGCATGACGACCCGGTGGCGGAGATCGACGCCTTCTGGATCACCCGTCCCATCTCCGGTGGTGAACTGCTGCTGGCGAAGGCGCTGGCGCTGTTCTTGTGCGCCTTGGTGCCGGTCCTCGTCATGTTTCCCTTCTGGCTGGCGCACGACTGCGGCATCGCCCAGCTCGGCGCGGTGGTGAACGAAACGTTGCTGGGCCATTTCCTCGTCGCGGCGGCTGCACTGCCGTTTGCCCTGGTGTCGGCGAACGGGAGCAAGTTCGTCATGAACGTCCTGTTTGGCGCGGGGGGCCTGTTGCTCCTCGGACTGGCCCTCCAGCTGGGAGGGTCGCGGGTGCCGGCCGGCGCGCCCGACCTGGTCCCGGAGAAGGCCTGGCTGATCGCGTGTCTCTGGCTCGCCGTTGCCGCCCTCATGGTTTGGAACCAGTTCCTGCGGCGGCGGCTTCGCTGGTCGCTGGCGGCGCTCGCCGTCGGGATGGTCGCGGGACTGCTCGTGGCGGCGCGGTGGACCCGCCCGCTGGCATTCCTCGCGCAACCGCCCGCGGCATATTCGCCCTCGCTCCTCAAGGGCGCCCCGACCCTGACGATCGGGGTGGATGGCGAAAAGCGACCGACGTCGCTTATCGGCCAGGTGCCGCTGCGGGCGGGCGCCTCGGCTTCCCGTCGGGGCGTGACCCTGAAAATCCAGAGCGTGTTCGTTGACTTTACGGGCGAGTTGCAGGTGGAGTTCAGCGAGGCGGCATCGCTGCCGGCGCGGGGACTGGCCCACCGCCTGCCCGGCGCCGCGCCGCGCCCGCCCGAGCCGGCGCGCTATCTCCTGATCAATCCCGCGGACAAGGTCATCCTGCCGGTCAAAACGGAACCGGCGGCCAATGCGCTGGAGGTGGCCGCGATGCGGTTCAAGCACGTCCTCATCCGCCTGCGGCCGGCCGGTTCCTGGCAGGGCACGCCGCCGCCGGATTTCAAGGCCTGGCTGCAGGGTGCCTGGCTCGTGAAGGTACTTGCTCCGGAACCGGCAAAGGAGGCCCGGGTTTCCCCGCTATGAGCCTGATCTGGCATCTCCTGCGCAAGGATCTCCGCCGGCTGCGCCTGCCCCTGGCGCTGTTCAGCCTGCTGGTTGCCGGCAAATGCGTCTTCTATGCCTACATCGCCGGCCTGTTTTCAGTTCCGGACATCGACTGGCTAAGACGGATGCAAAACCTGCCGGAAATGGTTCTCCGGTTCCTCGCCGAGCCCGTATTCGCCTGTCTGCTGGTGGGCTGGATGGTTTTCGAGGACTCGCCGGTCGAAACGGACCCGCATTGGGTGACCCGGCCGATTTCCGGCGCGCAGTTGATGGTCGCGAAACTGACGGGCGCCTTCCTGCTTTTCGTGGTCTGGCCGCTGGGCCTGAACTTCATCTGGTGGCTGGCCTGTGCCGTCGGGTCGGCTGACTTGCTCGTAACGGCCCGCGAATTCCTCGTCTTCAATGGAGCGCTGGTGGCACTGGCGTGGGGTTGCGCGGCGCTGACGGGTGGATTTCCGCGCTTCGTGCTCTGGAGCCTGGTGGGCCTCGTGGTGTTCGGCATCCTGCAACTGCTGTTCACCCTCACCAGCACCCCGGGTTTGGGCTTCGAACGGGGCTTCGTTTGTCTGGTCGGCGGCGCCGCGGCGGCGGCGGCGGTTGGAGGTTACCAGTTTGTCACCCGGCGGCGGCGCAGTTCCTTGGTCCTGGCCGGTATCGGCTTGGTGGTGGTGGGAGCCGTCGGCGGCCTTTGGCGGTGGAATTTCAGCGGTCAGGAGAAGTTCCGACTGCCGCCCGGGCAGTCCGCCAGCGTGAGTCTGAAACTCACGGGACCGGCCCGTTACTTCCGGTACGGAGTGGGGCACTTCGCGCAGCTGCCGGTCCGGATCGACGGCGTGCCGGATCACCTGGCCGTGGGTCGGCTGAAGATGAGGGGCAATTGGAGTTTCGGCGGGACCACGGCCTGGACCTCCCAGACCGAAATGTGGCCGCCGGCGTTCTGGCAGGAAGCGATCCGCCGGCAACTGGGGTTCGCGCGACCGGCGGAACCGGATGGCCAGGTCGTGGTCGCGCCGCCGTTTTCGCTGCCGATGGCCGAGCGTGCGGTCCGGGAACCGGCGGCACTCCAGGTGGAGGCCGAAGTGCAATTGGAGCCCGGCAAGATCCTGGCGGAGCTGCCGCTGCGCGCGGGGCGAGTCGGGCCTTACGCCATCTCCCACGTGTCGACCAGCGAGATCGTCGACAAGCGGCCGGGATACCGGGCGGCGCCCGGCCCGTATAAGGCCCAAAACGGCGTTTCGTTGCTCCTCACGGAAAAGTCAGCCGGCGGGCTGCAGCAGAATACTTCGTTCCGGACCGTCGGAACCCATTTCGCGCTGGCGAACCGACGCACCGGTCAGTTCTTCCTGCCCGACCCGGTGCGCAGCGGGCCGGAGGGGCTCGCGGTGTTAAACCAGACGAAGGTGGCTTGCTTGCGGCTGACTTATCCCCTCGGCCAAGCAACGGTTCCGCTGGATGAAATGAGCCTCGTGATCCTGCGTTTTGCGGGAAGCGAGACCATCAAGCTCGGGCTCACCGTTGATCCAGTCGACTTTGCCGCGGACTCATTGCCCAGAACGGCGCCACCCGCGGTCGGATCGGGCGCCGCGCGTATGGCGGAGCTGCTTCGGGCCCATGCCGCGGGCGATCGTTTCATGGGTTCGGTGCTGGTGGCGAAAGGAGACGCGGTCCTGTTTGCGGAAAGCACCGGTTGGGCCGACCTCGCCGGAAAGCTGCCCAATTCCGCGAATACGCGATTTCGCATCGGGTCGCTGACCAAGCAGTTCACGGCCGCGGCCATCCTGCTCCTGCAGGAACGCGGGCGGCTCAAGGTGGACGATCCCCTGGCGAAGTTCCTGCCCGCCATCCCCGAGGCCTGGCGATCGATCACGCTGCGTCATTTGCTCACCCACACTTCCGGCATCGTCAACTTCACGAACCTGCCCGAACACGCGGCGTGGCAACAGATGTCCCTCTCGCCGGAGGATCTGGTGGCGCGCCTGCATGATCGCCCGCTCGATTTCGCGCCGGGAGAGAAGTTCAACTACAGCAACACCGGCTACGTGCTGCTCGGGCGGGTGGTGGAGCTGGCCTCGGGCGAGAGTTACGGGAATTTCCTCCGCGACCAGGTTTTCCTGCCGCTGGGCATGAAGGACAGCGGCTATGAGGCCGACGTCCCGGTGGATCCCGCCCGGGCCACGGGTTACACGCCGGGTTCGGCGGGTCCGGAGAAGGCCGCCGCCATCGACATGCACGTGCCGGGTGGTGCGGGCGGATTGTATTCGACGACGCCCGACCTGCTGCGCTGGACGCAGGGGCTCTTTGGCGGGAAGCTGCTTTCGCCGGCATCGATCGAGCTGATGACCACGCCGGTCAAGAACGGTTACGCGTTCGGCCTGGGGGTGAGCACCGCCGACGGCCGCAAGGTCATCGCCCATGCGGGTGCCATCGCGGGGTTCATGTCGGCCCTCACCTACCTCCCGAAGGAGAAGCTGACCGTCGCAGTGCTCGCCAACGTCGGCGGCGCGCCGGTGAACGAACTGGCCCGCCAGCTGGCGGACGTGGCACTCGGGAAAACGGTGACGCTGGCCGCGGAGAGGAAAGAGGTCACGGTGGCGACCGAAACCTTGCAACGGTACGCGGGGATTTACCAGCTCGTCCCGGGTGTGACCAACACCGTACGCCTCGTGGACGGGAGGCTGACCGCGCAATTGTCGGGTCAGCGCGCGTTTCCGCTGTTTCCCGAGTCTGACCGGAAGTTCTTCCTGAAGGTGGTTGATGCCCAGGTGGAGTTCGTTTTGGACGACCAAGGGCGGGTGACGCACCTGCTGCAGTTCCAGAACGGTCGGACGCTGCCAGCCGCCAGAATCGGCGACGTGGTGGAGCGCAAGGCGATCGCCGTTCCGGCCGAGGTGCTGGCTGCCTACCCGGCGCGCTACGAGCTCCGGCCTGATTTCGTCATCACGATTACGCTCGAGGACGGGCGGCTGATGGCCGAGGCGCCAGGACAGGGGAAGTCGGCCCTCTTGGCTGAGAACGAGACGAAGTTCTTCTCCGCGACGGTGGATGCGCAGGTGGAATTCGTCCGGGATAACAAGGGCGCGGTCACGCACCTGGTCACGCATGTCGGCGGGCGGGAATACACGGCCCTGCGCAAGCCCTGAGGTCCGGGGGTTGGATGCAGGGTCGGCGCTTGCGGCGACCTCACGCGCGAGGTCGGGCCAAGGCCCGACCCTACATTCGATTTGGCAAGCGGATCGACCACCCGGAGCGGGGAAAATCGGTCAGGCCCAACTCACCGCAATTTGTGCTTGCTGTCCTAACTGTCCTACTACAACTAGGACGGCGTGCTCCCGTTCTCGATTGAACTGAAACCCGGCCTGCCGATCGCGGAGCAGGTGATTTTCGCCGTGAAAAAGGCGGTCGTCGCGGGGCAGTTGAAACCCGGCCAGCCGTTCCCCTCGGTGCGGGTCGTGAGCCAGGAGCTGAAAATCAACCCGAACACGGCACACAAGATCGTGGCGGCGCTGGTCGCCCAGGGCGTGCTCATCACCACCCCGGCGGTCGGCAGCGTCGTGGCCGAGCAGGCGGCCGGCGACCGCGCCGAGCGCGCCGAGTTGCTCGGGGCCGAACTCGAACGTCTGGTCGTCGAGGCGAAGAAACTCGGCCTGAGTCTTGACGAGGTATCGGCAGGACTCGCGGCGCACTGGAAGAAACTCGGGCGGAAATGACCAGAGACCAGAGACCACTGACCACAGGCAGAACCCAGAACCTAAAACCTAGAACCCAGCACCTGCGCAGCGCTTCCCATGAATGCCATCGAACTCACTTCCATCACCCACCGTTACTGGCGGACCGAGGCCTTGCATGACCTGACGCTCGCGGTGCCGGAGGGCAGCGTCTTTGCCTTGTTGGGCGCGAATGGCGCCGGCAAGACCACGGCGATCAAGGTGATGATGAATTTGCTCCGGCCCAGCGCGGGGGTCGCGCGAGTCCTGGGGACGGACTCCAGCCGGCTGGGCGAAAGCGATTTCGCCCGGATCGGTTATGTGTCGGAGAACCAGCAACTGCCGCTCTGGATGACGGTGCGGCAGTTGCTGGACTATTGCCGGCCGTTTTATCCCACGTGGGACCCGGCCTTGGAGGGCAAGCTCCTGGCGCAATTCGACCTACCCTCCGATCGCAAGCTGAAGCACCTGTCGCGCGGGATGCTGATGAAGGCCGCGCTCCTGTCGTCGCTGGCGTACCGCCCCCAATTGCTCGTCCTCGACGAGCCCTTCAGCGGCCTCGACCCGCTGGCCCGGGACGATTTCGTCCGCGGCGTGCTCGAGGCGTCGGAGCTGGGCCAATGGACGGTGCTGGTCTCGTCCCATGACGTTGAGGAAGTGGAACGCCTGGCCGACCATGTCGCCCTGCTCGAGGGCGGGCGGCTGAAATTCAGCGAGACGACCGAGTCCTTGCTCGGCCGCTTCCGCCGCATGGAGGTGGACTTGAACAGCACCGCGGCACCGGCCGGCGATTTGCCGAAGAGCTGGCTCGACTGGCAGGCGAGCGCGGGGCGGGTGGCATTTGTCGAATCGGCCTACGCGACGGAGCGGACCGAGCAGGCGTGCCGGGAGCGCTTTCCGGACGCCACGGTGCGTGCCCACCCAATGTCGCTGCGCGAAATTTTCATCAGCCTCGCCCGGGCCGGGCGCGAGGTGGTGCGGAGCTCCGCGGCATGAGTCTCACCTGGCACATCGTCAAAAAGGACCTGCGCGCGCTCAAGTGGCCGCTGGGGTTCTGGGTGCTGGTTATCGTGGCCAAGCTGGGCATTGGGGCGATGCTGCTGAATGCCGATGGCACCGAGGGCGTGAATTGGTTCCTGAAGATGGACATCCTGGCGCGGATGCTCGCCGGCTTCGAGTTCGTGAGCTTCCTGCTCACCGCGGCGCTGATCCATGGCGACCCGTTGGTGGGGACGACTGCGTTCTGGATGACGCGGCCCATCTCTGGCGCGCGTCTCCTGCGGGCCAAACTTTGCTGGCTCGGGCTCGTGTTCGGACTGCTGCCGGTGCTCGTGACGCTGCCCTGGTGGCTGGGCTGCGGGTATGGCCCCCACGAAATCGCGTGGGCGGCCGCGGAAACCGCGGCCATCCATGCCGCGGTCGTGTTGCTGGGCTTAATGTGGTCCCCGGTGGTGCAAGGCTACGGCCGGTTCCTGATGTGGACAATCGTGACGCTTTTCGCGGTGCCGACTCTGGTCGGATCAATCATCCAGGGGCTGAACCATTTGCTGCAGAGCCAGGGCCCGTCCGACCCGGTGATGGCGGCCCGGATGACCCTTGGCGGCGGCATCGCAGTGGCAGCCATCCTGGGGGCCATGATTCACCAATACCTGACGCTTCGGACCCGGCGTTCGATCACGCTGCTCGCCGGCAGCGCGGGATTGATCGTGCTCGTCGGGGTGGCCTGGCCCTGGGCCCTGAACATCGACGCCCGAGTCAAAACCTGGCTCCGACAACGGGCGGCGGGGGAGTGGCCGGCGGCGGCCGCTCCCGCGGACCTGAAGTTTTCGTCCTTCCGGTACGCGGAGGTCTCCGGACCCGGCGGTCGCAACGGCACGGCGGGGAAGTTGCGGCTGGATTGGGATGTCGAGGGACTCGATATCCGGCGGCCGGTATCCGGTGGGACGTGGGCCCAGCTGTTGCAGTCCTATGACGGGGAATGCAGTTTGCGCTGGCCGGACGGAAACGTGGAACCCGTGCAGGCGCGGGCCCGCTCCGGCACTGGCTCGCGGATGGATTTCATTGGGCCGCTGCCGGCGAATCTCGAGCAGGCTCAGGACCTGGCTGCGGGACACTTCACGACGCAAGTCGACCTGATGCCCGCGGTGGCAGAAAGGTTCGCGAACGAGGTGCCGGCCTGCACTTTGACGGCACACCTGCGCTTGATGCAGTTCGAGTCGGTCACCCCGGTGTCGCCGACATCGGGTGCGTATCACGCCACCGGCAGCACGAGCGAGCGCATTGCCCACGCGGAAAAAACCGGTGAGGAACTCGAGATAGTCTTCATTCGCAGGGCGGCATCCCTCGGCGTGGACTATCTCGGCGGCGGAGTGCTCGCCCCGCCGGGGCCCATTATCCGATACCACCTGGCGAACAAGGAGCGCCGTCTCGTGGGGATGTACCAGCAGATCGACCACCGGGAGACCCGGATCGGAACGGTGGGGATATCCTGGCAGACCCTCGCCTACCGCGCCTCCAACCGGCCACGCGCCGCCCGGCCGACGCTCGAGGCGATCAATGCCCTCAACGACGCGGAGTTGGTCGCCGTGACGTACCGCGAGGTGGCGCGGTTCAGCCAGGAGATCAGGTCCGACGCCCTCCAAGTCCGCCGGGTCGATCCGATCCCTGATCATCGTCCATGAACCTCACCTGGCATATCGTCAAAAAGGACCTGCGGGTGTTCCGCTGGCCGTTGCTGGCGTGGGTCCTGCTCATCGTCGCCAAGCTGGGCGTGGGCGTGATCCTGCTCACCGCCGACGGGACGGAATCGGAAATCTGGTTCAAATCGATGGCCGGCTTCGCCCAGTTGCTGGCGGCGCTGGAAGGCGCCAGCTTCGTGCTGACGGCAGCGCTGGTGCAGGAAGACTTGCTTGTCGGGACCAGGGCGTTCTGGCGGACGCGCCCAATTTCGGGAGCGCGCCTGTTGCACGCGAAGCTGATCACCTTGGGGCTGGTGTTCGGGCTGGTCCCACTGCTGGTCACATTGCCGTGGTGGCTCGGGTGCGGCTTTGGTTGGCGGGAAATTGGCTGGGCGGCTCTGCAGACCGCCGGCCTTCACCTGGCTGGCGTGCTGCTGGGTTTGCTTTGCGCCATCGTGACCGATGGCTTCGGCCGGTTCCTCATGTGGACCCTCGTGGCGGTGTTCGCCGTTCCCGCGCTGGCGGCGACGCTGGCTTACCACGTGGGGGGAAAGGTGAGCCCGGGCGGAGACCTGGCAACCACCCGGTTCGCGTTGATGGGCGCAGTCGGCGCAATCGCGATCGGGGCGGTCACGATCCACCAGTACCTGACCCTCCGGACGGTGCGGTCCATCGGGATCATTGCGGGGGCGGTCGCCGTGCTCGCGCTCATCGGCGCCTTCTGGCCTTTTGCCTGGAAGTTTCAGGCCGGTCCATACACCGAGGTCATGGCGAAGGAAGCGGAGCGTTGGTCACCGGCGAACGCGCCGGCCGGGTTCGGTTTCAACGTGCAATCCGTTCAGCTGCGGATGGAACGCCCGGCATTCAAAGACGGGCACCTGATCCTCAAGCTCCGCGTCGATGGCCTCGCCGACTCGCAGGCCTTGTCGTTCTTTTTGTCGGACTACACGCTCCGCTGGCCTGATGGATGGACCAAAAAGGGGGGAATGTGGGGCCGCACTGGCCTGTTGGACAGGTCGGTGGAGAAGGCCCTGGGTGTGGCGATGAAGTTCGCGCCCGAGCGACGCTACTCCGATGAAGTGACGACGAGCGCCTGGCTGGCTCCCGAAGTAGTGCATCGCCTGACGGACTATCCGCCGCCGGCCTTTGAGTTGAATGGCCGTTTCCAGTTGCTGCGTTTTGACTCGGCGATCCCGGTGGCGCTGCCAGACAAGGCGCGGACCTGGAACGGCGTCGCGGGCGAACGGGTGGCTTGGACAAGAAAAACCGGCGAATACCTCCTGGTAACATTCGTCCGCAACGCGCCAGCCCTCTGGCGGTACGACTTTGCCGACAGCTATTTCGCGCAGAAACAGTTTACCCAGCACCTGCTGGCCAACCGGGCACTGGGCTTCGTGGACAATGGACGTTCCGCCGGTCACCGGTCGGCAAAAATCGGGACGGTGGAAATCATCTGGCATACCCAATCATACCGCGCCTCCCCCATGGCGGGCGGACCACGTCCGCTGCCGGAAGCCATCGCGGCCCTGAACGAGGCCGAACTGATGCGGATCACATTTGTCGAGGAGGCCCGGTTCACCCATCCGATCAAGATCGACCCCTTGGTGGTCGAGCCGGCCAGCCCGTAGCGCCCGGCAGGTGTCGAACCTCGCCCGGGACGAATCTTTCCTGCGAGCGCGCCGCTCGACCCGTCGCGCGTGACGCGACACGGCTGATCCGGAAAAGTTACAGAAAAGCATCCACGCCGCGCCGAAACCTCGACACCCGGCGGTACCCGGGGAATGCTACGCGCATATCCCCGACAAATCCGGTTTCGCCATGAGCCTCACCCTCCGCCAGGTCTTCCGCCAATTCAGCCAGAGCAAGGGCTTCGTCGCCGCCACGCTCCTCACGCTCGCGCTGTGCATCGGCGCCACAACGGCGATCTTTTCCTCCGTCTATTCGCTGATGCTCAAGCCGCTCCCGTTCAGCGAGCCGGAAGGGATCGTCGAGCTCTACACCTCGGCGAAAAAGGCCGGCCTCGACCACATGCCGGCGAACGTCGTGTTCTATCTCGATTACTCCCGGAACGCCGCGTCCTACGAGGCAATCAGCCTCTGGCAGTTCTTCCAGGGGATGGTGGGCGAGGGCGACTCGCGGAAGATGGTCGGGTGCGCCAAGGCGAGCGCGGAGATCTTCAACATCCTACGCGTGCAGCCCCTGCTCGGCACGTTCTTCACCAAGGAGCAGAACAAGCCCGGCGCGGACATGGTGGTTGTGTTGACCGAGACCTGCTGGCGGAACGATTTCCAGGCGAGCCCCGACGTGCTCGGCAAAGAGGTGCGCATTTACGAGGATGTCTGCAAAGTGATCGGCGTCGCCCCGCGTTCGTTGGAGGCATTCGATGCCCGGGTGAAGTACCTCCAGGCCGTTTCCTGGCCGCCGGGAGCGGAGAATCCGCAAGGGCGTTACGGGGTGGGCATCCAGTTGTTTGGCCGGCTGAAGCCCGGCGTCACCGCCGGGCAGGCGGACGCGGAGGCCAAGACCATGGAGCAGCGTTACGTGGATGCCGGTCCGGCACCCCTCAAGCAGTTCGTCGAGCGATCGGGCATGACCATGAACGTCGGCCAGGTGCAGGAACAGCGGGTGGCGCCGGTGCGACCGACGCTTCTCTTGCTGCAAGGAGGGGTGGCGTTCGTGCTTTTGATCGGTTGCGTCAACGTCGCCAACCTTTTGTTGGTGCGCTCAAATGCCCGGCAATCGGAACTGGCCATCCGGTCGGCCCTCGGGGCAAGCCGCGGCGCGATCACCCGCCAGCTGTTGTTCGAAAGCCTGATGCTCACGGGAATGGGCGCGGCGCTGGGACTGGGCGTGGCCTGGGGCGCGCTCCGCATCACGAACTTCTACCTCGCCAAGATGCTGCCGCAGTCGCTGCCGGCGGCCATTGACCTGCGCGTGCTCGCTTTCGCGGTGGTGTTGACGGTGTTGGTCGGCGTTTTGATCGGCCTGGTTCCCGTGTGGCATACGCTGCGGACGAACCTGGCGGAGGTAATCCAGCGGAGTTCCCGTGGCGCCTCCTCCGGCCGCGGGGTGCGCGCGCTCAGCAGCATCCTGGTGGTGGCGCAGGTGGCGGTTGCGCTGGTGCTGCTGACCGGCGCGGGCCTGTTGATGCACAGCTTTGCGCGGGCCCTGGACGTCAGTCCGGGATTCGAACCGCAGCGCGTAGTGACGGCGCGCATTTCCCTGCCGCGTTCGTTGCGTTCCACCGACGAGGCGGCCGTCCAGATCCGCCAACGTCTGCTCGAGGTGATGCGCGAGATCCCGGGGGTCGATTCCTCGGCGCTGGGCTTCGGCATGCCCTTCGAGGGCGGCCTGCCCATCAATGCCTTCACCCTGGAAAATGACACGCTGCCGCCCGGCGCCCCCCAGCCGGGTGCCTTTCGCGTCGTGGTCACGCCGGGTTACCTCCAGACCCTGGGGCTCAAGCTGCTGGAGGGGCGTTTCTACGAGGAGGCGGACCTGCAGCCCGGCCACCGGTACTTCGTGGTGGACCAGAGTTTCGCGCGGAAATACTTTCCCAAGGGCTCGGCCATCGGCGGGCGTTTCAGTTTTGGGCAACGTCCGGCCAAGCCCGAGGACTGGCCGACAATCATTGGGGTCGTGGCCGACGTGCCGCACAATGGCGTCGAGGAAAAGAGCGGAAACCCCTTCATCTACCAATTGATGCAGGGGGGGCGCCCCGGCGGAATGACCATGTTTCTGCGCACGACGCGACCAGCCGCGGACGTGATTGTCGCCTTGCGCGAAAAACTGCGCGCGATCGACCCGGTCATTTTCCTCTTCGACACGGGGGCCATGGAAAAAGTCGTAAGCTCGTCTTTCGACAACCGGCGGGCCGTCATGCTGCTGCTGGTCGCCTTTGCCTGCCTGGCGCTGTTCCTGTCGGCGCTCGGCATTTACGGCGTGCTGGCTTATGATGTCTCACAGCGCACGCGCGAGATTGGCATCCGGGGTGCCCTGGGGGCGACCCGCGCGCAGATCGTGAACATGATTTTGCAGCAGGGCTTGGTGAAAGCATCGATCGGCTTGGCGCTCGGGCTGACCAGCGCTGGCTTGTTGAGCCGCTACATCAAGAGCCTGTTGTTCCAGGTGCCGCCTACCGATCCGATCGTCTACGCCGGCGTGGCCATGCTGCTGTTGCTGGTAGCGCTGCTGGCCTGCTATCTGCCCGCCCGTCGCGCGGCCAGGATCGACCCGATGGTGGCGCTGCGGACGGAGTAGACAGAACCGGACATTGGAGGGCCCAGCTCCAGCTGGGCCGCGGCTCAGCTGGAGCTGAGCCCTCCACCATACCGGCCCGCAGAGACGCGGGCCCTCCAGAACGGCAGGCTAAGCGCGTTACGCGTGCCCCAACCACTCCCGCAAGTCGGAATCGACAGTGATCTCAGCGAACATCTGGTAGTCCGATGCGAGGAGCGAGGCGTAGCTGGGATCGGCGAAGCGCCGGCAGTGCAGGAGCACTTTTGCTTTTTGCCCGGGCGCGCGCACAAGGCGGCCCAGCGCCTGGTTCACCTTTTGCAGGCCGGGAATCTGGTAAACCCGGCGAAATGCCGCCTCTCGGCCTAGTCCATCCAGTGCGGCAATCCGGGCCTTCTGCACGGCGTTCACCTCCGGCAGGGCGGGTCCGACGACCATGGCATGGGTCACGCGCCCGCCCAGCAGGTCGATGCCTTCCGCGAAACTGCTGCCCAGAACGAGAAACAGGACATCGCTGAACGCGAGGTGCTCCTCGACCCAGGCGGACTGGGCGGCGAGGTCCGGCAGCTTCGGCTGCAGCGCGACCCGCAGCACCGAACCATAGTCCTCGAGCGTCTTCAGCACGGTTTCAGCGTAGGCGTAGGAGGGAAAGAACACTGCGACGCAGGACGTTGCAGGGGGTTGAGAGCTGAGAGTTGAGAGTTGAGGGCCCAGAGATGAGAGCAGGGAGCTGGCAGCTTCATGCATCGCGACGATGGTCGCCGCGGTGGTGGCGTGGTGGTTGGCGCGCTGCCGGAAGCTGGTGTCCACCCGCAGGTCGACCGCGACGTCGTAGGCGCCGACGCGCCAGGGGGTGGGGGCGTGGAGGGTGGAGCAGCCACCGGCCGAAGTTATGGCCGGGCTCGTTGACCCCGGTCCGGCCTCCCCGAGTCCGGCTACAGCGCCGTGGACCAACCCGCAGCTTTCCGCGAACTCCGCATACGGTTGCAGGGTGGCGGACATCAGGATTGCGCCACCGAAGGGCCGCAGGTTTTCGCCGATGGCGGCGGAGGCATCCACGCAGGTGAATTCCAACTGGCCGGCGCGCGCGACCCAGAGAAGGCCCTGGATTTTCGATTCGGCGCCGACGGTGGCGGCTTCCAGCCATGACTGCAGGGCGACAAATTGCCAGAGGGTCGCGCAATGGGCGGGCCCCAAGGCCACGTAGTCGAGGAGTTGCGTGGTGACCAGATTTGCCAGACGGGCGACAAGATCGCGGATTTCGGCTTCCACGGCGGGGTCGAGCGATTCGGCCGGCTCGAGTGAGGCCAGGAGGCGGGTCCACTCCTCGACGGCGAGCACGAGGAGGGAGGGGGCGCCGAGATGGTCGAGTTCGGCCAGCAGCAGGCGGGCATCGCTTTCGCTCGCGCGATGGGAATAGGCACCGGCGACGCGCGAGGGCAGGTTGTGGGCTTCGTCGACCACCAGCAGGGTCTCCGCCGGGTCGAATCCCGGTTGGTCGAAAAAGAGGCCGCGGTTGTCGGGCGCAAAGACGTAGTTGAAATCGCCCACCCAGAGATCGGCGAAGGCCAGCGCCGCGCGCGTGATTTCATACGGGCAGATCCGGGCCGCCAGTCCGGCCGCGCGCAGGGTTTCGAGGTCGCGCGGCTGGGAATCGTCCAGGTAGAAGCGGCTCAGCCCGCTGCCTGGCCAGCGCTCCGCGCAATTGAGCAGGTAGTCGCAGCCATCGCGCACGCAATGAAAGGTGTGGTTGACGCAATGCTCCGACTTGTTCCGCACCTGCCAGACGGGCAAAGGCAACTTGTAACCTAATAGGTTACAAGTGTCCGGGGTCATCTGTTGCAGGGTATGCATGACCTGGATCTGGCCGGTGGACTTGCCGGTCAGCCAGATGAGCCGGGCGAAGCGGCCGGCCTTGAGCTGGCCGAGCGCGAACTCCAGGACGCAGCCGGTTTTGCCGTAGCCCGTGGGCGCCTCGAACAACAAGACCGTCGACCGTCGAAGGGCGAGGGTCGAAGGTTGACCTTCGGCGTTCGACTTTCGACCTTCGGCTTGGCCGCCCAAGGCGGCGGCCAAATCGGCCTGGATTGTTTCCTGTCCCTGGCGGAGGTGTTGGAACGGTGGCTGGAAAACCAAGGCGCGGCGACGCTCGGCCGCGCGCAGGCGCAGGTTGAGGAACTCGACCAGCGCATCGAGCTGATGAAAAACCAGCGCTTCGTCGAAAGGCGTGAGCGTGATGGTCTGGGCCAGGCCCGAGCCGGCTTCGACGAAAACGAGTTCGGCGCGGGTGGCCTTGGCCCCCAGCGTCCGTTGGAGCACCACGTAAGCGGCCAGTTGCAGGAAATAGGCCGGGTATTCGGCGCGCAGTTCGGGTTCCTCGGCTGGCAGCGGGCGCATCACGCTTTTGATTTCGCGCAGGAGCAGTCCCTCCTTCCCCGGGCCGTCGGAGGGCACGGCGATTTGCTGGTCGATCCGGCCGGTCAGCGTGAACGTCCAGCCGCGATGGATGAGGCGGCCGTCGATAACAACCTCGAACCTGGCCTTGGGCGAATCCGCCAGGGTGCGTCTCTGCAGTTCGTTGTGCCAATGCTGGCCGAGTTGGGCCCGCCACAGTCCCTGCGGTCCGCCGCCGCTCTCCGAGGGTCCAAGGCTGAAGCCGGCGAATTCGCCGACGCTCAGGCTGGCCGTGCGGTTTTCCAGGGAGAAATGCATGAAGGGGGAACCACGGAATACACCAGCCCGCGGAAGGAAAGCGGTAATCTGTTTTTTGGTGGGCCTGCGGTCCTGCGGGACGGAAATTCCTGGAGGGCCCAGCTCCAGCTGGGCCGCGGCACATCTGGAGATGTGCCCTCCATCGAGCCAGCCGGCCAGAAAGCCCAATGCACCCACCCACCCGCAGGGACGTGGGCCCTCCATGCGGGGTTAGCGACCTCGCCCTACAACCGAATCTCCGTCTCGGCGCGGACCCAGTCCTCGAGGCGGCGCGTGATGCGGGCCACCTCGCCGGCGGTGGCGGTCTGGCCCGCGACGGGCTGATTGAGCACCAGCGCGGCGAAGTCGCGCTCCGCCTCAGGCAAGGCGGGCCACCACTGCTGTTTCACCGGATAGCCCTCGTCGCGGAGAAGGCAGTAGAGGGCTTTCAACCAAATGATGTCGGGCCGGCCCCCGGTGGCGAGCGCGCCGAGGCTCGTGCGCAGGAGATCGGCCACGGCTGCGCGCGATTCGTCCGGCACGGGATTGCGGCTCAGCAAGGTGCCGAGCGCGGCGGCCGACTTCAGTGTTTCGTACGAGCGGCCGATGCCATCGTGACGCTGGATTAGCCGGTGCTCTGAGATGAACCACGTGCGGCCTTGGTTGGAGGATTCGAGCCGAAACTCGGCTTCATCGAAGAGGTCGAGGGGGCTTGGGCCGGATTTGCCCTGCTTGATGCGGCGAAGGAGAATCAAGACGCCGTGTTCCGCGGAGAACGCCGTGAGTTGTTCGAAGGCGTCGGAGCCCGACGGCTGTCGAGCAAGGATAAAGGCGGTGGTCTGGAGTTGCTGGCCGGGCATTTCAGAAGACAGAGGACAGTTTGGGTGCGGAATCGGCAAGCCCGCGATAGGTGGACCTGATCCGGAGGGCCCGGCTCCAGCTGGGCCAAACGGCATCGAAACGGTTGCCAACTGCCCGGCCCAGCTGGAGCTGGGCCCTCCAACGCTCAGGTCTTGGCCAGCGCGGCCTTGGCCCGGGCGGGCGTGGACCAGGCGGGCAGGACGGCGCCGCAGGAAATCACCGTCTTCATGCCGTCACCGACGGACATGTCGAGTTCGACGATCTCGCTGCGGGGCAGGTACAGAAAGAAGCCATTGACCGGGCTGGGACACGTCGGGATGAACACGGCCCAATGGAGGCCTTCGAGGTGGCGATGCGGTTCGCCAGTGCCGGTGTTGGTGAGGAACGCGAGCGTCCAGGAGCCGGCGCGCGGATACTGGACGAGCACGACCTTGCTGAACTGGCTGCGATCCTTGGCCCCGAAGGTTTCGATGAACTGCTTCACGCTGTTGTAGAAGCTGCCGATGCCGGGGATGCCTTCGATGAAACGTTCGGCGGCGGCGCCGATGAGCCGGCCGAGGAGCAGGCGGGAGAGGTAGCCAAGGAGCGTGACAAGGCCCAGGACGATCGCGGTGGTCACGATTTTCCAAAAGATGGGTGGAAGGTGTTGGAGCGACACCGGCAGGTACGGTTCGAAAAACGGGGTGATGGACCCGCCGACGAGTTCGATTCCCAGCTTCAGGGCCCAGACCGTGGCAACGAGCGGCGCCACGAGCAGGAGGCCCGTGAGGAAGGCGTTGCGCAGGGAAGTGAAGCGGGATTCGACCATGGACCCGGCAGTGAAGCAGAGATGCCGCCGCTTGCCCACCGATTTTTGGCGAATCCAAGGATCGGCCTCGACCGGCGTAATCTAATGACCTAAAGCCTCTTGCGCATATGCGGATACCCGGGTCTGCGCGACCCCTCTCAAGCCGGAACGATTCAGTTCGAGGTGGAGCGACCTGCTCCTCAGGGCGCTTTATTGGCAGCGGGCGTCCTCAGCGCGTTGGGGAGCCGTCTCGGCAGGCTCGAGGCCCTGAGTTCGTCGAACGGGCAACGAGCTCCACCATTTGGTGGTCGGCGATTTCCCAGCCGCAGCGCAGGCTGCGCGACTGGTCCCGGGTTCGCAGCAGCGAACAACAGGACATATCGCCGACAAGGAAACACGAGGCGGGCGAACCTGGCGTCGGTATGGAAACCGAAGCCCACCTACTGAATGGTTCCGGCTCGAGAGGGGTGCCCGGAGGGCGGGGTGTGTATAGGGTCTGAAGCCGGGTCGATTCAATTGAACCACGAATGGACATGAAGGAACACGAATGAAACGGCAGCCCCAAGGCATCCCGGAACCCATCACCAGTCGGTGTCACGGTTTCGCCGGAGCAACCAGATGATCGTTGCCTCCAGGTATTCGTGTGAATTCGTGTCCATTCGTGGTTTCCTGCTGAATTGTTCGGGCTGAAGAGGCGGCGAAAATTTCGCCGTCAGCCCAATCGGCGAAACGCAATAGGCTAAAACGAAAGCTAGGCCGAGTCCGAGACGTTCTCGAGCGGCACCCCTGCCTGGCAGAGGGGGCAACCAGTCGGTGGCCACATGCCGAAGGACATCCGCGCCACGGATTCGAGCTTCAGTCCCTGCCGGGTGGCAAATTCATCGGCGGCGACGCCAAAAATGATGAGCGCCCCGGCCGCGACGGGTTTGGCACCGCATGTGACCAGGTCGGCATGCGTGCCCTTCACCGCCGAGCCCGCGCTGATGGCATCGTCGACGATGGCAACCGGTCGGCCGCGCAGGCGCGCGCGTTGGCTGTCGGGAACAAGGTAGCGAACGGGAAATAGACCCGTGGCGTTCGCCGGCTCATGCCGATCGGTGTGGAAGGCTTCGATGCCGAGCTGCGCCCCGATCAATCCCGCGAGTTTTGCGCCGCCGGTCATCGGCCCACAAATCGCCGCGGGGCGGTGCACCGCCAGCCGACGCGCGAGTTCAGCCACGTACGGCTGCAGGCGCATCGGGTCCGCGAAAAGCGCATCGAGGTTGAACCACAGCTCGCTGTGGTAGCCGGACTCCATGCGGAAATGGCCGCGTCGCCCGGCGAGCAACGCGATCAAGCCGTCCTGCATGGGGCCGCTCGCCTACGCGATCTTCTTCGCCGCGGCCTGGGCCTTGAGGCAGAGTTCCGCCGCCTTGAAGGCGTGGGCCTGCGTCATGGCTTTCTCGGTGCGGTTGATGCAGTCGAGGATGAACTCGCCGAAGAAGCGGAAACCGACCTGGCCATCCACGTTGATGTAGCGTTCCCCATTCTGGTCGACGATGTAGACGTTGTCGCCCTTCTTGTCGCGGCCGACGTCCACGTACTTGCGGAGTTCGATGTAGCCCTTCTCGCCGAGGATGATCGTGCGCCCGTCGCCCCAGGTGCTTAGACCCTTGGGGGTGAACCAGTCGACGCGGATGTAGTTCGTCGCGCCGTTGTTGCCGAGCAGGTTGGCCTCGCCGAAGTCCTCCAGGCCCGGCTTGGCCGGGTGGGCATGGTTGGCGACGGCGGCATGCATGACGGTGGCGTCCGTGGCGCCGGTGTAGGTGAGGAACTGCTCGAACTGGTGCGAGCCGATGTCGCAAAGGATGCCGCCGTAGCTGTCGTGGTCGTAGAACCAGTCGGGCCGGCCGGTGCCCTCGCGGTGCGGCCCCAGGCCGATCACCTGCAGCACGCGGCCGATCGCACCCTGTTGGACGAGGTCGGTCGCGTACATCGCCGACTCCACGTGAAGGCGCTCGCTGTAGTACACCATGTATTTTTTGCCGGTCTGGGCGGCGACTCTTTTGGCCTCGTCGAGCTGGGCGAGGGTGGTGAAAGGCGGCTTGTCGGTGAAGTAGTCCTTGCCGGCCTGCATCACCTTGCACCCGATTGGGCCGCGCAGCTTGGGAATTGCCGCGGTGGCCACGAGCTTCACCTCGGGATCGGCGAGGATTTCGTCGAGGGACTGGGCGACCTTCGTGCCGGGATAGTTCTTGAGGAAGTTCTCGAGTTTCTTCGGGTCGGGCTCGTGGACCCACTTGAGTGTGGCGCCGGCCTCGATGAGGCCGTTGCACTGGCCATTAATGTGACCGTGGTCGAGGTGCGCGGCGGCGAAGACGAACTCGCCGGGCTTGACCACGGGATTGGGTTTGCCCTTGGGCGCGTAGTTGGCGCCGTCGGCTTTCTGGGTCTGGGACATGGGCGGAGGGGTTTGGGCGGAAGCAACGACCGTGGCGGCAGCGCCGGCGGCCAGGGTTTGAATGAAGTGGCGGCGGGGTATCATTGGCAAGGAAGTGAAAACAGGTCAGTCCGATTTGCGAGTGGCCTTTGCCTCCTCGGCAAATTGCGTGAGGAGTTTGTCACTCCATGGCTCGGTTCGGCCGGCGGTTTCCTGCCGGGCCTGCGCAATGACGGCGGGATCGACGGGGTCATCGCCGTGGCCCCAGGAACGGCGGATGAATGTCAGGGCCCCGGCGAGGGACTCGTCGTCGAGTGCTGCGAGGGGCGGCATGATGAGGTTTTCGCTTGCCTTGCCCTGCAGGACAATGCGCGCGAGCAGTCGCGCGTCGTCGCCCACCCATTTGGAATCGACCAAGGATGGAGCCAGGCCCTTCAGGCCGAGGCCCGTCGGCTGGTGACACCCGGCACAGATCGTATTGAAGATCGTGCGGCCCTTCTCGAACAGCGCTTGTTGGCTTTCCGTCAGGGGCTTCGCCTTGGCAACGGGAACGTCGCCATGGCCCGGCCAGTGGAGATGGGCAAGCAATTCGGCCGCCCGGGCGCGATCCGGCGATTCGGTGGTGGCGAGCTTCGTCAAGGTGGCGGGAGCGGCGGCCAGCCGACCGAACCGCAGTTCGTTGTCCCGTTTCGGGATGATTTCGGCGTAACTTTTGAGCAAGGCGGCCCGCGCCCACGCGGGCGCAGCCACGGTGCCGAACAGCTGGTCGACCGCGGCGATGCGGTCCGCGTCCCCCGAGCGCCAGACACAAGCAGCGGCAAGTGCAACTGCGGTCGGCGACCACGCCTTGTTGGGTTCCTTCAGGGCGAGTTGGATGAACTCCACCTCGCGTCCCGCCAGGCTGCTGACGACTGCATCCGCGATGGCCGGGCGCACGCCATGGCGGCGGACGAGTTCCAGCAGTACCGGCAGCGTGCGCGGCTGGTGGGACTCCCCGAGCGACAGGCAACCTTGCAGGATCATCGGGTAAGGCACGGGCAGGCCGGGTTCGATCAGGACGGCAATGACTTTGGCCAGAATCTTCTCATCTCCTGCCGCGAGGGATTTCTCGCCCAACCGGATTGCGGCGGCGCAGATCGTGGCATCGGGATCGCTGAGCGCGGCAAGCAGCGTGGGCTGATCCAGGCCATCCACGCCTTCGAGCGTCCACAGCGCGTGCAACCGGGTGTGGGCCGGGGCGTGGAGATTCAGGGCGGTGCTGCGAAGCAAGGGGATCGAAACCGGGTCGCGCCGCTCCACGAGGAGCCGTTGGGCGGTATCGCGGATCCAGCCATTGGGGGCGCCCAGGCGGCCGACGAGCTGGGCGGAACTCTCCGTCGCGAGGTTGAAGGCGGCGGGCCGCGCCAAGTCGGCCCGCGCCGGCACCACGCGGTAGATGCGGCCCATGCCCAGGCCGTCAGCAAGCCCGCGTTCCTCGATTTGCTTGCGCAAGTATGTGGTGAGGTAAATGCGATGCTGGATGATGCCGCGGTACATGTCCACGACGTAAAGCGCGCCATCGGGCCCGTCGGCCAGGTTGACCGGGCGGAACCGTTCATCGGTCGAGGCGATGAACTCGAATCCCTCGTAAGCATTGCGCCCGACGAGGGCGTCGCTGGGTTGTTCGAGCGCGATGCGCTTGATCAAGTTGCCGGATGGTTCGGCGATGAAGGCGCTGCCCTCGAGGTCCGGCAGCAGGTCCCCGCGGTAAATGAGCGGCCCGCAGGCGGCGGTGACGGCGGTCATGCGGCCGCTGGAATCGAGCGACTGGTAACCGCGGTTGATGCCGGGGGTGACGCGAACCGGCCAGACGCGGAGGTCGGCCGGGACGAGTTTGACGTTGAGTCCGTCGGGGTCGGTGAGGCCGGGATTGCGGGCGAAGTATTGCGATGGGACGAGGTCGTAGCGGAGCGGATCGCTGTTGTTGTTGTGGAAAAGGCGGCCGGCGTCGTCCTGGCAAATGCCCCATTGGCCGCGCGACACGGTGACTTCGCGTTCGAAGCGGCCGTTGCCACGGTAGCGGTAACGCGCGTTGTGATTGGCGCTGTAGATCCAGTTATCCATCGCCCGGTAGAGGCCGTTGGCCGTGTGTTCTGGATTCCCCGGTGAGCCGTAGTCGGAGGCGACCTCGACCTTCGAGTCGGACACGCCGTCGCCGTTCGTATCGCGACAGAACCAAAGGTGGGGAGGCTCGGCCACGAGCACGCCATCCCCGACCAACGCCACCGCGCGCGGCAGGACCAAGCCGTCGAGGAAAACGGTGCGTTTGTCGTAGCGGCCGTCGTGGTCGGTATCCTCGAGCGTGGCGACGGTGCCGACCTTGGCGTCCTCTCCCTTGCCGTCGGGATTCGGCATGAAGCCCCGCATCTCGACCACCCACATGCGGCCATCGGGGCCGAACGTTATCGCCACCGGGTCGCCGACCAGCGGGTCGGCCGCGGCGATCTCGACCCGATAGCCGGGAACGACCTGGAGGGTTTTCAGGGCCTCCTCGGCCACCCGCACTGGCGCCGGTGGGATGACCAGATTGGACGGCGGCGGGGCTTGGACTTCGTTGGCGCGGTCACCGTTTTGGGCGAAAAGTGCGGCGGAGGGGAAGAGGATCGCCAGGAACAGCAGTCGGCGGAGGAGCATGCGTAAAGTTGAGAAGTGAGAGGTGAGAGTTGAGAGAAGCGCGGCGAGGCGGGGATCAAGGGAGGAGCACTCAACTCTCAACCCTCAACCACCCGCTTGCCTAATCAAACCACTCGTCCGCCGGGTCGAAGGCGGGAACCGGGATGTTGACGATCTTGAGCTTGCCGACGGCGCGATGGCGGCAGCCGGGCTTGATCAGGATGGTGGTCAGCGGCTTCACGGGATGGAGAACGCCGTCGAGCTCCATGTGGCCTTCGCCTTCGAGCACGAGGTAGATCTCGGTGAGTTTCTTGTGATAGTGCGTCTGCGCGTCGGTCTTGATGTCGACGAGATGGATGGTCGCGACGGGATTGTCGGCCGCGACGAATGCGCGGCGCGTCGTGCCGCACGGGCAGGGAACCGGTGGCAGGTCATTCAGGTGGGCGATGGCGTAGTTCCGGCTCATGAACGGTCAATCCTCGGGCAACGGGCGGTCCTTGGTCTCGGGCAGGAAGGGAATGGCCAGGAGGCCGGTCAACAGGACCAGGCTGACCCAAAGTCCGGCGGTGCGAAACGCCTCGAGATCGCCCCCGAGTTGCGCGGTGATCTTGCCCAGGGTGAACGGGGCGGTGGCGGCAACCAGCCGGCCGACGTTGTAGCAGAAGCTCGTGCCGGTGCTGCGCAGACTCGTGGGGAAGAGCTCCGGCAGGTAAATGGCGTAGATGGCAAAGCACGAAAGCGTGCCGAATCCCATCAGGGGCACCATCCAGAAGATCTGGCTGAATTCGCGCAGGCCGCGGAACAGGAGCACGGTCGTGGCGAACGAGAGGAGCAGCGAAAGGACGGCGGCATGCCGGCGGCCGTACCGTTGGGCGATCCACGCGATGGTCATCATGCCGGCGAAGCCGCCGACGTTCTGCAGCAGCAGCGCGCCTGACCGCCAGAACGCCTGCTTGCTCGCCAACTCCGCCGGCGAAAGCTGGGCGGCGGCGAAATGCTGGGTGACGATCGAGCCGACGATCTTCGGGTGGAAATTGCCCAGCCCCCACAGGCCGATGACGCCCGCGCAGCAGAAGATGAGTCCGGCCCAGGCATGGCGCCCCCAGCGCGCGTGACCGAGCAGGTGCGCGTACGAGCCGAACCGCACGCCTTTGACCGCACCCTCCGCGCGCGCCCGGCGCCATTTCTCGGGTTCACCCAGGCGCCGGATGATGGGCACGCAAAGGAGGGCCGGCAGGGCGCCGACGAGAAACATCGCCTGCCAGGGCTTGAGTCCGAACGGCAGCAGCGATTGCGCCGCCAGCAAGCCAATGCCCATGCCGATCAGGCCGGCCACCATGTTGCCGACGGTCGAGAGCGACTGCAGCAGTCCGAGGGCGGGCGCACGAGTCTCGCCGGGCACGGTGTCGGCGACAATGGCCACGGCGAGACCGAACACGCTGCCGACGCCCAGGCCGGTGCAGAACCGATAGAGGCTGAAGTCCAGAAAACTGGTGGCGAACGCGCCCAGCCCGGTGAAGACCGAATAGAGCAGCACGCAGATGCTGAGCATGCGGGCGCGGCCATGGCGGTCGCCGAGCGCGCCGAAGATCAGGCCACCGACCGCCCAGCCCACGAGAAAGACGGACATCGAGTAGGGCGAGTAGACCGTGGCGTTGGCCTTGCCGACGAGGTCCTCCATGGCGGGATCACGCGCGAGGTTGAAGAACTGCTGGTCGAGGCAGTCAAAAAACCACGCGAAGGTGCAGACGAGGAAAACGAACCGTTGGTCGCGATTGAGGCGGCGCCACCAGGATTGGGAGGGGGTGGGGGTAGGCATGAAAAAGGCGAGGGGCGATCGGCGAAAGGCGGGGGATTCCGCCGCGTCACACCTTCGCTGGTTTGCCGGATTTGGCGGATTCGTAGATGGCGTGGACCAGGGCGACGGCCTTGCGGCCTTCGCGGGCATCGATGGCCGGCGGCCGGTTGGCGCGGATGGCTTCGACAAGGTCGCCGATTTGGCGAAGGTGCCCGGCAATGGAAATCCCGCCGGGCACGCCGGCGCCGGAGCCCAGGGCGTCATCGCGCTTCGCGTTGCGGATCGCGTCATCACCGGGTTCGGCCTGGCGGAAGTCCCAGCGCGCAATGTGGTCGTCCTCGAGGCAAATCGAGCCGTGTTCACCGCAAATCTCGAGGCGTCGGGACCAACCCGGCCAGAGCGCCGTGCTCGCCTCGATGGTCCCAAGGGCGCCGTCCGGAAACCGCAGCGTGGCGACGGTGGTGTCATCGGCCTGGATGCCGGTGTGGACGCGGCGCGTGAACTGGCCGTTCACCTCCACGGGCAGGCCGGCGAACCATTGGAGCAGGTCGACGCCATGGATGGCTTGGTTCATCAGCGCGCCGCCGCCATCGAGGTCCCAGGTGCCCTTCCACTGGGTCTTGTAGTATTCCACCGTGCGGTGCCATTTGACAAAGGCGCTGGCGAGGACAAGGCGGCCGAGGCGGCCGGCATCGAGGGCCGCCTTGACCTTCTGCGCCCCGGCGCCGAAGCGTCCCTGGAAGATGGCGGCGATCTTCACCTCCGCTTGGTCGGCGGCGGCAATGATCTGGTCACAGCGGGCCGGGGTCGTCTCGACGGGTTTCTCGATGACAACGTGTTTGCCGGCCTGGATGGCAAGCAGGGAAGGTTCGAGGTGCGCACCGCTGGGGGTGGTGACGTTGATTATCTGCACATCCGGCCGGGCGGCCATTTCCTCCACGGTCGCCGTAACCACGGGGATGCCATGTTTGGCGGCGAAGGCCGGGCCCTTTTCCGGCGAGCGGCTGACGACGCCGACGAGTCTGGCGCCGGGGGTTTGGGCGATGGCCTGGGCATGGTAACCGGCGATCATGCCGGTGCCGACGATGGCGAAGCCGAGGGGGGAGGACATGGGGGAAAGGAGCAGGATGAACTAGGGGGGAAGAAATTCGGAGACCACGGCGCGAAAGCTTATGCTGTTAAGCGTGCGCTCATGGGCATCCACACGGTCTAGCTTTTGCTCCGCCATTTGCCGTCCTTCTCCGCACTGGCCTTGGCGCGGGCGGCGACGAGCCGGCGGACGAGGGCGGAGGGGATGGGACGATCCAGAGGGAATTTCACGGTGGAGCCGGAGGTTTCGAACTTGGCCAGTTCCTTCCGGAAGGCGCGAACGGTCGGTGTGCCGGGGAACAGGCTGACATGGTTCTTGAACGCACCATACATGACGAGAATACGCCTGAGGGAATGCGCCGGCATACCCCATTTGAGGGATTCGGTCGCTTCGGGTGCCGCGGCGCGAACGGCTCGGCGGATTTCACGCAGCCGGTCCCGGGCCGGTCGATCGGTGGCAGAGATGAATTCGGTGACGGTGCGCGGCTTGGCCGGCGTCTTCGGGGGAGCCATGGGGTGACGTGGATATAGTCGGGCTCCCTCGAGCGTCAAATGCGGGTTCAGTCGGCGGACTGTCAGCGATTCAAGGTGGCCGACGGTGCGAGAGATGTTCGCGCCGTGATCGGCGGCTGCCACGGAGTGAAAGGAAAACCCGAATGCAGAAATATGGTGTCGGTGTTTCACAGAAAAATTACGCCTTGTACCAACATAAGTGTCGGAGGTTCTAACGGATATCACCTCCTTTCGTTGGTTCTTCAGGGGCATGACAGGGAATTTTTTCGCTTATGTGATTGGGGCCTAAGTTGAACAAGACTCACGCGGTCACCGTGGCCTGCCGGGTGCTTTTCGGCGCCACATGAAAACCCTCCTTGGATCCTTCCTACCCCTCGTCGCCATGGCTGGCCTGATCGGTTCGGCTCGCGCCGACATGCTGACCTACAACTTCAGCGGCCAAGTTTCCACAATCCTGCACGACGACTCCGCGAACACCTTCAGCTCCACCTTCGCCGTCGGCAATGCCGTCAACGGCACCTTCACGATCGATACCACGGCCTCGGGCACGCCGCTATTGCCTTGGGTGACGGCCTACGCGGCGAGCTTCACCCTGAATATCGACGGCCAGCTCTTTTCGGGCAGCGCCCAATACCGGATCTTCGACAACGCCTCCGATGGCGATGGTTTCTCCATCATCAATGAGAGCGGCACCTATTCGAGCCCGGCCCTTGGCAACCTGGTTTCCGAGACGTTTTTCCTCCAGTATCTGGGCATGCCGACGAGTACGCTCTCCGACCAAAGCCTGATTCCCGATCCGACCGCGCTCATCCCGCTGGCCAATCCCCTCGCGGGGCCGCACGGTCTGCGCCTCCATACGCGGGGCGGGGATGCCGAGGACTATGGCGCGCTCTATTTTACCGTCGACAGCGTGACCGGAGTGCCGGACTCCGGCGCGACGGTCGGCTTGCTCGGCGCGGCGCTCCTCAGCCTCGGCGTCCTGCAACGCCGGCGCGCGGTCTGAGCGTTGCGCCAGATTGCGATGAACCCCGCCTGGCAACGGCGGGGTTTTTGGTTTCCGAAGCAGTTTTGCAACCGAGGGCACAAGAATGCCCTGCGCCGGGCAGGGGCTGGCCGCGTCTCCGGGCGCGCGGGCAGGGACCGCCGGACCAGCGCTTTTGGTTGCGCATTATGGCCAACTGGCCTGGGAGCCGGCTGGTCAGAAAAGCGGCTTGAACTTGCGCCTCGGTGGCGAAAGCTGTGCGACCTGTTCTTGCGAGCGTAGCACAATGGATAGTGTAGTGGCCTCCGAAGCCATTGATCCGGGTTCGACTCCCGGCGCTCGCACCAGGCTTCGCGGTGCGAAGCTGCCGCGGTGAAGGCCAAAAAGGAAGGCCGGCGCGATGCCGGCCTTGGTGTTCTGGAGAGGCCAATGAGCCCTCAGTGCGCGACCTGCACCACCTTGGTCATCGGTTGGCCGATTTCCTTGAGGAGGTCCTGGAACCAGGGCTGCGTGACGTCGAAGGCCTTGCCGCCCTTGATCCGCGGGAACTCAATCGCGCGGAGTTCGTTGCCGCGCTCTTCGTCCTGGCCGATAAGGCCGGTAACGCCGGCCTTCGCGCATTCGACGGCCTTGAGGACACATGCGTCGATCAGCTTGAAGTCCTCGGCGTTGCAGGGGGCGGAGCGGGCAAAATAGCCGCTCTTCTGCACGAGGGTCTTCTCGGCGCCGATGAGCTTGGCGAATTGCTCGGCGAACCACTTGCCCGGATTGATCGTGTCGAGACGGACATGTCCGAAGGCGTCGCGCGCCGGTTCCTGGCCGCGGGCGGTCATCTCCGCGATGATGCTGTCCAGGCCCGCGCCCTCGCTGATGAACAGGTTGACGTTGCCTTGCTGCTCCATGAGCGCGCGGAGGCGTTTCGCCTCGGCCTCGATGTCGAGGGCCATTTCCGGCAGGTAGATCGCATGGACCGAGTAGCGCTCCTTCGTGACGCCGAGGCCGGGCACCCAGGATTGCTTCGCGAGACTCTTCTGATACTCGCGAGCCGTGGCGGCGGTCAGCCAGCCGCAATTGCGGCCCATGACCTCATGGACGATCAGCATGCTGCCGCTCGCGCCGAGTTCCGTGACGACGTTCGAAAAGAACCGCGCGCCCTGCTCGGCGGCGGTGACGGCGCCCAGGCTCTGGCGGATCGGGATGATGTCGTTGTCGATGGTCTTGGGCAGGCCGATGACCTTGAGCGAGTAGTTGTGCTTTTCGAGGTGGGCGGCGAGGTCGGCCGCGGTCGTGTTGGTGTCGTCACCGCCGACCGTGTGGAGGATGTCCACGCCGTCCTTGGTGAGTTGGTTCGCCGCGACCTCGAGGGGATGCTGGCCCTCCTTGATCAGGCCCCGTTTCACGGCGTCCTTGACGTTGGTGAGCTTGACGCGGCTGTTGCCAATCACGCTGCCGCCGTACTGGCTAAGCACGGCCGCTTGGGCGCGCACCTCGGGCGTGACGGCATAGCTCTGGCCCAGCAGCAGTCCCTTGTAGCCGGAGCGGTAGCAGATGATATCCCAGTCCGGGCACTGCTTGGTGTAATGGAGGATCAGCTGGCCGACGGCGGCGCTAAGGCACGGGGCGTGACCACCGGCGGTGAGGATGGCTACTTTCTTCTTGGTCTGGCTCATAAGTGGAAAAAATGCGGTTCAGCGTGCCACGACCCTTTAAGCCGAGGCAATCGGGAATCCATTTATGGCACGCAGTTGCCAAGAAATGCCCTGCCGGGACATCGATGCGCGGCGGGGTCTCCTTGCCAGCCCGGTGAAAGCCGCGGCGGCTCCATGGCCTACGCGGTCGGCGTAACTGACGATCGCGAAGAGGATTCTGCGGCCCGGCGCTGGCCCGGTGTCATTTTCTTGCCGACATCTGCCGATGGACGAAGAACCAGTAAATCACGCCCAGGACTGCCAGGATGCCGGCACCCCAGATGGTGATCGAATGGAGTTCCCCTTTCATCAGGGATTCGTCCTGGCCGGCCTTGACCCCAAGCCAGCACAACACGCCGCACCACAAGCCGGAACCAATCACGGTCCAGAGTGAGAACTTCCAATAGTTCATCTTCACGATGCCGGCCGGGATGCCGATCAGGTGGCGGACAACTGGCAGAAGGCGCGAGGCAAAGATGCCGAAATTGCCATACGCGGCGGCCCAGCGCTCGGCTTTTTCCACCTTCTCCGGCGCGACGAGAAGATACTTGCCGTAGCGCAGCACGAGCGGGCGGCCGGCCCAGCGCGCGGCCCAGTACATCGAAGTTGCCCCGAGCCAGGAGCCAACGGCGCCAGCGATGACAATGCCGGCGAGGCTCATGTCGCCCTTCGTATAGGCAAGATGGGCGGCCGGGGGGATGATCAGTTCGCTGGGCAGCGGCAGGAATGTGCTCTCGATGAACATGAGCAGCACGATCAGGAGATAACCGCCCGATTCGAGCGACCCCAGGTACCAGTTGATGAGATCCTTGAAAAGGTCGTGCATAAACAAAAAGGGCGGGCGTGATCACACGCCCGCCGGAGAGTTCAGCCCGCGATCAAACGTCGGCCTTGGTCTTGCGGAGACCCTGCACGCGGTCGCCTTCCTTCCACTGGCCGCGCTTCTTGAGCAGGGCCACGCGTTCGAAGCGCTTGAGGACATTGCGTTTGATCGTGATGCCGCCGCCGGCGGGTTTGAGGCTGGGATGCTGGGACATGATGGGAAGCTGTTTAAGGTGTTTTTGTCTGCTGGAAGGGGAGGGAAGTAGAGTTCGCCATTGCCCATGACAAGTACTTTTCACCCACGTTTTCGGCGCTGACTTCAATCCATTGCGGAACGCTCGCGGGATGGTGATTGCGCACCCACGCACTCAGGGGGGAGGCATTGGCGGGCAAGTATTTGAACCAAATGCGAAACTCCTCGGCCCGCTCGAGTTTGCCATCCCAATGGTAGTAGGAAACCAAGGGCCCATCGATTTGCGCGCACGCCGCCAGCCGGGCTTCGACTGCACCGCGAGCCAGCCGGTCGGCATCCTCGCGTTTCCCCGTCGTTGTCCAGGCCACGAACATGGGGGCAGCTTCGTCTTGGGCACACCGGAAGTCAAAGCCGCCGTGCGCCCGCGGCTCCCCGCCTTTCGGGCTCTTGGGGCGAAAATGCCAGGCTGTAAAATTCGTCGGAAACAGTTACACGATCTCGCGTAAGTTGATGTCACTTCCAAGTGACGATTGATTTAAAATCCAGTAGCATAATGATATACAAATCCATCAATTATGGCATATGGCTTGCTATAAAATCCGCAATTCCCGAAATATTTCCAATCCAATGAAACTAAAATCTCTACTTGCTGCCGTTCTGTTTGTGCCGAGCACGATGGTCCTGGCTTCACCGATCCTTATTCACCAATATGATTTCAACGGTTCCGGCGTGACTGATTTGGTGGGGACGGAGAATGGCACCTTGGTGGGGGGTGCTACCGTTAGCGGCGGCAAGCTGGTGTTGGATGGTTCAAATGATTGGGTCGACTTCTCCGCGGCATTGGTGCCGCTCTCAGGAGACTTCTCGGTTCAATTCGATGCCCAAGGCTTTCCCCAGAACAACGGCCTTTACACCGAGATGATTTCCCAAGGAGGCGGATTCTACATTGGCTACGATCCCGCCCACAATTTCCGGTTCAGTGATACGTACCTCAGCACAGGTCTCGGATTTCCGAACGATAACCTCACCCATAATTACCTGCTAACTTCCAGTGCGAGCGGAACCAGCTTCTATATCGATTACACCCTTGTTTTTTCGGGTGGAGCCCAGCTGCATCCCACCAATACCGACACCCGTCTGGGTCGCCAATACGGTCCGCACGCCGAGTACTTCCCCGGCAACATTGACAACGTGTCGATCTATCAAGGCGCGTTCAGTATCGATGAAGTTCACGCCCCGGTCAGCGGCGTGCCCGATTCCGGCAGTACCGTCGCGTTTCTGACGATGGCGGGAGCCGGCATGGTGGCATTCCGCCGTCGTCAGCGGGCCTGACCGCGGCTTGCTGAAAGGCCCGGACGTCGGCTCCGCTTCGCGAAATCGCCAAGTCTTTCATTGGGCGGGAGCTTGTGCTGCAAGCACGCCCCACCAAGGGTTTTGCGCACAGGTCATTCTTCGGGTCGCGAACCCGGCATCTCAACTTCCGCGGGTACGTGGCCCTTGGAATTAGCCCTTGACGCACCGGAGGCCAAACCTAGGTGTTTCCCTTCCCATTTTTCCACTCATGAGAGACGAATACATTCGCGAGGCCCAGAAAGTCATCCAGGACCCCAACGTCCTGATCAACGTCGTTTCCCGGCGCGTGAAGCAGTTGCGCCGTGGCAGCCGCCCGCTCGTGGAGTCCCTCGAGAAGCTGAGCCCCGAGGACATCGCCCTGCGCGAGATCGTCGAGGGCAAGATCAGCTACGAACTGCACACGGCCTGAGCCGCAACCGCGACCAAGTCCGATTCCCCGGAAGCGAGGCCTCGGCCTCGCTTCTTTTGTTTGCCGATCCGGTCCTGCCGCCGCACCGTTCCGTTTCGCCCATGGCCGCCAAACCCAAGGATCCCGCCCGTTACACCGAGATGCGCAATGCCAAGGCGCACCGGGATTATTTCATTCACGACAAATTCGAGGCGGGCGTGAAGCTGTCCGGCACCGAGGTGAAGTCCATTCGTGCGGGCAAGGCCCAGCTCACCGACGCCTTCGCGCGGGTCGAGAAGGGCGAAGTCTGGCTCTACGGCGCCTACATCGAGGAGTATTCGCACGGCGGCATTTCCCAGCATGCCCCGCGGCGCCCGCGCAAGCTGCTCCTGCACGCCAGCGAGATTCGCAAGCTGACGCAGGAAGTCGAAACGGCCGGCCGGTCGATCGTGGCGCTGCGCATGTATTTCAAGGAGGCGCTGGTGAAGGTCGAAATTGCCACCGCTTCCGGCAAGAAACAGTTCGACAAGCGCGAAGACCTCAAGCGACGCGAACAAAACCTCGAAGCGCGCCGCGCCCTCCGCACGTCCCGATGAAACCCCGCCTGCACCCACGCCCCCTCGCTTCCCGCGGCCTCTTCCGCGAAGTCACCATCCGCGTTCCCGGCACCACGGCCAATTGCGGCGCTGGCTTTGATTCGCTGGGCCTGGCGCTCAGCATCTACAACACCGTCACGCTGACCCGGGGCGACTGGACCGGCGCGCGGCCCGCCGGGCCGAGCGACACCCACGGCCTGGAAATGGCGGACGAGGCCGCCGGCCTTTTTTTCGTCCGCGCCGGCGTGGAGGAAGTCGGCTACACGCTCGCGATCCGGGGCGAAGTTCCGATGTCGCGGGGCCTGGGTTCGAGCGTGACCCTGCGCGCCGGCGTCGTCGCGGCCTTGAACGAATTGACCGGCGCCAAGCTGACCAAGGACGACATTTGCTCGTTGGTGACCCAACTCGAAGGCCACCCGGACAACGCCACGCCGGCCGTCATCGGGGGATTTTGCGTGGCTCGTTGCGACGCCCACACCGGCGAGTTGCTCGGGGTGTTGCGCAAGCCCATCGGCCGCGACCTGGCGTTCGTCGTCGCGTCCCCGGGCCAGGAGTTGGAAACCAAGAAGGCGCGCGGCATCCTGCCGAAGGAGCTCCCGTTTTTCGATGCGATCAAGAGCGTCAACAGCGCCACCTACCTGGTCGCGGCGTTCCTGTCGGGCGAGTACGACCGCCTGCGCCACTCGCTGAAGGATTTCCTGCATGAGCCCTACCGGCTTCCGTTGATTCCCGGGGCGAAGTCGGCGATCGAGGCCGGCGTGGCCACCGGGGCGCTGACCGGCTGGCTCAGCGGCAGCGGTTCAAGCGTGCTTTGCGTGGCGCGACCGAAGGTGGCGGCAAAAGTCGGCCGGGCGATGGTGGCGGCATTTGCCGCCCACAAGCTGCCCGCCACCGTCCACGTGCTGCACGCCGACAACGACGGCCTACTTGTGGACAAACGGGTTTTTTGAGGTGATGACCTTGGGCGGATTCGGGTCCGGCCAGTATTTCACCACCTCGTCGGCGAGCACCGTCCACTTGAACGGCTTCCGGACGATGGCCTTGAGCGAAGGCACCGCCGCGAGTTCGCGGGGCGTAAAGGACATGTTGTAGGCGGTGATCATGATCGCGGGGATCGCGCTGCTGATCTTTTGCACCTCGGCGACGAATTGCAGGCCGTTGATGTCGGGCATCTGGTAATCCGTGATGATCATGCCGACATTGAGGCTGGGCAGCGCGCGCAAGGCGTCGGCCGGCTTGGTAAAGCCATGTACCGGGCATTCCAGATGGTCGCTCAGCAGCTGCTGCAGCAAGTCGATGTAGGAGAACTCATCATCCACCAGGACGACGATCTTGTCGGAGTTCTTTGCGGGGGGGAGAGACATCGGGAGGGCGGGCCCAAGCAATGCCGTCTTTGTAGGGGATTACGGCTTGCCGTAAAGCGGATTAAGTCATCCAACGCCGCATGCTGCACGTCGTGCTCTTCCAGCCGCAAATCCCGCAGAACACCGGCAACATCGGCCGGATGTGTGCGGTGACGCGCGGTCGGCTGCACCTGATTCACCCACTCGGCTTTGCGGTGACGGACCGTAACCTCAAGCGCGCGGGCATGGATTACTGGTTTTCACTCGATGTCCATCACCACGCCGACTGGGCGGCGTTCAAGGCCAGCGCGGTGGCGCCGCGGCGCTTGTGGCTTTTCACGACGCATGCCACCCGGGGGTTCTGGGACGTGCGCTATGCCGATGGCGATGGCCTGGTGTTTGGCAACGAGGAGGCGGGCGCGCCCGACTGGTTGCACGCGGAGCTCGGCGACGACCAGCGGGTGAAGATTCCCCATGCCAATGGCGAGCTGCGTTCGTTGAACCTTTCGACCGCTGCCGGCATCGCGACGTACGAGGCGTTGCGCCAAGTGGGAATGTCGCGGTGATGAGGTGGAGGTGGGGTGCCTTCACCCCGCGGCTGCAAGTCGAACAGCCTGTCTCGCGGGGTGGGGGCACCCCGCCTCCAGCCGTGAACTATTTCGTCGCCTTGAGGGCCTTGGCGACGCTGCGCGGGACGAATGCGGTCACATCGCCACCGAGCTTGGCGATCTGCTTCACCAGGGTCGAACTGGTGTAGCTGTATGCCTCGTTCGGCATGACAAAGATGGTTTCCACCTCCGGTTCCAGGTGCCGGTTCATCAGCGCCATGTTGAACTCGAACTCGAAGTCGGAGAGGGCGCGCAGGCCGCGGATGATGGCGTTGGCTTTCTGTTTCCGGGCGAATTCCACCAGCAGGCCGTCAAAGCTGACGACCTCGACGTTTTTCAGCTTGGGGATGTTTCCCTCAATGAACGCGACCCGCTGTTCGGCGGAAAAAAGCGGCGTCTTGGTGGTGCTCAGGGCCACGGCAACCGTCACGCGGTCGAAGAGCCGGGCCGCCCGATGCAGGACGTCGAGATGCCCGTTGGTGACCGGATCGAACGTGCCGGGGTAGATGCAGTGCTTCATGCAGGATGGGCAGGATTGCCGGGCGCGTGGGAATGGCGAGCCGGTTTTGTGTCAAAGGGCGACGTTGGCGGTGTGCGCGCAGTGTTCCCGGGTCGCCGCGCCGGCAATCCTCCAATCGCGGGATTGCCAACGTCGCGGGGGCTCGCTCGACTCGCGCCATGCGTTTCACCGTGGCGAACTGGCTCACCGTCTCCCGGGTGCCGGCGATGTTTGTCATCGTCTGGCTGATGAACAGTGAACGCGCCTGGGCGGCGACGGTTGCGTTCTGGCTGTTCATCGCGGCCGCGTTGACCGATTGGTTCGACGGCATGGTGGCAAGGGCCCGGGGCGAGGTATCCTCCTTTGGGCGGTTTATGGACGCGGTGATCGACAAGGTGATGGTCATCGGCCTGATGATCGCCCTGGTCGTGGGCAATTACTTCGGCGGGTTCGAGGTGGCTGCGATGGTGTTGCTATTGTGCATTCTCGGGCGCGAGTTCCTGGTTTCGGGCATGCGCATGGCGGCCGCCGTCAAGGGCGTCACCATCGAGGCCGACACCAGCGGGAAGGTGAAGACTTTCGTGCAACTCAATGCCATTGGCTGGCTGATGGGAGCCCGCATGTTCGGTCGCGATTTCGGCGATTTGCTGCCGCCGATCGTCATCAAGGTCGTGCACTGGGGCGGGCTGGGGTTGTACATCCTGTCGGCGGTCCTCACGATCACCTCGGCGATTTCCTATTTTCGGCGCCACGGCCATGTGGTGTTGGATTGAGCCATGCCCCTGACCGAACCGCGGTGGGCGCGCTGGCTGCCGAAAAAGGGAGTGGTGGCGGTGGCCACCCTGGGGCCGCTGGGCAGCCGGCTGCCCGCGCCGGGCACGTGGGGCTCATTGGCGGGGGTGCTCTACACGCTGGTCTTCTTCGGCCGCCTGGGCTGGGTTCCGACCCTGCTGGTGACCGTGACGCTCAGCTATGTGGCCGTGGGCGTGACGGGCGAGGCCGCCCGACGCATGGGAAAGAGCGACCCGGGGGAGATCAATCTCGACGAGTTCATTGTGATGCCGCTGGTCTTCCTGGGCTGGCAGGCGGGATACTTGCGGAGTTGGCCGCCGTGGGCGGTGCTCGGCGCGGGGTTCGGTTTTTTCCGGCTCTACGACATTGCCAAGCCCTTTGGCATCGCGCGACTGCAGCGGTGGCCGGGCGGCTGGGGCATCGTGGCGGACGATTTCGCCGCGGCGTTGGCCGCGTGCGGCACGCTTCATCTCGCCGGCTGGCTCTGGACCTGGCGCTAGTTCAGGGGCGTGCGGCCTGCGGCGGCTTGCGGCGGACCTTGTCGATCATCTGGCGGAACGTCAGCTCCGCGCGTACCCGGTTGCTGAAACTGAACTCGTTGCCGTCGGGGCCATGCGAAGCGCGGAGGCCAAGGCCGATGATCCACTGGGTGTCCGAATTGAAGGTGTACCTTTTGGGGACGTACCAAAGCAGGCTGGGCCGCAGGTAGTAGAAGTGTTCGGTGGCATCGCCCAGCCCGGCGGTGGTGGCGTAGGTGGCGGACAAGGTCCACTTAACCTGCCCGAGGTCGTAGATGGCGCCGGCGGTGAAATTCATTGAATCGTCCAACGGCTGGTTGCGGACGGGCATGCCTTCCACCGGGCTGTCCGACACGATGTCGAGGCCCGCCCCGGAAAATGTCGTGAGCTTGGGCCAGCGCATGGACTTGTGCTGGATGAGAAAACCGGGGGCGTAGTGGTTGAAGCCGTCGGTGAGATCCACCGGCGGACTGCCGACGGGCACCTCCATGTTGAAGAACACGCTGGTTTCGTAGTCGCGGTCGGGCCACCCGCGGAGGATGTATTTGGTGCTCAGGCGCGCTTCGCCGACGCCATAGCCATCGGCGCTGCTGCCACCCAGGCCATGGGTGAAGTAGACCGTCGCTTCCGGCCGGATTTCGAAGTGGTCGTTAATGGCCCACTTCAGGCCGCCTTCGACCCGCATGTAGTCGCGGCGCACGAAATCGCCGAGATGGGGATGGAGCACCAGCGTCATCGTGCCGGGCGGGTCGATGGTCGGGAGGTCGAAGTCGAAGAGGCCCCGGATGGCCGACGGCAATTCCTTGGCCGGCCCGGCGTTGGCCTGAATGCTGCCCGCGACCGGCGCGGTTTGTGCCCGGCCAGACAGGCCGCCAACGGCGAACAGGAGCAAGAGAAGGAGGAGACGCATGGGTCAGGGCAGAAGCTGAAGGTGGTCCAGCGGGAGGCGGACGAGCAGCCCCTGTTGGAGAACGTCCACTGACACGACAATCCCATGCGGGTTCACGGGGTCGTCCACATATCCTTCGAGGCCGTGCAGCGGGCCCCCGACCACGCGGACATGGCGCCCTTTTTTCATCAGCGGATGCACCGCTGCCTCGAGGCCGGAGGAGCAGATTGCCTTCACATCCTCCAACTGCCGGAGAAAAACGGCCTCATTGGCCACGACCAGCGCGCGAACGAGGAGGTCCTGCTGATAAACACGATTTTTATGAGCGGGTTCAATGCGGGTGAACACATAGCCGGGAAACAGCGGCTTGGTGAACGTTTTCTTTTGGGTGCCGTAGCGGCGCACGCTCTGGATCAGCGGGAGATAGTGGGCGAAGCCCTCCCGTTGCACCAAGTCGTCAAATTTTTTTTCGCAGCGCGGCTTGGTGTGGCAGACAAACCAGCGCGGCTCGGTGAAGTCTGGAAGCGATTGGCCCATGGAGCTCGGGTCTAAGTGGCCGCCGCGGCTCGAAGGCCGCTGGCAGGTCCCCGGTGGAGGTGGAGGTTCAATGGATGGCGTTTGGCCCGCGGGAGGCGGCGGCGGGCCGTCCTATCGTTTTGCCAGCCGGCGCAGCGCTTCGACGTAGCCGGGGAAACCCTGGCCGCTGATCATGTCGATGCAGGCGCCCGCCGTCATGGAATGGCGCCGGAATTCCTCCCGTTTCTTGATGTCGGAGATGTGCACCTCGATCGCGGGCAGGCCGACGCTCTTCAAGGCGTCGTGCAGCGCGATGCTGGTGTGCGAGTAGGCGGCAAAATTCACGATGAAGCCCTCCGTGCCGGAGTCGGCGAAGGCATGCACCCGGTCGACCAGGGCACCTTCATGGTTCGACTGGAAGAACTTCACTTGGACGCCGAGTTTTTTCGCCTCGGCCCGGACAAGTTTCTCGAGGTCCTTGAGCGTGGCCGTGCCGTAGATGTCGGGCTCGCGCTTGCCGAGCCGGTTGAGGTTGGGTCCGTTGAGGATGGCGATCTTCTTCATGGGGAGGAAACCACGGAAGACACGGGATATCCAGAAAGACCCGGACGGGTAGATTTCTTTCCGTGCATGCGGGGTGTTCGGCGGTTTTTCAAAGCGGGTTTTCGGTCTCGATGAATTCCCACGGCAGCCGGAACTTCCGGGCCAGCTCGGCGGCGAGGGCCTTGACGCCGTGGACCTCGGTGGCGTAGTGGCCGCAACAAATCAGGTTGAGCCGGTGTTCCTGGGCGTAGTTGAACCACTCCTCGCGCAACTCGCCCGTCACGAGCGTGTCCGCGCCCGCTGCTGCGAGATGCGGCACGGCGCCGTTGCCGGAACCGCTGCAAAATGCGACGAGCTTGGGGGAGGGCGAGCCGCACTCGATGGCGACCACCCGCGGGTAGAGTTCCTCGAGCCGGGCACAAAGTTGGGCGCGCTTGAATTTGTTCGGCGCGATCCAGCCAATCAGCTCGTTTTCGTGCGGCAGGAACTGGCGGCGGGGCTTGAGGCCCAGCTGGCGCGCCATGAGGACGTTGTTGCCGAGTTCCTCGTGGGCGTCGAGGGGCAGGTGGCTGGAATAGACCGCACAGTTTCCCCGCACGAGGGCGGCAAACCGGCCATAGACCGGCCCTGTCAACGGCTGCACGCCGCCCCAAAAAAGGCCGTGATGGGTGATGATGAAATCGACGCCGCGTTCGACGGCGCGCTCGAACGGGACAAGGCCGGCGTCCACCGCGGCGCCGATGCGCGTGACCCGGCCGTCGTTGGCGACCTGCAGGCCGTTGACCGCGCCGGGATAGTCCTTGAAGGAGGAGCGCCGCGTGCGCTTGTCGCAGTAGTCGACGAGTTGCTGAAGCGAGACCATGGCGAGGGAGGTTGGGGCAGTGGCGAAGGTCCTGCAAGCCGGGGGTGGCTGCCCGCATGCTGCCGGGCGGGCCGTGTTTCCTGACGACAAACCATGGCCGGCGCCGGGTTCCCCCTTGCCAGCCGGTCGGCCTTTCCCACCTTTGGTAGCATGGCTGATAGTTCCTCTCCGTTGGTCGATCTCATCGCCCAGGCCACCGCTACCTTCGGGCGGCGGCCGAGCTGGGATGAGTACTTCATGGCGACCGCCAAGCTCATCGCGTCGCGTTCCAACTGCGAGCGCCTCAACGTCGGCTGCGTTATCATCTCGGCCGGCGACCGGAAGAACCGCCTGGTGGCGGCGGGCTACAACGGCTTTTTGCCGGGCACGCCGCACGTTTCGCGGGTGCGCGACAACCACGAGCAGGCCACGGTCCATGCGGAACAGAACGCGATCGCCGATGCCGCCCGGCGCGGGTCGAGCGTCGACGGTTGCACTGCCTACGTGACGCATTATCCATGTATCAACTGCGCCAAGGTGCTCGCGGCGTCAGGCATTGCCGAGATCAAGTATCACGATGACTACCTGAACGACCCGTTGGTGGAGCCCATTCTCCGGGATGCCGGCGTGAAAATCACCAAACTCTGACCAGCCGGCCTCGCGCCCATGAAGGAACGCCAAACCGCGAAAAAGATGCCCCGGCTCGCCGGCCAGTTGCTGCTGGCGCACCCGGTTTTGCGCGACCCGCATTTCCGGCGAACGGTCGTTCTGCTGTCGGGACACGACGCGAATGGCGCCATGGGGGTCGTGCTCAATCGTCCGCTCGACAAGCAGCTGGGCGAGATTAACGGGGACTTCGCCCTTGGACCCCTGGCCGGTGTGCCGTTGTACTACGGCGGGCCGGTTGAACCGGAGCAACTGATCATCGTGACCTGGCAATGGATCGCGTCGGACCAGGCGTTCCAATTGCATTTCGGCGTGGAAGTCGAGCAGGCGGCATCGCTCGTTGGCACGCCGGGCCTGACGATGCGGGCGTTTTTAGGCTACTCGGGGTGGGGCAAGGGCCAGCTCGAAAACGAGATGAGACATGACACCTGGATCGTAACGCCGGTCGAAGGCGACTGGTTGCTCAAGCATGATGGTGTCGCCCTTTGGCGCAGCCTGCTCGGTCACCTCGATCCTGGACTCAAACTGCAGGCGGATGCGCCCGACGATCCCACCGTAAACTAGGGACATCAGCGGGTTAGGCAACTGTGGCAGCGGTCTGCGACTGCTGGTTTAGCCCGAAGGCGGACACAGAGCGCCGCTTCAGATCGGCGGTTGTTTGGCAGAAGATATTTTCCTTTGACACTGCTTCCCCCGCACCCCTTCTTCTGTTCCTTTATGAAAGTCGTTTCCTCCATCAAATCCGCCAAACTGCGCCACCCGGCCTGTCAGGTCGTGCGCCGCAAGGGGAAGATCTACGTCATCAACAAAGTCGAGCCGCGTTACAAGGCGCGCCAAGGCTGATTCCAACCTCCTTTTACCGTGAAGACCGAAGGCCATCCCGTCCTCAACAACGTCTGCTTCCTCGACATCGGAACAGGCAAGAAATTCCTGACCAAGTCCACGATGAAGTCCGCCCGCACCGAGAAGATCGACGGCCAGGACTATTACGTCATCGTGCGCGACGTGACCATGGACTCGCACCCCGCCTACACTGGCGAGAAGCGCCTGGTCGACACCGCCGGCCGCGTCGAGAAGTTCACCTCGAAGTTCAAGCGCGCCACCAAGGTCAAGTAAGCGGCGTCCCATGTCGCCTTCCGAAGCCCTCCCGCGCGGAGGGCTTTTTTTGTGTGCGTCGAGGCGGGGCGCCCTCACCCCGCGAGGCATGCGCGACGAGGCTGTCGTCCCGCGGGGTGGGGCACCCCGCCTCCACCGGCCAAAAAGCCTTCCCACCGGCCCCTGCAGTGTGTTCCGTGTTCTCCGTGGCCAATTCTCCGACCAAACTCCTTTGCCTCGATTGTGATTCGACCCTCAGCGCCATCGAGGGGGTCGACGAACTCGCGCGCTTGCGTGGCCCGGTCGCGTTGGCCGCGGTGGCGCAGATGACCAACGACGCCATGGACGGGAAGATCCCGCTCGAGCAGGTATTCGCCCGGCGTCTGGAGATCATTCGACCCGGTCGGGCCGAGACCGAGGCGGTGGGCCGGCAATACGTCGAAACCGTCGAACCCACGGCCGTTGCCACGGTATCCGCGCTCAAGGCCGCCGGCTGGACTCCCGTCATCGTCAGCGCGGGCTACACCCAGGCAATCGAGCCGTTGGCGCGGCTGTTGGGCATCGCGCGCGTCGAGGCAGTGCGCCTGGAATTCGACGCCCAGGGCAACTACGCGGGCTTCGACACCGCGCATCCCGCCACGCGCAAGGGCGGCAAGCCCGAGATCGTCCGGACCTTGAAGACGGAACTCAAGCCGGCGCGTTCCGCCGCCGTCGGCGACGGCGTCAGTGACCTGGAAACCCGGGGCGAGGTCGACTTGTTTGTCGGCTTTGGCCGGTATGCGGAACGCGCTCAGGTCAAGGCCGCCGCCCCCGCCTTCATCTACAGCCTGTCGGAACTTCTGCCCTTGTTGCAATGAGACGTGCCTTGACCGCCATCGTCGTCACCGTGTGGCTCGTATCCGCCGCCTGGGCTGAAACCACGGCCGCGGCCGCCGGCGACTTTCCCCGGGCGGTCACCGCTTACCCCGATCCCGCGGGCGCCGGCGTCGTGGAAGTGCTCCGAGCCCGCGTCGCGGCCGAGCCCTTCAATGCCGTGGCCTCGGTGATTTTCATCCTCGCGGTGCTGCACACTTTTGCCACCGCCAAGATCCGCCACTGGGCCCACGTGGTGGAGGCACGCCATTGCGAACGGCTGAAGATCAAACGCGGCGACCACGATAGCGACGGCCAGCCCGATGAGGTGAGTTTTTGGGGACAGACCCTGCACTTCCTGGGCGAGGTGGAGGCGGTGTTCGGAATTTGGGCGCTGGTTTTGGGCGGCGCCATCGTCTGGTTCAAGGGCCTGGACACGGCGGTGAACTATCTGGCGCACACGGTGGATTTCAAGGAAGCCATGTTTGTGGTGGTCATCATGGCGCTGGCCTCGACCCGGCCGGTAATGCAGCTGGCCGAGCAAAGCCTGCGGGTGGTCGCCGCGCTGGGCGGTGGGCGGCCGGTGGCGTGGTGGTTTTCGATCCTGACGGTCGCGCCCTTGCTGGGTTCATTCATCACGGAGCCTGCGGCGATGACCATCGCCGCGCTGCTGTTGTGCCGGCGGTTCTATGACCTCAAGCCGTCGCCCAAGCTGATGTATGCCACGCTTGGCCTGTTGTTCGTGAACATTTCCATCGGGGGCACGCTGACGCACTTTGCCGCCCCGCCGGTCCTGATGGTCGCCGCGGCGTGGGGCTGGAACATGAAATACATGTTCCTGCATTTCGGCTGGCACGCTCTCAGCGGCATTGTGATTTCCAACGTGGTTTATTTCCTCGCCTTTCGCCGGGAGTTGCTCGCGCTCCAGCCCGCCGATCGCTCGACCGAACCGCCCGAGGAGCCGGTGCCGGCCTGGGTGACGGGGGTCCACTTGTTGTTTCTCGGATTCACCGTGTGGGCGGCGCATCATCCGGTGCTGTTTGTGGGCGGATTCCTGTTCTTCCTGGCTTTTTCCCAGGCCACGGCGCACCACCAGAACCGGATCGAACTCCGCGGCCCCCTGCTCGTCGGGTTTTTCCTGGGCGGCCTCGTCGTCCACGGCGGCCTCCAGGCGTGGTGGATCCAGCCGGTCCTCGGCAGCCTGGGTGAGGTGCCGCTCTTCGCCGGGGCGACCATCCTGACCGCTTTCAACGACAATGCGCTCATCACGTATCTGGCCACACTCGTGCCCGAATTCAGCGAAGAACTGAAATACGCCGTCGTGGCCGGTGCCGTGACCGGCGGCGGCCTGACGGTCATCGCCAACGCGCCGAATCCGGCCGGCCAGTCGATCCTGCAGCGCTATTTTCCGGACGGCGTGTCCCCGCTCGGCCTCTTCCTCGGCGCCCTCACGCCCACGCTGATCGTGGTGTTTTCGTTTATGGTGCTGTGAAGGTAGGACCGGTCTTTGACCGGTCCCGGGCCAGTCACAGACTGGCCCTGCTTTCGGTTGAGGCAAACGGCTTGGATTGCGGATCCACCATGCCTTTCAACGTATACCCAATCGAGTATCCCGACAATGATTAGTGCAATTCCCATGAGGCTGAAGAATAGCCAGACGCCCGCGGCCATGGTCATGGCATGAGCCTTCGCTTTCAGCCGCTTCCGGATCGCCTCACCCCGGAAGTATTTGGCGAATTTCATCCATCATCTGCTTACGGGAACAACCCCCGCTTCGCCTTGGCTTCGGCCACGCGGGCGATGCCGAGCACGAGGGCGGCGGTGCGGCGGGAGCATTTGTGTTTTTTCATCGTCTCGTCGACCGACGCCTTGGCCTTGGCGAGCATGCGGTGGAGTTTGTCGAAGACCTCGTTCTTGGTCCAATAGTAGTTCTGCAGGTTCTGCAGCCATTCGAAGTAGGAGACGATGACGCCGCCGGAGTTGCAGAGCACGTCCGGGATCAGCTCGATGTCGCCGCGCTGGCCCAGGATTTCGTCGGCCTTGTTGGAGGTCGGCCCGTTGGCGCCCTCCGCGAGCACGCGGCACTTCAGCTTGCCGGCGTTTTTCTCGGTGATGACACCTTCCAGCGCCGCCGGGATGAGGACGGTGCAGGGCAACTCGAGGAGCTGTTCGTTGGTGACGGGTTCACCACCGGGAAAGCCCTGCAGGGTCTTGTTCTTCGCGATCCAGTCGTGGGCCGCCTTGAGGTCGATGCCCTTGGGATTGGAGACGCCGCCGGTGTAGTCGGAGATGCCGGTGACCTCGGCGCCCCAGTTGTACAGCGCCCACGCCGCCTCGCTGCCGACGTTGCCGAAGCCTTGGATGACGACCGTGGTCTTTTCCGGTTCGATGCCAAGGTCCTGCAGGTAGGATTTCACGAACCAGGCGACTCCTTCGCCAGTGGCCTCGCGGCGGCCAAGCGAGCCACCCAAGGCGATCGGCTTGCCCGTGATAACGCCCGGGTCGTAATGTCCCCTGTGGTTGGAATAGGTGTCCATCATCCACGCCATGACCTGCTCGTTGGTGCCGACGTCCGGCGCCGGGATGTCCACGTTCGGCCCGATGAAGGGGAGGATTTCCTGCATGTAACGCCGGGACAGGCGCTCCAGTTCGGTGGTTGAGAGCTTGCGCGGGTCGACCACCACGCCGCCCTTCGCGCCGCCGTAGGGCAGCCCGGCCAGCGAACACTTCCAGCTCATCCACATGGCGAGGGCGGCGACCTCGCCCAACGTGACGTCCTGGTGGAAGCGGATGCCGCCCTTCGCGGGGCCAGTGGACAGGTTGTGCTGTACACGGTAGCCCTCGAAGATCTCGATGCGGCCGTCGTCCATCCGAACGGGCATGGAGACCACGACGCAGCGGCGGGGACGCTTGGTGCGTTCCCGCAGCCCCGCGTCCATGCCGAGGATATCGGCGGCGAGGTCGAATTGGTTGCACGCCTGTTGGAAGACAGGCGATTGGTAGATCGTGTTGGTAAGTGCCATTGGGGTTTCGGCCTGGGGCCGGCTTTTTGTTGGCGCGGACTTTGTCATAAACCAGGCGGCTGGCAATTGGCTTTCGCCTTTGCCAAGCCCAGGGCGGAAAGGTCCGCCAGTTTGCAGGAGGTCCCGCCTCCTGACAGACAGTTGTCAGCACGCTATGTTATTGTCCGGTGACCCGTTAGCCTTTTTCAACATTCTGGCTCAGATTGGTCGGTTATGCCGTTGTTCAAACTCAGCTCCGAATACCAGCCCACCGGCGACCAGCCGCAGGCGATCAAGGCGCTCGTGGATTCCATCCGGGCCGGGAATCGCCACCAGACGCTGCTCGGGGTGACTGGTTCGGGCAAGACGTTCACCATGGCCAACGTCATCGCCCAACTCGACCGGCCGGCGCTGATCATCTCGCACAACAAGACCCTGGCGGCCCAGCTTTATTCGGAATTCAAGGCTTTCTTCCCGGAAAATGCCGTCGAATATTTCGTCAGTTACTACGATTACTACCAGCCCGAGGCGTACGTGCCGTCGAGCGACACCTTCATCGAGAAGGACTCGTCCATCAACGAGGAGATCGAGCGCCTGCGCATCGCCACCACCAGTTCGCTGGTGAGCCGGCGGGACGTGATCGTGGTCGCCAGCGTGTCGTGCATCTACGGCTTGGGCTCGCCCGAGGAGTTTTCGAACATGCGGGTGGATCTCGAGCGCGGCGCGGCGCTGAACCGGAACAAATTCCTCGAGCGGCTCGTGGAGAACCTTTACGAGCGCAACGACTACGACCTGAAGCGCGGCGCTTTCCGCGTCCGCGGCGACACGGTCGACGTGATGCCGGCCTACCTCGAGCACGGCCTGCGGGTGGAGTTTTTCGGCGACGAGGTCGAAGCCCTGACGGAATTCGAGCCGGTCAGCGGCAAGGTCCTCCGCAAGATCGACCGATTCGAAATCTATCCGGCCAACCAATACGTGACGTCCAAGGGCAAGCTCGACACCGCCATTGCCGGCATCAAGGCCGAACTCGAGGAACGCGTGGCGTATTTCGAGAAGAGCCAGCAGTACCTCGAGGCGCAGCGCATCCGCATGCGCACGAGCTACGACCTGGAAATGCTCCAGGAAATGGGTTTTTGCAGCGGCATCGAAAACTACTCGATGCACCTCACGGGGCGAAAGCCGGGCGACCGGCCGTTTTGCCTGATCGATTTCTTCCCGAAGGATTTTCTGACGCTGATTGACGAAAGCCATGTCACCGTCCCCCAGATTGGCGGCATGTACAACGGCGACCTCGCCCGCAAGGGAACGCTGGTGAAATTCGGTTTCCGCCTGCCTTCAGCCTTGGACAACCGGCCGCAGAGCTTCGCCGAATTCCAGCAGATCACCGGGCAGACGTTGTACGTGTCAGCCACGCCCGCGCCCTTTGAACTGGGCCTGTCGAAAGTCATCGCCGAGCAGGTCATTCGCCCGACGGGCTTGCTCGATCCGGAGATCGTCCTCCGGCCGACGAAGGGGCAGGTCGAGGACCTGATTGGCGAGGTCCGCCGCGCCGTCGAGCAGGGCGAGCGAGTGCTGGTGACGACGCTCACCAAGCGCCTGTCGGAGGACCTGACCTCATACATGCGCGATGCGAAGTTGCGGGTCGAATACCTCCACTCGGACATCGATGCCCTCGAGCGGGTCGAGATCCTGCGCAACCTGCGGCGGGGCAATTTCGACGTCCTCGTCGGCATCAACCTGCTGCGCGAGGGCTTGGACCTGCCGGAAGTCGCGCTGGTGGCCGTGCTGGATGCCGACAAGGAGGGTTTCCTGCGCAGCGCCACGAGCCTCATGCAGACGGCGGGCCGGGCGGCGCGGCACGAGAAAGGGCGGGTCATCTTCTACGCCGACAACCTTACCGACTCGATCAAGCACACGATGGAGGAGGTGGCGCGGCGCCGCGTGAAGCAGGTGGCGTACAATCAGGCACACGGGATCACGCCCCGCAGCGTGAAGCGCGGCGTGCAGGCCAGCCTCCACACCTACGATGGTACGGGTGTCGACCGGAACGCGCTGGTCGCCGAGGCATCGGACGACGTGGCAGCCGTGATTGCCGAGCTCGAGGAAGAGATGCAGGAGGCCGCGAACAAGCTGGAGTTCGAACGTGCCGCGCTCCTGCGCGACCAGGTCAACGCGCTCAAGTCGGGCGACTACAAGTCGGTCGGTGCCAAGCCGGCGGCGTACGGGCGGAAAGGGAAGAAGAAGGCGAAGTAAGGATTCGTTTTCCGGCCAGGGCCGAGCGTGCTCGGTCCTGGCCGCGCGGCGAACCGGACCGCGCAAGCGCGGTCCCGACCAAAGAAAGCAAAAACGCCGGCGATCAGGCCGGCGTCGAAGGAGCAGGTTGGTTTATTTCATTCCAGCGGCGTCGACCCCCCGTGGCTCTGCCGGCATTCGTTCATCACGCGCAGCCAGATCTCGCGGAGATCGAACAGGCGGGGCAAAGCATATTCGCGGAAGCGTACCGCCAGCGGCGTGGCCGCGGCATCGGGTTCATTCAACCGGGTCAGGGTGAGATTGAGTTCGCGGAGGGCCCGCTTGAACAGCAGCACCGCCAGCGTGTAGTCGCCCATTTCCAGCGCCTGCACGGCTTGGAGGGCCTGTTCATGGCCGCGGTAGAGCAGGGCCTGCAGGGTGATGCCAAGCGCCGGCGGCACCCGGCCGGGCTGGGCCGCCACGCGTTCCCAGTGGGCGAGCAGGCTGAGGTACAGGGCGCGGGTCGAAATGTAGACCGGATTGCGATGCAGCGTGTAGGGATCCCAGTCGCCGTCGAAGATGTCCTCTTCCAACTCGTCGAGTTCGTCGAGCTCGGGGGTCGCTTCGGATTCGGCAGTCGACGTTTCGTCGGCGAGCTCCCAGCCCATCAACCGGGCGGCCTCGTCAATCCGCTGCATCGAGGCGGGCAGCTGGTCGTAGTGCTTGATGTACTCGCGAACCGCAGTCTCCTGTTCGGCGAGGTATTTTTGCCAGTCGGCCTCGGTCCAGGAAAGTTCCCCGCAGTCATCCCAGTCGTTATCGAACTGCCCGTCGGAGTCAGGATTGGTCATGTAAGGAATGCGCCTTGCGGCGTTGACGTGCACAATGCGTGCCGGACCCGGGCTGGCAAATAAAATTCCCGTGTTGGGCGGACGTTGTCCCCCAAGGACTTGGCCCGATTGTCAGGACTTCCGCTGGGAGAGCGACGGCGCCGGCCGCGAACGACGCCCGCGGGCGGACGGTCACCGGGTGGCGGGCGAGCGCGCAGCCGGTCCGACTAGGTAAGTTTCCTCGCGAAACGAATCGAACCCGCACTTGCGTAAGGCGGCGGCGTAGACGCGATCGTCGCTTTTGAGGTATTCCGGCAGTGGGATCAGCGGCATGAGATCCTTGTCGGCCCCGTAGTTTACCCAGACCAGGCGGGCCTCGGCCGGGTGCGCCCGGATGTAATCCACGGCTTCATCGATCGCCGCCACGATTCCGGCGACGGTCTCAGGCTGCTGTTGCATGAACGCGGCGTTGAAGATGTCGATCCCGGTGTAAAACGGATCGGCCACGTATTTGGCTTCGAGATTGTGTTCCAGCACCACGAACGCGCCAGGACTCTTCTTCTCCATCCGATTGAATTGGTATCCGCTGACCAGGTAGGCATCGGCTGTGATCTGATCGGGGAATACTCCGTTCGTGGTGACCAGCACCGTCACGGCTTCGGGATCCTTTTGGCCGTCCTTTTCGAAATGGAGCCCGTTTTTTTCCAGGCAATCTAACAACGGCGCGGAGCCGCCGGCCTCGTTGATCACCTTTCCCTTGAGCTGCGCCACGGCGGTCAGGCCCGATTCGCGCCGCGCCACGAGGGCCGACCAAATCGGTGACGCCGTGGTTACATATTGGGCATGGGAGAATTTCAGTTTATGCTGGATCCGATCGACGGACCGAAGTTCGCCCAGGGGAACGCCGGCAAGCATGGTCCAACCGTCCTGGTCCAGGCGCACGGGATTCCTGGTCCCTTCCACGAGAACGACCGCCAAGTCGCGCCGTGCAAAATAGCCGCGATGGTAGGCCACCATGACCGGCAGCGAATACATCCAGTAGTCATAGCGGATGGTTGTGGGCGCGTTGCGCGCGCCCAGCAGTTCATTCAGGGCCGCGGCAGCGTCGAGGTAGTGGCGGCCATCGGGATTCGCGCGGAGGAACGCTTTCAGATCCGCGGCAACTTTCTTGTCCACGGCCTTCCAGTCCAGGTCATCGATCCGGCGCAATGCCTCCTCCTCGAGGCCGCCTCTGGGCCACTTGGACATGAAGGCCCGAAAGCCGGCGATCGAATCGCCCTTGTCCGCTTCCTGCCAGTCCAGCTTCATGAGGGCCTGGGTGGCTTGGGTTCCGTGCGCGCCGGTCGGAAATCGGTGCAGGTAAGCGTCCAGGTCATCGCGTACCGTTCCGTCCCTGGCTTTCGACCACAATAATTCCTCTAGGAGCTTTTCGGCTTCGCTGTGGCGCTTGGCTGCCGGGTAGTCGGCGAGAAACTTCTCATAGGCCGGCACGCTGTTCGCCGATCGCGCCGATTCGAACGCCCTTTCCTCACGGGCGCAGCCGGCCAGCAGGAGGATTGCGACCAACGAGACTCCGGATCGCATGCGCAGCATTCTTTGACTGCTCACAGTCCCCGACGCTGCCCGGGCTTTGGGGACGGGCAAGGAATTACGCTACTCGAGCCGGCATAGCCGGAGAAGCCCGCGGTTTTAACCCGGCCGTGCCGGGGGCCATTCGGCCCGAGGATGCGGCATGAGAAATCTGGGGTTGTCACGCTTCCGCGCCGGGCTTTTCTGCCTGCATGGCCGGCATTTACCATGCAACGGTTTACTTCACCGGACGGGTCCAAGGCGTTGGTTTTCGCTACCAGACGCTGCAGGTCGCGAAGGGCTTCGAGGTGTCTGGCTGGGTGATGAATCTCCCCGACGGGCGCGTCCAGGTCGAGGCGGAGGGCACGCGCGAGGAGGTGAAGGATTTCATCATTGCGGTCCAGGAACGAATGGAAGGATATATCCGCAAGGTCGAACAGACCGAATCGCAACGGGCGCCACAATACCAGGGCTTCACCATCCGTTGAGGGAGTTGTCAGAGGTCAGCTGGGCCATCGAGCTGGAGAATTTCGGCAAGTGCCACCGTGTCGGCTGGACCGGCCGCCGGGCCGTGGCGGTTCACCCGCTGTCGCTGAAAGTGGCCCGCGGGGAAGTGTGGGGCCTCCTCGGGCCGAACGGTTCCGGCAAGAGCACCACCTTGAAGGCGCTCGCCGGGCTCATCAGGCCAACCAGCGGGCATTGCCGGATCATGGGGCACCCGGCCGGCAGCGCCGTGGCGCGGGCCTTGGTCGGCTATCTTGCCGAATCGCCGCAGTTCCCACCGCATCAGACTGGACGCGACTATCTGCACTATTGTGCCGGCCTGAGCGGGGTGCCGTCGCGGGAACGGGCGCAGCGGGTCGCGGAGATTTTGACTCGGACAGGTTTGGCGGCGGCGGCGGACGGTGCCTTGGCCACCTACTCCAAGGGCATGCGACAACGCCTTGGACTGGCGCAGGCCATGGTGCACGAACCCGCGGTGCTGTTGCTCGACGAACCGGCGAGCGGACTCGACCCCGAGGGTCGCCTGGACCTGGCCCGGTTGATTCGTGAATTGGCAGGGCGGGGGAGTGCGGTCGTCTTCAGTTCCCATTTGGTCACGCAAGCCGCCGCCATTTGCGACCGCATTGCAGTTTTGAGCTGCGGAAGATTGCTGGCAGCCGGGACTCCCGCGGAACTTCTCGGGGAGAACGCCCGGTCCGCGGAACTGTCGCCGCTGGAAAAATTCTATTGGGAGCGAGTCCATGGCTGAATGCATCCTGGTCTGCAAATCAGCGGGTGCCTCGGTGCGGCGCATGCGCCTCGTGGCCGGACAAGCGTTGGGCGAGGCGTTGCACTTGAAGTTGGGCTGGCTGCTGGTCGCCGTCGGCGCCGCGCTTGTCCTGATGGCGCGCTGGCTGCGGGATTTCAATTTTGGCGCCATGGAACTGAAGTTCCTCGCCGATTTCGGACTTGGGGCGATCGGGCTGCTGGGAACGTTGCTGGCAGCGCTGGTGACCGCCCAGTTGTTTTTCAACGATCTCGAACGTGGAATGCCGGCCTGCGTGCTGACCCGCCCAATCCGCCGCTGGGAATACATGGGCGGAAAGCTCGCGGGAGTGATGGCGGCCCTGGCGCTCTACGTGGGCGCCCTGATGTTCGTCTTGGCGGTTGTGATCGCGGTACGCGAACGGGAGCTGGGCGCGACGTACCTGTCGCTGCGCGTGATCCTCCAAATGGGCGCGCTCGCGTGGCTCAAGTTCACGCTCGTGGCGGCCATGACTCTGCTGGTGTGCAGCTACGCGGGCTCGGCACTTTTCGCCAGCAGCGCAGGCCTGTTGCTGGCAATCGCGGGCCACCTGCGATCGTTCACCGAGGCGAGCGGTCAGTTCGCGCTGCTGCGGGCCTGGCCCAACCTGGCGAAGTTCGATGCCGAGCCCTGGCTGGCGGGCGCCGGGGTCGGTGGCGGCGCCCTGCTGGCTCTGATCGGTTATTGGGCGCTGTTCCTGGGGTTGCTGGCCGGCCTCGCTGCCTATGTTTTCGAGCATCGGGAGTTCTAGGCTGCTGACGTGGCTGATGCCACCGCTGCTGCTCGGCGGGTTGGGCGCGATCCTGCGGCCACTGGAGACTCGCCTCCTGCCCGACCCCACACCGGCGGCGTTGGCGTGGGCCGGCCATGGCGGGACGCTGGCGGTATTGGGCGGAATGCGGGGCGTGCTGGCGGGTTGCCTCTGGCTGCGGACCAATCTCGCTTGGGAAAGGCGCGACGCCGCGGCGACAACGGAGTTGCTGCATCTGACCGTCGCGGCCGACGAACGTCCCCTGGCATTTTGGCTGAACGGAGCGCGGATGATCGCCTACGATTTCACCGCCTGGCGCACGCCTGACGACGCGCCGCCCGCCGTGCGGCGGCGGATCGTCGCCGCACAATCGGAAGCGGCGCTCGCGTTCCTGCAGCGCGGGGTGCAGGCTCGCGGCCCGGCCGCCGAATTGTACGTGGAAATGGCGAATATCCGGCTGAGAGCCTTGGGCGACCGCGAGGGCGCGGCGGAACTATTCCGCCAGGCGGCGCTCCAGAATGGAGCGCCTTACTATGCGGCGCGGATTCATGCCGAGTTGCTCCGCGAACTCGGCCGGTCCGCGGAAGCGTTGGCCTGGTTGCGGCGGGTGGAGCCCACTCTGCCCGCCCACGATCCTGCCGCCCAACGGGAGGTCGTTCGGGCACGAATCAAGGGGCTTGAACAGGAGGTGGCCCGAAAGTAGGACTCCGTCACTGATGTCGACACCCACCGCATGGCGCCACTGGCTCGAGGCTGCACGACCCAAGACGCTGCCCGCGGCGGTTATCCCGGTGATGGTAGGCACGGCGCTGGCGGCGGCCCACGGGTCGGCGGACTACATCAGCGCCGTCATCTGCCTCACGTTTTCGCTCCTGGTGCAGATCGGGACCAACTTTGCCAACGACTACTTCGATTTCGTGCAGGGCGCCGATACCGCGGAGCGGGTCGGGCCGCGCCGGGCCGTCGCGGCTGGGTTGATTGCGCCCCACGCGATGCTGACGGCAACCTCCCTGGTGTTAGGGTTGGCGTTTGCCGTCGGCCTGTTGCTGGTGCGGCAGGGCGGCTGGATTCTCCTGCCCATCGGCATCGTGAGCATCGTCTGCGCGATTGCGTACACCGGCGGGCCGTTCCCGCTGGGCTACAACGGGCTCGGGGACGTGTTTGTGTTCATCTTCTTCGGCTTGGTGGCGGTCGACACCACATTCTACGTGCAGACGGGCCGGGTGACGCCGGACGTGACTTCCTGCGCCGCCGCGGTCGGTTTGTTGGCGGCAAACATTCTGGTGGCGAACAACTATCGCGACGTCGAAACCGACGCGCGCGCAGGCAAGAAGACACTCGTCGTTCGCTTCGGCCGGAAGTTCGCCATGTGGCAATATGCGCTGTCGGCCCTCGTCGCGCTGCTTTGTCCGGTCGCGCTGCTCCTCACCGGCGGCTACCGCTGGCCCGTTTTGCTGCCGTTGGTGCTGGTGCCGTGGGGATCACGACTGACCCATCGGTTGGGACGCTCCTGTGAGCCGGCCGAGCAAATCGCGATCCTGGGCGATACGGCGAAGTTCCTTGCGGCGTTCGGCCTCCTGCTCAGCGCGGGCGTGGTGTGGGGGAGGTGACGGGCGGCGCGCCCGGCGGCCCGCAGGGACGCGGGCCCTCCAGAAACAGCAGGGGCGGGATCAGCGATCCCGCCCGACATAGGTCTGACTGGTGGTGGACTCAGATCTTCCCGGCCAGCTTCGCCTTGAGCGACGCCTTGTCCATCATGCCGACGAAGGTGTCGGCCAGCTGGCCGCCCTTGAAGAGCAACATGGTGGGGATGGCGCGCACGCCGTACTTCGCGGCCAGGTCGCCGTTGTCGTCCACGTTGACCTTCGCGATGGTCAGCTTCCCGTTGAGTTCCACGGCCAGCTCGTCGAGGATGGGCGCGATCATCTTGCACGGACCGCACCACGGGGCCCAGAAATCCACGAGGGTCGGGGTCGCGCTGGCGACGGCGCTGGCGAAGGAGTTCGTATCGAGGTGGGCAATTTTTTCGGACATGGAAATCAGTTAAATTGGCGGACCGGGAAAGGCAAGCGGGCCGTCAGCGCGGCATGGATTCCTGGATGATGTCAGCGAGTTCCTGCGGTTCCACCCGTTGCAGCGACTTGCGGCGCCGCTTGAGCGTTTCGAAGGTCTTGATGAATGTCTCGGTGGTCCGCGTGTGCGTTTCCTCCGAGCCGCCAACGATGGTGAACTGATCGGCGCGAGTCAGGCGCTTGTGGCCATCGGCGCTGTCGAGGCCGATGCCGAGAAGGTGGGCGGAGGACTTAGCTTTGCGGCGGCGGTTGACTTTCTTCATCGGGGGCAGGCACCGTGTGCGGGTCGGCCGTGGTTTCAAGTGGGTTTTCCTCCACCGCGGTGCAGTGGATGTCGGTGAATGCCTCGTTCTGTTCGAGGCGAAGTTTTTTCAGGCGCGTCAGCTCCAGCACGGCCAGGAACGTGGCGACGAGGCGGCGAAGCGTGGTCTTGCCGGAAAAGAGTTCCGAGAAGTTGAAGACCTTGCGGGTCTTGATGTGTTCCAGCACGTATTCCATCTGGTCGGCAACCGTGACTTGCTCGGCATGGATCTCGCCGACGACCAGCTTCTCGGCCAGGCGGCGCAGCACCAGGTTGAAGGAGTTCCAGATTTCGATGCGGTCGACGTGCTTGAGCGGCCGCTCCGAGGCGGGCGCGAAGGCCGAGCCCGCCGGCCGCGGCAGCATGTTCTGCGCGTCGAGGGACATCCGGCCAAGGTTGCCGGCCGCTTCCTTGAATTTCTTGTATTGGAGCAGCTGGTGGACGAGCTCCCAGCGCGGATCGAGGTCATCCTCCTCGGCATTCGGGTCGATGGCCTGCTGGTGCTTGGGCAGGAGCATGCGGCTCTTGATTTCCATCAGCGTGGCCGCCATCACGAAAAACTCGCCCGCCACCTCGACCTGGAGCTCCTTCATCGCGTAGATGACCTCGAGGTATTGGCGCGTGACGGTGGCGATCGGGATGTCGTAAATATCCAGTTCGTTCTTCCGGATCAGGAAGAGCAGGAGGTCCAGCGGACCTTCAAACACGGGGAGCTTGATGCGATATTCGGCTTCGGCGACCACGGGCCGAGTCGAGGGCGCGTCCGCCCGGCCTGCAACCGGAAAAACCGGAACTTTCCCCTTGAGTCCCCGGGTTGTCACGAGAACGCTAAGGGTTGATGTCCTACGCCTCCTATCTGCCATTCCTGACCCAGGTCGTCCTCGCCGGCTCGATTACGGCGGTGGTCATCGCCCTGAGCCACCTGGTCGGACAGCGCGCGCGCGGCAGCAAGATCAAGGACGCGGCCTATGAGTGCGGCATCCGGTCCGACGGCAGCACCCACACGCGGTTCTCCGTGAAGTTCTACGTCACCGCGATGCTTTTCATCCTGTTCGACATCGAGGTCGTGTTCCTCATCCCGTGGACGTTTGTCTACCGCGATTTCCTGGCGAACCACATCGCCATTCTTTCCCCGATGCTCTTTTTCCTCGGCGTGTTGGTGCTGGGCCTCTTCTACGAGGTGAAGAAGGGCGCGCTGGAGTGGGAGAAGTGAGGGGTCACTGGTTGAGGGCTGAGAGTTGAGCGTCACTCGGCAGCTGCCTCCGATTTCATCCCGGTCCCGCCACCCACAACTCTCAGCTCTCAACCCTGAGTCATGCGTCTCGACCGGTACATCTCCCGCAGCCGTGTGATCGACCTGGGCAGCGCCGATCTCGAGGGCGCACTGGTGGAACTCCTGAATCTCACGGTCGAGCGGTTCCCGGATTTGAACAAGGACGCGCTGCTCAAGGGCCTGTTGCGGCGCGAAAGCACGATGACGACTTACCTGGGCCTCGGCGTCGCCCTGCCGCACGTGCGGGTCGGCATGAACCGGCGCTACATCCTGGCGGTCGGCCGCAGCCACTACGGCATCCGGTACGACAGCACGATCGAGAGCGAGCCGGTACGCCTGGTCCTGATGCTCATCGCGGACGAGAAAACGCGCGATTACCTGCAGCTGCTCGCCGCCCTCGCGCAACTGCTCAAGGAGCCGGATTTCGTCGACAGCCTGGTCAAGGCCCCGGATCTCGACACGCTCTACGACCGCCTCTTTGCGGGTTTCGGTGGCGTCGCCGCGAAGCCTTTGCCGGCGGCGCAAACGCGCGTCAACCGCGTCATCCTGCGCGAAGCCGAGAAGATTGCGACGGGCAGCGGTTGCACCGGCTTGATGGTTTTCGGCGATACTTTTGCCGCGCGGTTTCGCGCGCCGAAGTGGGAGGCGCAGCTCAAGACCATCCTCGTGACTCGCAACCTGCCGGAAGGGGAGACGCGCTCACGCCGGTTCGACGATACCATCCAAGTTCGTTCCTTCTCCAACCAGCGGATGGCCCAGTTGCGCAGCGCTGTCCTGGTGGGCCTGACGCGGGGCCTCATCACGTTCAAGGACCGGCTTTGCTGCGTCGGCGGCATCGCGGGCACCAACCAGTTCGACTCAATCATCGTGGTGGATGTCGAAAAGGAGTTTCAATCGCTCCTAACCGGACACGCTGATTTGTTGCCGCCGGACGTGAAACCCGAGGTGTTGGAGCGTGTGATCGCGGTCGCCACGGAACTCGCGGTCGAAGGTCGCGAAGGCCGGCCGGTCGGCTGCCTTTTCGTGGTCGGCGATACCGACAAGCTCAGCGGTCTGACCAAGCCGCTCGTGCTCAACCCCTTCTACGGGTATAAGGAAGAGGATCGCAATATCCTCAATCCCTTCATGGACGAGACCATCAAGGAGTTTTCGTCCATTGACGGGGCATTCATCATCCGCGGCGACGGCGTGGTGGAAGCGGCTGGTTCGCTCATCCAAGCCGCCGACTACAACCACGCCTTGCCGAGCGGGCTGGGGTCGCGTCACGCGGCCGCCGCCGCCATTTCAGTCGCGGCCGATTGCATTGCGCTGGTGGTTTCTTCGAGCACGGGCCAGGTCACGCTTTTCCGTCGCGGCGTGATGATGCCGCTTACCGAGCGAAAATAGCGCTGCCGGCGCAGGTCGGGAACGTGCTTGTCAGCCGGATGTTATGCCGGCGGCAGGCAACGATCACCGGGCGACCATCCCGGGTTTCCGGCAAAATCAAGTTTTGGGTTGCACGGGATTGGTCCGCGGCTTTGCTCTCGGCCCTTAAACCATTTAATGCCATGCAAGAAACCGTCACCCTGGAATGCACCGAAGCCCGCAAAGAGGGCAAACCGCCTTCGCGCTACCTGACCAAGCGCAACAAGAAGACCGTCACCGAGCGCATCGAGAAGAAAAAGTACAATCCCTTCCTGAAGCGCCACACGCTGCACAAGGAGATCAAATAACCGGGCGGATTACCGGAACTGATACTTCCGCCCCTGTAAAAATCTGCAGGCCGGTTCCCGAAGGGACCGGCCTTTTTACTGCCTATTTTTTGACTTCAACCGAGGTCGGAGGCGGATTCCCCCCACCGGCCAGTTGGGCCCGGCGTGCCGCCCGCCAGCTGTCGCGGTGCTTTCGGATCCAATCAAGCAAGGCGCGCTCGAAACCGATGTCATAGCCAAGGCGTTCAGACTCAATCCACTTGTGCTTCAGGATCTCCTCCCGTTCCGCCAGAAACTCCTGGTAGAGGCTCGATTGTTTGACGAACTCTCGATTGCTGCCGGTCTCGCTGGGGTTGGAGGGAAGCGCAGACATACAATGGTGCTTAATGACAATAGGACAGGTGTCCGACATCTCCTGTCGGCAGAGGTTGGCCCGGCTTAAGCGTCATTAGAAAAAAAGCTAGTGGCGTCGTCTTGGCCGTGTCAATGCGCGTGCGGCACAATCCGCGTGCTATACTTTGAGGCGCACCAGCAGGCTGTCGGCGATGCCACGGAAAATTCGCGCGGGCTTGCTGTCGGGCGCATTGACCGTGATCGGCACCCCGCAGTCGCCCCCAGCGCGGATGTCCGGGAACAGGGGCACCTGCCCCAGAAGGGTGGTGCCGAGCGCCTCGGCAGTGGTCGCTCCGCCGCCTTCGCCAAAGAGGTGCTGTTTGTTCCCGGCGGCATCTTCAAACCAGCTCATGTTTTCCGCCACGCCGAGCAGCGGCACGTTGACCTTTTGGAACATCAGGCCGCCCTTGCGCGCGACGTTGGTCGCGGCGGTCTGGGGGGTGGTGACCAGGATCGCGCCGTCCAGCGGGAGTGTCTGGACGAGCGACAGCTGGGCGTCGCCCGTGCCGGGCGGCAGGTCGATCAGCAGCACATCGAGTTCGCCCCACTTCACGTTCTGCACGAACTGCTGGATGGTCTTCATGATCATCGGGCCGCGCCAGACCACCGGCGTGTTGTCGTCCACGAGGAATCCCATGGAGATGATCTTCACCCCGTGGCGTTCGATCGGCACCAGGTTTTCGCCGTCCACTTCGGGTCGCGCGCCGGTCAGGCCCATCATGAGCGGCACCGACGGGCCATAGATGTCGCAATCCATCAATCCGACCCGGCCCGCGCGCCCGCGGTTTTCAAGGATCTGGGCCAGGGCGCAGGCCAGGTTGACGGCGAAGGTGGATTTGCCCACGCCGCCCTTGCCAGAGGCGATGGCCACCGAGTGTTTGAGTCCGGCGGGAGTGGTCCCGCCGGCGAGGTTGGCCTGGCCGGGCTTGGGCGGGGCTTTGGCGGCCGAGACGGCCAGCTCGATGATCACTTCCTTCACGCCCGGCTGGGCCCGCAGGCACTTCTCGATCTCGCCCTTGAGCAGCGTGGGCAACTTTGGGTCGGAGGTCGTGATCGCGACCGACACCTTGGCCGTGCCGTCCACGAAGGCCGTGGAACGAATCAGCCCGAATGAAACGATATCCCGGCTGAATCCAGGATATTTCACCTGTTTGAGGGCTTCCCTGATGGTTTCGGCGTTCAATGGAGTGTGAAAATGGCTTGGAAAAAACGTTTGCTTTGACCTTGTGAGTAGGAGGTCGCGAGTAAAACAAAATTCAGACCCGCGTCCTTCTCATTAATTGTCATCTTACGCTCATGCAGAACCCTTTTCCCCTTCGCCTGTTCCTCGGCCTTGCCCTCCTCACGTCCGGCTTCGCCCAGTCCGATCGCGACATCGGTGAGATTGTCGTCAAGGCCGACTTCCAGACCATTCCGCTGACCATTTCAGCCAGTTCGCCCGAGCTGCAGAACCTCGCGCTTACGGCCTTCAACACCCACGGCAGCTACCGGCTCGTCGCCAGCGGCGGCGCGTATCTCATCAACTTCGCCGCGGGCGGCGGCAATCAAGTCACGGTGACGATCAACAAAGGCAGCGGCGGGACGGTGCATACGCAGACCGTGAGCGGCACCAGCCTTCGCAATGCGCTCTTGCGCGCGGCGGACGTCGCCGTGACCAAGACCTGCGGGTTGCGCGGCTATTTCGCCGGCAAGCTCGCCTTCGTGGGCGAGCGGACGGGCAAGACGGAGATCTACACCTCGGACCTGTTTTTCGGCGAACTCCTGAAGTGGACCTCCGACGGACGCCAGGTCATCGGCCCGCGTTGGGGGGGCACAAGCGGTGATCGCATCGTCTTCACCAGCTATCGCACCACTTTTCCCGACATCTATGTGTTGGAACTCGGCAACCGGCGCATCTCGCTCCTGGCGAGTTTCAAGGGCACGAACAGCGGCGGGCGCTTCAGCCCGGATGGCACGCGCACGGCCATGGTGCTCTCAGGCGAGGGCAACGCCGAAATCTACGTGGGCAACGCCTCCGGGCACCAGCTCCGTCGCCTCACGAAGAACCAGTCCGTCGAGGCGTCGCCGGTGTTTTCGCCCGATGGTTCGCGGCTGCTCTTCACCTCCGACGCGCCCGGCCGTCCCCAGTTGTACATGATGCCGGTGGGTGGCGGCTCGATGACGCGCGTGACTTCCGGCGTGTCGACATATTGCGCGGAGCCCGACTGGAGCGCGGCGGATCCCAACAAGATCGTTTTCACCGCCGCCGAGGGGAAAGGCTATCGCATCGCCGTGTGGGATCTGGCCGCCAGGTCGGGCCGGATCATCCAGGCAAAGGGCGTGCCCCTCGACGCGGTTGAGCCGGTCTGGCTCGCCGACGGCCGGCATGCGATCTGCACGTTTCGCTCCGCGAATGTCCGCTACCTCGTGGTCGTCGATACCGAATCGGGCAAGGCGACGCGGCTTAGCCCGACGGCGTTCGGCAACGCCAGCGGCGCCAGCTACCTGGCGCAGTGAACAGCTCCGTGATTGCGAGAAGCGAAGCGACGAAACCATCCCGCTGGATTGCCGCGGCAGGCGGTGCCCGCCGCGCGATGCCAGGCAGTTGACATGAAGTTACTCTTCATCGGCGACATTGTCGGCAAGCCCGGCCGGGAGATCGTTGGCGCCCGGGTGGCGAAATTGAAGCAGGAGCGCGGCATCGACCTGGTGATCGCCAATGGCGAAAACGCCGCCGGGGGTTCCGGCCTGACCGGGGCGATCGCCAAGACGCTGCACGAGGGTGGGGTGGATGCCATCACGCTTGGGGACCATGTCTGGGACCAAAAGGGATTCGAGACCGAGATCGTAGCGCTCGATCGGGTGTGCCGCCCGGCGAACCTTCCCGCCGCCAATCCCGGCCGGGATCACCTCATCGTGGAAAAAAACGGCTTCCGCCTGCTGGTTTTCACCGTGTTGGGCCGGACCTTCATGGGCCTCAAGGCCGAGTGCCCTTTCCTCTGCGCCGACGCCCTGCTGCAAAGGTTGTCCGGGCAGTACGACGGCGCCTTGGTGGAAGTCCACGCCGAGGCGACTTCCGAAAAACAGGGCCTTGGCTGGCACCTGGCCGGCCGGGTGACGGCAGTACTCGGCACGCACACCCATGTTGCCACCGCGGACGCCGCCGTGTTGCGCGGCCACACCGCCTTCATGTGCGATGTGGGCATGACCGGCCCGCACGAGTCCGTGCTGGGGCGGGAGATCGCGCCGGTGCTCGGGCGGTTTCTCGACGGCATGCCGCGGCGCTACGAGATCGCGACCGGCGACAACCGCCTTTCCGCTGCGCTGGTGGAGTTCACCGCCGCTGGCCGCGCGACGGGCATCGAATGGCTCCAGGTCAAGGCGTGAGGGTGTGAAGCAGTGGACAGTAGGCGGAAAACTGATAGCAGACTGCTGACGGCTTGCGCTCCATGAACCTTTCCCAACCCGCCGCCGACGTTTACGTGCCCGATGGCAGCACCGTGGAACGCGCGCTTGGCCGGACGACCCACCTCTGCCTGGCGGCGCACCAGGATGACATCGAGATCATGGCGCACCACGGCATCGCGGAATGCCACGGCCGAAAGGACCGTTGGTTCACCGGCGTCGTGCTGACGGATGGCAGCGGCAGCCCCCGGGCCGGCAGGTTCGCGGGCTACACGGACGAGGAGATGAAGGCCGTGCGGCGCACCGAGCAGCGCAAGGCGGCGCGCCTCGGAAAATATTCGGCCGTCATCCAGCTGGCCCATCCAAGCACGGTGGTGAAGAGCGCAGGCTCGACCGGCGTACGGGCCGACCTGGCGACAATTCTCGGCGCCTGCCCGGCAAAGGTCGTCTATCTCCACAATCCCGCCGACAAACACGACACGCACGTTGCCTGCTTTTTGCGCGCGATCGAGGCGCTGCGGTCATTGCCGAAGGCCAGGCGTCCGCGGCAGGTCCTCGGCTGTGAGGTTTGGCGCAACCTGGACTGGCTCGTTGACCCGGACAAGGTTCTGCTCGACGACTCGGCGCTCCCGGCTCTGGCGGCGAAACTCATCGGCGCGTTCCAGTCCCAGATTGCGGGCGGCAAGCGTTACGACCGGGCCATCGCCGGCCGTCGGCTCGCGAACGCCACGTTTCACACGTCGCATGCCACCGACCGCGTGACGGCCGTCACCTGGGCGATGGACCTCACGCCGCTGGTGCTCGACGACAAGCTGCCGGTCGCGAAATTCACCCTCGCCCACGTCGATCGCCTGCGCGCGGACATCATGGCCCGCCTGGAGCGGTTTCGGTGAGGCGTCTGCCCGGGGGAACAGGGACAATGTTCCTTGGTCACAGGCTGATACCCCATGTATCGTCTCGCGTTCGGGTTTTCCCTTTTCATCGCGGCGGCCGGGCTATCGGCGGCGCCGCTGCCGGTCACGCCTTACACTGTCATCGCCCGCGTTACCTCCTTTGAAAATGTCCGCCTCCTGCGCGGTCCGGCCCGCTTTTCCCAAGAGGCGCCGCACGGCAGCGACAGCACCTTGATGGCGGTCATCGTTTTCCCAAGATCGCTGGCCGGGCGCGACATCGCGATCCCTTTCGAATCGCGCCGCGAGGGCAGGGAACTGCTGGTGCAAAAGGGGGCGGTCTTCCGGTTTGAACACACCCGCAACCTGGCGGACCTGCGGGAGCGGACCGACGCGGTGTACCGACGCGTCATTGCATTTCCGCCCAACGGCATTGCGGTGCTCAAGCCCGAAGGTGGCGTGGCGGAAGCCTACGAGGGATCGCTGTCGCAATTGCGGGCGGCCGCCGCCGCCACGCAGAAATAGACGTGTCTTTTCATCTGGCCGTGGTTCCTTCGCGCCATGGTCAAAAGCACCGGTACTTACACGGGCGGGCTCAATTGCCAGCTCACCCACGGCCCCTCCGGCCAGGTCATTGAAACCGATGCGCCCAAGGACAATCATGGGCGGGGCGCGGCATTTTCGCCGACGGACCTCACCGCCGCTTCGCTGGCGTCCTGCATGGTCACCACCATGGCCATCGCCGCCCGCATCAAGCTCGGCATCGACATTCCCGGCGTGCGCTGGGAGGTGACCAAGGAAATGTCCACCGACAAGCCCCGGCGCATCACGCGCCTCGCGGTCCAGATCTGGCTGCCCTTTCCGAAGAGCAAGGATCCCGAGGGAGTGCTCGAGCATGCCGCGCTCAACTGCCCGGTTCACCAGAGCCTGGACTCAAAGGTCGAACGTCCGGTGGTGTTTCATTGGGCGGATTAGGGGTGCGGCCGGCCTGCGACCGGTTTTGTGATTCCGGCCAGCCTGCGCCTTGTTCGTTCTCATTCTCGTGCTCCCGATTGGAACAACGCGGAGAACGAGAAAAACTACGAGCGCGCGTACGATGGCCGGTCACATCCCGGACCTACTTTTCCGACTTCTCGAGCTTGTAGGTGCCGTTGAAGATCAGCTCGATGCCGTCCGCCATGATCTTCACCTTGATCTTGCCCGAGGTGGCGTCGGTGGGGTCAGCGTGGCCTGACACCTTGCGCGGCTTTTTCTTGTGATTGGTGGCCTCGCCGGTGAATTCCGTCCGTTCGCCCTTGGCCAGCGTCGCCAGGGCGGCGTCGGTCATGGTCATCGTGATCGTGCCCGTTTCGCCCCAGAAGAACCAGGGCCGGACCTTCGCCTCATAGCTGCTGCTCAGGGTCATCCCGCTGCGCACGAAAGGATCCGTGGTGAGCTTCACGCTGCCGACGTAGATGGAGGTCGGCATCGGGGGAATGACGATGCGATCCCAGGCCGGCGCCGGCGCCGCCGGTGTGGCGGCGGGCGCGGGCTGCGCGTGCAGCGGGGCGACAGCGCCCCACAGCAACAACAGGCACAGGATCGGGCGTGGCATCATCATTGAGTCACCATGCGACGGCCGAGGTTGCACGCAAATGGGAAACCGCCCATTTCCGCGTTGCCAAGAACCGGGGCGGACCGTTGCTTGGCCCTCTATGGGAAAGCAGGCGCAAGCGACGTGGGGTGGGCGTTTCTCGGCGGGTCCCGCCGGGCTCATGTTGCGTTTTAGCGAGTCCGTTTCGTTCGACCACCGGCTGGCCCCCTTCGACATCGCCGGCAGCAAAGCGCATTCCGCCATGCTGGCCAAGGTCGGTCTCATTACCCGGCGGGAACGCAATGCGATCCACCGGGGCCTCGACGCCATCCGGCGCGAAGTGGAGGCCGGCAAGTTCAAGTGGCAGACGCAGCTCGAGGACGTCCACATGAATATCGAGCAGGCGCTGACCAGGCGGGTGCCGGCCGCCGCGAAGCTGCACACGGCCCGCAGCCGCAACGACCAGGTGGCAACCGACATGCGACTCTACCTCAAGGCCGCCTGCGCGGAACTCGGCGCGCAATTGGTCGCCGCGCAACAGGCCATCCTGCGGGTGGCCGGGAAATACGGCACCGTGTTGATCCCGGGCTACACGCACCTGCAGCGGGCACAGCCGGTATTTCTCGCCCACCATCTGTTCGCGTATCTCGAAATGCTCCAGCGCGACGCGGAGCGCTTCGCCACCGTCGCGGATCACGCCAACTGGTGCCCGCTCGGCTCGGGCGCGATCGCCGGCACGACGCTCCCGATCGACCGCGAATTTGCGGCGGAGTCGCTGGGATTTGTCGATGCGGCCGGCCGCCCGCGGGTGACCCAGAACAGCATGGATGCCGTCAGCGACCGTGACCTCCATCTCGAGTTCGCCACGGCCTGCGCGCTGGCCGGCGTGCATTTTTCCCGCATCGCCGAGGACCTGATCCTCTGGGCGAGCCAGGAATTCAAATTCATCGAACTGCCCGACGCGTTCTGCACCGGCTCGAGCCTCATGCCGCAGAAGAAGAATCCCGATTCGCTCGAGCTGCTGCGGGGCAAGTCCGCGCGGTTGCAGGGCAACCTGCACGCCCTGCTCGTGCTGATGAAGGGCCTGCCGCTGACCTACAACCGCGACCTGCAGGAGGACAAGCCGCCGGTTTTCGACAGCCATGACCAGACCTCGCTTTGCCTGCAGGTGCTGGCGGGCACCGTCGCGGGCATGACCGTGCAGAAGAACCGGTGTGCCGCGGCCGTGGCCGATCCGGCCCTGCTGGCGACGGACCTCGCTGACTACCTGGTCCGTCGCGGCGTGGCTTTCCGGGTGGCGCACCATGCGGTCGGCGCGGTCGTGAAGCTGGCCGAACAAAAAGGCGTCGCGCTGAACGGCCTATCCCTGGCCGACGTGAAGGCGATTCACCCGGCGTTTGGCCGGGATTGGGCCGGATCGTTCGACCTGGAGAAAGCGATGGCCCGGCGGACCGGCACCGGCATGCCCGGCCCGAAGCAGGTTGCGCGGCAGTTCAAGCGCTGGGAGAAGATCCTCGGGTAGGGGAGCCTCGAAGGTCAGATGTAGGATCGGCGCTTGCGCCGACCTCACGCGCGAGGTCGGCCCAAGGGCCGACCCTGCATTCAGATTTGAGTCAAGGGGGCCACGTGGGTTTCCCCCGATATTTCGGACAGTGGTGCAGGGGTGATTTAGTTTAGTTGGGATTCAAAGTTGGCTGGACTGAGATAGCCAAGGCTCGAGTGGAGCCGGCGGCGGTTGTAGAAGCTTTCGATATAGTGGAAGAGCGC
>DASZPS010000251.1:0-111080 GCA_035549955.1 Lacunisphaera sp. | reverse complement strand
CACACCCTCGACGCGCCACCACGCATGCCTACAGCAGCCGGGCGAAGCCCGCTGCGCTCCGCCCCCCGACGCCCTATACAGCGACGCCCAGCGAGAATTCTCGCCGGGCGTCGGTTCGTAGAGCGGGAGAAGGGATTTGAATTCTCAGCCTGGCGGCGAGGCTCGCCGGGCTGCTGAAAATCCCGGGGAAGAAGAGCCACCCAGGCACGAAAGGTCACCTGGCGATGTGGCGCGGGACGATTCCTGGACGATTCGGGAGCTCTCCGAAAACGGTGCACTGGACGACAGCGACGAGGGTGAGTTTCTACTCGCGTTGGCTGAGCATGGGGCGCGCGCGAAGGTAGCAGACGCGACAGCTCGGCCGCTCGCCAAAGCGCCGAGCTCGGTCCCGCCAGCTGGCCAAGCGCGAGGGGGCCGTCGTGGCTGAGCGTCGCTGCGCGAAGTGCGGCCGCGCGGTCGAGCGCGGCGAGCGGCTCATCCGTTCCGCCACGTGCTCGGGGTGCCTTCCACCTCTCTCGGTGCATCCGCGGTGGACGCGTCCCCCGGGAAGCTCGGTCAGCTGCGCGGGGTGCGGCCGCACGGTCGATCCGGAGCGGAACTGCTTTGCCGTCCCGACCTGCTTCGCCTGCCTCCCTCCCCCGCCTCCGATCGAGCGGGCCTGGCTCGGCGCGCCGAACGTCATCGATCTGACCTTTGAGCGGCACCGCCGCGCGGACAGGATCAAGCGTAGCGCGGGAGGCCGCCCGTGACCCGCCCCATCGGCGTGGCCGGATGGGAGGTGGACATCACCCACCTGAACCCGCCCGAGGGGCTGACCGGTGACGCGCTCGCTCGGTTCGGACGCGTGTCGCTGGACGAGTCGCCCTACGGTTCGGGCGCCGAGCCGGCGATGACGGCGACCCAGGCGCGCCGGCTCGCGGCGGCCCTGATCAAGAAAGCGGACGAGCTCGACGACTACCGGCGTGCGGCGGCGGCGCGACTGAGGGCGGCGCGGAATGGCGCCCTCACGACGGGGCTTCTCGTGCCGAAGCGCGGAGGTCGCTCGTGAACGCCTGGCAGCGAAATCTCGGCGAGTGGCTCCTGCACTCTGGTGGAACATCGTCCGCGACCATCATCGCCGTGCTCGTCCCAGAGCTTCGGGAGCGAGCGATCGGTTTTACGCACGGCGACGTCGGAGATGCGCCATCTGACCCGTCCGACCTCAGTCGCTGTCTGCGCGCGCTCGAGTTCATTCCGCGAGGCGAGCAGCGGCTCAATCGGGTCGCAAAGAAGTATCCGCTGTGGACTGGGCTCGTCGCACGGTGGGCGGAACTGAAGGCGCTCTACGCGGAAGAGCGACCGACTGGTCGCGCGCCTAAAACCTGGGCGCTTATGTGTGAGTGCCGAGGTGAGCCTCCACCCCCCGTGTCCGGTGCGCAGGTGACGATGTCGCGCCGAAAGGGCGGTCGCCAGTGAGCCGCGCCGCTGCTCAAATGTCGCTGTTCGACGGCGTGCCGGTTCTCTCGCCCGTGGTTGCTGCCCCGCCGGCGCCCGCGGTCCCGAAGGCCTACGCCGAACAGCACGTCATCGCCTTGCGTGACCCGCGCCCTGGCTACGAGCGCGCGCTGGTCTCGATTTTCCGCGGAATGGCCGAGTACGCAGATGCCTACCGCAAAGAGTACGAATCCGCGGTCTGCGACGACGGCTACTGCGGGCCGTTCTGGCAAAGCCTTGGTGAAGCGCTGCTCGGGCTGCTGAGCTCCGACATCGGTCGAATCGACCCGGGCACTTTCGATCACCACGTGCGCGCCCTGCTCGAAGGGGAAGGCAGCGCTGAGTCGGTGGCCGCGGCGGCGGAGGTGCTACGCCCGGAGCCTGTTGCGCCGGCTGCCGACGCCTCGGGCGAAATCGGAAAGCGCCGCCTCACTCACCGACAGCGCGAGCTACTCGCTTGCGTGCGCGTCGAAGACAACTTCGCGGTGTACGCGCGCGAAGAGCGAATTCCGGACTGGAACGAACTCAAGACCACGATGCTAGCGCTCGGCGGGAAGTGGAAGACTGCTTCGAAGAAGCGGCCGGGTGGGTTCGAATTCGCGGATGACGCTGACGCGGCGGAGCTCGTGCGTCTCGCGCTCGAGAGTGGTGAGATTTTTGACCCGAAGGCGGCGGACTTCTTTTGGACGAACGACGAACTTGCTGACGAGCTGGCGGCGTTCGTCGACCCGCGACCGGGTGATTTTGTCCTGGAGCCATCCGCGGGCAAGGGTGCGCTCGCGAAAGCGATTCTTCGCGCGTGCCCGAAGGCCTACCTCGTTTGCATCGAGCCCTTCCCGCCGAACCGCGTTGAGCTGAAGAAGCTCGGATTCGAGATCGGTGGCGACGACTTCCTAACCATCGCCGGACCTGAGGAGTTTGCTTGCGAATTCTCGGGAGTGATCATGAATCCTCCCTTCGGAGGCCGCGCCGACATACGGCACATTACGCACGCGCTGAAGTTCCTGCGCTCCGGTGGCCGTCTTGCCGCCATCGCAAGCGCGGGCGTGAAGTATCGGCAAGACCGCCTCGCCACTGAATTTCGCGCGCTCATCGCGAAACACGGCGGAGAGATTGTCGATAACCCGGCTGGCTCATTCGCTGCCGCCGGTACTGGTGTGAGCACTGTGACAGTGCGACTGCGGAAGGCGGAGGTGCCCTGTGGCTGAGCGCGGCTCTCGCGGCCTTCCGCCCGGAGCCGTGTGCCAGGTGCACCACCTGCGCACCTTCGAGTTGATGCGCGCCATTCAGGACCGCCAGGGCAAGCGTACGGGGGATGTGTGCATCGACTGCGCGCGCCGCCATCACCAGCAAGTACTGAAGGAGTCTCGCAATGGCTAGCGTCCGCTGCTCGAAGTTGGTCTCGTCGAGCGAAGGCGTCGACAAGCCCGTTCATGTGTCCGGCTGCATTCTGGCTACCGGCCACGCTGGCCAGTGCCAATCGGTCTACACCGCCGACCGCGCAACGATGGTTGCGGCGCTCAAGGAGCGCTCTCGCCTGGTGGTCGACGAGTTCAAGCGCCTTCCAGTTTTTGAGCAAGTGCGATTTGCCGCAGACCTGCTGGAGAGGGGGGACGAAGCGAACGCCGTGAAGGCGCTCAACTACGTTCTCTTCACGATAACCGGCGAAGTCAGATTCGGGGACGCAAATGGCTGAAGGTCGGACGCCCTGCCCTGTCCCTCGCGTTCTGAATGAGTGCGAGTTGCCGAAGGTGACTCACGTCGACGATTGGCTCGACACACCGGGCAACGCGAAAGAACACCCGGCTGCGCACGCTTTCTTCGAAGCGTTCCGGCGCCCAGCGCACGTCAAGCTGACGATGCCGTACGACGGGAAGCTCTTCTGCACGTGGAGGGGAGCTCGCTACCGAGTGACGGGCTGCAGTCGGATGGGCGACGTCTGGCTCCACTCAAAGCTCGACTGGAACGAAGACAAGGACAGTCCCTTTTACGAGCATCGCGTCGCGGTGGACGAGTGCTCGGAGTGGGGTACCGATGGCTGATCGATTCCCCTACCCGCTCAGGGAAGAAGCTCCCGGGCGACGCCTGTACCGAGCGCGCGTCGAAGCCATGCTCAACCTGCGCACGGTTTCCGGGGCCGCTGGCCTCACTGCACGCGAGCTGGGGGACCTCGAGCACGGGCGGCTTCACACCACTTCAGACGGCTGGGGAGCGCTGTTCGCCATTGTCGCTGAGCTCAAGAAACTGCGGGAGGCGGGGCGTGCCTGACAGGGGCGAGCTCGTGATTGTGACGATCGACGGAGCCGAATTCGAGGCCACGTACGAGTTTCGTGTCACAAACGGTGAGCCTCTCGGCCACCACTCCGTAATGCTGGCCAACGGTGCTGGCCGGCGGCTTGTGTGCGGCTGCGCGTTGCGCTTTGAGCTTCAGGGAGAAGCGCTTCGGGGTGGCGATGCTTGATGTTCTATCGCTTCCGCCGGGACAGCTGCGCACACTGGTCGCCATCGCGGCGTGCTGGCGCGTCTGCGGCCGTCCTCCTGGGTCCCGCGAGCATGCCAGCGACGGGTTCACCCTGAACTCGGGGCACGTGAATCGCCTCATCATCAATGGGTATCTGACTGCTGAGTGGCGCCACGGCATCCGGCTGCGCTCGACGATCAAACCCTCGAAAGAAGCCTGGGCGCAGCTGGATGAGCTGTCACCGGAAAGGCGCGTCGCGTGAGCAAGCAAACAGCGAAGGAACGCCGGGCCCTCGCAGCAGCTGCGGAATTCGAGGCGCAGAAGCTCGAATACGAGCAGACCGTGTTCCGGCTGCTCTCGTGGTGCTGGTTCGTTGGAGATGAAGCATGACCGCACTGCGCGCCGAAATCCTAGAACTATTCGAGGAGGCGCAAGGTCGCTCGACGTGGCCGTGCCAATTCGGTGAGTTGAGCATCCGGGGTCGCAAGCGGGCAGCGGTCGTGGCGAAGCCGCGGGTTTGCTCGCCGGTACCACCTCTCCCCTGCCCGCCGGCGGCGTCATCGCGCGCACTTCGCGCGGCGCTGAACGTCGGGCTCGCTGTCGTGAATTCGGAAGCCTTGCGCGCGGCAGCAGAGAGCTTCGCGCGCGAAGAACTGATGCGAGGGAACCATGGAAAGTAACGCTGGCTCTGCTCCGAACGGGCAGGTATCCACTGCAAAAGAAGGTCAAATCATGACCGTGCGCGAAGTGGTGAATAACCACGTTCGCAACGTCGTCGCGACGATCGGAAACAAGTCGCTTGCCGCGAAGGTTCTCGGTGTCGACAGGCGAACGCTCTACCGGCTGCTCGCTAGGGGCGACGGCAAGAAGACTCGGCTTGGGAGGGCACCGTGACCTACCACGTGGAGGAGTATCGCGGGCGCAAGGGTACTAGCTGGTCTGTGATTAAAGGGCGAATCCCGTGGCGCAAGACCGTTGCGTGGACGGCGCGCGCGAAAGGGGACGCGGAAGAGCACGCGCGCTGGTTGAACGCTTCTGCACCAACGCTGCGTGAGCGTGTTGGGCGCGCGCTCGCGCGTCTGTTCGGTGAAAAGAGGTGCGCGTGATCGGCTACTCCGGCAGCGAGATGTTCACCCGGGAGGCGCAGGAGCTGCTCGCTCTCGCCACGATGGTGGTAGCGATTTTCCCCGAGACGGACGACGACGGCGAGCTTTTCCGCTGTCATGAAGTGGCGCGGGCGCTCGGTAAGCTCCTGAACCTCCCTGTCGTGGATGGCAAGTATGGGATAGTCGACCACAGCTGGCTCCAACTCGACCGCTGGCGCGTGCTCGACGTGTACGCCGTGGGACGGCTGCCGCCAGTCCAGCTCGTGAGTATCGGTGCGCTGACGATTCCAGAATACCAGAGCTACCAGGCAGGCCCGGAACGCGACGACATTCGAACGGCGAATGTGGAAAAGCTGGAAGCGCTCGCGCTTGCGTTCTCACAGGAGCTCGGCGCGAACCTGAAGGTGAGCAATGGCTGAGTCGCTATCGAACATCGAGGTGCGCGTTCCGCCGCTCACCCTAACTCCTGATAGCGCTGACCTCGCGTTCAAATACTACGGATTCAACTGTGGCCCGGCTGCCGTTTGCGCCGTCACGGGGGTGACCCCCTGGCAACTGAAGCCTCACTTGGGTGACTTCGAGTTTCGCCGCTACACGAACCCCTCGCTGATGTGGGAGATCTTGGGGTCGCTCGGTCTCAAGTTTCGCGCAACGGTCACACCAAAACAGTACGAATACCACCTCACCGATACGTCCTTGCCATTGGCACACCACGGAAAGTGGTGGTCGTGGCCACGGTTCGGCCTTGCGCGGGTGCAGTGGGGCGGACCTTGGGCTCGAGCCGGCGTTCCGGCACGGGTTCGCTACCGCAAAACCCATTGGGTCGGGTGTGACGATGATCCGCGAGGATTGCGCATCTTCGATATCAATGCGCTCCATTTGGGAGGTTGGGTCCCGCTTGGCCAGTGGTCCGCGCAAGTAGTGCCGTTCGTTCTCTCCGGGTGCGTGCCGGATGGCGACGGGAGCTGGTGGCTTACGCATTCCGTGGAGGTGCGTCCGTGAACGTTCTCTATCGCGCGGCCGACTTCTTCTTCGTCACGCTGCCGGCGCTGATCGGCAAGGCGCTCGGCCTACCGGTGTGCTCGTGCTGCCTCCGAGTCTCGCGCTCGTGGAAGCGCGCCACTGATCTCGGCTGGCGGGCGACGACGTGGACAAACCCGCCCACGAATCAAGCGGTTCTTTGCCCAAACTGCAGGAGGGGTGGCTGATGGGGCGCGTCATTGTTGTCGACTTCTACCCGGTTCGTCAGCAGCGCGTCTCGCCCGATCCGGAGCGCGTGCCGCTCGCCCTGACAGCTGCGCCAGGCGCGGTGCTGATGGTCGTGCCGAACGCGGCTGAGATCAGTTTCTCGCCGAAGCAATTCCGAGAGTTCTTCGCCGAGGGTTTGCGGCTCGCCGATGAGGCCGAAGCGAAAGGCAAGGCATGATCACCGTGACCAATCCCCAACTAGACGCAGCGGGAGAGCCAATCACGAAGGCGCAACCGGGATTCTGCAAGTTCTGCATCCACGCCCCCCTCGTGGGCAACTACTACCACGGGCTTTGCAGTGACTGCCTCAAGCGCGTTCCAGCATCGAAGCGCGAGGCGTTATCCAGGGCGCTCAGCGCGACGCTGCCGGTCGCTCAATCGACCACCATCCCTCTTCCAGGAGTACGACCGTGAGCCACAAGCTGTACGTTCCAGCGCGCGGCGAGCGCGTGCGCATCGTCGCCATCGGCCCGGGCGACAGCTACGCCACAACACCCGAGGCTATCGGTGTAGAGGGCACGGTCGAAAACGCCGAGCCGTCCAATGATGCTGATTGGCTGTGGCTCGAGTTCGGCGGCATCGATCGCCCCGAGTGCTGGTGTTTTCTCGAATGCCGGGTCGAGCCGGTGGCTGCGAGGGCGGCGTGATTCTCACAGGGAGAGCGATCGAAGCGCGCGTGCGAAGCGGCGAGATCAAGATCGAGCCGTTTCGCGCGGAGCAGTTGAACCCAGCAAGTTACGACTTGCGCCTGGGGCTAAACGTTTGGGTATACGACGCTGTCGTCCGCGTCGCGCGACACAACATGCCTCCAAAGCACCTTCCGCGCGTGTTGGACGCACGCGAAGAGAACCCGGGCACGACGACCACCATTGGCAGCCGAGGAGTCATAGTCAACCCAGGTTATGTCTACCTGATGCACACCGAAGAAGTGGTGTGCTCGGAAAACCTGGTCAGCGTCGTCGACGGGAAAAGCAGCATAGGCCGACTCGGCGTGACCGTGCACGTAACGGCCGGCTACATCGACCCTGGGTTCAAGGGCCAAATCACGCTCGAAGTCGCCACTCTGGGCCAACCCGTGCGGCTCTATGCGGGCATGCTCATCGCGCAGCTCCGCTTCCACGAGCTCATCGGCGAAGTCACCTCCTACCAAGAGCGCGGTAACTACACGGGTGAGGCCAGCATGGGGCCGGTGCCGAGCAAGAGCTGGAGGCAGTTCGGATGACGGACCTGGCGGCGCTCGAAACGGCGATGCGCGAACGGACGCCATTGGGCCAGTGCCCTCTCTGTGAGGCGCCATTCATCATTCAACACCTGAGTTGGTCGCATCGAACCGGTGAGATTCCTGCGGTTGAATTCATGGCGGTGGTTTGCACGGGGCCCGCCGCTCACACGATGAAAATGGGCAAATCGTGGGTGACAAAAAAGCGCGAGGAAAAGCTGCGCGCGGGGCTGAGATCAACGCTCAAAGTCATCGAGGAATTCATCGGAGAGGATGGCGGAGCGTGAGTTCAGATGAGTGAAGTACTCCGCGCCCCTTTTCCCTGGTTCGGTGGCAAGCGTCGCGTCGCCGACGTGGTGTGGCGCGCGTTCGGGCCCGATGTTCCAAACTACATCGAGCCGTTTGCGGGAAGCCTGGCGGTGCTGCTCGCGCGCCCGGGCGGCGCCGGCAAGATCGAGACGGTCAACGATCGCGATCGTTACCTGGCCAATTTTTGGCGCGCGGTATCCGCGGAACCTGAAGCAGTGGCCGCAGCTGCAGACTGGCCCGTGAACGAGGCTGACCTGCATGCGCGGCACAAGTGGCTCGTGAACCAAGCCGAGTTCCGGGAGCGCATGCACCAGGACCCCGACTTCTACGACGTGAAGATTGCGGGCTGGTGGGTGTGGGGGCTCTGCCAGTGGATCGGGGGCGGCTGGTGCGTCGAGCCGAACAACCACAAGCACCCGAAGCTGGACGGGATTGGCAAAGGTGTACATTCCGAAGCGGGCCACCCAAAGGAGCGCAACGCCCGCGCGCGGCAACGACCACGCATGAGCGGGGACAGCACGGGTGAAGGTGTGCACTCGCGGCTGCCGCGCATCGGAGGCGGAGAAGCAGGCGTCCATCAGAAGCGCCAGCTGCCCATGCTCGCGGTCGGCACCGATAGAAGCACCGGCGCGGGCGGCCGCGGCGTACACGGAGTCGAACCGAGGCGGCAGCTGCCGGACCTAGGGGTAACTGGGAACGGAAACGGCGCGGCAGGGAAGGGTATTCATTCAAAATCTGTCCACCTCCCCTCGCTCGGCAACGATCGTGGCCTGAACGGCGTCTCGGCCGCCCCGTGCGTCGATTGGTTCCGCGCTCTCCAGGCGCGCCTGCGCCGCGTGCGCGTGGCTTGTGGCGACTGGCGGCGAGTACTCGGCGACTCGGTGCTCGGCAAAGGGAGGAATGTTGGCGGGCGCCGGCCGTGCGCGGTGTTTCTCGACCCGCCTTACTCGCACGAGTTCCGAGACCCGTATCTGTACAGCGAGGACGACGCAGCAATCAGCGCGCAGGTGCGGGAATGGGCGCTCGAGCACGGGGACGACCCCGATCTGCGCATCGCGCTGTGCGGCTACTCCGGCGAACACAGCATGCCCGCAACGTGGACCGAGCATGCTTGGAAGGGCGCGCGCGGATACGCGGCGGAGGGCAACGACAATCGCGAGCTCGAGCGGATCTGGTTTAGCCCGCACTGCCTCCCGCTCGAGGGGTCGGCTCAGCAGTCCCTGTTCGCTTCGGGTGCAACATGACTGGACCGCTATTCAAGTGGTTCGGAAGCAAGTGGCTGTCGGCCAAGCGCCTGCCGCCACCCGAGCACGAACTCGTCATCGAGCCGTTCGCGGGGAGCGCTGGGTACTCGCTGCGCCACGCTTCGCGCCGGGTGCAGATCTGGGAGGACAATTTCAACCTGCTCATTTTGTGGGCATGGCTCATCGGCCCCGCGCGCACCGCAGAAATCCTCGAGATCCCTCTTGGTACACCGGTCGGAACCGACATCCGCACTCTTGGCCTGAGTCAGGGCCAGAGCCTGCTGCTCAAGCACTGGCAGCGCACCAACAACTACGGAGATTGCTGGACCGTTTCCCCGTGGGGAAACCTACCTGGCCAGTGGACTGCGAACACACGCGCGCGGGTGGCGGATGAGGTGCACGAGGTAAAGCACTGGAAACTCGCCGCTCCCGACTTCTCGGAGGTGGCTACCTACTTTTTCGACGCGCCCTATCAACTCAACTATCGCTACGGCGCGCGGGCGTTCGATTACCAGGCGCTTGCTGTGCGTGTTCGGGCGTTGCCGGCGGGCAGCCAAGTGATCGTGTGCGAGGCCCGCTGCCAGAAGACTGGCGCGGCTCCAGACTGGCTGCCGTTCGTCGACTGGGAATCGCGCATCACTTCGCGTCGCAAGGCGACTGAGAACCACCACTCGCGAGAGATGATCTACCTACGAACTAGCACCGGAAAGGCTGCCTAGCGATGAGCGCACCGGCTTCAATGTCCCTGTTCGATCGGCAAGAATTCGAGCGAATCTCCTGCATGGACGCCGTTTCGTGGCTGTGCACCATCGGCGATGAGTCGGTGGACTTGGTGGTCACCGACCCACCCTACGAGTCACTCGAGAAGCATCGCGCGAAGGGCACGACCACCCGTCTCAAGGTGAGCGACGCGAGCTCGAACGAGTGGTTCGAAATCTTCCCGAACGTGCGGTTCCCGGAGCTGTTTCGCGAGGTCTACCGCGTGCTCAGGCGCGACACGCATTTCTACATGTTCTGCGATCAAGAGACGATGTTCGTCGCGAAGCCGATGGCGGAGGCGGCGGGATTCAAGTTCTGGAAGCCACTTGTGTTCGACAAGAAAACCATAGGCATGGGCTACCATTACCGCGCCCGGTACGAGTTCATTCTGTTCTTCGAAAAGGGCAAGCGGCGACTCAACGACCTTGGAATCGCCGACGTGATCGAGGAGCCGCGCGTGCGCAACGGCTACCCAACGGAGAAGCCGGTGCGCGTGTCCGAGGTGCTGATCGGTCAGAGCTCGCAGCCTGGCGAGTTGGTGATTGACCCATTCATGGGGTCCGGCTCGGCGGGCGTCGCTGCGCTGAAGCTTGGTCGCCGGTTCGCGGGGAACGACTTGAAACCTGAAGCGGTGGAGTTGGCGCGCGGGCGCCTGGAGGCAGTTGGGAAATGAGCGCAACGAGCATCGAGTGGACAGATTTCTCGACAAATCCGCTGCGCGCACGCCTCGCCGGTCGCGTAGGTCACTACTGCGAGAAGGTCAGCGCGGGCTGCAAGAATTGCTACAGCTCGCGAACGCAGTGTCGGTTCGGCATGCCGACGTTCAGCGAGTCTCGGGCTCTAGCCAAAGCCGTCGAGCACTTCCTTGATCCGTCCAAGCTGGAGGAGGTGCTGCGCCGCAAGAAGCCCACCAAGTGGTTCTGGTGCGACATGACCGACATGTTCGGGGACTGGGTTCCGTTCGAATGGATCGCTGCTTGTTTTGGGGTGATGGCTGCAACTCCGTGGCACACGCATCAAGTTCTGACGAAGCGACCGGAGCGAGCGCTCGCGTTCTTTCGCTGGTGCGAGAAGCGCGGCGAAGACGGCCTATCTCTATTTCCTGACGACCCTCTCGACTGGCGAATTCGACAATTGCTGAACGTATCGGCGCGGCGCGCTGGCGCAGACATGAATCGCGACTCGCGGCAGAACCACGGCGGCGCGTGGCCGCTGCCAAACGTCTGGCTTGGGACAAGCGTCGAAAATCAGAGGACGGCAGACGAGCGCATTCCAACCTTACTCAGGTGCCCGGTTGCGGTTCGATTCGTTTCGGCCGAACCGCTACTTGGACCGGTCAGTATAATGCGTTGGGTTGAGAGGCTGGATCACTGTGACTCTTGTGGTGAGGAATCTCAGCCTCAGACCAACGATGTGTGTCCACAGTGCGGTTCAGAGCGTGGCCTTATCAGTACATGGGGAGAGTCTCAGGCCAATGATTACCGAGAAGGTCGCCGTTACGAAACAAGCGAACTGCGTGACGGCCCGGAATTGCACTGGGTGATCGTCGGCGGCGAGAGCGGTCCTGGCGCCCGCACGTTCGACATACAATGGGCGCGCGACATCGTCGGACAGTGCCGCAACTCTGGCGTCGCAGTGTTCGTCAAGCAGCTCGGCGCGCGCCCTGTTGCTCCAGTCACGGAGGCGGAGGCCACGAACTACGGTGAGCGGCTGCCGCTGCGCTTGATAGACCGCAAGGGCGGCGACATGTCGGAGTGGTGGGAGTCGCTGCGCGTGCGCGAATTCCCGGAGCTCAGACCATGAGCGCGCCTATCCCATACGCCTTCATCGTGTCCGCACTCCGCAAGGTGTGGATGAACTCGCCGACGCGCAAGCAGGTCAAAGCGCGTCGAAAGGTCGTCGGGATGGACGCCTACCTGTGCGAGCAGTGCAAGCGTCCAGCGAAAAAGGTTGAGGTCGACCACGTCGTTCCGGTTGGCTCGCCCAACGGGCCCGACGGTTGGGACGGCTTCATGCGGCGGCTATTCTGCAGTGCGGACGGGCTGCGCGTGCTCTGTCTCAAGTGCCATGCCGCAAAGAGTCGCGTTGACGCGGCAACCAGAAAGGCGGTCGCGTGAAGCCGCAACTGCTTTTCCTGGACGACGAAACCATGCGCCATGATTGGGCGGACAAGGTCTACGCCGAGTACGAGGTGCACCACGCCTACAATTTCGAGCAGTTCAAGAAAGCGCTAGCTCGAATCAATGGCCCCTTCGACGTGGTGAGCTTCGACCACGACATCGCTGGGATGCCATTCGAGCACAACGTCGAGGTGACAGGACTCACCTGCGCGGACTGGATGATCGCGAGACCTGAGTTTCACCCGCGTGCATGCATTGTCCACAGCTGGAACCCGAGCGGCGCGCAACGGCTAGTCCTTGCGCTCGAGCGCGCAGGATTCGCTGTAACCCGGCGGATGGCCGGATACGGTGACCGATGAGCCCGCGAGCGTGGCAGCTTCGGGCTCACCGGTCTGGGCTCGCTAACGGTGGTGGAGCGCGCGTGGACGTTGTCGCCCCTCGTGGCGCGGTCCGGAGTGACGTTCTCGCCCTCTTTCTGGCTCGTTTGCGTCGAGTCGCGCGCGCGTCGCGGCATTCAGCGGGTGACTCGGTTGCGAGCGCTGGAAGCGCGCGGCCTGTTCCCACACGTAACTGTTCTTGTGCATTCAAGGCCTCCCTGGCTGAGCCCGCGACAAGCACATCGCGTGCCCACGGCACAGGCGCCGTAAGGTCCGAAAATACTGAATCACAACCCTATGGAGTAGCGTTTCTCAACGCGGCATCCGTGGCACTACGAGGCGCTACGCCTCGAGAACCGAGGGCGGCATGATCGAGACGCGTGAGCAAGTCATCGAACGAATGATCGCGGCGATCGCGCCGGTGCTCTCCGTGTCCGTGGATGATGTACGCGGCAAGGGTCGCGAGAAAAGCGCGGTAGAGGCCCGGCAAATTCTCTATCGCGCCGCGCACGAAATCGGCGGGATGAGCTCGACGGATATCGCGCGGGTGCTCGATCGCGACCACTCGTCGGTCATTACCGGGCTGAAAAGCTTGGGGCGAAAGTGCGCGCGTGACGCTTGGCTGAACGAAACCACGCAAAGACTTCTGGATGAGCTTCGGAGTGGAGGACCTTTGAAATGAGAAAGTATGCGTCGGTCGCGCCAACGTTTTGGACTCGGGGCTCGGGCAAGAAGCTCCGCGGGCACAAGAACGGTCAAATCGTGGCCCTCTACCTGATGAGCGCGCCCGCCACGAACATGATCGGCTTGTTCCACCTCACCCTGCCGAACCTCTGCCACGAGACGGGGCTCAGCATCGAGGATGCTCGCGACGGTCTCAAAAAGTGTGCCGAGAAGGAGATCGAGATCGCGTTCTACGACGAGGCCGACGAGTTGGTGTGGGTGCCTGCCCTGGGCACCCACCAGCTTGGCGAGGCGCTGAGCCCGAACGACCGCAAGATCAGCGCACTGCGTCGGGAGCTGGCACCGTTCCGCTCTCACCGATTCTATCGCGAATTCATGGAACGCTATGGGGCTGCGTACCACTTGGAAGACGAACCGCGGAAGGGGCATGCAGGGTTCGTAACCAGTAATCGTATGGGGCATCCAGAGAGTGAGAACGGGGCTCGCATGCCCCCCGGTCCGGATCCTGTCCCTGTCCCTGTCCCTGTCCCTGTCCCTGTCCCTGCTCCGAGTCATGCTCCGGATCCGGTCGGGAGCGAACAACTCGACCTGTTGCCCCCGGAACCCCTCGAACCGCCCGATGAGGCGACGGAAAAACCATCGGGCGTCCAGCCGTCTGCCCCAAGCGAACTCCAGCGGCGGGCGCGACTTTGGGCGGACGCACCGAACGGCGAGTGGCGATCGGACCGCCAAGCGGCCCTGTTTGAAGCACCGAACCCGCAGTTGTGGCCGGAGGTTGTGGCGCTGGAGCGGCTGCGCGGGGAGGTCTTTCCCGGCGCGCCGCCGCGCGATCTGCGCACGGCAGGCGACGAACGCGTCGTCACGGTCCTTGCGCGCTTCGCCGAGGGATATACGTCGGAAGAGCTCGCAAAGGCGGTACGTGGCGCGGCGCGAGACGACCTGATCGACCGGTCGCCGCAACACCAAAATCTCATGACGATCCTGCGAGATGCGGCGCAGGTTGACCGATTCTGCGCACTCGCGGACGCGCCCGAAAGCGCCACTCGGCGCAAACTTGGCCGCGGGCCGGTCCAAGCGTCGCATGGCGTGGACGTCGTCGCGCCCTACCGCGCGGAGATCAAGCGATGATCCCCGACGGCACCGAAACCGAATTCCCCGAGCTCGCCGGGCACCCGAGCAGGCAACCGGAGCACCCGCCCGAACTCGCAGCCGACGCGATTCAAGCCGTGCTTGGCCGGATCCGACCCGACGAAAATGCCGATCGGAAGGCAGCCGCCGAGCGGCTGGAGCGGCGCCGCGCGGAGTCACTGGCCATCCGCGGCCGCCTACCCGACTTCGTGCGATCGGCGCCGCGCGCCGAGCTCGAGCGGAGAATCCACCACCCGCACATCCTGGCGGCCGCCCGCGGCTGGGCGTGGGGGGCCGGGAACGTGCTCTTCTCGGGTCCGACGGGGCTCGGCAAGACGACCGCGGCCGCGATGCTTTTTAGGGCCGTCCTTGGCCGAGCGGTGGTCTCCGGGGGCGCCGATTGGGACAAGGCCCAAAGCCTGCGCTGGACGAACGCGCTCGAGCTCGTGGGCGCTCGCCGGCAGCAGCGCATGGGCGCGGGGGAAGCCGGACTCATCACCGAAGCGTGCCACGCACGCCTGCTCGTCATCGACGAGCTCGGGTGGGAGAAGGACCCCGCCGAGGTGAGCGAAGTGCTGTCGGTCCGGCAGCAACGGCAGTGGCCGACCGTCATCACCACCGGGCTGAGCATCGCCGAGCTGAACGACCACTACGGCGCGGCGGTGCTGCGGCGCATGCTCGAGTCGGGCGGGCGGAAGCCGGTGATCGTGGAGGCGTTTCCCGTGGCGAAGGCGAGGGGCGGGCCGTGAGCAGGCTCTCCCCTCCCCCGCGCCGCGAAGGCGAGACGGATCGGCAGTACATCGATCGGGTGTACCCGTACGACCCGCGCGCAGTCCGACACGAGCTCAGTGGCGTGGAAACGCTGAAGGCCGAGCCAGACCGCGAGCTCGCGGAGCTGTTCTTCCGCGGATGGCTGCGGCGCCAACCGAAAGAATTCTACCCGCAGCGCGAGCCGCCGCCGGCGCATACGCCAGAAGGGCGAGAGACCGAAGACTGGTGGGAGAAATGAAGCGAAGAGTGATCGAGATTCTGCGCGCGCGCCGCGAAGTCGAAGAACCGGAGGAGGAGCGCGAGCCACGACGAGTTCAGACACCGAGCGTGACTCTTCCGACTTGGCCGGAGCGCGGGGCAATCGACGAACTATTTCGAGAGGCAGCGCGCTGGCGCTGAAAGAGACATGGGACGACAACAATACGTGAACATCCCTGGCCGCGTTCTAGCGAGCGGCGCCGTGCTCGTAACCAAATGCGAACGCCTGAACTCGAGCTCCGGGCATCACCACTGGACGCTGCGTTGCGTTTGTGGGGACTTGTTCAGAGGTTCGAGCACCCACTTCAATCAGCCCTGGACCCTCTGCCCCAAGTGCGCACCCGGTAAACGTCGTGAGCTGGTTGGCCGGCGTTGCAACGCTGACCTGTACTTTGTTGGGATGCAGATTGCCGGCGTGGTCCTGCTCGAACAGCTGCCAGCAAACGACTATCGCCGAAAGCTTTGGCGTGTGCGGTGCGAAACGTGCAGTGACGAGTTCAACGCGACATCGCAGGCGCTGGCGAACAGCAAAATAGCGTGTCGAGATTGCCGGGTCGTAGCGCAGCGCCTCCGGATGACATCCGTTCAGCCACGGGGTTGCAAGGTCTGCGAGAAGATGCCTCACCGCGTGGAAGGCCGTCGGTGTCGCGGGTGTGGTCTCGAGTATCGGGAGTTAGCTCCGATCCACGCTGTGGCGGTCATCGGGTCGAGCGCCGCGAAAGCGCTCTCGGGAGCGGCATGACATCCCACGGAAAGAATCGCCCGCGAGGCGGAGCCGTAACCAAGGGGTTTCTTGGAACACACGAAGGAGACCAGTGGCCGCCACAGAGGGTGTTCCTCGTAGACTACTGGTTTGGTGAAGAGAGGTGCCTCACGTACCTCTGCGCCAGACGGGAAGACGCCGAGGCTGAGGTGACCAACATGCTTGCCCAGAATTCAGCTTCCCGTGTTGCGGTCGTCGAATACCGGCTCGTACCGACTCTGTCATTGGTGAAGGATCCAGCCTGATGACGTCCACCGATTCGCTCGGCGACAGGATGAAAGCGCACGAGTCCGCATTTCGCGCGTGCCTACCGCCCAGAACACCCGTGATCATCCGCGTGGATGGCCGCGCTTTCCACACATACACGCTCGGGCTCGAACGACCGTTTTCAGAGCCGCTGATCGAGGCAATGAACCGCGTCGCGGTCGAGCTCTGCGGGCAGATTCAAGGCGCGCGCCTCGCGTACGTGCAGTCCGACGAGGTGAGCGTTCTGATCCACAGCTACGAGACCTACGCAAGCCAGCCGTGGTTCGGGAATGAAATTCAAAAGATGGTCAGCGTGGCGGCTGGAATCGCATCGTCGACCATGACGCGGGCCTCGGTGGACGTGTTCGGACAGATGCGCGTCGCCACATTCGACGCGAGGGTGTTCGCGCTGCCCGAGCACGAGGTCACGAACTACTTCCTGTGGCGTCAGAACGACGCCAGCCGGAACAGCGTGCAGATGCTGGCGCGGTCGATGTTCTCGCACAGGCGTTGCCACGGACTGAACCAGGCGCAGCTCAACGAGCTCTGCTTCACCGAAGGCGGGAAGAACTGGAACGACCTCCCCACGAGGCACAGGCGCGGTCGGTGCATCGCACGCGAGCGGCGCGACTTGATGCACTGGCAATGGGTCGTAGACAACGAGATTCCAATCTGGAAGGGCGAAGGGCGCGAGTACATCGAGCGGTTGCTCAAGGTTCGGGAAGGAGAAGCGGCATGACCTACGACAGGACCAAACACGTTGAACGGGCCGGAAACCTCGGCGTGGTGCTTCGCTGGGACGGAGGCATCTACATCGCCGACTTCACCGAGAGTGTTGCGGGTGACCGTAGCCAGTCGACGCCCCTGCGAATCGGCAGCAGCGCGGTGATTTGCGACGCTCTTGGGGACGCGCTCAAGGAAATGGCGAAGCACATTAGAGCAGGCGGAGAGCAACGCGAGGAGCACAGCCCATGACGCACAGAGCACTAGCGACGGGTGACAGCAAACCAGATATCGAGGTTCTACACAACCTTTGGGGGCAACGCTGGAGGCCATTCCGCTGGTCATCGACCTTCGAACCTTGGTCAGGCAAGCGTGGTAAATACACGATACGCGGCACTCTCCGTGGATACTCAGAATTCGAGGTGAGAGTCGAACTAAATCCAGGTGACGACATTGAGCGCAGCATGCGCCTTCAGACCGAGTGCATGTGGCCCGGGTGCGCAAACCTAGCCGACCCTGAACCACTGGCGCTGAAGGTGACGCAGGACTATCGCTACTCGAACCGATACGAGGTCTTCAGTTTTTGTCGCGAGCATGGTTGCGACGCCGGAGCTGTTTGCGCGCTGATGGGAAAGGAGCCCTGGGGCTTCTACAAGGAAGCAATTCGGCGCGGGATTCTGAGCGACCGGGTCCACCTGGGCGGCGGAACGATACTTCACCTTTCCGAACCGAAGTCACCCGCGCCGCAAGAGCAGGCGTACTCGAGCTACGCGCGCGCAGCGATTGTACGCCACGGTGGAACATGGGACCCGGGACAAAGCATCGGCGTGGGCGGCGCCGGACTGGACACCTCACTCGCATCCGCAGTTGGGGGTGGCGGAGCCGGCGGCGGTCATAGTACCCACAGGTATGGAGCGGCGATCGGAGGCGGTGGCGGTGGGGGAGCGTCCGCAACACTTGACCGAATGGCAGAGGAGTGGTCTCGAGACTCTGTTGCGTTCACGGAAGGAGAGCTCACGCGACTGTATCCCGAGCGGGACGAGATTCGATTCACGAACGCGGCGAGCGGATACCCCGCCCCAGTGCACCTGACGCCGGCAGACGACGGTGTGCTTATCCTTCCGTGGGGCGCGGTGCGGAGAGCGCACGCGGGTGTTCCAATCGAGCTACCAGTCGGCTTCGGCCTGAGCGAGTTCCGCGCCTACTCCAGACGCGCGCTAGACTTGGTCGACGAAATGCTGCGCGGCGGAGGTTTACAGGAAAGCCTCGGCCTGTATGAGGAATGCGAGCGCCGCGCGCGCCGTGAACGGGCGGAAGCTGGAGCCCAGGCGGAAGCCCTGCACGCGGCAGCTTGCGACGCGCGAGGCAGCCTCGACGCGAAGTTCAAGAGAGAACGAGAGCGTCTGCCGCCGGCGCCGGCGACGCCACCAGGCGCAACGCGACACTGGGCGAGCTTCGAGAGCGGATGCAACTGGGAGGACTGAAACATGATTCCGAATGCTCCTGTGGAGGTCGTACTGACCCCAAGCCAGATAAGCAGAGCTTGCTACGAATTCGCCGCAAGGCTGCTCAACATTCCAGGCAGCGCGACGGTGAACTATGATTTTACCATCGAGTCGCAGTACCCAAAAGGTGTCACGGGTGCGACGGTCAGGGTCAAAAGGATTGACCTGAGCGACGAGGAACGCGAGCGCGCAGAGTTCGCTCGCCTGAAAGAGAAGTTCGAAAAATGAGTTGGTTTAAGCGAAGACAAAAGCCGCCAACCGTGCGCGAGGTTGGCTGCTGCACCGTGACCATCACGATGGTGGACGGCGAGAAACATCAGCGACTGTTCTTTGGCGAGGCCATTGGTGGAGATTGGCCGTACGTCGTAAGCGCCGCTGACCGGTTCGAAGCGTGGATGGAGCGGAACGGAGATCACGGGTTCGTGTCCGTCGGTAAGATGCACTACGTGCCATCATGCTCGGTGAAGAGCATCGTTCCGCAGTTCACTTCGCATCAAGCGGAAGAAAGGCTCGGCTGACGCATGACCGTGTGGGATTCCCTTGCCAACCTTCTCCGTGTGCGTCGCGACCAGGTCGAGGACGTACTCCAGTCGGAAGCGAGTGCTCGGCGAGCACTCATGCTCAGCCGGCGCGGCTTCTTTGTGGGAGCCGGCGCGGTCGCAGCCGGAACCCTGCTCATTGAGCTTGGACGCCCGTGGTCCGGAGCCTACATCATGCTCATTGGGCTGGACGGTCGAGAGGTGAACTACACGGGCTACGAGCGCGCTCAGCTCGACGAAGGACAGCCGATCCAGAACATTCATTTTCCGCTTTGCCGCGGTTTTCAGAGCGCTCTGATTGCTGGTGTGCGCGTGGTTCGGCCAGGCATACCCCTACCCGACTTCATGTTCGCGCGGCAGTTATTTATCTCACTCGGAGCGCAGCCGATTTTGACGCGCCTGGAGCTACAGGAAACGATTGAATAGCGCTACGCCGCGCTGAAGTCCTTCCACGCTACACGCGCGCGCGCAGCGTCGTTGACCTTTTGCACGACCTTGAACCGCCCGCGCACGCTGTAGTCATGAAACTTGATCTCGTTCTTCTCGGCCGCTGGCTCGAGCACGAAGAGCCGCGCCTTGCCGCCGCCGGCGGTGAGCACGGCGACACGCTTCCACCTGGTGATGGCGTCATCTTCCTCGGGGTTGGACTTGTCGACCGGGAGCTCGCCCGTGGGCGCCTTGATCCGAAGGAACGCCTTCGAGCGCTCGTCATAGCCGGCGCGATACTCGAGCGGGGCAACTGGCCCTCGCGTACCTGGGTGCAGCGCGTCGACCGTCACCGGGTCGAGGTAGTGCACGCCGGCTCGCTTCCAGCTCGGTAGGCGACCCGCCGCGATGGCCTGCCGGATCGCACTCTCGTGCGTGCCCGCGCGCTCCGCCGCGTCTTTCACGGTGAGCGTGTAGCGCGCTGCCGTCTTTTCGATCTGCTTCGGGGTCAGCCGCTTCCGTTCCAGAAGGTCGGTCATCACGCGATAAACCGGGTTCTCGAGCACCGCGCGCGTCACGGCGCCGCGATTCGAAAAGACGGACTGATCTAGGATCGGGTTCTCGCGACCGTACAGCAGCGCGATCACGTCCCCTTCACTCGCGCCCCGGTCTTCGACCAAAGTCACCAAGCGTTTGATGAACTTGTCGATCTTGGGGTCTGCGTCGTATTCGATTCGGTGTCCGGTCAATGTCTCGTAAATGCGTGCCATGGTGGGCGTCCTTCGTTTGATTCGGTGGCAAAGCGGAAAGCCAAGGCGGGGAGGCCGTCACCCTCCCCGCCCGGGCCCCGGCGCTAGGCCGGGAGGATGATCTCGGCGAGGCCGAGGTAACGGATGAAGATGGCGTCCTGGCGGAACAGGGCGCAGGAGAAGCGAGCGAGAGCGACGACGGCGCCGCCCTGAGCGATCGAGCCGATCGCGAATGCGTACACTCGCGATGAGTCGCGCACGTCACGGCCAGCGCCGTCGCGCCAGCCGCCCAGCACGGACGCCGGGTAGAGGGTGAAACCGCCGAGCAACTCGACGGCGGTCGCCTCATACGAGGCGAAGAGCTCCGGACCGAACGACTCACCGTCGTTGTCCGCGAGCGGGATGATCATCTGAACTTCGAACATCCGATCCTCCTATTGGAGCCCCGGGAGCCGCCGGGTTCGGGCCAGTCGTCGCGACCGGTAAGAGGAACATTACCAGAACCAGCGAGACGCGCAACAGTTATTTGCTGTCGAGAGCTCTGTGCCTGACGACGCCCGTTGCCCCCCCCGGGGTCGTCCACCAATTTCAGAAAATCGACCGAAACCACTTGCGCGCGTATTACGCGCGCTGTATACGTAGGGACATGAACAGCGCAGCAAACGTGAACGGCGACACCCGCAATCACATCTACGGCGCGAAGTACGAAGCCACCAAGGGCCTCGATCGGGTCGAGCTCGCCAAGCTCATTCGCGCGGACATCGCGAAGGCTGTCGAGTGCGGCGCGCTGCCAGCGATCAAGGTTTCGGTCCGCGCTGTACGCGTGACTCACTCCAGCGGCATCAACGTCGCTATCACGGGCATCCCGGAGGGATTCGTCGTGCGCGTGTCGGAGCTCGAGGAAGAGCGTCAGCGCACGGCCAAGATGGCCCAGCCTTGGCTCTCGCGCGAGGCGCACTACGTGCTGACCGTTCTGGAGCGCCTCGTCGAGCAGTACAATTTCGACCGCTGCGAACTGCAGAGCGACTACTTCCACGTGCGCTTCTACAGCCAGATTGGCTTTGCGGTGAAGAACCCGGGCGAGAAGGCGGCGTGATGTCGTTCGAATTCACGGACGAACGCGGGGAGCATTGGGTATTCGCTCCGAGCGAGCACTTCCCGGGCAAGGTTCGGATTCAGGGACCGAACGGCGCCTGCAGCATCCCTACGACCGTGCTCGTCCGATACGTGGGCGAGCTCGTACGCGCGGAGCGCAAGGCAGCTCTGGAACAGGCATCAACGGAGGAGATTTTAGGATGGCCAACGTGAACGAGGAAAAAAGCGCACCAGCTCAAGGTGTTGGCCGCCGCGACTACGCGGAGCGGAGGGCCGCCCGCATCGCGCGGCTCGAAGCGCGTGCGGGGCGAGCTCGCCAGGAGGGCAACGCGCGGATTGCGGGCGCCCAGAAGATCGCGGATGGCATCCCGTTGGGGCAGCCGATCTTGCTCGGCCATCACTCCGAGGGGCGCCACCGGCGCGCCCTGAAGCGGATCGACGAGGGGTACGCCAGAGGCTTCGGATTGTTGAAGGAGGCGGAGAAATTGGAGCGACGCGCCGCCCGTTCCGAAAAGAACACGGCGATCAGCAGCGACGACCCTGAGGCGATCGACAAGCTCCGCGCCAAGCTGGCCGAGTTGGAGCGGATCGGGGCGATCTACGTCGCCGCAAACAAGCGGCTCCGGGCGGGTGAGACGATCGAGGCCATCGCGCCCATGTTCGACTGGCTGCCACCGGGCCGCATCGTCCAGACCTTCAGGACTTGGCAAAGCCTGGGACACAAGACGTTCCCTCGCGGCAACGATGCAGCGGAGCGGCGGCGTGTTCAGGGACGGATATCCGAACTCGAGTCGCGCGCGGCCGCTCCTGCCCGCGCAGCAGAAACCATCGGCTCGGTAACGATCACCGAATCCGATAACCGTGTGCAGCTGCGCTTCCCAGGCAAGCCGGCTGACGCAGTACGAACCCAACTCAAGCGCTCCGGGTTCCGCTGGGCGCCGAGTGAGGGCGCATGGCAGCGGCAGGCGAGCGAGCGCGCTTGGATCGAAGCGCGCCGGATCGCAGCGCTGGTCTGATTTATTTTGGCTCGGACCCGTCGATTGTTGTTGCGCGCGTAATACGCGCGCTGTATGGTCTGGGCATGTCGAACGCGAACAGCACCTGCCGAATCACTGGGTACTCCCCCGCGGGCCGCATGACGGAAAAGGCCGTGCGCATCACCATCGAGACCATCGACGGCGATTATTTCAGCTCGATTGACACCACGTGGCTCCCCCGCTCGATCTGCCAAGACCTGAAAGTCGTGACGGTCACCGAGGACGACGGGGGGAAGCGCTACGACGTGAGCGCAACCGTTCCGGCCTGGTGGGTGCGGAAGCTCGACACCCGCACGAGTTGGGAGAAGCGCGGCATGACGCGCCCGCCGATGGCCACTCGGCCCTACTGACGCGCCAAGCGCCTGTCCCACCCCCGCGGCGACATCCGGCCGCTCACCAAAACGAAGAAATGAGAGACAGATGACCGCACGAATTCGAACCCACAAGAGCCGGCAGTTGCCGCTGTTCAGCCATGGATCGGACCTGGTCGTAGACCTGTTCGCGGGGGGCGGCGGCGCAAGCACCGGCATCGAAGCCGCGCTCGGGCGCCCTGTCGATATCGCCATCAACCACGACCCGACAGCGCTGGCTGTGCACTGCGCGAACCATCCGCAGACTCGGCACATGACGACTGATGTTTGGGACGTCGATCCCGTCGAGGCCACTGGAGGGAGGCCGGTCGCGCTGCTTTGGTGCTCGCCGGATTGCAAACATTTCAGCAACGCGAAAGGAGATGTGCCGCGCAGCAAGCGCATTCGCTCGCTAGCGTGGGTCGCAATTCGTTGGGCGAAAGCTGTTCGGCCCGCGGTAATCATGCTCGAGAACGTGCGCGAGTTTCAGGGGTGGGGACCGCTTGGCGACGACGGCAAGCCAATTAGGGCACGCAAGGGCGAGACCTTCCGCAAGTGGGTCGGAATGCTGCGCGGGCTCGGATACACCGTCGAGCACAGGTTGCTCGACTCCGCGGACTACGGCGCGCTCACGCGACGGAAGCGGCTCTTCTTGGTCGCGCGATGTGACGGACAACCGATCGTTTGGCCAGTGGCAACCCACGGGCCGAAGCTCCAGCCGTTTCACACCGCGGCCGAGTGCATAGACTGGAACCTCCCTTGCCCCTCGATCTTTGGTCGTCAGAAGCCGCTGGCCGAGAAGACCATGTGGCGCATCGCGCAGGGCCTCAAGCGTTTCGTCTTCGAAAGCCCGCGCCCGTTCATCGTGAAGGTCAATCACGGAAAGTGGGAACCGCGACACGAGTCGCTCGATTCTCCGCTTTCCACGGTGACGGCGACGCAGCGCGGACACGCCGTGGTGACGCCGGTGATCGCCGAGCCTGGGCAGCGTCACGGCCGCGGTCAGGCGTCGGCTAACTCGCCGCTATCGACCATCGTCGCGAAAGGGCGCCACGCACTGGTGGCACCGACGCTGCAGCAGTCCGGCTATGGCGAGCGACCCGGGCAAGCAGCGCGCGTGCCTGGGCTGCACCAGCCGCTTGGAACGCTGGTTGACGGTCAAAAGCACGCACTAGTCGCAGCTTTCCTAGCAAAGCATTTCGGCGACCCGCTGCGGGAGAGCGGGGGCGGAGTCGTCGTGGGATCCGAGCTCTCCGAGCCGATCGGCACGGTGACGGCGCGCGATCACCACTCGCTGGCAGCGGTATCGCTAGCGAAGTTCCGAGGCACCGCTGATAACCAGACCCCGGCGACGCCGGCGACGGATCCTCTGCCGACAATCTCGGGAGGCGGCATCCACTCGGCCCAGGTCTGCGCGTTCCTGAGCGCGTACTATGGCAGCGACGGGACGGGCGGGCAGGCTCTGGGGGAACCCGCACGCACCATCACCACGAAGGCGCGGCTCGGGCTCGTCACCGTCGAGGGAATCGAATACCAGATCGTGGACATCGGCTTCCGCATGCTCGAACCGCACGAGCTGCTGCGCGCGCAGTTTGGACGGTTCGCGGACGCCTACGACATGCGCGCCGCGAAGTCGAAGCGCGACAAGATTCGACTCATAGGAAACAGCGTGTGCCCGGAAATGGCCGAAGTCCTGGTGCGCGCGAACGCCCCGGAGCACATCGCGAGGGCAGCGTGATCACGGACACCGTGCAGCGCTGGCGATCCGGGCGCGCTTCCTATCGCCCAGCGGGCGAGCCGATCCGCGCGCGCGACTACGAGGTGGCACCGATTGCGGACGACTCCACGGCGCGGAGCTTCGTGGCGCGTCATCATTACGAGCACTCCTACCCCGCCGCGCGGCTGCGCGTGGGTCTGCACCGGGCCGGCGAGCTCGTCGGGGTGGCGGTGTTTTCGCAACCCGCGAGCCAAGCAGCGCTCGCTGCTGCCCTGCCCTTCGCGTCCGCTGGCGTGGAGCTCGGGCGCTTCGTCCTGCTCGACGACGTCCCCGCGAACGGAGAGAGCTGGTTCCTGGCTCGAGCCTTCGAGCTGGCGCGCGAGCGCTTCGACGCGATCGTTTCGCACTCAGACCCGGCACAGCGCCGGGGCGCGCGCGGCGAGCTCGTCTTCCCGGGCCACATCGGAACGATCTACCAGGCCACGAACGCGACCTACTGCGGGCTAACGCCGCGGCGCACTCGGCGGGTGCTCGCAGACGGGACTATCCTCAGCGCACGTGGTCTCTCGAAGCTGCGCCGACGCGAGCGCGGATGGCGCTACGTGGTCGAGCTGCTCGTTGCCCACGGCGCGCCGGCGCCGGCGGGAGACTGGGGGGAGTGGGTGCGCGCGGCGGTGGCGGCCACGTCGCGGGCTGAGCGCCACCCCGGGAGCCACCGCTACGTTTGGGCGCTGGAAAATGGGCTCCGGCGCCAGTTGCCAGTGCCGCTCCCCTATCCCAAGATGACCCCACGCGGGGGCTCGCTATGATGCGCGCCTTCATGGCCAGAAAACCCTTACGCAAGCCCCCAGAATCCCTCCCCAAACTCGCAGCAGCCGCGGCAGCGAAGTGCAAACCGGCGGAGCCGCTCGGGAGGCGAGAGGCGCTCGCGAAAGCACCCTGGGACCCGCGCACCATGCCAGCGGGGTGGGAGCGCGAGTTCCGTACGCTCTACGCGGACGAGCTCGAACGGCTTGGGCACGCCAAGCCCGCCGCAGCGTCGGGGAAGAGTGGGCGCTCAGGTACCACTGGGCATCCAGTGCGAACGATTCGCATTCCAGATGACGAATGGGCGGCCCACGAGAAAGCTGCTGCAGCGGACGGCGTGAACGTCAGCACGTGGCTGCGGCGCCTCGCCGCGAAGGCCTCGCAGAGGTTCTTCAAACCGAGCCGCTAGAACCATTTTCAGAAAATCGACCGGCGCGCCTTGCGCGCGTAATACGCGCGCTGTACATAAGGGACATGTCGAACAGCAAACCGAGCAAGACCGAAATCAAGAACCTGGACGCCCGGATCGCGTCCCTCCGCGCGGAGATGACGGACCCGTACACGGTGAAACTCGGCGCGGCGGCAGTGAAGTGCGTCCGCGAGTCCCTCGAGACCGCGGAAGCTGAGCGCGCTCGGAGGCTCACCGCCTGACGCCCTGGCCATTCTGCCCAGCCCCGCACCTCAAGAGGCCGGGGCTTTCGGCGTTATGAGCTCCGGATCGAAGCCCACGCGGCGAGAGGTTGAGGCGCTTGCCATCGTGTCGTGGCTTGCGCGCCATGGTCTCGAGGAAGCAGAAACCGGAGCGTACTTCGGGGCTCACTACCAGCCGGTGCCGATTCCGCCCGAGGCTCGTTGCGGAAGGAAGCGGGCGATCGTGCTCGTGAGAAATGTCGAGCCAGTCAGGAAAGCGTCGTGAAAGCGCGAACCGTAACCGCTTACTACGAGACCGACTCTGGTGAGCAGACCATCGAGGTCCTGGTGAGCCCGGACGGCTTGCGCCATTGCACCATCGAGACAGAGCTGAGCGACGTTCCCGCCGACGAGGTCAAGAGTATCGAGCAGCAGGCGCGAGATAAGTTCTGGGCTGCCGAGCGCGAAGAGTACGAGCGCGCGGAATCGCAGGCTGAGTATTGGCGGGAGCTCAGGCATGACGAGACCAGGCAGGCGAGCGAATGAAGACCGAGCTAGAGGTGAATCATGTTGGCGAGTGATCGGCTGAGCGATGAAGAACTGGAGAACATCATGCACAGCGCAGGCCCTGGGCTAGTGGCGAAACGTCGTGCGCTCTACGAAGCGGGGTGCGACTCGGTGAAATACGAAGTCGCCAACCGAGATCTGACCATCGCAGAACTAAGAAGCGAGATGGAGGCAATGCGGGAGCGCATCGCCGAAGCCTGTCACGCGCTTCGCCCATGGGACCCGGAAAACAAGATCGCCCGCGCGGGTGGGAACGTCGTCGTTACGGCGATTGGTGGGAACGGTGCTTCGGGATGATTTCAGGTAGGCATTCCCACAAAGTGATCGTCGCGCATGCGCAGCGCAGAGAGGCTGCGCGAGCATACCTGCGCCTCAAGTTAAAGGTGGCTGCTCGCGAAGCGCGCGCGGGGCTGGAGAGAATTTATGGTCCATGGCGCGAAAGCCCACCACGGACGCGGAGTGAACTCGGACAACGTCGCGACTTGCAAGCCGCTACCAAACCTGGCACGTAGGAGCCTGCCCCGTCCCGTCCCGCATTGAGTGTGACGAAACAGCCCCAAGCTCGCGCCCAGGGCCATTCCGAAGCTGCCACGCTCGGGAAGGTTTTGGCACGAAATGCAGGCACAAACAAGTCACGCCACCGAGCTGGACTCGGCGGCGTTTGATTCGAACGAAGAGCAAAGTGGCATCCGGGAACGACCGAAGAGAGCGAAGCGAAACTCGCTGCCGGCGTTCCTGAGTCAAGAGTCGGAGTCGGACCTACGTCGTTACTTTCGCAACGGCGGCTCGAGCGCGACGACGCGCAGCACCACGGCGGCGTGTCTCGCCATCATCGAACAGCGCAGAAAAATCGCTGTTCCGTGCGAGACATGTGGCGGTGATGTCAAGGCAGAGCGACCGGGGACGGGCTTCGTGAACTCGAAGACGTTTCACCGGCGCCCTGACCAGCAAGGCGCGCGCGGCAAGCGCGGCCGGCGCACTGCGGCAACGGAGCATGAGCGGGAGACGCTATCGCTGCTCGACATCGAGGCGCCGCCGGCGGCCGCTGCGGAGCAGCCGGCCGCGCCCGCATGGTTGGCCATGCCAGAGCTCCCCGCGGCGTTCGACGGGGACATGCTGTGCCCGGACTGCGAGGGGCGGTGCTGGCTCGTGGGCGCGGTGAGCGCGCGGCGCCGGCGGAAGTCAACCCGCCCCATCCCGAAGGCGAGCCCGTTCCGCGTGACGCGTCCGTCCCTCGACGGCCTGCCGAACGTGTACCCACTCACGAGCCAGGACCCACCGAAGGGTTACGAGCTCAGCGACGAGATGCACGCCGACCTGACGTGGCTCGCCAAGATGTCGCGCCGCATCATGCGCCTGCTCGACCAGAACCCGAACGACGGGCAAAACGCGCTCGAGGTGCTCGGCTGCTACGCCGCGCCCGATGGGGGGAACGTTGGAGCGCTTTGGCACCTGGTGCCGTCTGGCCGCACGATGCTCCGAACGAACCCGCTGAAGCTCCACCACTCGCAGCTCTTCGCGAACCTGCGGGAGGCTCAGCGGCAAAAGTACGACGAAAAACGCTTCCTGCAGTTCAAAGCCGCGAACGAGCAGGCACTCAAGCTGTTCGAGTGGGCATGCACGCTCTGGAACGCCGCGGCGCCGCCAAGCGCGGACGAAGGCGAGGCCGAACAGGAGCTCGATCACGAGGCGGAAATCGAGGCGGCGCTCGCGGGCGAGTTCGAGGTGCTCGCGTCAGGGCGAGCGGACGCCCCGACGGCGCCGTTGAAGACCGTGCTCGTCGGGGCGACTAGCGAGCGCGAGCTGCTCCGAATCGCGCCGCCGGCGCTGCCAAACGGCGGACTGACCCCCGAAGAGCAGCAGCGGTTTTTGGACGGGTTGCGCGTCACCGCGGTGGGCTCACTGCTCTCGGAAACTTACCGGCAGAAGCTCGAGGGTGAGTTCGAGAGCTCCGGGCTGGTTTTCGGGTTGGACCCGGCAGCACCCGAGGGCGACACAAGCGGCCTCGGGGTCGACGGTCTTTTTGAGCGAGCGGCTGCGGTGATAGCCGACACCATGGGCGAGCTCAGCGATGAGCGATTGCGGAAATTGCTGGCTACTCCAATCGACATCCCGAGGCTGGTGCGCGAACAGGCCGCGGAACTCGAGCCGAAGTTGGCTTACGACCCGGAAACGAAGCGCATCACGGGGAGCATTCCGCTCGGACGCCCCATCAGCGCAGAGCAGGCTGAAGAGTGGCGCGCGCTCGGGGCGACCGAAGCGCCGCCGCCCGCGGCCGCGCCGGACGTCGCCGACTGCTCGAGCGGACAGCCGTCGCCCGGTGATGACGGCGACGGCGGCGCCGAGGTCGAGGCAGCGCCCACCGTCCCCGCTCCCCCACCCTGGGCAACGCGGCCGCTGTTCGACGACGAGGACGACGAGCCAGCGCCGGACGCACCCGCCGCCGACGTGAACCAGGAGGGCACCTGAGCATGTCGCGCAAGCCCTACGCCAAGCCCGGCACGACCCTCATTCTGCTCACCGACGCCGCCCAGCTCATGGGGTGCTCGAAGTGGACCGCCCGGCGCCGGCTGCGGGAGCACGTGATCAAGAAATTGCACCGCGGAAGATTCAGGGATTGGGTGCTGCTCGAGCGCGTCCGACGCCTCGGGACTCTGTCCGTGGACGAGCCCGGCGTGATGAGCGCGGACATGCGGGAATTGAAGGCACAAATCCGGACTTTGCAGCGCGCGCACGACTCGCTTTCGCGGGGGCAAATCAAGGTCGCCCGCGCTATGGCCAAACTCGCCCATCACGTGGGTGTGCGCCTGTAGGGCGACGGTGCGCCCGGAGCAGAATCACGCTCCTATTACCAGTATAGGCTCGCTCGCGTGCCCCGGGGGTCGTCGGTGTGAAAACGCCGGCCGCCCCTGGCCTTCCCAAACGGTGGGAGGGCCCGCGGCCGAAACGGGACGGGCCAACGGGCGCGACACCAGCGCCACCCAATGGCCAAGACGACCCTGACCGATGCGATAAGCACCGAAATCTGCACGCTACTCGAGAAGGGAAACTACCTCGAGACCGCCGCCCAGGTCGCCGGTGTAAGTATCAACACGGTCTACAGCTGGCTACGCAAAGGGGGGCAAGGCCAAGAGCCTTTCGAAGCCTTCGCACAGGCTGTCGCACGCGCGAAAGCGCAGGGCGAGGTCGACCTGGTACAGACCACGCTGAACGGTGATCCGAAGGGGGTCTCGTTCGGCAAGGCCCGCTCGGCTGCCCATATCCTGGCCGTCACGAGGCCGGAGCGATTCGGAACGCGTATCAACCTCGTGCTTCGGAAGGAGCACGCAGAGTTCACGTTCTTCCTCGAAGGCAAGCTCAAGGAGCTTTTGGGGGACGACCAGGGCGGAACCGTGTTCGATGCTGTCATCGACGGCTGGCTTGCGCGGCACGAGGCCGGCAGCGACGACGGCGACGAGGGCGGTGGCGAACCAGAGACGCAGGACGAACCGCAGGGCTCCCCGACGATTCAGTGATTCATGGCCGTTGGCCACGTGCGCCAAAAGATCCGCGAGGACCGAGCGCGCAATCAGCTCGACGAAGTCCTACGCGAGGTTCAGGCACGGCGGCGCGCAGAGCGTGAAGCGCGCGCGGCCGGCGCAAGCGCGAATTGGAACACGAGCTCCGTACTCACCGAGTACACGGCGCGCCCCGTCGAGTTTTGCTCGAACATCCTCCGCTCGCCGAGCCCGGACGGCCCCAAGCCGCTGAAGCTCTGGTCGGCGCAGGAGACTCTCGCGCTTGCTGTGGCGCAGCATCGCCGCGTGGCGGTGCGCAGCTGCCACAAGAGCGGCAAGAGCAAGCTCGCTGCGGCCATTGCGATTTGGTGGGCGCTCACCCGCCGCATGGCGCGCGTCATCCTGACAGCGCCCACGGCGCGGCAGGTTGAAAAGGCGCTCTGGTACGAGATCCGTAGCTTCTACGCGGTCTCGCCGCTGCTTCGGCAGATTCTCCCCGAGCCAGGTCTTGACCCGGCCACGGGATGCCGGTGGGCTGACGGGCGCGAGCTCTTCGGTTTCACGGCTTCTAACGCTGACAACGTCAGCGGCCCCGGCGGACCTGAGGTTCTCGTCATCATCGACGAGGGCCCCGGCGTTCCTCGCAGCGTGTGGGAAGCCCTGCAGGGCGTTCGCGCCGGCGGCGGCAAGGTTCTCACGCTGGGGAACCCCACCCAGACGAGCGGCTGGTTCTACGACGCTTTCCACGAGCGGCGCGCCGGTTGGGACCTGCACCACATTTCAGGCCCCGACACGCCCAACGTGGTCGCGGGCGAGATGGTCTACCCGGGTCTCATCGACCGGGAGTTCATCCAAGAAATCGCCGACGACAACGACACGGACTCGCCGGTTTACGCGGTGCGCGTGCTCGGGAACTTCCCGGCCAACGTGGCTAACGCGGTAATCGGCCTTGGGATGCTCGAGGCGGCGCGCAGCCGCTGGGATGACGACGTCGCTAGCCCGAGCATGACGATCGACCTCGGGGTCGACGTTGCCAGGTTCGGCGACGACTACTCGGCCGTTTCCGCTCGCGAGGGACTGCGCGTTTACACGCCGGCCTGGTTCGAGAAAGAGCGCGACGTCAAGGCGTGCGTCAACGGCTACGATTCGACGAAAGTTTCTGGGCTGGCGCTGCAGTGCATGAGCGCGCTGCGCGATAAGAAACAGCGCGTTCGAATCAAGATCGACTCCACGGGCGGCTATGGCGGCGCGGTAGCGGATCGGCTTCGTGAGCTTCAAGCTGATGGTCGCCTCGACGAATTCGTCGAAGTGGTAGAAATCAACTTCGCCGAGACCGCGAGCGAGCCAGACAAGTACCCGCGCGTGCGCGACGAGTTGTGGTTCGGGTTCCGCAAGTTCTGCAAAGACGGCGGCGCCATCTACGACAAGGACGCGCGCTGCGACAGCGAGCTGCTCGCTCCGACCTACTCGCTTACCTCGGCCGGCCAGAACAAGGTCGAGCCGAAACTCGACACGAAGAAGCGACTCGGGCGAAGCCCAGACCGCGCTGAATCGGTGCTGCTCGCTGTGTACGAGCCCAACACCGCAGTCGAAGACTTCACAGACGACCCCGTTCCCGAGCCCGAGCCTGAGAGCCGCTGGGCAGATACAGCCTCCTACTGAACCAACAGGAAAACGACCATGGGACTGATGACGGGCTACCTCCACTCCGGTTCGCGCGAAGTTCAGGAAGTGAGCGGCCGCTACGCGGGCGCCATCGCAACGCGCGCCGCGCTCGCTGCCATCACGCCTCTCAATCGAGTCGACGGCATGCTCGCCATGGTGCAGACCGATGGCTCGCTCTGGCGTTACGTGTCTGGCTCAGTACTCACGAGCGACGAATCGCTCGAGCTCGCGATCGAGCCGACTGACGGCGCTGGCTGCTGGTTTCGAGCGGACAAGTCGTTCGTGATGAAGCTGCCGATCAGCTTCGCTACCGCGGACGCCGCGGCCCTGTGCACGATTCCCGAGGGCTTCGTGGTGCGTCTCACCGCAAATCCCTACTGGGAGAACTTGGTCGCTTGGACCGGCGGCGCGAGCAGCGCGATCGGTATTTCGTCGAACAAGGCGAGCTACAACACCAAGGGGGACTTCCTCGGCGGCGCCTCCGGCGATGTCCTGGCGGGTCTCACCGCGGGTATCAAGGCTGGCACCATCGGCGTGAAGCTCGATACTCTCGCCGAGTTCGCGGCGCTGCTGCTCGTCGAGGGCGACGCGATTCGCTTCGACCGCATCACGTCGGCGTTCACCGCCGGATCCGGCTACGTGTGCATTCCTGTGGCCGTCAATAGCTCAGGTCCGGCGACGCCGTAATGGGATACGCGCGCAGCATGCAGTTTGCGGTGGCGGCTCTGGCCAGCGCGAACGGCATCAAAACCTCCATCGCTTCGGCGACGAGCATCCAGACCTATTCGGGCGGCGCTCTCAACGGCGCGATGCTGGCGCCCCTGCTCGGCGGGTTTCAGCGACTCGGATCCTTTCCGAGCGTCACGACCTCCGCTCAGGCTAGCGCCTACACCCTGAACTCGACCGTCACGTTCACGGGGCCGTGGCGCGGGCAGACCGTTACGCGCACGGCGACCATCACGAACACCGGCAACGCGGCAACGTACGTTGCGGACGGTCCGCTCGACGGTGCGCCAACGAGCATCACCGTTGCGGCCCAGGCTGCGACGAACGGCGCCTTCACCTTCGGGTGGAGCGGCATCACGCCGGCCTGCACGACCGGACGTTTCCGCGAGTGGAGCGTGGTCTGCACGAGCGCAGGGAACCTGCACTGCGAGTGCGGCAGCGACAACCCCGACACCGTTCCGCTTATTGCGGGGCAGCAGTACTTGGCCTCCCCCACTCGCATCTACCCGGATAGCACCGGCGCGTACACCATCTACGAAGCCGCCTAGTTTCGAGCATGTCCCGCTCAGGCGCATCGCAAACGCGCGCGCCGAAGCGCACGCCGAAGGAGTACGTCGAAGGGCTCGTCGCCGAGCCTATGCTCTCGGCGCAGTTCGCCAAGATCGGCGGCAACCTCACGCCGGCGCGCATCGCGATGATCATCGCGCGCGCGGATATGGGCTACCCCGCCGGCCTGGTCGACCTCTTCAACGAGGGGCGGCAAAAGGACGGGCACACCCACTCGGTGATTCAGTCGCGCGAAGTCGCGATTTCGAGTCTCCCTTGGGACGTCACGCCACCCGTCGAGAAGCCGAAGAAGAAAGAGCTCAAGGCAGCCAGCCTGTGCAAGGCGGCGCTAAAGGGCTGCAAGGGGCTGATCGACGCGATCAAGCACTTCGAGGGCAGCGGAACGGCTTTCGGCCACGCCACCGTCGAGGTGATTTGGCGCAAAGACGACAGCGGCGTCACCGCGGGCCTGATGGTCCCGGACCGAATCAAGTGCATCTCGCCGCGGCGCTTCGGCTTTCGCCAAACCGACGGCGCCCTGCTCTTCGACCCGAACGGTCGGCAGAACTTCGAGAGCGAAGGTGTCGACCTCCTCGCCGACTACCCGCTCGGCAAGTTCATTCAGCACCGACCGCGCATCACAGGCGACGTGCTCGTGCGCGAAGGCCTCGCGCGCTTCACGTGCTGGATGGTCGGATTTCGAACTTTTGACGTCTCGGACTGGCTGAAACTCGCTGAGATCGGCTGGAAACCGAAGCGGCTCGGCAAGTACGTCAAGGGGACCCCAAAGCCTGACGTTCAGAAGCTGCTCAACATTCTCGAGCGGCTGAACGCGAATGGCGTCGCGGTTCACCCCGACAACACCGCTATCGAGCTGCTATGGCCGCAAACCCAGCGGCAGATGTCGACCCACCGGGAGCTCGCGGAGTACCTCGCTCGCGAACTCTCGAAGGGATGGCTCGGCGCGTCCGACGTGGTCGAACCGAGCGAGATCGGGGCGAAGAGCTCAACGGTCGTTCGTGACCAGCTCCGCCGCGACATCCGTGACGACGGAGCGATTGCGATCTGGAAGCTGCTGCACGAAACGCTCGTCACGGCTTTCTATCAGCTGAACTACGGCGCTCGCATCGAGCCCGCTTCCGCGTTCCCAGTCCTAGAAGACCCACTCGACCTCGAGAAGTTTTCGAACGGCGTCTGGCGCTTGCGCAAGGCTGGGATGCGAATCCCCGAGCGCTGGGTGCAAGAGAAGACCGGTATCCCCTCCCCCAAGCCCAACGATGTGCTGCTCGGCGATGGCGAACCAAAGCAAGACCAATCGAAGCCCGGCAAGCCCAAGCCCGAACCGGACGGCGACGAATCCGACGACGAATCGGACGCCGACGAGCCCGACGAGTCGGACAACGAGTGACGCGCGACGCGCGTGGACCGAGAAGAATGCCGAGCGGCATCACGCGCCCGGCTACGTCGACCGTAGCGCCGCCACCAAGAAAACCGTGACCCGATGAACCCCGAGCAGCTCGCACAGATCCTTCGAGATCTCAAATCGCCGGAAGCGCTCGAGCGGTTCGTGCGAGAGCTCACGGCGAAACAGCCGCCGACCAAGGCGCGCGATGCCGGCGAGCGCGAGGTCATTCGCCGCTCATTCGGTATCGAGACCAAGGCCGACACGATTGACGAGAAGAATCGCACGGTGCGCGTCATCGCGTCGACATCGGCGATCGACAGCTACGACGAGATCGTCGACCAAAACTGGCGGCTCGAGCGGTACAACAAAAACCCGGTGGTGCTCTATGGGCACAACCGCGGCGGATTCCTCGGCATGGGCGGCGACCCTCGCTGGACGCTGCCCATCGGTTTCTCTACCGAGGTCACGGCGCGCGACCGGCTCGAGGCCACGCTCAACTTCGTTGACGAGAAGGCGAACCCCATGGCCGTCGAGGTCTGGGAGCAATATCGCCAGCGCTCAATGCGTGCGGTGTCGGTCGGGTTCTACCCGCACGACGTCTACCGCGAGGTGCGCGATGACGTCGAAATCTACCACCTCGACGACAACGAGCTTTTCGAGATCTCGGCCGTTCCGCTCCCAGCCAACGCGGACGCGGTGGCGCTGTCCGCCGAGCGCGCAACGGAGCGCGAGTCGTTCCGTGCCCGAGCGCTGAACAACCCCAAGAGCACGAAAACCACCATCCAACTTCCAGCGGGCAAAGCCCTGGAGAAGACCACCATGGACATCGAAACCCTCAAGGCCGAGCTCGAGACCCTCAAGACCGCGCTCAAGACGGCGAACGAAACGATCGGGACCAAGACCGCGGAGCTCGCGACCAAGACCGGGGAACTCGCGGCGAAGCAAACCGAGCTGGACGTCGCGAACGAGAAGGTCAAGGCCACCGAGACGGAACTCGGCAAGGTGAAGGGTGAACTCGAGTCGAGCCAGACCACGGTGAAGAAGCTCGAGACCGAGCTGGCGGGCAAGACGGCGAAGCTCGACGAGGTCGACAAGGCCGCGCAGAAGGCCGACCTCGATCACTTCGAGGGGAAGAAGTTCGCTCCGGCCGAGCGAGAGGACATGGCGAAGCTCCGTGCCTCCAACCCCGAGCTGTTCGCTTCGCAGATGAAGAACCGCCCGGACCTTCCGCACACGAAGGACATCACGGGCGACGACAAGCACGCCACTCAGAACCACGTGAAGACTGGTTCGAAGATCGCGAAGTCGGCGCGCGATGCCGCATCGAAAGCTGTGAACGCGGGCTGAGCTCTAGCTCGCTACGCAACACCCTGACCTGACGCTGGCGCCCCACCGCGCCGGCTCACCCAAAACACAGATCTGGGCGGCCCTGCGCCGCATCGGGAGAGCTCCATCATGGTTGCAAAAGCTGAAGAGCGGTTGGAACAGACCGTCATCCGTCAATTCACCGTCGCGGCGGGAAACACCGTTCGTCGAGGCTTTCCGGTCAAGTTCTCCGGAGGCAACATCGTCGAAGCCGCGGCAATCACCGACAACGCATTCGGTATCGCCCTCGAAGCTGGCAACGGCGACGACACCACGCCGACCACGAACCCGACCACGAAGGTGCGCGTTGCGCTTTTCGGGAACGGCGTAGCCAAGGTGCTCGTCGGCACCGGCGGCGCCACACAGGGGGCCCCCGCGAAGTTCGTGTCGGACGGCACGACCGACGCAACCGTTGGCGGTGGGACCGGCAAGCTGCGCGTACTCGGCCAGTACATGGAGACCGGCGTAGTCGGCGACCTGGTCGGCATCAATCTCGGCTCTGCGGGCTGGTCCGTGGGCTCCTAAGTCGCTCGCTCTCTTTCTGAACCAACGAGCGCGACGCCCCATCGCGTCGCGCCAACCAACTCGAAGCTTCTTCGAAAGGCACAACCATGTCTCTCGCTGACAACGCAGCGCCGCGCCAGGAAACGGCGCAAACCAAGGCCTACAAGGCCTTCCTCGGTCACGTCCGCAACATCGCCAAGGGCATCGGCACCGAGGACGAACTGAAGGAATGGGCGGACCGCAACGCCGAAGTCCTCGCCCTCAAAGACTTGCGTCCGAACGACGTGCATCAGGACGAGGTGATGACCAACCTCTCCGTGATGTACGCCAACGAGCAGTTCATCGGTGACCGGGTGATGCCCGACATCATGACGAACGGCTCGATGAGCGCGGTGTACTTCTCGTACAACCAGCGCGACCGGTTTGCGTACCCGGACGACTCGATGAGCACGCGCACGGATCCGAACGAGCTGTCGCAAGGCCGCTCCAAGTCGACCGTCGCGCTGGCGATTCGTTCGCTGCAGGAGGTCGTGGACCAGTACACGCTGCAGAACCAGAGCGCGCCCCTGAACGAGCTGCTCGATGCGCAGCAAAACGTTCTGTACGCGCTGGCGTTCAAGAAGGAGCAGCGTATCGCGACGGCCGCGACCACCGCGGGCAACTTCGGCAGCAACACCGTCACGCTGTCGGCGGGTGATCGTTGGGATACCGCTTCTGGCGGCGATCCGGGTGCTGTCGTGGACGCTGCCCAAAAGGCGATGTTCACCGGCAACCAAGCGACGCGAACCGTCGCCGTTGCGTCGCTCGACGTCTACAACGCCCTGAAGCGCAACCCGCGCATCTTGGACATGTTCAAGTACGGCGGTGAGCCCGGGAACAAGTTCGCAACCCCGAAGATGCTCGCCGAGTACTTCGAGGTCGACGAGTTCCTGGTCGGACGCGCGCGCGTCGACACCGCCAACGAAGGTCAAGCTTCGGCCACTTGGGGTCGCATCTGGCCGAACGTTCTCGGTATCTACCGCGTGGCGCAAGCGCCTTCGATCCGGAGCGCGTGCTTCGGCTACACGTTCCAGGACATGGCCGTGCAGTCGGACCTGATGTTCCGGCAGGAGAAAGGCGCCAAGGGCGCCTATGTGGCTCGCTCGTCATTCGCAGACGCGCAGCAGATCATCGCCGCGGACACCGGCTTCCTCATCCAGTCGCCAATCGGCTGATTCACTGAGCTCGGCTGCTAAGGAAAACCAGGGAGAACGAACATGAGCAAGTCGATCGAGCCGGTGAAGCCGGTGGAATCAGGCATCGCGCCGTTGAGCGACAGCGGCGCAACGGGCGCTGGTGGGGAAGCGCCTGCCGCGAGCGGCGAAGGCGCGCCCGTGCTCGGCAGCGGCGAGGGGCTCTTCTATCCGGACGGCAAGCCTTACAAGCGGCCCACCGAAGAGGAGTATCGCAAGGCCGGATACACCGGCGACTATGCGGAGTATTTCGCCAAATACGAGGCCGAGTTGGCCGAAAAGATGGCGAAAAAAGGCGCAAAGGCGGCGAAATCATCGGAGAAGCCGAAAGAGGAACTGGACGACCAGCGGGCCCTCTATCACGTGGTGGGTCCCGGCTCGGTCGTCTTCCGTGGCGAGATGCACGCGGCTCGCTCTCTGTTGCGCCTCACCGAGGCGGAGGCGGAAGACCTGGGCGAGGCTGTGAAGCCCGGCAAGCCTCCGCCGTCCAAGGCGCAGGTGGGCGCGCGCAAAGCGGGTGTGTACGTCGTGGCCGGCCCAGGTAGCGTGGGCCACGGCGGCAAGTTCCACGAACCCGGCGCGCTGCTCGATCTGAGCGAAGCGGATGCTCGCTCGCTCGGCGGGGCGATCAAAGAAGTCGAGTGATCTGGATCGCTCGATAGGCGGTTGGCAGAATGGCTGAACTCGAGCCCCTTATAACCATGGAGGAGCTCGAGCTTCGGCTCAGCAAGCCTGTTCACGGTCGCGTTTTCAACGACCACGACTTGGGCGAGGTCGAAGAGAACGCGGACTTTCAGCTGCGAATCGACGCCTCCAGCAAGGTACGAGGAGCTCTGGCGAACACCTACGATATCGACACGCTGGTCGCGACGAATGCGGTGTTTCGCAATGAGCTGCGTAGGATCACGCTCGACGTGGCGCACGCCATGTGCGCCATACGGAACCCCGCAGTAATCAAGATAGACGGGTTCTCGCTCATGGCGCAATGCGAGCGCGAGCTGCAGCAGCTGCGTGACGCAAAGACGTCTCTCGTCAGTGACACGGGCGATGAAAGCGGCGGTGGGGGACCAGCTGACTCAGCAGGCGCTACTGACATGCCGGACGAGCCCACAGTCGATGAGTGCCGGCCGCTACCGGGACTAGGCAACTTCTACGGGTAGCAATGGACTTCACCGTCGGGCTCGACATGTCCCGTTTCGATCGGGCTGTCGAGCGGACGCATGAAGAGTTCACGCGGGGCATCCACGAGTCGGTGGAGAACGCAGCGCGCGAAGGCGCGGCGGAAGCGAAGCGCGTCGGGCAGTTCAAAGACCGCTCGGGCGACCTGCGCGCCAAGATTCACGCGCAGGAGCGACAAGAGACCGCGCTCACCGCGACCTGGTCGATCGTTTCGCCGCAGCCTTACTCGATGTTCGTCGAAGCGGGCACGAAGCCTCATAAGATTGAGGGCAACCCGCTCCTCAAGTTCTACTGGCCGAAGGTCGGCGCGTGGGTCGCGCTTCCGAGCGTCAATCACCCAGGCGGAAGGCCGTTCCCGTTCATGGGTCCGGCAGCACAGAAGGCCGAGCGCGTGCTCTACCGCGATCTGGTCCTCGTGCGCGAAAAACTCCGACTCATCTGGAAGCGATAGGGAACCGTGGCGGACGAGATCGGCTCGATCAAGTTCCCGCCGGATCCGCCCACGAACACGCCGGTCGCGGACCCGCTGCTGCGCAAGTTCGGGCTCTACCTGCAGAGCTACCTGAACGCGCAGCTGTCGCGCGACTGGTCCAAGATTGCTCCGGGAGAGCGCGACGTCGTGCGCGCTGTGCGGGAGGCAAGTTCGGTTCGCGCCTGGTTCGACGACAAACAGCTCCCGAGCCTTTTCGTCTTCCGGCACACGCAGCTACCGCAGCGACTTGGCGACGACCTCTACGTCGACACCACCGAGCTCTTCGTTCTTTGGATGCCGCCCGCGGTAGAGGGCGACAAGCGCGAAAAGCGCGACCCTTTCACCGCTCGCGTCGGCATCGCCATTCGCCACGCAGTGCGCCTCGGTCGTCATCCCTGGTGGGTTGACCCAGGCGACGAAGACCCAACCGCTCCGACGCAGGGCAGCGTTCTCGCGCGGCGCCTCGGGCTCTGCCGGGTGCCGGTCGTCAAACGCATCGACTTCGAGCCGCGGATCAAGGTCACGATCGGCGAGAAACTCCAAGACTTCGACGCGGTGCTCGTGCACATCGAGTGCGAAGAGCTCACGACGTTCGACCCGTCGATTCGCGGCGTGCCGAGCAAAGCAACGATCGCTATCCAGCAGGGTTCACCCGGCGGCGATGGCGACAATCACGCAGGCGACAACACCGTAATCCGTCAGTACGGCGCCTGAGTCCACCTGACGAATCCACTCGCTGCCGCGGCGCGCGGCCGCGCACAGCTCCATTCGAGGCACGCCTGATGGCCTGGCAGCAATTCCTGTTCGTCCTGCCGAATCCCTGGACCGGCATCGACACCGACGGCCGCACCTACGCGGATCCGGCCGGCCACGTCATTCACGATCCTGCGATCGTACCCATCGCGGAACGCAGCCTCGTCGGCTGCTCGATCGCGGGCGTGGAAATTCTGCAGGCAGCGCGCCTGCAGACCGTCAAGGGCGTCACGGTCACCAGCAGCCCGGCGATCCAGCGCACGCGCTTCCAGTACGACCGCGAGCCCACGCGCGTGATGAACACGAGTTGGTATCGCGAGGAGATCAAGAAAGGTCACCTCATCGCAGCCACGCTCGATACGTACCTCGCCTGCGGCATGAAGCCGGACGAGTTCGTGGAGCCAGCGAAGCTGCTCGCTGACCTTCGGGCGGCCGCGATCGTCGAGATGCTCGCTTCGAACCCCGACATGCCGGAGCCCAGCGAGCCGCTGTACGTCGGCGAGGCGCCGGTGGAGGCCGTGAAGCCACCGGAAGGCTCCGGGAACCCCCCGGTTTCTGGCGGCAACCCCCCGGTTTCTACCGAGGCGGCCAGCACGCTGACCGATTCAGCGCTCGCGCCTGCGCCTGCGCCCGAGCCCGTGACCGAAGCCAACAGCGCCGAGGACGCGAGCGACTCGAGCTCCAGCACGCGTTCGTCCCGCCGTCGCTGAGCGCCCCGCGCCCTCACCCACTCCACCCGCGCGCCACCGCCGCGGACCGAACTCCGTAGCCACCGCTCCATCGAACGGAACCACGCATGATTTCGCTGTCTGGACTCACCCCGTCCTGGAAGTTCCCGATTGCCGCGCGCGAGGTCAACTTTGGCCGCGGACGACGCAGCATCGGCGCTGGTCAAATCAAGGTCACCGTCACCGGCACGAAGCTGTCGACCGGCAGTGCCACCGCTGACGGCGACCCCATCCGCGTTTTCACCGAGGAGGAAGCCGATGCGTACTTCGGCGCCGGCTCGGAAATCGCCCTTCAGTGTTACGCAGCCCTCGCCATTCCTGGCGTGGTGCTTTGGGCTTGTCCAGTGGCGGAGGCGGGCGGCGCCGTCGCCGGCTCGCTCACCATCACGATCGCCGGCACCTGGACCACGACCGGCACGCTCACGCTGCGCCTTGGCGGCAAGTTCTACAGCGTGACCGTCACGCCTGCGTCGACTCCGACGACCGTCGCGGCGGACATGGTGCTCAAAATCAACGGGAACTCGCGTGGGTTCTGCACGGCGGCCAACGTCGCCGGCGTCATCACGGCCACGACCAAGTCGAAGGGCGTGCGGATGAATCAGTGGATCTGCGCCAAGGACCTCACGCAGGCGCCGGCCGGGCTCACTGCGACCATTGCGGGCGGAACCGCGCTCACCGGCACAAAGGTCCCGTTCGCGTCGGGCGCCGGCGCGGACGACGTCACCAACGTGCTCGCGAAGCTCACCTCCGACACGTACGACTACCAGGCTTGGGCGCAGAACGACGCGACGAACGCGGGTCTCATCCGCACGCAGCTGAACAGCGAAGCGTCAGCGCTCACGATGCACCAAGAGCACAGCATCATGACGCTGACGCGCGGGACGTCGGCCTCGATGACGTTCGCGTCAGCGACGCTGAACAACCAGCGAATGACGCTGGCGCACTTCACGAACAGCGAATCGCACCCGAGTGAAATCTCGGCGCAGCTCGCGGCCGTGCGCTCCACCACGGTCGGAGCAAACCCGAACGCGCGCTACAACGGTGTGCAGCTCCCCACCATTGCGCCGCAGTTCGACGTGGTCGACCGCGCCAGCATTCAGGTGGCCGACGCGCTGCTCAACTCCGGCGTTTTGCCGCTCATGACGACCTTCGACGGTCGTGTCGTGATCGGCCGCGCCATCCAGTCGCACTGCCTCAACGGCTCGAGCCCGGACTTCCGCACGCTCGACTGGGGTCACGCGGACGTTCCGGACCGCGTGTCGAAGGAGCTCGGCGCGGACTGGGAGGACTTCGCCGAGAAGAACGCTTACCTCAGCGACGAGCCCGCGAACGACGCAGAGGCCCCGCCTGCTGGCACCGCGTTCCCGTCGCTGTGGAACAGCGTGATCATCGCGCGTCTCAAGATCTGCGAGCGGAACAACTGGGTGCAGGACGTGGACGCGAATCCGCCTCTCACCGAGTTCCAGACGGACCGCTTGATGAGCGCGATTCCGTGCATCGTGCGCCTGCAGAACCACATCGTGGGGATTCAGGTCAACCAGACTGCCGCGGCCTCGTAGCCCGAGCTCTTCCCGCAGCAACGACGACTCGACCGCACTCGCGCGCCATCGCGGCGTGAACGGAGACTCTCGTGCCCGAACACATTTTCAAGAACTGGTCCGTCTACGCCGACAACGCGAAACACGGGCTCGCCCAAAAGGCGACTCTCACCCTGCCCGCCGGCAACGAGAGCGTGATCACCGACGACGGTCACATGGGCGTGTCGCAGGGCAAGGTCGCGACGAAACTCAGCCTGCAGGGTTACTCTCCGGCAGCTGGAACGCCCGAGCAGGACGCGATCTACCGCGCCTGGAAGACCAAGAAGAAGCTCATGATGACGTGCGGCCCCATCCTCGGGAAGCTCATCAAGATCTCGATGAACGTGATGGAGATCAAGTTCGACACCGACATGGTGAAGGGCACGAACATGATGGACATCGAGCTCGAAGGCGGGAAGCCGGACGAAGCGGGCTGACAACGAGCCGTCATAGCGAGCTCGCCTGAGCTCACCGAGCCGCGGACGCGAAGGGAGCGCGCGCCGCGAGCTGAATAACCGATAGCGCCCCCGGCCTCAACGCCGCGGGCGCTATTTGCGTTTTCGCGGACTGCGACATGCACGGATGAAGTTCGAAGAACAGCTCAAAGCGAGGAACGTCGTGCAGGGCACCCGCGCGATCACGCGCGTCACCCTACCGCTCGTCAACTCGCCCGGCCCGCTCCTCGTCGATCAGCCAGAGCTCGCCGAGCAGCGTGCACGCGACGGTCACCCCGAGCGTATCGAGATCGTCGTCGGAATGCGGGCGATCACGCCGCTCGAGCAGTGCGAAATCCTCGTTGGGGCCAACGGCTATGCCGAGCAACACGGAGTGCCACTCGAGCAGCGCAACGACCTGAACCCAATCTACTCGCTCGGCTACAACCTGCACCTGCTCGCGATTGCCTGCGTGGACCCCGACGGGGACGCCAAAGATCCGGAACCGTTCTTCGGTGCACGCGGGAACGTGCAGAGCGCAGTCGAGGTAATGCTCCGCTCGCCACACCTCACCCGCGACTCAATCACGTTTCTCGCCGCGCATCAGGAGGCCTGGCAAGACAAGGTCTCGCCGCAGGCGACGCGGCTCTCTCCCGACCAGCTTTGGGAGGTCATGGGGGAGGTGGCGGCATCAACCGACCTCGGCCCTTTTTTAAACATGCGGCCGGGCATGCACCTGCAATTGCTGCGATTTTCGGTAAGCCAATTGTTGAGCTTACTTGCGCAGAACAAGCCCTCGGACTCCAGCTCGTCGGACAAAAGCTAACATGGGAGAAAGTACACGAATCACCATCTGTGGTGGACCTCGAGTCGGCAAAACGTCGTTTGCGCGCACGCTAGCCGCAGAGCACGGCGTTCCGCTCATCAGCACCGACGATTTCATGGGGGTGCCATGGCCCGCGATTCCAGACGTCGTGCTGGCCCAGATTAGAGCTGTGCCCGGTTGGGTACTCGAAGGGACGCAGGCGGCGCGCGTGCTGCGCCGGTGGCTCAACGAGCCCGGGGCGAGCCCAGGCCTGTCGTGCGTCTACTGGCTCGAAAAGCCGCTCGTGGAGCTCAAAGACGGGCAGGCCAGCATGGCCAAGGGCGTCGCCACGGTCTTCGCCGACGTGCGCCCCAAGTTGCATAAGCTCGGGGTTCCAATCTTCCCCGGTCTTCCACCGTCGTTCCTGCAGTCGCCACCCGCTCGGCTCGTCGGATGATTGCTCCGGACAGCCCCTTTCAACGCAGCGTTGCCGCGGCACGGCCACAAGCGCGCGGCCCTATTAGGGCTCCGAAGACGACGGTCCTCCAGCCCTCGGACTTCGCTTACGACTACCGCGATCGACCAGCCACTCCGATTGTGGTCGGCCTCAGGCACATCTCAGCGGCGGACGCGGAGCGCGGGCTCGCGTTCTCCACGATGGAGGCGAAGACCCCGGATGCACAGCGACAAGCACTCGGCGTGTTCTGCGTCGCCCGCGGTATCTGCGACCCAAACGACATCGAGAAGCCGCACCCGAACTTCGAGTGCGCCGAGGACCTCATTCCTCTTGCGCTCTCTCGTGTGACGATTGACCGGCTTTTGTCCGAAATAGCAGCCCTGGTCGTAGAATCAGGACCGCTCGAAACTGAGGCGGACGACGACGAAGTGCAGCAGCTCGCCATGATGCTGTCGATCGACGATCCGTTCCAGCACATCGACCCATCGCACGTCGCCATGGCGCGGCGGCACATTCGACTCGCGCTCAACGAACTGCTCGACGGATACCAGCCCACTCCCGAGTGAATCGCGTGCGCCATGTTCGATATCTTCGACCCGGTGACGGGGCAGTTCGTCTTCAAGAACTTCTCCGTCTACTTGCAGGGTGCGAAGATGGGCTTGGCCGCCGAGGCCAGCGCCGACATGGCAATGGCCGGCGGCAAGCGGGTCTACGAGAACGGCATCTTCGTCGGCTACATCTGGGCTCCGGTCGAAAGCACGCTCAACGTCAAGTCGTTCGTCCCGGTGGGCGGCACGTTCTATCAGCAGCAGGCGCTCGAGGCGCTGGCGCAAGGCAAGTACGCATTCATCACCGCTGGTGAAATCGGCGGTCGAATTCTGCAATTCGGGAACATGGTCGTGCGCAGCCTAAAGCTCGACACGGACATGAAAACCGGCTCGCTGGCGATGCACATCTGCTTCGAAGGCGGTGCGCCGGGCGTGCTGCGATCCACGCAGGCCCTTCCGTTGCGGTTAGGCGGTATCTGAAGTGGCAGACGCACACATCGAAATCATCATCGGTGCGCGCGCGGACCGCTCGATTCAAACCATCCTCGGCGGCCTCCCCGCGCAGGCGCAGAAGGCGCGCGCGGCGATGGATCGCGCGCTCAATACTCCAGGCTCCAATCGCGGAGGCTCCTCAGGCGCAGACCCAGAGCTCCGCGCCTTCAAGGAGCGCCAACGCGCCATTGACCAGCAGGTTCGTTCGCAGGTTGCCCTCGCGCGCCAGAGGGCTAGCGAAGAGGCGAAGGCTGAAGCGCAGCGCATTGCGAACGAGAGGCGCGTCGCTGCTGAGCAGGTCAAGACGGCGAATGCCGCGGCCGCGGCGCAGAAAAGAGCGTCCGCCGAACAGGCTAAGGCCGCTGCCGCTGAGATTGCGAACCAGAAGCGCATCGGCATCGAAAAGGCGAATGCGGAAAAGCAGGTAACCAAGGCCGCGAGAGAATCGCAGGATGCCGAAAATCGCGCGCGGCGCGACCGGCAGTCGGCCATCGATCGGCAGGTTCGGTCTCAGACTGCGCTCGCGCGACAGCGTCGGCAGGAAGAGGCTCGCCAGCTGCGCGAGTCCAAGTCGATTGAGGACTCGTTCGCGTATCGGACCGCGTACCACGGAATCATCCGGTACGCGCCGGGCGCGCTTCGTCAAGGCGCTCGGGTAGCCAACGACATCATTCGCGGCGCGGGCGTTGACCTCAACGTCGGAAGCTCTGTGTCCCGCTCGGTCTCGCTGGAGCAAGAGGCGGTAAAGCTCTCGAACAGCGCGTTCATGGAGGGAAGCGCGGGCCCCGCCGGAACGCGGGCCAACCCGCGCCAATTGGCAGAGGAAGTCCGCGCGGCGGCAATCGCGAACCGCCTCCCCTCCGAGTCGACCATGGGCGGGATGCGCGAGTTCGTTGGACGGACCGGCGACCTCGCTACAGCTCGAGCTTCACTCGGCCCTCTGATGAAGCTGGCCAAGGCGACCGGCACGGACCCGTCGCAAATGATGACGTTCGCTGGAACCACCGCTGCCACCTGGTGGAAAGACTTGGCGAAGTCACCGGAAGAGGCCGCGCAGCGTGCGCAATCACTCGTGCAGATGATGAACGTTGGCGCTGCCAGCGGAAAGCTCGGAACGGTAGAGTTCGAGCATCTTGCGAAGTATGGCCCGAAGCTCTCTGCCGCAGCGCAAGCATTTACCGGTGACAAGACCAAGAACGTCACCGAGATGCTCGCTCTCGCGCAGATGGGCCTGATGGGCGGCGCCGCTTCGCCGGCGCAAGCAACTACGAGCGTCGCGGCGATGGTCAACACCATGCGCACCCCCGCACGCATGAAGGCGTTCGCTAGGTCTTTTGCGTCGGCAGAGCAGAACGATCCGCTTTTCCGCAAGACGTTTGGCCCCGGCTTCTCGCAGGAGGCGGGTAAGGGAAAATTCACCACTGCGTCAGATTTCATCCTCGCCTCCATCATGGCGGCCGGGACGAACACGGCGAAGTTCAAGAGCGAGTGGGCCAACGTACAGGGCGCACGCGCCGTCGAAGGTCTCCGCCAGCGCTACCTCGAAGCGGGCGGCGGTGAAGCCGGCATCGCGGCTGTTCGCGGCGAGTTCGGCAAGTACGGTAAGTCGCTGACCGATAAAGAAGTGAACGACTCATTCGCGGCGGCGATGGACACGAACGCTTCGAAGGCCATCGAGTTCCAGGAAAACCTCGACAAGGTCGTCTCGGAGATGGCGAGCAACGTGCTGCCGCAGCTCCAGAAGATGGCGCCGGACGCGCTCAAAATCGCGAGCATGCTCGGGAAGGCAGCGACCTGGGCGAGCGAAAACCCGGGGCGCGCGATCACGCTGGCAATCGTGGGCAGCATCGCGCGCGCCGGTCTCGAGAGCGCTGGCCGACTAGCGCTCGAAAAGGTGCTTGCTCGCGGCGCTGCGGCGGTCCGCGGAACTTCGGCTCTGGAGGGAGGCGCGCCGCTGCTCCTCGGTCCCGGCGGATCCGGAGGCACCGGCGGGGGGCGACTCGCGAGGGTGGCGCGGGGTGCCGGCAAGGTGTTCGGTGCCGCCACGCTCGGCTACGTGGGCTACCAGCTCGGCCAGACAGCGGGCGACCTCACCGGCGACAAGACCGTGGGCAACACCGCGGGCACCGTGCTCGCTGGCGCGGGCATGGGCGCCATGCTCCTCGGAGGCCTTAAGCTCGGCACGATGACTGGTGGACCGTTGGGCGCCGCCGTCGGCGCGGGGCTCGCCGGCTGGGGCGCCAGCCACCAGATGATTCAGAAGGATCTCGGCGGGTACGGCGGATTCCTGGCCGGAATGAAGACTCTGTTCACCGACGGGAGCTTCTTCAAGGGGCTTAACGATCGCGAGAACCAGAAGGCACGCGCTGCGGCCGAACTACGCGGCACCGGCAGCGCGCCCACGGCCGTGCCAGCGGCGCCGATGGCGGTGAAGGCTGACTTCGATCCGGCGCAACTCACCGCGGCCTACCGAGCGGCGCTGCCGCCCGTGCAGCGCATTCAAGGCACGGTAAAGGTCGAGAACCTGCCGGGTACGCCTGGCGATGCGCCCGACCACGGCGACGCTGGGCGCGGCAAGCGCCTGTAGCGCGGTCAGTGCGTGAGCATGTAGCGCGCGAAGTCGACGCAGCAGAACGCGCACCACGCGAGCACCGCGAGCCACGCCGCATCCCAAGCCGATAGATTCCAAGCCAGGCGCGTGCCGCGCGGCTCGCGCTTGCGAACCTCATCCGCCGGCGGCGCGAAGGTCGAGACGTCCGCCGTCAGCGGGTAGAGCTCGCTCAAGCTCGAGGCCTGGAGCGCAGCCGCGACCCGCCGCTCGTACTCCTCGATCCCGATTTCATCCCCCGCGAAGGCGCGCTCGAGCGCCGCAATGACCGCTTCTCGGACTCTTTCGAGCGCCAGGCGAAGCGGATTTCGAGCCCCAAACATGAAAAGCATCGCAATCGTAGCACCGATCGAGATCCAAACGACCACAGGCCGCAAATTGCCCGGGAAAGAGGGCCAGTTCGTCAGCGTCAGTCAGCTGCAATTCATGCTGACGATGCTCGCTGAGCCTGCGTTTCTCGACCAGCTACGCGGTCTATCTGCCGCTAAGTTTCAGGCTGGCGCGAAGTCCGAAATCGAGCGTTCGTTCGGGCCCGACGGCGACGGCATGGTGAGCGACGGGGTCGCTACCGCGCTCAACCGCGCGGCCGAGCGAGCCACGTTCAACATCGACGTCGGAGGCAAGGACATCGGCCCCGGTGTGACCTGGTGCTTCCTCCCATTCCTGCAAGCGATTGCTGACGCGCGCAGCGTTGCGCCGGTGGCGGAGCAGAGCGCGCCCGAAGCGGCAGCCTAGTTTTCGAAAGCGCCGCTGTCGCGCGCGGCATTGGGAGGAAAGGCCCTCCGAGTCGAACGACAGCACCAATTTAGAAAGTGAGAACGACGTGGCGCGCAACCAACACTTAGTAGCCGGGTCCATCGCGGCGATCGTAGCCATTTTGGCTCTCGTTTTCGGGACGAATGCCCTGCTGATCGTGGGGGCGTTCGTTACTGTTACGTCGGCTGTGCTCGCAGTAGAGCGGGTACGGCGTCTCCGGATCGCCAAGCGCCGCGACGAGGCTAATAAAGCCCCGCTAGCAGCGAACCCGCTGGTCTTCCGATCCTTCAGCGTCTTCGTGAATAACGCGAAGATCGGCCTGGCCACAGAGGCACATCTGAAGCTGTGCCGCGCGCGTGGTACACGGCCGAGGACCGCCAGCCTACGGCTCGTGATGTACGTGCCTACTGCCGCTCCCGCTGAACGGTTCGAAGAGCTTGGTGCGTTTCGCAGGGCCTACCTTCAGCAAACCAGTCTGGATAGGGTGTCGTGCGCGCCAATCGCAGGAGACGTCATGTATCTACGGCAAGCGCGAGTCGTCGACATCGAAATCCTTTCAGACCACACGAAAGGAACAACAGTCGCGATAGTTCAGCTGGAAGCGCCGATTAGCCCGGGGGGATTGACGCTGATTCCCGGCGATCCGGGCGTCGCCGCCTGAGCCATGCCCAACGTCTTTGAGGGGATGCCCCTTGCCAGTTTCGAGGGTGCTGAGTTTCCCTGGGAGAACTATTCGATCGTGGGCGGTGTCCGCGATCACATTCACGAATACCCGCACCAGGACGGTGGTGACACCGAACACCTAGGTCGAAAACTCTACGAGATCCGCATCTCGCCAACGTTCCAGGCGGGGCTGCTGCCCGAGCGCTACGCGCGTCTCTTCCCAGACCGTCTGCGAGCGCTGCGAAAGCTTTTCGAGAACCAGACCGTCGGTGAGCTCGTGCTGCCGCACATCGGCAGCATGAAGGCGAAGGCGATCAGCTGGACCGAGAGTGCTCGCTCAAACAATATCGGGGGCGTCGAAGTCGACTGGATGTTCCGCGAGGACATGTCGGGCGTCTTTGGTACGACGTTCGTCATCCTCACGAACAACCTGAAATCCTGCCTCGCTGACTGGCAAATCGAAGCCGATTCGCTCCCCGAGCGACCGAGCATCTTCGACGAGATCAACGACGTCGCCCTGCAGGTGCTCGCAGTCAAGGGCCAGGCCGACATGTACGGCGGGCTCATTGCCGCCAAAGTCGACGGGCTCATTTCGCTGCTGCAGCTGGCCGACACGACTGTCCCCGACCTGGGCGAGCCGGACAACTACGGACTGCTCGAGCAGATGGGTCGGCTCATGAGTGCGACTGTCGAGCTCGGGCGGGATGTCGCGGAGAAGGGCAAAGCGTTACAAGTCTTCACGGTCCCCATGACCATGAGCGTCGGGGATATCTCTAGCGCTGTCTACAAGGGCGACTCGACCCGCGGCACCGAGATCATGCAACTGAATACGCTGTTCGATCCGCTGGCAGTGCCCGCGGGTGAGCGGGTCGTCTACTACGGTTGAAAGCCCACCCCTGACCCATGCCGATCGATCCGGAAAAGGACAAGATCGGGGGGCCGAAGGACTCCGTTCGGATAGAGATTGACGGGAAAATCGTCCAAATCTCGGAGCACTATCGCGTCGAGGTCTCCGTGCTGCGCCAGCCCGGCGCGATGTCACTCCGCATCGGATCGGCGCAAACCGCGCAGGAGTTGCTCGCCGCGATCAAGCCGCGCAAGAGCCGATACAAGCTGTTCATAAACGATGTGCTGTTTCAGTCCGGCATCATCTACGGCCGGCGTGTTCCGCGAGCAGCGTCCACCATCGTAGAGGTGAAGGGACGTGACTACATGTCCGTGCTCTACGACGCCTACGTCAAGGAGGACAAGGACTTCCACGAGAAGACATACCGTGAGTTCGTGCGCCGTGTGCTCGACGAGGTGGGACTCACCGAGGCAAAGGGGCACCGGCTCATCACGAGCAACGACGTCAACCGGATGAAGCTTACCGGCCGCAACGTCCGGGCAACGTCGCATGCGGTTGACGGACCGGCGCAGCCGAAGAGCCTCACTGCGAAGGAAAAACGAGAGGCCAAAGCACGCGCTATCGAGGAACAGACCAGGGCCGTAACCGCGACCATTCAGGCAGCAATCAAGGCCCAGGCCGAACGGGATCGCCGGGACCGACTTGAGGCGCAAGAAGCCGCTTCAGCCGCGGCTGCACAGAACATCCGCAATATCGAGGCGCGCCGCACGCTTGCGCAGGTCGCTGACACGGCCCGCTTTCGAGTCAACATCCTCGAGCGCACGCCTTCGGCCATCGTCCAAGAGAAGAAAATCGATAGCCTGCCAACGGCAGCGGCGGTGGGCAGCACGAGCACCGTCGTCGTCCAGACGCTCAAGGTGAAGCTCGGCACGAGATGGATCGACGCGCTCGAGCGCGAGCTCAAGCTGGTCGGGCTCTTCCTCTGGTGCGATGCCGAGGGGAATTTCATCCTTGCGCGCCCGAACGCCGATCAGACGCCGTCCTTTCGCTTGTTCCGGCAGCGCGGCGGCGAGCGCTACATCAACAACATCATTGACTGCGAGTTCGACGACGACACGACCTCTCGTCACACGAGCGCCGTCTGCTACGGCCGCGTCGGCAAAGGCAAGGCAGGCCGAAACAAGCTCCACGGCGACTTTGCAGACGACGAGCTCAGCGATTCCGACTTCGATTCCCCGCTAACGATTCACGACGACGACGTCGCGACGAACGCGCAGGCCGCGTACATAGCGCGAAAGGCTATCGCCGAGGAGCGCCGTTCGGGCCACAAGCTCGAATACACCGTACGGGGTCACACCGCGGACCTCATCACGTCGGCGGACGGAGCTTCGAGCAACTGGACCGTGGACGTCGTTGTCTCGGTGGACGATCGCGAAATAGGGATTCAGGACGATTTTTACCTCGAAGCACTGGTCTTCGCCCGCTCGCCACACGTCACGACCGAGCTCGTACTGATGCGGCCCAAGGACCTCGTGTTCGCAGAAGACCTGTTCCCGAAGCCAATCGCCGTGCAGCGGTTGCAGCCCAAGAAGCCGGACGGGGGCGTTGGCGATCCGAGTTCGCTCACGGATGAAGAGCGAGACGCCCTGAAGGACCCCAACATCAACGGCGGCAGGTAGCCATTGGACCTCTCGCATTGCACGTACTCGGAGTACGACAGTGATGGCTTCCTCGGTATCCAAGCTGACGCTTACGCGTCAGGTGGGCGTGGCGTCAGCCCCGGGCATCACCTTTCGCCGGGTGGGCTCGACCACCGTCCCGTCGACCCGCAAGGCGAAGTCGGCGAGCTCTGCCTTGTCATCCCCGACGGCCACCAGAACTTTGTTCTGCCCCTCAACGATGTTCGGACAGAAGCAAGGCTCCCAAACCTGAACAAGGGCGCGACGCGCCTCTTCGACACGGGCACGTTCGGTGGGTTTCCGTTTCACTTCACCGCGCTACTCGACCCGATCGACCAGCAGCTCGTAATCGAGTCGCATCGTCCAGGCGGCAAGGTCCGCACGAAGAATGCAGAAGGAGCCACGCTCGAGCTAGCCGCTCTGCGCTATGCGATGAGCGGGCTCACGTCGATCGAGCTTGGTGGGCAGGACCCATTGGCGAAGTTTGCGCTCCTTGCCACTGCGCTCACTGATGTCGCGGCCGCCCTTGCGGCACTTATGGCTTCGTCGGTCGATCCAACATCACCCAAGGTAGCGGTCGGCAAGGCCACTAGTTCAATTGCCGCCTTCGGGTTGACCGGCTCGACGCTGATCACCAAGGGCGCTTAAGCCCTAAATTTCCGCGAAAAAGGCCTGTGATCCGTGCCGATCTTGAGCGAACCACAAGTCTCGCCGCGCTACGACGGCAAGACACGCTCATTTCTCGTAGACGCGAACGGACGGCCGAAATGGGTGCACCCGGTAGACCACCGGTTTGCTCTCGGCCTCTGCACCAAGCGACGCTCGTGGCGTTCACAGCCTGACGTGGGGAACGATCTTTTCAAGATCAAATATCTTGGCCTGCCCAATACGCAGGCTGAGGTCGAACGATACGTGTACAGCGCTTCACCTTGCGACGAGCTCATCGCGAACGGTGACGTGACGGTGGTGAACATCGCGCACGACACCACGACCGAGGGCGCGCTGATTGTGCACGTCGACTACGTGAACATGCGACTCGACCGGAACCGCGTGCAGCGACTCACCGTCTACCCCTGACGTAGCTCGAAGAAAAAACGGACGACCTGAATGGCACTCGACGTTCTGCCGGACGAGATTGTTGTGCGCAATCGCGACGAGTTCGTCGCGACCATGACTGGCGCGTACCGGCTCAAGCGCCCCAACGACGACATCGGCACCGGCTCCATCCAGCTCGCGCTGATGTTCGCCGTCAGCGACGTGCTGGTCGGGCAAAGTCTCAACGCCCGCGTAATCGGGCGGCAAATCCCGCTCTCGCAAGTATCGGGAATCAAGCTCGACGAGCGTCTCGCTGAGCTGCGGCTGCCCCCGCGGCGAGGGGAAACCGGCGCGACGGGGTTCGTCGTGGTCACGGTGTCAGGCGGTGGCGCCGACATCCTCGAAGGCGCCGCGATCACGGACGATGAGAAGAGCGGAGCCGCCTTCGAGAGCGCCGTCACCGATACGTTTCAGGATGGTCAAGCCGTTGCGATCCGGGGGACCAGCACAGGGCCATCAACGAACCTAGCCGCCGGCACGGTGCTCAAGTGGAGTTCGCCCGCCGACGGACTTGGACCGAACGCTACGGTTCAAGAGCCAGGACTATCTGGTGGGCGTTACGCGGAGTCCGACGAGGAGGTGCGCCTGCGCATCTCGGACGCGCTAGCGGATCCAGCAGCAAGCGGAAACGCTGCCGCATACCTGCGTCTGATCGAAAACTCGGGCGCACACGGGGTGCCCGTTGCCCGAGGCTTCGTCTGGCCGTGCTGCTGCGGGCCAGGAACCATCGGCTTCTCTTTCCTGCTCAGCGCGAGCGGACCTGGCGTCACGCGCTGCCCTACCCAGGCGCAAATAGGCATCGTTCGGCAGTACATCCTGAGCGTTCCAGAGGACGAAACCCGCATCCCGCCCGGCGACGACATGCTGCTCGATGTCACGCTGGTGGCGCAGCCGGTCACCATCACCCTGGACGTGCGCTGGAGCCGCTCAGGAGCTGGCTGGCGCGACGCAGTGCCGTGGCCTCCGCGGCTGCCAGCAGGCGAAGGCGCCGTCGTGGTGTCTTCAGTGACGGACGCCACGCATTTCACGCTTGCGCGAGACGACGGTGATTACACCGCGGCCGTTCAACCAGCCGCCGGCCAGACATTCTGCTTCTACAACAAGAGCAGCGGGAAGTTCGCGCGCAAGCGGATCTTGAGTTTCACCGGCACTGGCCCCTGGTCTGTCACGGTCGACACCTCAAACGACTCGAGCGACGCCACGTTCGTGCCAGTGGTCGGCCAGCGTGCCTGTCCCTGGAGCAAGTCGCTCGACGACGTGGCGAAGCCAATCGTCGACTACTTCGCGACGCTCGGCCCGGGTGAACAGGTCGACTCGACCCTGATGTTCGACCCGGGAACGCGGCAGAAGCGAGTTCCGCCCACTCCAGAGACCTGGCCCGATCGCGTAACGAACCACCTGGTGACGGATGTGCTCGACGTGGTCGCTGTGAACAACGCCATCGTGCAAGAAGGGCTCGGCACGGTTGCGACCATCGGAAGCCCGGGCATCGTGGCGATGCAGCTGGAGCTCGGGGACATCGCGATCTTCCCTCTTTCGTAGCCGGCCAACATGCCTATCTCCGACTACGAGGACGATACGACAGCCCTCGAGAACAAGATCTATCAGGTCTTACGCTCGTCGTTTATCGACCCCGAGACTGGCGACTCCACGTTCACCACCGAAGACGCTTCGGTCACCGATGCCCCCGACGTCAGCTGGTTCCAGGCACTGCTTTGGTCATTCGCGGCCGGCATCGCAAAGGCGCAGGAGCAGATTGAACGCGCTGGCTACAACCGCGACCCGATGCGCGCGGTGGAGCTCCTTGGGCTGCTCGAGCAGGATTACCAAGTAGCGCCCGCCTACGGTTCGACGATTTCCGAGAGACAAGCCGCGCTCGCGCTCCGCGCCATCGTCGCTCGCGGCGCGAGTAGGCCGGCGATCGAAGCGGCGCTCACGGAGATGCTCGGAAGCGACTTCGTCGCCTACGAGACCATTCCCGAGGGCGCTCACGAGGTAAGGACGTGGCCCGCCGAGCCCGGGCAGATCAGCGTGTTTGCTCCGCCCGACGCTGAACGGAAGATCTTCCGCATCCTCGATTCGGTTACGCACCGCTACACGCCAGTCACTGTGCGGTTCGAAGTGCTTGCAGATTCGAACCCGCCGATTCCCGGCGAATCTTTCTGCTTCGACCCAGCGCCACGCAAGCTGACCATGGAAAAGGTCTTCATCACGAGCGTGAGCGATAACCAGCTGACCGCAGTGTTCGAGCATCCGCATGAAGCCGGCGCGCTCGCCTGCCGCCCGCACCCGGTATGGACGTCAAACCGACGTGTCAATCGCATCGTCCTAACCCACGCCGCGGCAATCGATCCGGAGAAGCGTCAAAGAGTGAACGAGTACCTTGCGCGTGCTTTGCGTGCGACCAGCCGCTGGTCAATCGTGAGTGACGCCGGCTCGTTCCAAATCGGCTCAACCACGCGCGCAAAGCTCGGCGCAACGCCCTGGAATCGCCCGCCCGCAACACCTGATGCAACGAAGGTAGCCGCCGGCGTCGCGCGCGGCCGGGCTACCGTGAATGGCGCGGGTTCGTACGTCCAAGCTGGAGCAGCCGCGGGCGCGGTCGCTGGGACTTCGACGGCGGTCGCAGGTGGATCCGCAAGCAAGCTGGCGATCGGCTCGGTCAGCGGTGGCGCAACTTGCTTGGCGGGTAGCAACGCGCAGTCACGCGCCGCGGGTTCGATTGCCGGAACGAGCTTCAACGCGGCATTTTCGGTGCGAGGTCCGTACGGCACCGTCGTCGCGACGTCCACCGCTACGGCGACCAGCAGCGCGACTGCGGCGAGCCGCGGGACCGTGTCTGGACTTGGCAATTGTGCGGGCGTCGGTGCGGCACAGGTCAGAGCAGCTGGCTCAATCGCGGCGACCGGCACGGTTCACGGAGTGAAAGGCTAAAATGGCTGCGTTCGAGTTCACGCGCGAGGGCGGCATTTGGACCGACATCTCCGACCTGCAGGCCTGGGAGCTCCAAGACCTCGATCGAAAGACCGCCAAGGCGCTCAACATCGTCGACGGCGGCTCGTGGGCCCCACTCAATGTGGTCGAAATCGGCGGCGCCGGCATCAAGGTCACCGGGCCAACCATCGTCACTGATCTGACGGTTCTCGGCGACATCACGGCCACGCAGAACATGCACGTGTACGGCGCTCACTTCAACGTGACGCCGCGAGCAATCTTCGAACAAGGCCTGATCGCGAACGGCGCGGTTGATATCAGCGCGGCATTGAGCGCGGTCAGCCTATTGATCAGCGCAGGCGCTTCGCTCGGAGCGGCGAACATTACTGGCGCTCTCGCGGTTGGTAGCGGCGCGAGCATCGCGGGACCTTTGACAGCTGGCGCCGCGAGTTTCAGCGACCTCGTGCAGCTGAACGCAGGCGTTATCTTGGGCGGAACCGATTCGATCGTGGTCGTGCGCGGCCCGATGCGGTTCACCAACTACGGACGCATCCTCAAGCGAGCAATCAACGGCGTCGACCAGAACAATTCCGCGTTCTCGCCGCGCGAAAATCAGTGGGTGAACTTCACGCCCAATGTGCCCTCTTCTGGCAAGACATTTCTGATTGGAAGCGACGGCGAAGAGCTCGATGAGATCGGATTCACGAACCGCTCTGGGTTCACGATCTTGATCGCGCATCCGAATGGCAACGGGCTCACGTCACTACCGACGGAGCACTGGTGCTGGTGCAAGAGGATGTTCGGAACCTGGGTGTGCTTGGCCTTCGGCTCATTCCACACGCTGAACGTGGATATTCCGTCGAACGCGCTCATCTCGACCAGCTAGAGCGAGCGGGAACGAGCGAGCCATGGTAACCGCGCGCGCCACCGCGTCGCTCAATCGAGCTGCGTCGCTTTCCGGAGAGGTGCGTGCGCGACAGCTCGATGTCGTCCAACTCATGGGCGAAGACACTACTGGGTGGGAATCAGCGCTCTGGGAAATCAAGACTTATCCCGAATCGTTCACGCCACCCGAAGGGTGGACGCTCGACGCCAGGAGCGGTGCGTATCAGTCCACCGAGATTCGCCCGCGGGAGTTCATGCTCCCAGGAAGCGACTTCGGAAAGTGGGATATCGATCTTACCGTCAACGGCACGATCACCGACCAAACGCTACGGATTGAGCTGCGCTCGCAGTCCCTCGGGCTCGAGGATATCGGCGCCACAGAGACCACGTCGCGAGCAGGATACCGAGGGCAAGCCCGCGGTGTTGGCCGCAATTGGCGTCGCATCGAAGATTGGGCGAGCAAGCTCACCGCGCCGGGCATCGTCTCAACATCAGCCGCCGGTCTTGCTTCACGCATCACCCAAGTCAACTCAGCCTTTCAGGCTGACGCACAGGGCAATCCGTTCTGGGGCCCGCTGCTCGCCGGAACGATTCGCCCGCAACGTCTGCCGAACAACTATGGGGCTCTCGCGCTCTGGAACTTCGACGGAAACCTACTCGACTCGAGCGGGAATGGTCGAAACCTCACCGTAGAAACGGGCGTCCAGCGCTACTCGCAGATTTGGCCCGGCATGCGGGCGATCCATCTGAACGGGACGACTACGCTCGTCTACAACGTCGCGGATCCAGCGCTCCGATTGACCGGCGACATGTCGGTCACGTTCATCCTCTACCTGCTGACCGCGCTTTACAACACCGGTCCGCTGTTCTCACACGGCGTCGCTGGTGATGGCGGCGTCGCTTCGAACTATCTCTATGACATCGAGATATTGAATGGTCCGAAGGTAGAGTGGTTCCAAGAGTACACCGGCCAAGCGGACTCGTTCGCTGACTTCGTCGATCTTCCACCCGTTTGGCCTTGTGTTCTCACCTACGTGCGAAGCGGCGGCGGAACGATCATCACGCAGTACCTGAACGGTCAGCAGTGGGGCACCCCCAGCTACAACTCGGGTGGCGCGCTCGTCGCGCCCACCGACGGAACCAGCGGGCGCCTTCGTTTTGGCCAGTCCGGGCTTTCGCCACCCGCTTGCTTTCTCGCTGGAGCAAAGCTCGATGGCCGCGCTCTGAGCGCTGACGAAGTGAAGAGCGACTACAACCTCAGCTGGGGTCGCGCGTTCGGGACGATTTGAGACACGTCCGGCACCGATGGGGGTGCGCAGCAAAACCTGGAGCACTCAATGTACGCCGCGCGCGTCAGAGATACGACTACGTCTACCGGTGCCGGCAACCTCACGCTGTCGGGCACGCCGCCGACCGGGTTTCAGAGCTTCAATGCCGCCTTCGGAACGGGTGCGACGGCGACGTTCGTGTACGTCATCTCGAGCTCGGGCGGATCGGAGTGGGAGATCGGGCTCGGCCATCTGAGCGCCTCGACGACACTGGTTCGAGACTCCGTCTATGCGAGCTCGAACTCGAACAACGCGGTCAATTTCTCCGCCGGCACCAAGGACGTTTTCAACGCCTGGAATCGCGGCGCGATCGTCGACGTCTACACGGCGAGCGCGACCTGGACGAAGCGCGCTGGCGCGCAGACGGTTCAGGCGTTCTGCATCGGGCAAGGCGGAGGCGGAGGTTCCGGCCGACAGGGTGCGTCCGGCGCGGCGCGCATGGGCGGCGCTGGCGGCGGCGGCGGGGCGGCCGTCTGGGGCCCGGTCATGCCGGCGAGCTCGGTCGGATCCACCGAAACGGTGACGTGCAGCACAGGCGGCGGTGGCGGTGCTGGTCAAGCGAGCACTACGTCCAACGGCAACGCCGGGACGGCGGGCTCCGCATCGACGTTCGGCGCTTACGTGTCCGCTGCCGGCGGCGGTGCAGGCGCAGCGGGGACCGCAACCACGGTCGCTGCGTCGACCGGCGGCACCAGCGTCAGCGGTCAGGGCAACGGCGGTGCCGGCGGTGGCTGCGCGACGACGGGCGTCGCGACAGCTGGCTCGCAAGGCACTCTTTGGGGTGCTGGCGGTGGTGGCGGCGGAAGCGGCATCCCGACCGGGAACACCGCGCAGAACGGCGTCGCTGGTGGCACGGGCGCACCCGCGCGCGGCACGCCCCCGACCGCTGGCACCGCGGGAACAGGATCTACGCAGGGCGGAGCGGGCGGCAGCGTGTCCACGGGAGAGGCCGCGGGCGGCGCTGGCGGCGGCGGCGGGGCGGCGAGCGGCACCGGCAACGGTCTGAAGGGCGGGAACGGCGGGAACTATGGCGGCGGTGGTGGTGGTGGCGCGGCGACGCTGAACGGAACCACGTCTGGCGCAGGTGGCAACGGCGGCTCGGGGCTCGTGCTCGTGATCACGACGTTCTGATCACCAGGAATTCTGGATCTATAAATGGCCTATCGCGACAGCACGCTCACAAAGCCTGCTGCGGGCCTAAATCCCGTTGCCACATGGCCATCGGGTGCGCAGCAGGGTGATTACGCTTGCGCGCTTTACTGTGAGGAGGTCATTGGGGGCGCCGGAATTGCTCCTCCCGCTGGCTGGACCCAGCGCGGAACCGCGAGTCTGACAGCAGACGGGATGGAGATCCGCCTCTACGACCTCGATGGAGGCGTTGGAGCTTCCCCGCCCTCGACGACATTTACCGCTGATACGTCGGGCACCGACAAGATCATTCAGATTGTCGTGCTCTCTGGGCGCGACGTGTCTGCACCGCGAACGTTTGTCCAAACCACCACGAATGATGCCAGCACGGCGAGTCCCGTTTCTGCGGCGCTGACCGGTGGAACAGCCGCGCAGGGGGACGACCTAGTCGGATTCGTTGTACTCGACAAGTTCAGCAGCTCGGACGTTTGGGGAACGGATTGGAGCGCCACCGGACTCACAGAACGGCAAGACGACAACCAGAACTGGGTCAACGCAACGTGCGCGACTCAAGACAACATCTCGAGTGGCGCGACTGGAACGAAGACTCCGACAGCGACGAGGTCTAGCGGTTCGAGCAATACTGGTTGGTGGGGCGTACTTCTTTCGATCAAGTCAAGCCTCGCTCCCACGATCGATACGCAGCCATCGAACCAGAGCGCAACGGTTGGGGCGACCGCGACTTTCAGTGTGTCAGCCACAGCGAGCGCTGGCGGCGGATCACTCAGCTATCAGTGGAAGCTAAACGGAGTCAACGTCAGCACCGGCAGCGGTGGCACGACATCTAGCTACACGACTGCCGCGCTCGTCATCGCTGATCACGGCGGTTCGTACACGTGTGCCGTCACGGACAGCAACGGCACCACCGTCACGACTGCTGCGCTGCTGACCGTTGCGTTCTCGACCAGCGGTGAGGCTGACTTCGGCGCGATCGGTGAGTACGCGATCGGCGAGGCACCATCTGGTGGCGCGAATTCGTCCGGAGCGGGCGCAGTCTCAGGCACGAGCACTGTAAGTGCTGTCGGCGCTTCGAATTTCGCAGGAACTGGGGCAGTTGCTGGGGCCGCAAGTTGCTCGGGAGCTGGAGCAGCGCAGGCTCGAACGGATGGAGCGATCGGCGGTACGGGAACGCCGGCCGCCATCGGAACCAGTGAGTTTCGCGCGGCAGGCGCATGCTCGGGCACCGCCACGATCAGCGGCGCTGGGGCGTCTGCCTGGCTAGGCACCGGCGCGATTGCTGGCACGAGCTCGGCGCTCGCTGCCGGCTCCGCCACGGCCACTGCCGCGGGCGCCTCCACCGGAACAGGTGCGGCCACGGGTGTCAGCGCCGCTACGGCGGCGAGCGCCGGCGCAAGCGCGGGGATTGGAGCCCCGGCGGCGGCCGGCTCCTCCGAGGCGCGCGCCGCTGGCTCGGCGAGCGGTACGAGCTCGGTCTCGGGCGCAGGCGCGGCCCTCTATTTAGGGGCGGGCGCGGCGGCCGGCGCTAGCACCGTCACCGGCGCAGGGGCTGCCGAAGGGCGCGCAACGGGCGCCATTTCTGGTACGAGCACCGCAACAGGCACTGCGAATCCGGGTTCGGCAACGGGCGCGATTGCAGCGACTTCCACGGTTTCCGGTATCGGAGCGGCGGACGCTCGCGCTGCCGGCAGCGCAACCGGCACGGGGGCATGCGGCGCCGTCGGCGCAGCGTCCGCTCGATCCGCGGGCGACGCGAACTGCAACGGTTCAGCTTCCGCCGTTTCGGCCGCGAGTGCCGCCTCGAACGGCGCCTCTAACGGCGCAGGCACGGTCGCGGGGGCGAGCTCGGCTACGTTCGCCGCGGCAGGCTCGATAACCGGTGCTGGAGCTTGCTCAGGCGTTGGCACATCGCTGTCGGTCTCTAGCGGCAGCGTTGCCGGCGTAGGCTCAGCGGCTGCGGCTGGCGCGGCAAACGCGTTGTCGGTTGGCGCGATCACCGGTGCCAGCACCATCCAAGGTTTCACAGGGGGCAGCAGCGCGGGCGCGATCAACGGCACCGCGTCGTGCGCCGGCGCCGGTGCAGCCGACATTCGCGGGGCAGGATCCGTCGCGGGAGCCGCCCAGCTTGTCGCGATCGGTGCCAGTGACTTCAGAGCCACCGGCGCGATCGCGAGCACGGGCGCGTGCTCTGGCGCTGGAACCGCGGCTGCGGTCAGCACTGGCTCGATAAACGGTGCGTCAACAGCGAGCGCCACGGGCGCCCCCACCGCCGCGGGTGTGGGAAGCAGCGCAGCAATTTGCACCGCAAGCGCGAGCTCGGCCGCAAGTGCCGCTTCCGTGGGCGCGACGAGCGGAACCGGCGCGATCGCCGGGGCTGGGGCGTCCCAGGCCCGCGCAGATGGCGCGATCGCCTGTTCCGGAACCGTTTCGGGCGCTGCGCAAGCGGCGATCGCCGGCGTTGGTGCCATCGCGGGCGCTGGGGCGTGTAGCGGAGTCGGGACGTCGAACACTGGCTCCTCGGGCTCGGTCGCCGGAACATGCACCGCGAGTGCGGTTTCCGCTGCATCCGCCCGTTCGGCTGGTTCCGTTCAGGGCCAGAGCGACGCGCAAGGCGCTTCTGCTTCGAGTCAGAGCGCCGCAGGGGCGATTGCCGGCACGGGCTCAGCGCAGGCAGAGGGCACAGCGCAGGCGCGCGCCACGGGCACCGCGGCCGGCGCCGGGAGCGTCGCGGCATTCGGCCTGACCGCAATCTTTGCCACGGGGAGCGCAAGCGGCGTGAGCAACGTCACGAGCGCGTCAGCCGCCTTGGCGAGCGCGGCCGCGACCGTGCTCGGCCTCGGAAGCGCGCACGGGGTAAGCGCCGCGGACGCGCGCGGCATCGGACTCATCGTCGCAACCCTCACCGCGCTTGGCCGCACGAGCTTCACCACGCTCGAGCCGCCACCCGTGAAGAAGAACCGCATCTACCAGGTTGGCGCGCCAGTTCGAACGCTGGTGGTCCAACCGAAACCACGAGCACCGAGAACGTCGGGGCTCTGCGACATCCCGCACGAAGAGGCCGCCTAAATGGATAGCGTAACGCTCAACCCAGGCAACGGCGGTGACGCAATTGCGGCTGACGAGATCGCTGGCGTGAAGGTTCAGCGGGTTAAGCTGATCCACGGCGCGGACGGCGTGAACGACGGCGACGTCGCGACGAGCAACCCACTGCCAGCGAAGCAGACGTGCTCCACGGGCGCGCTCTCAAACGTTCCTTCGAGTGCGACATCCGGCACGATGCTCGCCTCTAACCCCGCGCGACGAGGCGCAATCGTGCACAACGATTCCACCGCGACGCTCTACCTAAAGTACGGGGCGACCGCGTCCACCAACAGCTACACCGTCAAGATCTTGCCCGATCAATCCTGGGAGATGCCGCTGCCGGCATACACCGGGATCATCGACGGAATCTGGTCCGCAGCAAACGGCAACGCGCGGGTCACGGAGCTCACGTAGATGCCACTCAGTCCGACCCCGCTCAGCTCCGCGACGCCGAGCGCTGTAGGAGCGGCGAACGCTGGCAGCGCAAACGCCGCTGCGCGAGGGGACCACGTCCACGCGCTACCCGACCCCGTAGCGCTGAGCAACAAAAGCATCACCGGCGTCAAAACGGTGCTGTACACGAGCGAAATCGACGACGGAAACTCGGGCACCGCCGACACGATTGATTGGTCCGCGGGCGGCGCACACAAGTCGACGCTCACCGGAAACTGCACCTACACGTTCACCTCACCCGGTGGCGTCACGTCCCTCGTTCTGAAGGTAGTGCAGGGCTCTGGGCCATATACAGTAACTTGGCCGGCGACGGTCAAGTGGGCCGCGGGAGTCGCCCCCACGCTATCGATTGCCAACGGCGCGGTAGACATCTTCTCGTTCTACTTCGACGGCACAAACTACTACGGTGCGCAGTCGGTAAAGGGTGGGGCGTGATTGGGGGGTGTGTATCGATCGTGCCGCCAACAGTATGGCCGCTCTCGATCATTCGCAGCACTCGGATCAACTTCCTTCAGCTGAGCTACATCGGAACGCACACGGACGTCGGGCTCGCCACCTGGGACGACCTCAGCGGGAACGGGCGCCACGACACCCAGGGCGGCGCTGGAACGCTCCAGCCAGCAATCAACACGGGTGGTCCTGGAGGCAAACCCTACGTCACACCTGACGGAGTTGACGACTTCATGTTCAACCCGTTCATCCCGGCAGGAACGGGCTGGTTGTGGATGCTGGCGCGGCGGAAAAACGCCACGGCGAACGCGGTTCTCATCAATGCATCCAGCGTCGGAAACGTAAACTTCACGATCCGGCAAACCGGCTCTCCGAACATTCAGATGCGCAACACGGCCGTGGGTAACTCAGCGGCTTGCGCGGTGGGCACTTGGTTCGAAATCTGGGCGCACTTCACTGGCTCGACCGCTGATGAGCTGAAGGTTGGCTCCGCGCTACCCGTGACGGGAGCGAACGCTTCAAATGCGGGCGGAGTCGGCGGGATGTATCTCGGGAGCGCCGGCGGCCTATCGAACTTCTGCAGCTTTGACCTGATCGGTAAGATGCACGCGGACACAAAGCCAACAGCCGACGAGCGCGCCGAGTTGAGTCGCTGGGTTACAGCTGAATTTGCTGGCGGAATCCAAGTATGACCGTGAAGGTGGTGCAAACCACGCAGGTCGCCGCAGAGTCACTCGCCCATATTTGTGACATTGCGCTCGGATACCCGAGGGCCGGAGTAGCGAGCGCTGGCGGGGCTCAAGCTACGACACCGAGTAGCTGGAACTCCTGGGGTGCGACTCCGCACGCTTGGACTCGCACCGCGTCACCGATTTGGTTCAGCTCAGACGCTGACGTTTGGTACGAGTTGAGCGACGAGACCGCCGCGATCGTTGCGGCATCGCCTGCGCTCAGTGCCGGCCAAAAATCCACGGTGAACGCTGTGCTCGCTGGGCGCGCGTCTGTCGCAGATCCATCTCAGTCGCACGCCAGGACCGCTCGCTACCGCAACTGCCGCGCTCTCCGCGTCTGCGTGGACGGCGATAGCTGGGTTACGGGTTCGACCGCTGGTTTTCACAGCTGGAGGACGCAGTTTCAACTGCTCGCACAGGCCGACCCAAACTGCCCTGGCCTGGAGCTAGTCGGCCCCATCAGTTCCGGCGACTCCGTTGCACCGGCGAGCAACCTCCACAACGGTTCGAATGGGACTGGTATCGCCAGTCACAACGGCGCGGCCCTGACCACATTGCTCTCCGCTCAGTGGCCGGACGTTTACATCCTATTCCTAGGCACTAACGACGCTGCTTCTGGTCCAGTCAGCGTACCGACGTACTCGGCCCACCTCGCCAGCTGCTTCGCTGCGCGCCCAGCGATGAAGCTCCTCTGCACAACGCAGCCCGACTTATTCAGCAACGTGAACCTAGCAAACTATATTGCCGCGATTCCGGGAATGGTGAGTTCGCTTATCTCGGCAAACCCTGGAATCCAGATCGTGTCGCACGATTTTGCCAACGTCATCACGGCCGCAGAGACTTCGAGCAACCACCCGACGGCCGCGGCTTACGACAAGCTCGGAACTTCTCTCTGGTCGACGTTCAAGGCCCTTATCGGGATCTGAACAGTGCTCCTATTTAGCCTGAACCTCGGCACCCAAGCGCTCGCTGTGGGCGCGGCCGCCGGCACGTCTACCGCGGCAGCAGTGGGCGCGACGCTCATTCTGTGCTCGGGATTCTGCGCGAGCGCGTCTGCCTGCGTGGCAGTTGGAAGCCACACGTCGGCTCTGGCCCAAGCTCCGCTGCTGCCTGGAAATCGAGTTCTCGCGGTGCCAGCTCCGGTGCGCACCTTCGTTGTCCCAGAACCGAGTGCCTGAACAATGAGCTTTCGCAAACTCGCATCGAAAGATCCGGACGCGGTCGTTCCGTACCAGATCGACCTGACCGCGTACCTGACGGCGGTCGGCGACACCTTGGAATCGGTCGAATTTAGCGTCATGGACGCCGCATCAGCGGTGGAGGACGGCGCCGCGACACTTTCTATTGTCAGCCATACCCAGACGGCTGACGGCATCGTTACGTTTTGGGTCGCAGGCGGCACTACCGGCGTCGAGTACACCGTCCGCTGCCGATTCACCGGAGCAAACACGAACCCGGTTCAGAGTCACGACGACATCAGTGTCGTGATTCCCGTGCGCCAGACGTAGCGCACCCAAACTCAGACTCTGGTTTTCCGCTGAAGGGAGCGGCGGCGAACCTGTGTGCTCCGCGTGCTGCGGACACGCGAGAAACCACAAGAAACACCGCACAAGAGGCGCAAAATGTCGCTTTCGGACGTATTCGAAAACAAAGTCCTGCTCCTGTACTTCAACGCGACCGCGTGGGCCAATGTCGCCGACAACGCCGCATCGTCACCGCTCACCAATCTCGAGGTTTCTGCGCACACCGCAGATCCTGGCGACGCTGGCAGCCAAACCACGAGCGAGACGGCATACACGAGCTATGCGCGTGTTGCGGTCGCGCGCACCTCCGGCGGCTGGACCGTTACGAACAACAGCGTGTCTCCTGCGGCGCAGATTTCTTTCCCGGCTTGCACCGGCTCTACGTCTACGCTCACGCACTTCGGTATCGGGACGGCGCACACCTCGACCGGTGTGCTGCACATGAGTGGGACGGTCACGCCCAATATCTCAGTTGCCAGTGGCGTGACGCCGATCCTCACCACGAGCAGCACGGTGACGCTCGATTAGTATTGGGGTAACTTTGCATGAGGGTTGGCGTAATGCTAACCCTCATGCATGCCCACAATTGTAGACAAGAAAGATGAAATAATAGGTCTGTACCACCAGGGCATGACGGTTCGAGGGATTGCGAATCGCCTGAGTGTCCAGACGTCAGCGGTATCCGCTTTCCTATCCAGGGTCGGTCTTAGACCAAGGTTGAAGGGACCTGACCGATTGTTGCCAGCAACCGAAAGGAAGGTGGCTGCAGCCTATGCAAGGGGAGTCAGCTCGACGAAGCTGATGGCTCAGTACGGTGTAGACCGAACAACGATTCTTGGGATCGTTCGCCGGCAGGGTGGCACCGTGCGAGCCGTCGGCTCTAACATGCGAGAGTTCTCAAAATCAGAACTGTCGATGATGACCGCTGCCTGGAAGCGTGGTGAGACGCAGGTATCGCTGGCCGAGCGCTTCAATACTTGCCAGTCGGTGGTGAGCAGGATCTTGCGTGGCCAAGGGTTGCTTGCCCCGAATCGAGCGCGCGGGGAAAAGCACGGGCGGTGGAATGGTGGCCGAATGAATGTCGGTGGCTACTGGCGGGTATTCATCGGCCGAGCGCACAAATTTTCCGCGATGGCCGGCCGAGATGGATATGTCCTCGAGCATCGCCTCGTGATGGCCGAAAAGCTCGGCAGAATCCTCACAGCCACCGAAACCGTCCACCACATCGACAACGACCGGGCGAACAACGCACCTGGAAACCTCCAGCTGCGCCAAGGCAAACACGGCAAGCACTCCTGCTTCCGCTGTGCCGACTGCGGTTCCCGAAACGTCGTCGCGGCACCGCTCGACTGACCCTGCGACAACGAACACTTCAACGCGCCTCGGACGGCAACGCTCCGGGGCGCAGCTGTTTCTAGCAACCAGAGGAAAGACAACATGACCACGAAAAGACTGCAGGACGCGGCGGAGACGCTCGCCCACGCGCTCGGCCACAAGGACGTCGGGAGCACCGATCCCGGCGCGATCGAAGATTTCAAGGCGAGCGCGACGCCCGAGCAACTCGAGAAGTTCAAGAACAGCTGGCGCGAAGTGGACGCCCGCAACTTCATCATGAAGACTTTGCGCGAACTCCGCGGCGAGATGCTCGCGGGCAAGACACCCGACATCGACGGCATCGCCAAGGCGGCGGCCGAGCACCTGGGCGATACGGAGGCCGAGGAGCAAGCGGACTTCGCCCCCATCAAGGCGGCGCTGCTCGCCGAGCAAGCGGCGTTCGGAAAGGAACTCGCCGAGAATGCGGAAGCGCTCCGGAAGGGCTTCGTCCGCTACAACCTCGGCGAGAACCTGGATCCGTCGCGGCTCATGGGAAAGAACCCCACTCAGATCGCGACCATTCTTGCCGCGCACCAGGCGGTGCCGGTGGACGAATTCGTTCCGACTGAGAAGAGCGGGAAGCTCGTCAACGCGCGCTGACGGGCGATCGAGTGCGGGCGCCATCCGATGGGTGGTTGGGTGGCGCTTGCTAGCTCGAGCTTTCACGACCACAGGGAGAAGAGCATGGAGAAGAAAGAGCTAGCACCTGGACTGCTGACGCCACTCAGGCTCGGCCTGCGACGAGCAACGGAGCACCCGTTCGGCAAGCCGCTGCGGGCCAAACTCGAGGGGGCTACTGCGGTCTGCGTCTTCCGTTCACGCGAGGACTTCACGCGCCTGCGACGGATGCTCGAGATCAATACGCATTTCAACGGTGCGGCGGAGATGCTCGAGCGTGTCGAAGCAGCGGTGAAGCTAAGTACCGGCGAGGAATTCCCGGTGCCCAGACAGCTCTGTCAGAACGGAAACATGACGCTCGGGCTCTACTGGGCGGACTTCTCGATGCTGGTATCGAGCACCACCATCGTGTGGCGTTTTGCGCGCGCGGGCGAACCGCGGGCGGTCAATGACGCGGCGACGGAAGGCGTACCCGTCGAAGTGATCCAAGCGCTCGCGCATATCCAGAAGCAAAGCAACGCGAACTAGGCCGAGTTTTCCGCGAGCCTCGCAGGTTCGCGATCGTGATCTCGGTTCGAGCCCGTGTCCGACGTGTGTCCCTCCCTGGCACGCGTGGGGGACGGGCTCGAGCTGAGATCGAAGGAAAAGCCATGTCCGAATTGAACGACCTCACCCAGGCGATCCAACTGCGCAATTGGTATGCGGTGGCCGCGCTGGTCCTGACCCTGCTGATCCAAGTCGTGCGCAAGGCGCCCATTCTGCGAGACGCTTGGGCTAAAATCCCAAACGGCTGGCGCTGGCTCGTGCCGATTCTGAGCGGCGGGGTCACCGGCTTCGTCGACGCATACAACTCCGGTTTGCCACTCGGTGCCGCAGCAGTCGCGACGCTCGGCGGAGCGCTTGGAATCGGCCTGGGCGCGATGGGTCTGAACGCGGCGCTCACGGAGAGCCACCTGCCTTGGAACGGCGGCGCCGGTGGCATTCCCAAGGACACCCGATACACGGACACCCTTCCTCCTCCTCCAAAGCCACCCAGCGGCATAGGCTTCAGCGGCGGAATGGCTGCGATGATCGCGGCGCTGGTGCTGCTCGTGTGTTGCGGCGGCTCAACGCCTCCGCCGGGAACCGTGCAAACCCTCGCGCCCCTCGTCTGCCAGACGGCGCTCATGCAGGACAAGCGGTTCGATGCGGATCAGGTCGCGCGGATCTGCGCTGACAGCGCGCTTGCGGCCAAACTCGGCGAAGAACTCACCCGAATCGTATTAGCGGCAGCCGACGAGGCGCTCCAACCGAAGCTCGAGCAGGTGCCGAGCGCGTCTGGGTCCAGTGACGGCGGCAGCACCGGCGCGAGCAGTGCCAGCGCAGCGGCAGGTAACCAATGAAGACGATTCTCCTGGTCATCGCGGCATTGCTTGCCATCGCGTGCGGCCCGAGCGGGGCCGATCTGTCCGACCCTGCAGTCGCCGCCACCGTCGTGGTGAGCCGAGCTGTCATCGACGACGACTTGCAGAGCGTCAACTACCCTCCGATTTGCATGGGCTTCGCTGTGTCCGCTACGGAGATCGTAACGGCGGCGCATTGCCTGAAAGAGGGCGAGGAGACGCTCGGCTACGTGGATGCCGAAACATTCGCGCGCACTACGAGCATCACTTATCTAGCGGACGTCGGTGAATCCTCGGGGCAGGTCGTGACGCTCCACCCGCGGCGCGCCCTCAAGCGTTGGCTGTCTCGTTCCACGCCTGTGGATGGTCCAGCCCGAGTGGTGGTGCTCCGAGATACGAGCCTCATCGTCCTGGAAACGCTCGTCAGCGGTGGCGGTCTCGATTATCTCGCCAATCACGGGGATAGCGGCGCACCTGTGATACAGGGGTCGCCCGTCGTCGGCGCGGTACAGGCCTGCGCTGACGGGAACTTTGACGATGTGTGCGAGCCGGGCACGAGGTTTTCGTTGCCATGAGAGCGACGGTCGGACTCACGCTCGCCTTCATGTTGGTTTCTCTCGGGGTGATCGCACTAGCGACCGAGAAGCCACAGGCGGTGCGCCCGCCTTGCCCGGACGCCGCGCCTGTTCCGACGCTCCGAGACGGAGAAGCGCCTGTGAGCGCACCGTGATTTGCCACGCCGCTGGCGAAGGGCCGAAGCGCAAGATCCGTGTGGAAACGCGCCTGAACCGCGAGGAGGCGCGCGCGCTGCGCAGGGCACGAGGTTACGTGCGCGCGATGACCGGTCAGCCCTGCTCGAAGGCAGAGGCGCTGCGTTTCCTGATTCGGAATTGGAGCGAACCGTGACCGACGTAAAGCGCGCGAATTGGATACCGGCGCCCGCCGCGTTCAACTTGAACATGGCTTGCATCGCGATCAACAAGGCGTTCGACAACGACGGCTACGGTTGTTACCTCGTAGGATCTGCGCTCACGAAGCGCGATTACAGAGACGTCGACGTGCGCTTCATTCTGAGTGACGATGGCTGGAGTCGGTTGTTTGGTACAGATTCTCCTGATCGACCGGACCTGCATCCGCGCTGGTCCGTAATGTGCGCTTCAATCTCGACTTGGCTACAGTCTCAAACGGGGCTGCCGATCGACTTTCAATTCCAGCAGGCCACCGCAGCAAACGCGGAATTTAGCCGCCAAACGGGCCACCATCGCGAGCCGCTGGGGATGTTCACCCATCCGAACCCGCGCGACTATGCAGCCGCGTTGGCCACTGAGTGAAGCGGGCAAACTGAACCTTCGCTTCGCGCGGCACCGCAGCCGCGGAAAGCAAAGGCATCAATGGCACGAGAACTGAAAACTGGCGACAGCATCGTCTACATCGACTCCCAGCGAAACAGCCACCAAGCCCTGGTTACCAAGGTTTGGGGTTGCATGGGAGGCGGAGGGCAACCGGGCTGCAACCTGGTTTATGTCACCGCCGACGAGACGAAGACGGATCCGTATGGGCAACAGATCGAGCGGAACACCTCGGTGTGCCACAGGTCTGTGAATCCGGCGGGTGCGAACTGCTGGTGCTGGCCCGAGGAACTCTGACAGGTAGCTCTTGGTCGGCGCCGATGAGGTACCGATGGCCAAGGCTTCGATGCCGCGCAAAGCGAAGAACCCCAGATGCGCAGCGAGTCTGAAGCGCACACGCTGTTTGACGCTCACGTTCGCATCGCCGAGCGAGCGGCCAATTGGTATCGGGCTCGACTCGGAAACAAGGTCGAGCTGAACGAGCTGCGCGCGTTTGCTTTCATTGGCCTCTTCGACGCCGCCAGAAAGTTCGTATCGGCGACGAGGTCGAACAGCTTTGAGAAGTACGCACGCGCCCGAATCGGTGGCGCCATCAAGGATGGGCTGCGCAGCCTGGAGTGGCGGCAGCGCCGTTTAGCTCGCGGAAGGCCGGAGCTCGAGAACGTGCGCCCGGTTTCGGATATCGACGTCGAGCGCTTTGCCGACCTGGCCCCGGTTCCAGAAGAACTGCTCGAAGAGGCGCAGGGGCGGCACGCCACGGCAAGCGCGGTCGCGAGAGCCCTGGCTGGACTGTTGCCACGCGAGCGCGAGATTATTCGGCGTCACTACTTCGATGGGGTGTCCTTTGAGGTGATTGCGCGCGAGCAGGCCGTGTCGCAGCCGCGCATCAGCCAACTCAAGCGCAGGGCGCTTCAAAAACTAAGGGAGCTGCTCGATGGCGAACAAGATCTTCTCGGCAGTGGTTGAGCCTGCCGTCGGTATCGGAGTCGGCCTGTTCATCTACTGGCATGTCGCCAAGGGCGCCGCGCGCGCGGGCGCGAAGTTTTTGCGCGCGTAGCTGAGCGGCACAGCGGCGTCGTACGGCCTTAGGCCTACACGTGCGAGGGCAGTGCTCCTCGCGGCGGTTCGACGCAGACTGGTTCGAGTCCATTCGCGCGTTCCAACAGAAAGCAAGGTCATGAGCGACAAGTGCACCCATTGCGGCAACTGCAAAGACGGCTGCGTTTCGATCTGCAAGTGCTGCGGGAAGTGCCAAGCCTGCGGAAGGCTGGCGGCCGCGCCCGCGCACGGTCCGACCGTCAACCCACCGACCATCTTGCCGGTGGCGCCTTGGCCATACCCGTTCGCGCCGCTGCCCGAGCAGCCTTCTCTGCCCGAGCAGCCGTGGTGGGGCGGCTATCCGAGCTGGACTTCGGATCGGATTCTGTTGGTCGGTACGGACACGTTGCTTGCCAGGAACGGGGTGCAATCGTGACGAGCCATCGAGACGCACGCGTCCTCGCAACGAATGGTTTCCACCGTGAGTTCGGCCGCGAGCCGACGCGTACTGAAGCTCAGTGCCTTCAGGCGGTTGGACGCCTCGAGACGGCGTACGGTGACGGCTGGAAGGGTGCTGGGGCAGGCTCCAACAATATGGGCGCGATCACGGGCATCGGCCCCGGTGGCCAGTTCTTCGTGGCGCGCGACAGCTATCCCGACAAAAACGGGAAGAATCACTGGTACGAGACCAAGTTCCGGAAGTACCCGAACCCCGCGGACGGCTGGGCGGACCTCGCACACGTCGTTTATCGCATCGGGGGCCGCGACAAGCTCGTTCTTCCACCGGCGAGCAAGGGCGACACGCTCGGATTCTCTTCCGGGATGTTCGACACGAAGTACTACCTCGGCTACGGCAAGAGCCGAGACGAGCGGATCGCACATCACCACTTGGCTGTGATGAACGCGATCGCGGCTATGGCCCGCGAGCTTGGCGAACCGATGCCAGACGGCAGCGAGCCGCCGCGCGTGGTGCGCGTGCTGCGAATCGGCGCGAACGACGCCACCCTGGAAGGCAGCCCGGTCGCTGCGCTTCAGCGGATCGTTGGAGTCCATGACGACGGCGTTTTCGGCGAGACAACGCGGGCCGCGGTGGAAGCGTGGCAAGAAAAGCACCACCTCAAGCCGGACGGCGTGTGGGGGCCTGTCGCCTACGATGTCGTGCGCACCGAGGTCACAGGCGAAGACCTCGATGCGCTGTTCGGCTACGAGCCTGCCGCTTGAGCTGGGTCTACTGTCCAGGAGTGAAGGAGCACCACTGCCGCCTCCCAGGCGGACTCGAAGTCGCCCTCTATCGAGAGCACGCCTTTCCGGATGAGTGGTGTTGGCGAGTGGTTGCAGCATTTGAGCGCGAGCAACGGACCTTCACTGAAAACCTGGTCGACGCGAAGCGCATTGCGTTGCGCGGCGCCGAAGAGCTATTCCGGCAGGCTGCAGAGCAAGCCGCGGCAGAGCGTCGGCTGCTCGGGGAGCAGCGCCCGAGTTGAATCAGGCGATCGAGCCGGATTCGGCGAAAAAGCGCGGTCGCGACGCCGCGCTACTACCGCGCCGCGGAATCACGACGACTTCACGCGCCAGCACGTCCGGATCCAGCGTGCTCGCCTTCAGGGTGAGCAGCGCCGCTCCCCCGCGCGCGGCCGCGCCCCGCGTTGCGGCGCGGATCTCGACCGACTCGCCTGAGCGAGGGTCGATCACGAGCCAGAGCGGGGGTGCAGTTGCGGAGTCCATCGATTTGCCGAGGGAATTATACACAGATGCACCAAAATCAGTCAAGTCAGGCGGCCGACCCGTTCGAGTTCGTGCGCGCAGAGCCCGATGAGATCACGCCGGTGAAGCCATTCCCCAGCTTGAGCTCTCTACCACCTGACCTGCTCCCAGATCCGGGAGCGCCAACCGATCTATCGCCGCCGCCGAATGTCGACGAGACGAAGATGCAATTCGAAGAAATAATCCGCCTCCTGGACGCAAACAACCGCTCAGCACTGGAGAACAACAAGCTAACCGAGAAGATGTGCGCGGCACTGCTCGACGAGGGCGGGACGCTCGACACCATGACCAAGAGTTTGCGCTCGGAGCTCCAGACGGCGGTCAGCAATCAAAACTCAAAAATCGACCAAATTCGCAGCGAAATGGCCGCGAAATTCGACGATTTGATCGACAAAGTGACCGTCGATCGCTCGCGGGTGGAGCGACTGAGCGAGAGCGCGATCAGGGCCGAGCTCCCGTTTACCTGCCTCGTGGTGGACGACGACGCCGAGCTTCGCGGCGAAATCGAAAAGGTACTGAACGCCTCGGGAATCGCGGTGCTGCTGGCGCAGGACGCCGAGGACGCGCTCAGTCTGCTCCGTGGCGAGGCGCCGATCGATGTGGTGCTCGCCGACATCAACCTGCACGGGCGGGGCGCCCAGTTCGTGAAGAGCGTTCGCGCGGACCACTCAAGAGTCGAGGTCGTGATCACGACTGGTTCGCACGGGCGCGAGGCCTCAGAAGCGCTCGACTCCGGCGCGTACGCGTTCGTGGCCAAGCCGTTCCCCTCGAACGACCACCTGCGCCTCGCTGTGATTCGGGCGGCCGAGTACCGCCGGCAGCGGAGCGCGAGCGCGCCGCGCGCGTAGTGACCGCAACAACTCGTCAGTTCCCCTGTCCAAAAACGCGAGCAATCACGCCAGCTTGCGCAGAATCTCGCGAATTCGTGTCCGACACCGGGTCCTTTCGCCAATTGACGCTGAGATAGCCGCGTGCCGCGTCCCAATCCGCCACCCCGCCCAGAGCCGCCGCCGCCACGAGTCGACCGCGACTCCCCGCCGCGCGCGCCCCTGGCCGCCCCTCCACGGCATCGACAAGCGAGCCACGACGACCTGAGCGCTCTCGCCGAACTCGAAGCCGCAGAGGGGCGCGCGCGCGCCGCCGTTGCCGAGCTCGAGCAGGAGCGCCGAGAGCGAGCTGAGGAGCGCGCTCGGCTGTCTATTGGGCTCGCTTTCCCTCCCCCAGCCATCACCGCTCCAAAGCCGGCGGGTCCACCTGTCGTCGAGCAGGATCCTGCTGAAGCCGAGCTCGTTGCGGGATACCGCCGCGGGCGCAAAGCGATCGGCGCCCTTGGGTGGGTGCTCGGCGCTTTCACCGCCATGGGCGCTATTGGCGGCGCAGGCGTGATCGGCGGGCAGATTGCGCTCAACCCACGCCCAGCAAAGGAGGCCAATCTCGCCGACGCGCAGGGCCGCGTGAAGCTTCTCGAGCGCTGGCGGGACTCCGTGCAGCCGTGGCAGCGCCGGAACTACGGCGACCAGGAGCTGCGTGACCTGCTGATTCTGGAGCAGCTTTGCCGGCAGCCGGGATTCCGCGTCGAGGGGCTCACCTGCCAAGAGGTGCGCGACCAGCTCGAGCGACGGCGCAGCGACCCTGACGGAGCGTCCTGGCCAGCGCCGAGACGGCCACCGCCTTTGCCCGAGCCAGAGGCGCCCTGATGCCCAGGCCACCAAAGCCGGCACCCCGCAGCCCCGACCCGCCGAAGCCGCGTTTCTCCCCCTCTGAACTTCCCACGCGCCCCAACCGCAACGAGAACGCGGCGCGCTGGGCCGTCATCGCCGAAATGCTGCCCGCGCTCGACGGACAGGCGCAGGCAATCCTAAGAGTCGTCGCTGCGGCGCTCGCCGACATGCCACCGACGGAGCCGGAAGAGCTAATCGGGCGTTTCGACGCGATGGGCCATCGCCAGCGAATAGCCTTCGCTGCCGTCGTTCACGCGCTGGCCGCGCCAAGCGAACGCGGGTAAGCTCGAGCCTCATCGTCGGAGAGAGACCGACCGCCCGCTGCAGGCGTCACAGCGCAGTAAGTTTGCCCCGGGCCTCGCGAGAGGTTCCGGGGCTTGGTTCTTTTGTGGTTCAGTCCTCGTCGTAGTCGTAGTCGTAGCCGTAGCCGTAGCCGTCGAGCTCCTCGCTTAACCGATCATCGCGTCGCTCGATGCATGCGCCACATACCCGGTATACGCGACCATAGAACCCCTCTTCGTAGTCGCGCGTGTCGCGAAGGTCTGTCGCATCAACCTTGCACCATTCGCAAGTCCCCTTTCGCGCCTCCTGTCGGTAGGCGCCCTCATCAGCTAGGCACTCTTCGCATAGGTCGTTGTACTCGCAACCGAACGAATCCGTTTCACCTTGGACACGAGCCTTCGCGGGCCGATCCGGATGTTGGTCGCACGTCGCTCCAGGAGTAAGGTAGTGAAGACTGTGCGGCAGCGATGAAACCGGCCCAGTTGATATGTCACCCATTTTCGAGCCCTAGCACGTCAGTTGCTCCGCGTTTGGCTCGGTGATTTCAATCGACTCGAATTCCAGATGGCTGCCCGTCATTGCCACGCGACACTTCACGCCCCGAGCCGAGAACCAGTCCTCAATCTCTTCGAGGTGAACGGCGCTCGACGGTGATGGCATGTCGCCAGGGCTGAGGCGCTCCACCGCGACGGCGCGGTGACGGAATTGTCGCATAAACTCCGGCTCGAGTTCTCGCACGCGGCGCAGCGCTACTTCGATCCACATGTGCTCATGTTACTGCTGAACAACCAGCTCGACCACCACCGTCGCAATTCGCGTTCTCAGTTTTCTGGTTCGCGTAGATGCCGCTCGTGGCAGGCCTGGCACATCACGTTCTCGTTGGGCGCACCCGGGTCGATGATGTCGTCGCCTGGCTCTCCGAAGGAGAGGAAAGGTAGCGTCGGAACATCTCCGCAAATCGGGCATGGCTCGCGCGTAACAGCGATGAGCAAGTCACCCGGCTGCGCATAGGTCGGCACAGGAATCTCGATCTGGGTGGGTACTCCGCGGAAAGCCACGGGCTCACTCTACCACGAGCAACTCAACCGCAACCGTCGCGGTCGGTCCACCCTGCCCCAACCCGTCCGCTCGATCCGTCGCCACCACCGACATCGGCCGCGCGCGGCACCGCCGGCAAAGCAGGCGCGGCACCACGGCGCCGATCGTGAGCTTCGGGTAGCTCCGCGCGAGCAGCTTGCAGGGCAGGCCCGTGCGCGCGCCGCACGCGCACGTGACGACCAGGCTGAGCTCGGCCGCGGCGGCGTCCGGGAGGGCTGTGGCGAGCAGGGTGGCGCAGTCCACGGTCGTGCGCTGCCCGTATCGGCACTCGCGAGTGGGACGGATCACTGAACGCTAAATGTCGAAAACGGACGCTTCAGGTCCGAGGCGACTCATGAAAGGTGCGGGATCGACGGTGATTTTTCGAAGCCTGCACTCGTAAGCATCGCGGGGAATGGAGTCCGTGGAAGCGATGCAGATGGCTGTCGCGCCAAGCCTACTTCCGCAAAAGTCGTCGAGAGCTGCGATGTGGTTACCGTTTGTGACCACATCGTCAATGTACACCACACGTGAGTTTGGCAAGAATGCTCCGTGCCCAACGGCCTGCACCAGATTCTTTCGAATTTCAGTGAACGTCGGATTTGCACCCTGGTTCTTCTTCGGCATGGGTTGTCTGTTCACGATCAAAGGGCCGACAGATCCGACGCCAAGCTTGGCCAGGCGAGTGGCTATCTCCCGACCGCTCCAGCGCGCGGTCCTCGCCGTTGCCTGAAGCACGTCGGATGACGGCACGGGTATGAATTGTAGGTGGGCATCACCGACGCCAAGGTGGTGGCGAATGGCAAGAATATTTTGGGAAACCATCTGGGCGACGTAGTTGTAGGCGACCGCGTGTCCGTTCACGAACAGCGCTGGACCGCTATGCCAAGGATGGTCTACCCAATCGGCTTGGGTGTTCTTGCTTGGATCAGCTTTGGCCCACCAAACCAGCTTTCTCATTGGCCAAGCGTTCGCACCGGCGTTCGAGCACCGGGGCGTATAGTAAGTGCCAAACGTGAAAACAGGAATCGTCCGCACCAGCCCTCCCGTGCGCAGAAATTTGTCCTCAGAAAATCTGTGCGATCACATCGTCTGCTGTTCGCATGACATGCGCGCTCTTAAACCTGCGCGGCCACGTCAGCTTTTCGTTTTTCAGCACCGATTCCGCTATGAAGAGCGCGCGTCCCTGTGTCTCACACTCGACAGCTTGGTGCAGGGAACCACTTGTGTCACTCGCCTCTATGATAACCGTGGCTCGAGTAAGCCGCGCCATGACCCTGTTCCTCTCCGGGAAGTGACTCGGGAATGTGCGCGTTCCAGGCTCGAACGGCGACACCAACAAATGGTTCCGATAGATCTCCTCCTGAAGGCTCGAGTGCTTTGCGGGGTACGCACGCTCTAGCGGCGTTCCGATGATCGCTATCGTCTTGCCACCGCTCGCGATGGCCGCACGGTGTGCCGCCTCATCAATACCTTCGGCAAGCCCAGACACCGTTACAATGGAACGCTGCGCCAGCGCACGAGCAAGTTGTTCAGCCCGTTGTAGCGCAGCAGGTGTCGCCTTGCGCGACCCGACAATGGCCACCCCGGGAAGGTCTAGCAGACTTACGTCGCCGGCCACGTACAGGTAGGGCACGCGCAGGCTGAGCCCGTTCGTGATGCCCGCTGCTGTGGAAGGAAGCTTCGACCATCCCTGCGGAGGCCGGTACTTCGATCGCGACGAGACCGGCGGTACCATGCTTGCTGCCTCCAGCGGGACCACTGGGCATATATGCAGGAGTGGTCGGGCCGTTGTCAACGAATGTCGCGTTATTCCCGTGAAATTGGCCCAACGTGGGGATGTTTCTCAGCCAACTCCGCTTCAAGCTCCCGGACCCGCACCGCAAGCGCGAGCGCGTTCTCCCGCCAGACGATGGCGTCGCGCACCGCGCTGTTTGGCACGGTCTGCTGCTCGAGCTCCATGATGTAAGCGCGTACCGACTCGGGCAGCGCGTCGAGGTCAGCGTTGGTTGGAGTCCGCATGCTCTACTCGGCTAGTTTGCGGCGCGCCCACACGGAAAGCTTTCGGTCGCTCTCGCGGCCTTAGCTAGGAACTTGGCAGCTAGCGTTTGCATCAGACCTCGGCGAGTGCCTTCGCGAGCGGGTCGGACTTGCAATAAATCCGGATGCAGGCATCCAGAATCTCTGCCCGCGTGTAGCCGGAGCGCTCGGCTTCCGCCGCCAAAATTGCCAGCGCATCGAGCGGTAACCGCACCTTGATCGAGCCGTAACCGAGTTCGCGCCGGCGGGACTCGGTGATATTGGTTCCCGATCGCGGGCGCGGGCGCGGGGCAGCCTTGACGGGGGCCGCCCCGTTGGTCCGCTTGGCCATCAGGAGAGGCCCTCAGCGCGAGAGGAAACTATCAAAATCACGACGCCACCTCGGCTTGCGCTGCGAAGCGAATCGCCTCGCGCAGCACGGATTCGTCCTGCGGCTCGACGCGGCCCAGGTCCAGCTCGCGTCCCGTGGGCCAGCCATCGCGGGCCAGGCGCTCGATTTCCTGTGCGCCACCGCTCTGACCCGCGGCCTCCACGGCCGCGAGCGCCTGCTGCGCGATGACGGCCAGGCTCGTGTCTGCGGTGTAGTTGTCGTTTAGGTGCGCTGCGATCGCTGCTACGGTTGCCATGTCTGAATCTCCTATCGGTTCGGACCGTGCCCCCGGGAGTTACCGCTCCGCGGGGGCGTTTCGTTCTGACAAGTGACAGCTTAGCGCGCTGGGGCCCCAGCGCAAACTAAATCGACCTGCCACCCGTCGATTTGTCGCAACCAACAGGATTCTCGCCCGACCTTGCCACTGTGACCTGGTTTTCCCTGTCCTATGGCGTTGCCGTGCTCGAGCTAGACCCCCTGCCCTGCGGCCTCGCGCTCGAGCTGCAGGTGGGGGAAGTCGCCGGCGTTGTGTACGCCGCGTGGCTTATTGCCGATGGTCGCGTCATGCGGGCTTGGCGCGCAGCGCGGGCGTAGCTGATCTCACGCCTGCTTAGGAAAGAACCAGCGGCAGAAGTAAACGCTGTGCTCGACCTCTTCGCACTCGCTGCCAGGGTTGCTCAGTTCGCCCGGCGCCGGCATCCGGTTGCACGTGACGAGCTCCCAGCCGCCGCGATCCAAAATCGCGCCGCCATCCAACATGCTGCACGTGAGCTCGGATGAGTCTGCATGCGTCTCGTCGACCTGCGCACCGCAAGCGCAGAGCAGGAGTCCCAGAACGAGTGCCGCTGGTTTCATTGAGCCACTGCCTCCACCACGAGCGTGCGGCCGAGGCCTAGCGCCTCGAAGACTTCCTTCGCACGTTGGCGTCCGATCAGCCTACGAAGCGCGCCTTGCGCGTAAGGTCGCCACCATAGCAGTCCCTGGTCACCCATTGGTTCGAGCGTGCGAATCGACTCGACTCGGAACCCGGCGTCCTCGCAGAGCTTGCGAACCTCGTCACGAGAGAGCCAGTACCGCAGTTGATTCTCGTTTGGCGAGTGAGCATACGAATTTCGACTCCAGGTGAACGGATTTTGGGTGAGCAGGAGGAAGCGCCCGCCCGTCTTCGTTAGCAGCCGGCAACGCTCGAAAAACGCGCGCTGGTCGCGCACATGCGCAACGACCTCGCAGCTCACGGTAAGGTCTCCCGGTGGTGGCAATTCTACGGCCAGAAAGTCCCCCTCCGAGAACTCGGAGTTGGGTGCTGACTGCCGCGCGACTCGAATCGAAGCCGGCGCGAGCTCGGTGGCCCAGACGTTTCGAAAAGCGCTCTCGAGCACCGTCGTTATCCAGCCCGTGCCGCACCCGACGTCAGCGGCTCGCTCGCGCGAAGCGCACCGAGACGCCACGTCCCGGACTATCGCGCAAACGCGGTCGTCGTAGGGATCCCCCTTTCCCTCGCCCCGTGCCGATTCGACGCCCCACCTGCCCCAATAGTCGCCCTGTGCCTCTAACGTAGGTTCCCGCATGGTAATTCTTTCAGCGTTTCGCCGGATTCGCGCCCGCAGCCAATAGTCATTTCTCCTGTATTGGGCGCCCAGCTACACGTGTAGTAGCCGGCGGAATCCGACACAGGAGCTCTGTTGCGTCGACAGTCCAAAGCATACGTCACTAGTGACGTATGCGCAACCCCGAACGATCGATTCCCTAGCGCTTAGCGAAAACCGCCGGGAAGTCTACGCGAAGCCGCTCGAGCGCACGGCGCGGTACGCCAAGCTCTTCAGCGGCTCCCCCGAACGTGTCAGCTTTCCGGAGCGCACGACGGATGATCCGTTCCGCCTGGCGCTGAAGTTCGGGCCACGGGCTCTCCAGTGAAGAACGGAGTGCGGTGATCGGTTGCTGAGCGGAGGACTGCCTTGTCATTTTGAGCGTTCTCTTGGCGAGGTTCAGGGTTCTGCTCTTGGGTGTCGCCGAGCGCAGCAACAGGGTGTCGCTTGTGTTTGCGTTTTGCTCTGCCCTTCGAGACCATATCCTGCATGTTCTGCTCGTGTGTGCCCGGGAACAGGTGAGCCGGGTTGCAGCATGGTGGGTTGTCGCATCGGTGGCACGCGAGAATATCACTCGGCAGCGGGCCAATCGATATCTGTAGCGCGACGCGGCTCGCGATCCTCATGCCCCCACCATTTAGAGAGAATATGCCGTATTCGCCGGGCTTAGCTGTTCTCCACGGCCAACATTCATCAGGCCCGCGCACATCGACCCTGCGCCAGAATTTCTCGATCTGTTCAGCGGATAGGTCAATGGTATCTGACGGCAGACGTCGGTCCCTTGGGAAGTCCATTGGAAATTCCATGATGATCCGCTCGAGCGTGCGTCGACCTACCCCTAGAGTAGCGGCCGCTTCGGCGAGCGTAGGGGCTTTGATGGCGCGACGAATCAGGCTGCGCGTCGCATCTCGCAGTTCAGGCCAAGGACACACTAAGCTTGCCCGAAGGGCGACGGCTGGCTGCTCGGCAGTGGCTCGGCGCATTTCACAGCCCTCGCTCCGAGCGGAACCGGCGCGCAGCCGCGCTGACTCCGGAGCCATTGCAGCCGGGACACGGCTTCCTTCGTCCAAGAGGAACCTTCCGGATCGTCGCCGAGGAGTAAACGTACTTGAACATCGGAACCGAGCCGAGTCCGGAACAAATCCGGCACCAGGCTCGTGGGCTTTCGCGAGCGCTAAGCACGGCGTTTCACCGTCGCAGCGCGGATGGCCTCTGAATATTGAGTCATTTTCAGTGAGAGCGCGGTCGCCAGATCATCGAATACTCGCACTGCTTCGAGGCGAACGAGTCGAGGCGCATTCTGCAGAGGGGCCGGTTCCTCCATCTTGATGATTTTCCCGCACTCGTCCAGCAGCGCCCGCGTAACGCAGAGGCGCCACCTCCCATTGATCTTGGCGTAGCCAAGGAAGGACGAAATGTTTGCTGAAGCCAGTTTGAGCGTCTCGGTCGCGAGCGGTTTCTCAAGAAGCACGCCAACACCGACGTTCGCATTCTCAAGCGCCTCCTCGAAATCGTCAATGATGGCGTTTAGCTCGTCGCTCTTCCTATTCAACTCTGCGGCCGCGAGAGCCAGCTTGTTCATGGTATCGGCGCTCGGCATCAACGCGCCTCGCCTTCCAGGGTGAGCACGTCGCCGGTGGCGGGGGCGTCATCTGGCCAGCGACGAACAAGATAGTTGCCCGTGTCACGACAATGGCCGCGCTCAACACCAACGACCACCCACCGATCATCACCGCGCCGGAACACGGACCCGACCTCTATCTTACCAAACTCGGGTAGCTCGACCGGCTCGCCTTGTGGTCGAATTGAAAGACAGATGACCGTTCCACGGCCTCTGATCTCAAACGTGGCGTGAACGTAAAGCTGCACGTGGTCACCCATCTACTCCCAACGGTCGATCTTGTACTGCCGCGAGATGCCGCCCGCGCTCTTCACGCGCACGTGGGCTTGGTGCCAGCCATGCGGCACCTGCCCAGTTATGTTTTGAATAGCCAGGCCGCAAGCGGAAGCCTCGGCTCGGCCGCCGATCATCGCCTCGCGTGAGTAAGCCTCGATCACCTTTCGAATCGGGTGAAACTCGGAGCGGAGCGTCTCGGGGAAGATCGCGTTGCCGACGTGCGCCACTGAGTCGAGGGCGCCCCGAATGATGAACACCGCGCCGACGCCCAGGTGCGGAAAGTCGCAACCGAACCACTGGCAAGGCCTGAGCGTTACGGCAGGAACCTCTGCCCACGACCCGCCAATAAGGCCCCAGCGGTGGGCACGAGTTCCCTCGGAGTCCATGTACCAAGAAAACGGGTTGCGCCGTTCGAGCGAGTCCCACTGAAGAATCGGAGCGGCATCCGGCTTCTCGGCGGTAAGCAGCGCGCAGAAGTTGCCGTGTGATGGCACCATCAGGTCGATGGATTCGGCGTTCGGCAGCACGTCGCGCGCGAACTTCACCCACGTGATGGTTTGCGGCGGCACGTTCATCTCGCCGAGCGCGGGCGCGTCCTTCGGCTTCAGGTGACCGAACACCCCTTCGCCTGGCGGCTTCTTCTCCACCGGCTTGGCGCGCCAGATGGCGTCGACCTCGTCGAGGCGCGCAAAGCGGCGCTCGAGCGCGCCGGCGGCCCCGAGCTTTGCGACGAGCTCCTCGGCTTGCTTGATCGCGCTCTCGGTCGGTGCGGAGGTCGGGCGCTGGTAGGCCGTGGGCGCCATCTTCGATCCGAACGCCTTGGCTACCGAGGCGTAGTCCTTTCCGGCGGCCAGGTCATCGAGCAGCGTCCCGAGCATCGAGCTTCGCGGGTGGCAGAATCCTGCTGGCACTGTCGCCACGCTGCGCCAGATGAGGTTCGCGCGGCGCGGCCCTTTCACGCCATCGACCGCGGCCTGCAGGTCGTGCAGGAACTTTGCCGGACCGAGCACCTTTTCGCTTCGGTAGAGGTCGTCCCCGGCGAGCAGAGCCAGGGCGCGAGCGAGGAGCGGGAGCGGGAACTCGGCGAGCGCGCGTGAAATCTGCTGGAAGTCGGCCGTCTTCTCCGCCATGGCCTGGAAGGCGGACTGCGTCGGGCTTGCGAAGCGGGCGCCGACCGGCGGGCACACCGCAAAATGCCGCCATACGCCCGTGCGTGGCTCGCCCCACATCGGCAGCGACGACTTGAAGACACCAGTCACCCGAGCTCGGCTTACGAGTTGCCGTAGGACGTCCATGGGCGCTGTGTACGGCGGGTGAGCGATCAAGCTCTCCCACATCGCTGGTACGAGCAGGCCTTCCGGAGTAATTGCGACGACTCCACCAAACCGCTCGATGAAGCGGCGGCAGGAATTGCAATTGTGGTACTGGCGCTCCTCGCTTGGGAATGCTGCGAGGTACGCATCCCAAAGCCCCGCGGCGTCCGTGGTGAAGAGCGGCTGTTTCCCGTCCTCCACCAGCGCGTTGAAGCGCGAGTTCATGCTCGTGAGCAAGCCCTCGTAGAGGGCGTCGTCTTCGTTGCCGCGGACTACGTGGTTCAGTTGGTCGCTAGTCGTATCGGTTTGCATCATCGTTCTCCCTTAGATTCGTCGAATTCTTGTGCGCGCCTCAGCGCCTCGCTCATCGCTTCCGACCACGACGAACCGTCGGCGATGCCGACGTCCGTACCGCGCTCCGTCAGCTTGATTGTCCACACGTCGAAGAAGCGTGTGGATCCTACGTCGGGATGGAAGCTCGACCAGGAGCGGTGAGGTTTCTCCGCGAGCCAAGCTCCGAGTCGTACTCGCGCTAGCTGTTCGGCGGTCGCCGGCTCGTAGCCGTCTGGCCACAACGGCCACCGAGCGGTGACTTGGTCGGTAATCAAGCTCGCAACGCGGTCGAGCGCGGCGCAAGCGTCCAGATACTGTGCGGGAAGCGAGTCCGCGTGGCAGGAAACGGTGTGCTCTGGGTCCAAGTCCGTGAACCCATCCATCGCGTCACCAAGGCGTTCGAGGAAACCTTTCGCCTCTCCGATGACACCAACCGTGGGCGTTTCCTTCGGTCGCCACAGGTGCCCGCATCCGGTGCCTGGGCCCTCCGGAGTGTTTTTGCAGAGGTGCTTCCGATGTGGCTTCGTCGACCAATCGGTGCCGTCTGGCTCGAGCTGGTCGATGTGCTGTTTTCCGAACGCGGGGCAGTAGAGCACGAGGCGCTCCGGGTCGAGCGGTGGGACATGCGCCTGCAGGTATTCTAGGACCACGGCGACCAACGCGCGGCTTTCCTCGAAGGCAACTTCCACAGCCGGCCGATCTGGCAGAAAGCAGGGCCCCACCTTGGCGCTCTCGATCTTGTCGCGAACACAGGCAATCGCCGCGTTGAATCCAGCTACGTATTCAGCCGTCGCCATCACATTGTCCTCCCGGACGCGATCGTGTCGATCGATTCGCCCATTGTCCGCTTCCAAAACAACCAGTGGTCGTGGTGTGGAGTTGGTCGCATCGACCTGGGAATTCGCACGCCGTGCGGCAGAAACTCCCCCCACCGCTCGCGACCGGCATACGGATGGTGCGGCCTGCACGTCGCGCAGCCGGCGATGTGAACCAGTGCCCTGCGCTCACGTTCACGGTGACGACGGACCTTCCGCCGGACCTTGCGCCAGGCGCTAGGCACGTGATTTTCCTTGGGCCAAATCGTACACGGTCACGTTCACCCCGAGCGCGGCGAGTTCGTCGACCACGATGGGCTCGACCATGTCCCATTTGCCGCCAGCGAGTCCGCACCCGATCCGCGGCATGTGGACAGACGCGCGCCTGTATCGCGCGTAATCGCAGAGTTGCCGCAAGCAGTAGCGCAGAGCGGGATAGCGGAGTGGGATTCTTCCCTCACTATCCGCTTGCGAGTAGCCGACTTGAGCCGCCATATTTGCCACCCAAAGGTTCGTTTCGACATTCACGAACTGCACGTCGTTAAGCGCAAGCTGACGAGCGCGTATTGCCGAGCGATACATCTGCTCAGGGCGTGCCCACCTCTTCGAAACGGCAACGACGAACCCGCGTCCCCAGCCCCCCTCCGTGTTCACCACGTGGGCGATGACGCGCGGCCCCGTGCCGATTGGAGCCGTCGCGTCGCCGGAAACGTATTGAATCGGAGCCAGGTTCATCCCTGAGCCCGCCGCTGCGAGCGAAGCACCTGGCGAACGTCGTCGAAGGTTTGGCGCCGAACAAATCTCCCGTCACGCCATACCGGCTCCAGCAGCGAATGGGCTTCCTCCTCTGGCGTAGCCAAGTTCACCAGGTACAGGCGCCCGTGCTCGCTCCGATGCACCGCCAGCCTACCCTTCGCGCTATTCTTCATCCCGTTCCCAGTGACTGGGCGCTTGTAGAGGTCGCGGCCCTCGCCATTGACCTTGCACCACGTGGCCTTCATCGCGAAGCCGTACGTGTCGCGCGTGACGCCCTGGTAGGTCCAAGACCCGATGCCGAACACCATGTTCGCGCTCGCGAAGCCCTTTGCTGCCAAGCGATCGGTGATCTCCTTGGCGCGGTCGTACGTGATGCCGTCCCCGTAGATGCACCCGATGTGCGGGTCGAGGACAGTGTGCCCGGTGGTGGTGGTCGCTCCACCGAACACTTCCCAGAGTAGTTCGATTACGCCCTTGTACTCCGGGCTTCCAGGTGTCGCTTCCGGGTCACCGCACACGATATCCGCCGGGTCGCCGCTGTCGGGGCGAATGACGAGTTTCCCGGCCCGCGCCATGATGCGCTCTTTAAGCGATGGCAGGATCTCGGTCAGCACGCGCCACAGGTTCCACGTGTCGCTCACCACTGAGACGATGCCGGTCGGGTAGATGTCGAGGATCCGATCGAATGTCTCGCGCTCGGAGAGCTCACCACCGGCGCACATGACGCTGTGCTCCGTGGCCGGCACCGACCCGCCCATCAGGTAGTCGGGGGCGACTGGCCCATAGTAGCGCTCGATCAGGTCGAATGCTGGAACGGTGTCCGTGCCAGTAAAGCTCAACAGGTGGCCCATTCCGGAGAGCGCCGCGGCCTCAGGGCCCGGCATGCCGCGGAAGCTGAAGTCGTGCCCCTGCCAAGGCACAAAATCGAGCGGGCTTCCGGTCGCGAGAGCCGCCGCGTCGAGCATTTCGCGCATGTGGTGAGCCGTCGTCGCGCTGGTGCAAGGGAGCCAGAGAAGGTTGCTCAGTATCGTCTCGACGTAGTTCGTCAGCCACGCAAACTCGTCGTGGGTGTTCTCGATCGTGAACATCGGCACGCGCAGCGGCGTGAGCGTTCCCTCGGGCAGCGCCTTGAACTCGAGCGGCACGTGTCCGAGCTCGTGGAGGGCGCGAACGTGATCGCTCCCGATGTTGTTTGGGCCGAGATAGCCGATGTGCCGACGCTCGTATTCGGCGCACGCCTGCTCGACGGGCTGAGCGAAGAAGGAGCCATACTCCTCACCCAGGTAGCGCTGCAGGAAGTATTGTAGGCCGAAGAAGACCACGTCGCTCACGCCAGGAACGCGGCTCTCGCGCGGCGTCCAGTTGCTGTAAACACGGGTAGTGCCATGGGGGTATTGTGCGCCGTGCGAGTACTTGTAGCCGTCGATCAGGGTCAAAGGATTCATGCGTGGAAATCTCCTAGTAGGCGTTTGCAGACCGGAATTTCGATGATCCCGTCGCGCGGTCCGTCGACGGAGTCGGTGCAGTAGACGTGTCTGAAGCGGGCCAGCAGCGGCGCTGTGCCCTTCGAAAATATGCCGTGAGTGACCCACAGGTGAGCCTTGAGTCCGGCGCGGTCGAGCTCGTCAGCTAGCCCAATGAACGTGCCGCCACCGTCGCAGATGTCGTCGACGACAAGCACCAGAGAGTCCAGCGGAAGGTGCGTCGGCTCCATGCCGAAGCCGGTGAGCTCACCCGTAGTCAGGTCGCGCAGCTTCCATGCGTGGAGGATGGGAACACCTAGCTTCTTTGCCACGGCGGAAGCGCGCTTTTCTGCGCCGGCGTCCGGAGAAACAACAGCGGCGTACTTCCCGACTGGCGGGTCGATGCAATCGGCCGCTGAAACCACGTGACAGCGATCGATCAGCGCTGGCGTAACCTCGGAGTGAGGATCGAGCACCGTGATCCGGTTGAAGCCGCGAGAGTTGAGCAGCTCCGCAACCGACTTCACCGTGAATAGAAAGTCGCCTCGCGGATTCAGCCTGTCTTGCCTGGCTCCAGGCACGAATGGCAGCACAAGGTCGATACCAGCGCCACCGCGCTCCCCCAGCGCGTCGTACCAGAAGAGAAATGCCATGAAGGACGCCAGCGAGCGGGGGCGAACCAGAGCCTTGAAGGGCGCGTCCGATGGAAGTTCGTCCTTTACCAATGGCATCCCGTCGGGGTAGGCGCTGATTTGCAGCGCGCGAGTGCCGTTAACGGTTCTGAGTAAGACCTCCTCTTGCATCACCCATGCTCCCTTGCGGTGTTCTTGAGCAGCGCCTCGACTTCGAAGATGCACCGCTGCAGCTTCACCCAGCCGGCACGCTCAGCGGCGTAGCGCGCGTGGTCGAACGGGTGAGCATCGACGCTCGGCTGCGTCGGTTCGGCATAGTGCTTCCAGCCTTTGAGCAGCAGCTCGAGCTCAGCGCTGAGCGCGGCATTTCCGACCGCTGCAATCGGCAGCACAGCGAGCGACTTGCGCGCCAGGAAGAACTTTACCTGGTTCAGGATCCCCAGAACGTCATCTGCGGTCGTGCATGAACCGAGCTTTGGTGCGTTCAGAAAATCGCAGAGCTCCCCGAACAACTCCGCGGAGTCCAACCCTGTCGCTGGCGAGGTTTGAGATGGCCGCTTTTCCCGCTGAACCTCCTCGGCTGGGTCGACACCCCGCTCGCCTGGCATCTCTGCCGCAGGAATCGAACCTGCCACGGTACTCACGGCCGCGGGAGTCGAACCCGCTACATCTGTGGTCGGCTCGACGTAGCCGAGAGCGCGCAGGGCAGCGCGCGCCGGGAGCCGCTGGTGCAAGTCAGACGCCAGCGCGTGCGCCACGGTGTTAACCGCCTCTTCTGTCATCACACGGGGCTCATCGTTGTGTTTCAATGGTCGACTCCGGTTAGCGTGCGCACCACTTCGTCCGGCACTCGCCAAAATCCCAGCGCGCCTTTACAGGGAACGAACGGAACAGGCCGATTGCCTTCCGTCACGTATCCGAACCCGCCCATGTACCAGCGGTCACCAGCGCGGGGGTGCGGCTGCAGGTCTTCGCGCCTCGCGCCGCGCTTACCGATGTGCTTGCCGCCGGGAAGAATCAAGTCGGTGATGGTGAAGTGCCCGACGATTCCCCCGCGCGGTAGGGATGCCATTGGTGGCAGCAGCGAGTGTGGAACGCCTACCCCAACCGCGAAATCGCAAGCGTCTTCGTAGTCGCGCTTGGTCATGCCTTTCGAGGCGTGCACCCACACCGGACCGCGAACAGTGCTTCCCCAGTCCCGGTTTTCAATGAGCTTGATGTGCTCTGGAGGAAGGCAGAGCATGAAGTGCGCCCAGGGTTGGACGAGAGAGAGCGCCACGTGGCGGACGGGAGGCGCGTTGCGCCGCGGAGGCGTCCATCCGCACTTGAGGCAGCGCGGGGAGTCGATGAACTTGTGGTCGCAGCCCATTATCGAACCTCGCGTGCGCTCTCAGGAAAGGCCCAAGTCTCGAAGGTCGCGCTAGCCACCCGCGTCGTGCCAACTAGTTCCTCGATGTGGTGCCGGAAGGCTCCGCACTTGTGGCACCAGCCAACGAGTAGGCGGCCGCGATCGAATATTTCGACGCGCGAAGCTTTCGGGTGCTTGCACCGCTTCATCGCCCATCGGCTCCCAGCAGGTCTGCGTCGTCGGCCGAGTTCGCAACCAATTCGAGCACGTCGCCATGGCACGCGAGCGGCGCACACCAACACCCGAGCACCTTCCCTCGCAACTCGCGGCGAGCGGCTTCACGGAGGGCCGCCTGCTCCGGCGCAAAGAGCCATGCGCGGTACAGGTTCAACACCGGGTCGCGCTCGTCCCTTTTCGTGAGTCTGAACGGATTGCCCCATTTTCCGGGACGACCGATGTAGACATCGAACGGAGCGCGTTTGCAGTGCACCACGGTCACGGCAGAAACCCCCGGTCGATCAGGTGCCGAAACCTTCGCGGGATGCGGACACCATCGGCCGCGAGAGAGGTGATTCCCGGTCCGGCAACGCGAACGCGGTATTCGCCCGCGCGGCCAGCCTCGCGGACGAGCTGTCGCCGATAGCGGCGCTTCATAGTGGACTTGATGCGACGTTTCACGGGGACAACGACCCGTCGCTCGGGACGCACTTCGGGCACCCGCAATCGAGCTCCTTCCCGATGCACCCGCTCACTAATAGGTTATCGTCCCACCAGGACTCCGCGATCTTCGCTCGAAGCTTCTCGTGCGTGTCGAGCTCGGAGTCGTTGGCAGCGATGATGCCGTGCTCGGTGGCAATGGCGACCACCACGCACGGGTCGAAGAAGAGCGCATCCTCCGGAAGGTCAGGGTCGACCATCACCGAGCATTTCCGCGCGGTGTCCTCGTCGACGAAGAACGCTTGGAAGGTCGGATCCTCGCCCTCGCAGCCCGTGAAAATCGCCCACCCGTCGAGCGGAACCGGGGAGTTTGATCTCGCCGGATAGCAAGGCTCCAGGCTCATGTGCTGGCACATGGCGTCGTGGCGCTTGTGCCACTTAGCGTCGACCGTCATCTGCTGGTTCCCTCTGCTGCGGCGCGGTCTTCCTCCGCCGCCCACGCAGCCTCAATCCAATCGCTATGATCAGCGCAGCGCGCCACCTGCACGTGGCTGCCGCCGGGGTGCACGAGCCGAAGCACCTTGCCCGGCCTCAGGCAGACCCCATGCACGTGGCAGCGGAACGAGCAGAAGTCGACGCGACCGATCGGGAGCTTGCCGGCAGCGACCGACAAGTCGAGCACCAGCCCGCCGCTCGGCGCCAGGAGCCCGGTCGCCTGCTCCGTGCTCACCGTGCCTCCAATAGGTGCTGCCGCGCGTGCGCGCCGCAGTGGTCTTTGCCGTCGATGCTGACGGCACAGCCCGAGCACACTGCGCGGCCGCAGGGAACGAGCTTTCCGACGCGCTTCACCAGCCGAGCGCAGGCCAGCTCGGGGTTTCGTTTGCATCCCGGTGTCGAGCAGCCGAGGCGCTCCGCCCGGCCGCACGAAAACGCGGTGACCTGGCCAATGTTCGTCACGTCGAGGGTGCGCATGGCTCAGTAAGTGAGCTGGAAGTTGTGCGTGGACAGGAACGCCTCGGCCGCTTGGGGCGATCCATCCGCGTCGAGCAGATAGAACAGGGTCGTGGTGTCGGACTCCTCGATGCGCCCACCGGCAACGGTCCGGACAACGGCGCGGCGCACCTCGCAAACGTGGGCCTTGCGCTCGAGTGCCTCCCCACTGGTGGATGCGGGAAGAACGACGCTATCCCCGGGGCGCAAGTCCTTTGCCGCGACGAGCATCGCAGTCGGAGCGAATGTAGCGGGGCCCGTGTCGCCTGGGCGCGATCCCCGCTCGCGGATGCTGATTTCACTTCGTAGTCGGGGTTGCTCTTGGGATTGGTCTGTCACTGGACACCTTCTTTCGTGGCTACTGTGTCGCCTCTTCTCATGTCCCGTCCTCGACGAGCTCGAGCCGACAACCCAGCGAACGCACCACGCTGTGCAGCTTGTCGAGCGTTACGGACCGCCGGCGATCACACTCGATCGCGTTGACGTAGGTGGGCACGACGCCGACGGAGGCGGCGAGCTCTTCCTGCGTCATGTCCCGCTCGCGACGACGCGCGCGAACAGCCTGGCCGATGCTGCTGCGAGCCATCAGCGAAGGTCCTCGGAGAGAGTCAGCCCGTCAACGAGGCCCAGGCCCCGTAAGCGGCCAATGCCGTTGGTGAAGCTCTTCGCGTTGGGGTGGTAGCCAACAGCTTTAGCAAGCTGCTCGCGCTCTAGCGGAGTGCGCCTAGCGGCGATCATCCGGAGAATGCGCGCCTCTGGCCCATTCAGCCTGTTGGAGCAGTACCATTCCAAGAGAGCTGGCCCCGTAGGCAGTCTCTCGAAACGCCCGAGCTCCGTCAGACCAGACGCCGTGATCGAGAGCCCATCGACCGCACCTCGTCCCCGAAGCGCGCCCAGCCCGTTCGTGAACGACTTGGAATTGGCATGGTAGCCAACCAGGAGCGCCAGCCGTTCGCGCGTCATCGGTTTGCCAGCCTGTTGGGCCAGAACGGTAAGGATCAGGCGCTCAGCTTTGACAAGCGAGCTTGTGGCACCCGTTCTCGGGCTTGGCGTCGCGGCTGACGGCTCCTGCCGCACCTTTGCCGGGCTCGGCCCCTCGGGCCCAGGGTAGACTGCGTTGCGCCGCGGCACCGCGGTCGACACTGCGCTCGCAACCGCACGAAGCGACCATCCATCTACCTTCCCCGTGAGTTCGCCCACGGCACGGTTCAGGTCGGACACCTGTTGGTTCAGCGCGTGAATCCCTTGGATCGCCCGCTCGTCGAGCACGGGCTTTTCAACCGTGGTCGGCTCGGGCTGCTCGGAGAGCTGGCGCTCGAGTTCGGCGATGCGCGCGCGGAGCGCCTTGGGGTCCTCGGCCTTGGCGCGCTCGATAGTTTCCGCGATCCGCTCGCTTAAGGCTTCCAGGTCAACCGGAGCGAGCTTTTGGGGCTCAATGCGCCGCGCTCCGACCTTCGGAGTCGCGCTCGAGTCGAACGTGGTTCGCCCTCGGACGCGCACTTTCTTGAGCAACTCGAGCCAGCCTGGAGACCAAAACCAAGCCGTTCCGATCGGCAAACTCGGGAGCGAGTCGAGCACTTTCCGACGCTCGGCCTCGCTGCCGTGGCTTCGAATCCAGGCTTCCACGGCGGCGATGTCCTGCGGCCCAGTGAGCCGCAGCGCGATCAGCACGGAAACTTGCGTGAGTATGTCTTTGTGAACTACGGCCGGCCGCTGGGTTGCGATTGTGATGCCGATGCCGCGTGCGCGACCACGGCGAACGAGGTCCTCGAACGCGCCGAGCATGCGCTGCTCGCCGGGCATGGGGCGCTGCGGGGCGAATAGGTCTACTTCATCGACCACCAGGTGGAGCGGCTCGCGGTTCCGCCGATACAGCTCCTCGGCGAAGTCGGTAGAGAACTGGCGCTGCTCGTTCTTTCGGAAAGAAGAGAGGTCGAGGACGACCGCGCGGCGCTCCTCCACGACCCAATCCGCGATCACCTTCCCTGACGCCGGCTCAAGCGGCAGGTCGCCGTGCTCGCCGCCTAGAATCACGGCCGGAAGCCCGTCACTCTTGCCGTCCGCCGAGCTCCGCAGGCCCCACATCACGCCCAGCGGGTCAAGAACGCACGTTGGCACGCCGGCGCGAACCAGCTCTTCCACGAGCACCGATTCCGCGTGCGTCTTACCGACACCGCGCTGGCCAATCAGGGCGAGAGCTGCGGTCGCGGTGTCGATCGGCAGCCGCAGGTCATCGGAGATTTTGAGCTCGGTCATCAGTAAATGCCCTCTCTCGCGACCTTCGGTTCAGCCACCGCGCAACCTCGCGAGCGCTTCCTTCAGGTCAGCCTCGGTGCCTTCCGGCACGTCCCAACGAGCCCCGGAACAGCCAGCAAGGTCGGCTTGCATCACAACCGTCTCGTGGTTCAAGAGCGCTGCGAGCGCCGCGACCTCCGCCGCCTGCTGATACTGCACAGCCACGGCCTCGAGCCGCTGCGCGAGCGTGTTTGCAGAGTGGTCGAAGTTACGAGCGGCGCCGTCGATTGCGTCCGCAGCCGCCGCGATATTGCGCCCCGCACGCTCGACATCGTCAGCCCCGACCAGAAAAACCTGCGTCATCAGAATTCACCCTCCGTCGTCGTGCTCTCGATCCGAAAGGTGAATGCCTCAAACTCGTCGCCCTTTCCGAGCCCAGGCGAGCAAAATCCGCTCTGGTCGGCGATGATCTTGAGCTCCATCGTCTCGCCGAGCTCCAGACGTGGGCAGCGTGCGTAGACACGAGCCATCCACGACCACACGGCGTCGCGAATGGACTCACGTTGGGCTTGTCGCTCCTCAGCGGCGCTTGCTTCGCCGCGCTCGGTCCCTTCGGAGAAGCCCAGTAGGACGGAGGCCAACCAGGCGGGGTCCTTGAGACTCACCTCTACCTCCGGCTCGTTCGCCACCATCTGCGCCACGTTTCTGGCGATGCGCTGGGCCTGAGCCTCGGTGATGCGGCTCATCGCAGCGCCTCCCCAAGCGGCACCACGAACCCCGCTGGCTGCGGCGCCCGCTCTCCAATCGAGAACCACTGTTTCCAGAGTAGCGCCGACACCTCACCGACTGGCTGCACTCGCCCAGCGCTGCGGAACCCTCCGACTATGACGGCGCCGTCGGGCATGATGCCGATGTCGCGGCTCAGCATGTGAGACCGCACCGCCTCCATCAGCTGGATAAGGCTTGCGGCCTCTACGTTGCCCGTGAAGTGGGCGACACCAATTCCCGCTAGCCGAAACGTTCCTTGCAACATGCCCTACCTCTGAAACTGCAGGGTTGAGAGGACCGACTGCGCAGCCTGCCCGGCAAGTGCTTGAACCGTGCTGATCACGAGTTCCTGCTGGTGCCGGGTGAGCCAGTCCTTGACCGCATCTGACAGCAGCTGTTTTCCGTCAGCGCTCCACTGCTGCTGCCATTCTGGGGTTGCCAGCATGGCCTTCAGCTCGGCCTTGACGTACTCGCGGAACACTCCTTCGCACAGTTCCGAGAAGGCAGACGGCTTGCCGTTGTTGCTGTAGGTATCGCGGCTCGACGACATGAAGCGCCTGAGCTCTGTCTCGACCATGGCCTTCCACTGGTCGGGCGGTAGCAACTCGATGAACGCCGCTCGGATCGCGTCCTTCAGGCGGTCCGCGGCATTCTCGAGTGTCACGGAGGCAATAGCTGTCGTGACCATGCCCTACTCCGCAGCCTGATCCGCACCCGAGCGCGTACTCGACTGCACACAGAAGCTCTCGAGCTCCGCAACGACTTCGGCCAGCTTCACCGCCGCGACAGCGGAAGCCTGGGCAGCTTCTTCCGATTGCACCTCCGGTGTGCGCAGGGCCGCGATTGTGCGTGCGAACTCTCGAATCCTCTCGACGTCCGGTTTTAGGGCCTCGAGTCGCAGGCGCTCGGCCTCCTGGCGCTCGAGCTCGGCGACACGGCGCGCCTCGGCATCCGCCTGTTCCCGAGCGAGCTTCTCGGCGGCTTCCTTTTCGGCCTGGATCTTGGCCTGCCGCTCGAACTCCTCGCGTTCCGCCTTTTCCTTCGCCTCCCGGAACGCGCGCTGCTCGGCCTCGAATTGGGCGCGCTCTGCGGCGAGACGCTCTTGCTCTGCACGCTGTTCGGCGGCGATTCGCTCTCTCTCGAGTCGGGCGGCCTCGTCTGCTTTCCTTTGCTCCTCGGTCAAGCGGGCCTTTTCGGCCTCGAATGCCGCGCGCTCTTCGGCGAGCCTACGCTCTTCGGCCTCGCGAGCTTCGCGCAGGACACGCTCTTCCTCCTCGCGCTTCGCGCGCAACTCAGCCTCGATCTTGGCCTTTTCTGCGGCTTCTCGCTCGGCCTTCAGCCTTGCCTTCTCGTCGTCGGCCACCTTCTTTGCTGCCGCCAGGCGATCCTCGGGTTCACTGATGATCGCGATGAGCTCGTTACTGTGCTTGTCGACGAGCTTTTTGTAGTCGTTCGCGCCGTCCTTGAGGCTGCGCGCTACCTTTTCCACACCGACACGCAGTGACCGGAGGTTACCGAGGGCGAGCCGCCCGCGCTCGTAGTTCGCCGGGGTGTCGAAGGTGACATCTCCGATCTTCGAGACGATTTCGGTGAGCTGGCTCTTGGTGACTTCGAACTTGATGGGAGCGAGCGTCGTGACCCCCTCCACCACTTCGCTTTCGAACACCTCAGGGGAAGTCGCCGGTTCGGCCTTTTCGATGACGGCAGATTCGCTGGCCGTCGGCTCTGCCTCACCCACGGCCAGCATGTCGATCATTTCGCTGCTGACTCGGTGGTCGAAGCCAGTCATTGGCTCGTCCGTTCGTCGTTGATTCTTCATGGGTGACTCTCCGCGCCCGGGCTGCCGGGCTGGCCTAAAAAACGAGGTGAATCCACGCTCTCTGCAAGCGTCTGCTCGAGGTTTTGCGTCTTAATTGGGGGCAGCGCTCCGGGTTCGGGGCGATGAACAGTCCACTCGGAGCGCTCCTCTTCGACCAGGCCGCCCGCTTCGCCGATGAGCGCGTAGAGCCGCTTCACTGCTGGCGACACCCCTCGCGCGCCCGCAAGCTTCTCCTTCACGGCGCGCTCGATCGAAGAGCCAGTGATTTGCATCGCCGTCGGCGCGAACTCTCCGAGCTCGCGGTCGAGCACCTCGCGCGCAACGCGGGTGATGATCTTGGTCTTGGTCTCCGCCTTCGGTCCGTAAACCAAGCCGTCGCCGATATCGATCGGCTTGCCCGTCGAGTGCACGTAGGACTCGAGTAGCTCGCGCAGGCGTCGGTGGAATTGACCGATCTGCCCGTATGCGATGGCGGCGCGTCGCGCCTCGTCGGCGGACAGCGGCGCCTCCCCGTTCGGAACGAGCTCGCCGTCCTCCGCGAGCACGGACTTCACCATCGCGGTCTTCGCCGGGCAGCGGCTGTGCGCCGGGCAGTATTCGCAGTGGCGCCCTTCGAGCAGAGCGAGCGGAAGGCCTTTGGCAGCCTTCTCGCGCTCGGCGTCGACCCGCGCGAACATCGCGTGAATGCGCGCGCCCACCGCTTCAATCTCGCGCTGGCCCCACGGACGCTCGACCACGTCCCAATCGCCCTCGCCGGGCAGCGGATAAAGAATCCCCGGCAGCACCCGCCGGGCCTTCGTCCAGACGGCGGCCAGGAACGCGTAGATGTGCACCTGGAAGTTCGTCTCGATGGTGGGAACCCACGAGTCGAGCCCCCCCTTCAGGTCGATCACCCACAGCACCGACCCCTCCGGGCAAAGCACTGTGCCGTCCTCCGACACGATCAGCGGCTCGGGCTCGGACCACAGCACGTCGAACTGGCCCGTGATGACTGAACCCGGGTAATGGCGCGCCTCCGGTGGCACGCGGCGCACCGTGCCGTCTTGCATCAACGCGAGCCGAATTTCCGTCAGCGCCCCCGCCGGCGGGGACCACTCGAACTTGACCAGCCGCGACCGGAGCACGGCAGCTTCGCGAGGCGAGAGGTTCCACTTCGCCATCACCGCATCGAGTCGGGCGACCGCGTCATCCACCCCCAGCCGCGCACGGTCGGTGATGTGCTCGTGGAGCGCGCTGCCCGAGTCTGCGGCTTCGCTCTCGTGCTCGACCTGCGCCAGCACCGCGGAGGGCGGGCACAGGTCGACACGGTGCGCGGAGGATGCGGAAACTCCCATCGATTACGCCCCGTCGTCGCCGGTTGATTCCGCGCTCTGCGCCGACTGCGCGCTCTGTGCCGACTGTTCGGCGGCGGCCTTAGCCTCGGGCGATGGGAACTCAGCCGCGACAGTCGTTTGACGGTCGCGGAGTGCGCGCAAAAGCCCACGCAGCGAGACATGGTCGTGCGCTGTCCAGAGCTCGACTTTGAGACCGAGTTTTTCCTCGAGTTGCTGCTGCGTCACATGCCACTTGGCAAAATGAGCCAGAGCCTCCTTATTGGCGGCTGCAACGTCGCTGAACGCGCCCTCAGCTGCCGACTTTGCCTTTTCCATCGCCGCGCGCACCAGCCATTCGGGCATCGCCTTGTCGACGGCGTTTCGTTGGGCCTTCGATTGGCCTATCTGGAACGCGATATCCATCGCCCGATCGGCGTCCATCTTTCCGCCAGTGGTCTGATTCTTTCGTTGACGAAATAGCCTGGGCACGTTGAAACCCGTTTCGAGGTCTACGAAAGTCGCTTGAATGATCCAGTGCTGCGGCGCGTCCGCCACGAGTTCGGTCGGGATCGCGCAGTTGCACCAGTTGCGAGCCAGGATCATCGCACCGTCTATCGAGATCCCCTCGACGAGCCCGCGGCTGCCATCGCGATTATTCGTGCTCCAGCTGTAGAAAAAGTCTTCGCCGGCTAACTCGGCTTCGACGAGTACAGCAGCCTTTACCCTCTTCAGGTCCCGCGGCTTCTGCACGACGATCGCGCTCGAATAACTGGTTTGGGTTCGTTGTAGTGCGCGGCCGGTTTGCAGCATCAAAGCTGCGTCGCCCGTCGGTTCCGCTTGGTTGCCATTCTCGTCGAATTCGCCGTGCAACACGGTTGCCGGCTTACCGCTGCTTCTCATTTGGGTGACTCCTCAATCTTTGGTTGTGTTTGCGTGCCGACCCCGCGGCGCTGCTGAAGTTCCTCGAGCACAGAGATCCAGTCGCGCAGCGAGAAGCCGCACACGCCCGGGCTGCGCCCGCACCACCCGAACCTGGATATGAGCTGGTGACCCATCTTGATGGCTAACTCGAGCCGCGCATCAGAGACCGGACGAACTAGCGAAGCCGTCTCCGGTAGCAGTGCGTCGTCAGTCGAACGCTGCCCGTGCCCCTCGGATGAGGGGTCAGAAACCGGGGGCACGGGCAGCTCTCGATTCACGACGCGCTCCGCGGCAACGGTTCGATGTCCAAGATCGAGTCCACGCCCCGCGCGCGCAGAACATTCACAGCGAAGAACGCAGCGGACTCCGCGCTTGGAAACGTGGACGCCTGCTCATCGGTCTCGTTGAACCCGGCTCGCACCGCAGGCCTGCGCGTCCCGTCGGGCAGCACCTCAACGAGCAGGAACCGCCCAGAATCGACGGGTACCAGGTGCGCATCGCCACGGCGGAGCACGACCATCGGTTTTCTCGGCATGGCTACCCCGAGCCCACCCGCTACCAAGCCCAAGGGCTGGGGAAGGGTTGAGTTGGTTACGGACAGGCTCGGAGCTCCCATCACTCGATTCCCCGCGCGCGCTTCACGCTCTTGGTCCATTTCTTGAGTTCGATGAACTCCGGCACCGTTGGTTCCTGTTCTGCGGCAGCTGGCTGTGCAGTTCGCAGCCGCGACGAGCTCGTCGGCTCCCCTGCCTCGCTCTCACCTTCCACCACGAGCACGCGCAAGGCGGTGCCAGGCAGTACCGCGAAATCGAGGCGAGTCTTCACGAGCCGGCTCCCGGCATGCGCGCCGCGAACACCGCGCGGTAGTCGGCGATGATGCTCTTTCGCTCATCGGGCAACACCTCGCGGATCGGAACCAAAATCCCAGGACCGACCCAAATGAAAGGATGTCCGTCCAGGATTGTGCCGGCAGCTTTGACGAGCTCCTCGTCGGCCTCTCCCATCCGCTCTGCGACAGGAGCTTGCAGCATGGTGGTTGGCGTCCCGTCCGAACCGTGGCGCGCAACGAATCGCGACACGTCGACGTCTGCGCCCGGGAACGGGAGCGGCTTTGTGGCCAAGCTCGACATCACGCGGCCCTCCCGGTGAAGATTTCGGCCATCTTGCGCTCCCATGGCGTGGTGGGATTCGGAACGTGCACCGAGAGAACGCGCGCCACGGTGCGCCAACACATGCCGAGCATCTCGGGCGCGGCGTACGGCAGGTTCTCCCGCACGTGCTCGAGCTCGAAGCGAAGGACTTCGCGCTCCGCCGGAACCACCGCCAGAACGTCGGTGAGCACCTTGCTCAGGTTGCGGTCGGCGCTCATGACGCGAGCCTCGCTGGTTGCGCGCGCCGCACCAGATGGAGCAAGACCTCGGTGATCGATTCCGGAGAGAGCGGCTTCATTTCCAGGTAGTCGGTCAGCCGATCCCACTGCGGCTGTTTCCACTCACCGAAGAAGTTCGCGACCTTCTCGGGGTTTTCACGGGTGTTGACGCCAACGACCGACTCGGCGAGTTCGTCGATGGCGAGCACCACGCTCAGCACCCGGTTCTTGCGGTGGAGAAGCTCGAATCGGTTTGCCTTGCGTTTCACGCCGGCCTCCCGGGTTTGAACTCCACAACCACTTCGCTCGGAGCGCCGTTGGTGCCGAGCACGAACTTCACGTCACCCTGCGCGCCCACCGGAGCGCCCACCTTGTGTGCCGCACGGTTGATGCAGAGCTCAGCCACCTCCTCGATGGAGAGGGTCGCTCTCGCGCTACCCGAGCTCACGGCCTCTCCTGCGACTCGATGGGGCCAGGGTGAGAGCCGTTCGAGGTGGTCGCCGCGAGCGCCGCAGGATTCCCGCCGCGGCGGCGACCCTTCTTCGGGCCCGGTTTCGCGCCGCCCGTCTTGCGTACCCGCTTGGGCTTGGCGGTGCCGCTCAGATCTGCGATCGCCAGATCGAGTTTTTCGAGGTCGCCGAGCACCACAGCATGGCGCGCAATGGCGGCCTCAATCTTCTCGAGCTCAGCGGCGAGCTCAGCGCGCGCCGCCTGCATTTGATCCAGTATGACTTGCATGAAAACTCTCCCTTGAATTCGTGCTTGCCAGTCCCAAATCAGCGGCTCACCCGGTCGGAGGGGGGATCGACAGTGGGTGAGCCAGCTGATTTCGAATGGCTAGCTGGTGACGGACTCGACTACTGAAAGAGGGTGAAATCCGTGGACGGAAACGACGTATCGCCCGTCCATGAATCGATAAATTCGGTAAAGCGGTGTGCACGCCCCTGGCTGACACAAGCCGCGCGGCTGGCTCACGTGCCGCACGTACCCGAGCGGCTCACGCAACGAGTAGCGCGCGTTGAGCGACTCGAAGCGATTGCGTCGCTCCTGAATCGAGGCCGTGCCGGCCGCGCGTACTAGTCGCCTACGCAGCTCGCGCACGAGCGCACGTGAACCCTTGCCGGGACTCCCGATCACGCCGCCCGCCCGTTCTCGCGAGCTTCCTGCACCAAGCGGTCGCAGAGGTCGCGCACGTGATCTGGAAGCCATTGATACTTCGCGCTTCCGGGCAGCCCCTCGAGCAGCAGCACCGCGACCGCGTGCGAGACCGCGTGCCCAACGAAGTCGCGCGTCCACAGAACACCCTCGCCAACGATGCAGCGACGCTCGGTGTCGTAGGTCACGCTGATCCTGCGCTCGACCGCCCGCGTCTCGCCGCTGTCGTCCACTGTGTGGTGGAGCGGCACCATGATGTCCACGTGGCTCACGGCTGGTGCTCCAGGCGCGCAGCGGCGAGTTCCGCCTTGGTGGCTTCGAACTCGGCCGCGAGGCACTTTCTGGCCGCCTCGGTCTCAGCCAGCATGAGCAGCGCCACCTGCTCGCGCAGGCGAAATGCCAGGCGGCGCTGGCGTGCTCGGACAGTGCGGGGCGGGATGCTAGGCGGGCGACTTGAAAGCGGCATTTGCTTCCTCCGTGCTAACTGATACTGATGTAGCAATTGCTACGTGAGTAGGCAAACAAAATCGACCAGGGCCGCTCCCCCGCGCGTTGAGGACATCACGCAACGTCGCGGACTAACGCGCGAAACGCGTCGAACGCTCGCGAGAGAGCGCAAACTGTCGATGTCATGTTTGAGCCGCGGAATGCGGCTCAGCTCGCTAGCGTTGCTTGCGCGGACGCCCTGGCCGACGCGGGCGTCCGTCTATGGGCGGCGTGAACAATTCGGCAAGGGGAACCCCCAGTGCGAGAGCCACGCACACTAATGACCTCGCGGTCAGGTTATCGAGCCCCCGCTCGATGCGCGATACCTTGCTCTCTCTGTCGCCAATCGCCGTGGCGAGTTCCGCCTGCGTGAGCCCACGCAATTCGCGCAACTCGGCGACTTTACGACCGAGGTTTATCAAAGCGCGATCCACAGCGCGGCCGAGTCCTACTCGATTCACGCCCGGTGATTACGTGAGTAGCAATTCAAAAAAACCAGGCGTATAAGTGTCGGTTTTCTGGGGCTGACAAAAAACTAAGAGGTGCCGGTGTCGTACAAGGTACTCATCACGCAACGCGGGGAGCATTGGTCAACAGAGGTGTACTTGCCGGACTTAGACCTCGGCGGGGTTCTGCGCTTAGCGGGAGTTTTTTCGGGGAGTTGGGGGCAAGCTCGAAGGGCTGCTCTTTCGGCCAGCTGCCTGGCCCTTTCCCATTCTTGCGTGCGAGCGCTCGTCGACGGCTGGCCCTGCCTCGTCGTTGGCCCCATTCAACCTAGGACCGGGGGTCAAATCGTGCGCCTTCCCGGTTGGGAGGAGGAGGAGCGCGCGAGCGATGCGAAGCAGGGCATCATCGGTGAGCCCGTTCGGGTGAGTGATCAGCGCAGCGGCGCGCGCGCCAGCAAGAGCGGCGCTCACGCGCTCTAGAGGGTGGCCCTCCGCTAGCAGCACCGCTTCGGGTGAAGGCTCATCACTATCCGTGCGGTAGATCCAGGCCTTGGTAAACCCGTGTTTCCCAAGGTACTCAACGATCCTATCCGCGGTCTCATTATTGGAGCTCCAGTTGTTCCGACCCGCAATGTTCCCGTAAGTTGAGGCCGCGTCCTCACCGAGGGCTTCGATCGAAAACTTGCGTACCGACATGTTGAGGCCTTGCCGAGCCTGCTCGATGCGCCGCCAAAACTCGGTCCGTGGCGGATTTTTCGTCGGCTTGTACCGGCCTGACATGCTCCTACCAGTGTAGCCACCGATTGAACCGCCACGGAATAGGGAAGGAGTTGACTTCACTTGTAGGAATTGCTACACAGGTAGCCAATGGGACTGGCCGACCGCCTCCGTGCGCTGCGAAAGGTATCGGGACTATCAGCTCTGAAGTTAGGGCAGGTCGCCGGAATCTCCGGAAGTCACGTGGGGTTAATCGAGTCCGGTCGTCGCAAGAAGATCGGGTCCGGCATAGTCGCGAAGCTGGCCGAAGTCCTGGGGTGCACGACGGACTATCTCATCAACGGGACAGGCCGACCGCCAGCTAGAGCAGATGTGCTCGCCGCCTCGGCGAAGGCGGTGGCGCGCTGGGAGCGATCGCGACCGAGCCCGGAGGCGGCGTGATGGGTGCGCTGGGCTTATTCCATACCGGTCTGTTCGATCGGCAGGAAGACGACCTGCAACGCGTGCGCGTCGTCGAGCAGGCGGATCTTGGCGCGTCCACGTTTTCGCTCGAGCAGCGCACAGGGCGTTCCGCTCGGGACGGCGAATGCGGCATTCGCGAGCAGGGCCGTCTTGTAGGCCCGCTCGTCGCCGTCGGCAGCGGCTTGAATCGCCTCGGCGAACCCCTGTTCGGTCGGAAAGACAACCACGCTGCCTGGTTTGCCAGGATGGGCGACCTTGCATTCGCGCTTCGGGGCGGGCTCCGTGGCGACTACGGCCGACGACTGCGGCTCGTCGCCCGGTCGCTTTTCGCACTTCTCGGCGTAGATCCCCATTCCCGTCATCAGGAGCGCGGAGGCGAGGAGCGCGCTGCCGATCAGAGCCAGCGTGTCCTTCAGCGAGCGGGGCTTCGGTGCTTCCGATTCGGGCAATTTCTCCTCCAAATTCAGCGATTGTCGCAAGCCCCGCAGGGGCTGTGTAGCTGCTCGTTGGTTCAGGCGGAGGTAGCTCTTGGCTGAGCCTCTCCTCATTCCCTCCCCCGGCGCTCGCGTGCGCATCGTGGAGGTCGGTGAGTTCTCGGCCCACGCGGGCATTGCCTCGACGCGCTTCGCGGTCGGCAAGGTGCTGTCCGCAAAAGAGTCGCCGCACAAAGGCTGGCTCGCCATCGAGCTCGTGCTCGAGAGCACCGGTTCCTATCTGTACTGCGCGCAGTGCCGGGTGGAAGAGCTGGCGAAGGCGGTGGCGTAGATGACCTGTGCAGTAACCCTTGGGGGTGGAGAGCGTTGACATGGCAAACACCCTAGCTCCCTTAGCGAAATGCGTGGCCCGGGAGGCCGGGCAAAGGCTTGATCCGGAAGAGGAAACTCTACGTGTCGCGTTCATGGCGTTTCGCCACGCGCTCTCTTGGTCGCGGCGTCGTGCGGCGTTCGAGTTGAGCGTGGCGCGGTCGACAATCGAGGCGTGGGAGCACCGCGAACCGAAAAAGCACCAGCGCATTCCGGCGGCTCCATTCGAGAAGATGCGCAGGCTCGCGAGTGAGAAGGGCTTGGATTCTTGCGGCCGCATGCGCGCTGCAGCCGGCTGATCTGTAACAGGAGAATTGATGTCTCAGATTCGAATCGAAGGCCCGCACCGTCGCGGAATACCGAGCCCGAAGCCCGAGTTCGTGAATCGCCGCTGGACTGACCGGGCGCGGGCTGAAGACCGCTACCAGTGGCCCGTGAATCTCAAAGTGGCTGCGTACTCAACCACGATGAACCCGTCGCGTCGCGGGTACCGGGGCAAGCGCACTCATCGCCGTGGTGCGTGGGTGCCGCCGAACGAACGCTTCGCGAACCAGCCGCTCACGCGCCGGGAGCGCCGCGCGCTCGTAGCTAGGCGCGCGCCGATCTAGCGCGCACGTGATTGCGACCAGCCCCGCACTCCCGAAAAACCGGGGGCCGGGGCTTTGGCCGTTGTGAGGCACACGCTTCATTTCGCAAGGCAGGTGCACAATGTGCCCGTGGGTCGGCAAAACAGGCTGCCGCGAGTGTCCGCGGTAGGGCGTGAACACGAACCGTTGTTTGTTGACGTGATCGCGTGCGCATCGCGACTGAACGCGGTGCGCGTAGGCAAGGCCACCGGCGGCCTCACTGCTGAGCGTGGATATAAGAGCTGGCCGGAAAAGACTCCCAAATCGCAAAGGGGAGCTGGTGCAGCCATTGAGAGTTGGACCAGCATTGATCCGATGCGACACGTCGGCGGCGCCCGCGGCGTCGATGTGGGGTGCCAAGCCAAACCACGAGTTCGAACCGGCGCTGTGATCCCAGCTATGCCTCTAAGGCAACCGGGCCTAAGTGGCGTTGTGCGGCGTACCGCGGGCATGCATTCGGGGAGCCATGCGCAATTACATCAAGAGCACAGACGGTCAGCATTTCATCTTTTTCGACGCCAACATGCTCCCGCCGATTCCGGAAGGAACAGCACGGAAGGATTGGTGGCTCTGGACTCGACCACCTGGATCCAACTGGATCGATTTTCGTCTCATCGGAGAGACAACGTCGGAGTGGTGTGCTTCTTCGGGGCACACGCTCAAGGTATGCGCGAAGTGCAAGGCGCGCGCGGCGACGGCGTCGCCGAACTAGATTTCATTGCGAGGTGGAGCAGTCTGGTAGCTCGGGAGGCTCATAACCTTCAAGTCGCTGGTTCAAATCCAGCCCTCGCAACTCACCCAAGGCCAATTGCCAAAACGGGTAGATCTGGGGCCGCCCGTGGTCCCGCTGCGGGAGCAGCAGAAGCGGTGGTCGATGCGCATTCGACCTGGGCGAACGAGGCTGAGGAGCGTGAAAACACACCTGTGGCAGTGGGCGCTGCGGATCCAGCCCATGATGAACGACGGTCTACGCGACCCAAACTGAGCGTAAAGGCGCGCACAGCTCCGGGAACACCCGGAGGCAGCACGTCGAGTTCGGGTGAAAGTCGAAGTCGTGACGGGCGGAGAGAGTGCCGCAAACCACACCCCATTGTTGAAATGGCTGACAGGGCGCGCCGGCCGTCCTGCTCGAGAGTGACGTCCCTCGAGCGAACGAAACCATGGGAGGGAGTAGGGCCGGCAGCGTTCTCGATTGGAGGTGGAGCATGTTGACCATCATGGGTAAGCGGCTACGGGCCCCAAGCGCGCAGGCGTGGGCGAAAGCTGTATCGATTGCGCTTCTGGCGCTCGCGCTCTGCATCGTGGCAACGGCGTGCGTGAACTTGCTTCAGCGCCCGTCTGATCCGGCAGAGCCGCCGTCGGAGTTGTCATGAGCGACGCAACCGACAGGGCGATCGAGAAGGCTACTGCTGGTATCGAGCAGCTCGCGATGGCGTTCAAGCGCGTGGCGCCCGACGTGTGGCACTCCCTGGTCACCTATCACCGTGTGACCGCGATCGCGGCGTTGGTCGTTTGGGTGCTGGTCGCTCTCGCTTGCGCGTTCGTGGCCCGCTGGGGCTGGCGAAATCGGAATGCTGAGAGCGTCGGCGAGAGCGATTTCGCCGTCTGTCTCTTTGTTGGAGCGGCTCTGTGCGGCTTTGCGTGGTCATGTGTTGGGTTGGGAGCCGGCACGAGCTGGCTCGGCGACGCAATCGCTCCGGAGCGTGAGGCGATGCGGGGCATCCTGAAGGTCGGACAATGATTGACGCAACTTCCGCTTGGCTCGGCGCGCTGTTCGCTATCGCGAGCGTTCTTGCGCTCGTAGTCTTCGGGTTCGGCTTCCTCGTGTACGCATGCCGCGGATACATCGCGGTGTTCCTGCGGAGCTTCCGGACACTGAAGCTCGACCGCCTGCAGGGTCAGGTGCAGGTCACCACGTCGTTCGTGGAGCGGCGCGGGGACATTCAGCATGCGCGGGTGATCGAGCTCCCGGCGCACACGCCCGAGGCGGCGGAATGATCCGCTCGGTCGCTGCCCTGAAGGCAGCACTCGCCTTCGTTGCTGCTCACTTCTCGCCACGCGCGGAGGCAGCGGAGCACCTTCAGGAGCTCGGACGGCGGTACCGAGTGGACCCGTTCACGGTGGTGTCGGTGGTGACGGGTGAGAGCCATTGGAACCCGAGCGTTATCGGCGCCGCCGGTGAGGTTGGGCTCGGACAGGTGAAGCCGCGAAGCCCGGAACACGCCGTCGCCTTGCTCGACTGGCGCGTGAACTTGACGGCCACCGCTGGCGCGCTCGCGGCCTGGCGTGAGTTCTGCCAGAAGCGCGTGGGAAGCGCGCTCGCGGTTTACTTTCTCCAGGGTTACCAGGGCTACGACGCGAATCGAGGTACGACCTGCGGTCACCGTAAGGTCCGTGGGCGCTGGGTCGCGCAGCCGATTCCCGAGCTTACGCGCAAGGTGCTCGCGCGCCGCGCGGAGCTCGCACGGAGGTTCGGGTGAGCTTCTGGGTATGGTTCTTTACGCCGGTTCTCGTTGGCTTGGCAGCCGGCATTTTGGGCGGGCTAGTATTCGCTCTCATCCGGGGGTCACGATGATTCCCGTCTGGGCTGGGCTGCTCCTGCTCGTGGGCGGCTTGTTCCTAGGGACGCTGCGCGCGCCGCGTCGCAGCTCGCTCGTCGACGACACCGCCCGCTTCCGGGCTTTGCGAGCGGGGGGCCGTCGTGCGTAGAGCGCTGCTGAACGCGCTGGGATTTGCCGCGGTCCTGTTCGCGTGGAACGCGACCATGCTGATTCTGTCGGTTTGGTCACATGACAAGTTCGTCAACCAAATGCTTGGTGATGTGCGTGGCCATGAAAAGTGCGACGCCTTCGGGTCTTCGCTCGTATGCGTCGTGCGTATTGCAAGCGTAGATCCATTCACCGGAGAACAGTCGCCACAGGCAAGCGTGTTCCGCTGCTCGCCGCTCGGTTGCGAAGCGCTAGCTGACACCACCGGAATGCTGAGGAAAGCACCTTGACGGCCTCCGCTCAAGTCCTTCAGCTTGTCCGATCGCACTACGCGCGCGACGACAATTCTTTCGCGAGCGCGGCGATGTCACTGGCGCGTGCTTCGAACGTCCCCAGCATTCGCGAGAGCATCGCTAGCGCAGTAAAAGCCGGTTTCAAAAACGTTCCAGGACGACCCCAGACGTTTCAGCCCGAGACGCTAGCGAAGCTCCAGGACGCGGGCGGGATTCTGACTGCGGCAACGAAATGCACGTTCGAAGACCTGTTGCTCCCTATCGATCTGCAGTGCGTCCTAGACGAGTTCGTGCTCGAGCTCGAGTACCGAACCGAGCTGGCGGAGCGTGGACTGCGAGCCCGCAATCGCTTTCTGTTCTGGGGTCCTCCAGGAAACGGGAAAACCAGCTGCGCATCGGCGCTCGCCAGTGCGCTATCTGAGCGCGCGTTCGTTGTTTCGATCCCCGAACTTGGGTCTCAATTCCTGCATGGCACCGAGCAGAACCTCGGTAAGCTTTTCAGCACGATCCGCGACGGCATGGTCATCGTATTCGATGAAATCGACGCAATAGGTTCGGCGCGCGGCCAAAGTGACTCCTCGGCGGGGAAGTCCCAGAACGCGGTGGTGAATACGCTATTGACCCTGCTGGACCGACACACGTCTGGTGTCATCGTAGCTACCACCAATCGTCCAGACATGATCGACACGGCGCTCCAGCGCCGTTTCGATGAGCAGGTAGAGTTCCCTGCCCCAACGCGCGAGCAGATGCGGAGCCTTGCGCGGAAACTCTGCGAGAAATACACCATCGCTGAGGTTGACGTTTCTGACTGCGCGAACTTTGACGAAGTCTCGAAGCGGGTAGCAACTGAAGCGCGCCGGCGCGTCATGCGCGAATTGCTGGCGGCCGACGATACAACCGACGAATCCGAGGGTAATGCGGCATGACCACCACGAACACAGGGACCAATAAGTCCAGCGACAAGAAGAAGGCGGCAGCAGGCAAGAAGCCGACCGAACCACCGAATACGCATACGGAGAAGTTCGAGGAGGAGCTCCGCGTGAAGCTAAGCCGCGAAGAGGTGGAAACTCACGCCACCAGGGGAGCAGATCTGCTGGCGAAGCACCTGCGGCTCAAGGAGGAGTTCGCCGAGGAGCGCAAGCTGCGTAAGGGCGAACTCAAAAAGCTCGAGAGTGACTACCGCGAGGCGATGGACTTCGTCCGGACGCGCACCGAGAACCGGTCCGTCCAGTGCGAGCGCACCTTCGATTACACGACGTATCGTGTGCGGGAGGTCAGGCTCGACACCGGCGAGGTGCTCAACGACCGCCCTATGACTGAGGACGAGCGGCATGCACAGCTCGGCATGTTCGGAGAGGAACCAGCCGAGCCTTCGGATCTGGATAGCGAGTTCGGGAAGAGCTGACCGTGGCCACGCTCCACGTTTACGAAGTGCACTGCGGTGAGGGCAAGGACTGGTTCATTGCCAAGTCCGACAACGATTGCCTGAGGCTCATGAATCGCGACCGGAGCATGCTGCCGGGAGACCACGCGACATACTTCATCACTCGCCTGCCCGACGCGAAGAAGTTCTCGATTCCTTGCAACCGCAAGGGCGAGCTCGTCGACTACCACAGCTCCCGTAAGAAGACGCTCACTTGCGGGGAGTGGGCGAAGCTTCGGGGTCGCGGTTACCTGTGCTCGGAGGACTACTGAAGTGAGCGAACAGCCGAAGAAACCCCCGGCGTGGACCTCACGGGATCGAGCCCGCAAGGCGCGGGAGTTTGCTGGGGTGGCCGAGCAGCGACTAGCCGCGGACCGCGCCGAGCTCGCCGCCATGCGGAAGGCGGGCGCCACGCCGCTCGAGCTCCGACAGCAAGAGAACCTCGTCAACGAGGAGCAGTCGCTGATGGTCTACTTCGGTTCGCGGGCAGAAAGACTGGAAGCCAACGCGCGGGGAGGAGTATGACGTTCTGGGATTTCGCGGACCGGCACATTATCGGCGCCATCGTCCTATGCGGAATCGGTGGCATGTCCGCGTTCTTCGTTGGTCTCGTCACCGTTGACATCGTGAACGCTTGGCGGAGGAGGCGATGAAGGAGAACCGCAAACCAGTCTGGCGCCGCGCCCACGAGCGCGCCGAAAAGATTCAGCGTGATACCGCTCGCACAATGAAGGACCTACGCCTCGTCGAGTTCGAGGAGGGCGACCGGTTCGGGCGCTACTTCCTGCGCGGCGGTTGGACCTGGGCCGAGGTAATTACCATCCGCGGCGGCGTGATCGTGTGCGGGGACGTGGACACCGTGTGCTTCCAGTGGCTCAGCCAGAATCCACAAACGCCGCGAGGACCGCTCTACTGGATGAGTGGCTACAACTACAGCTACGCGGAGCAAAAAGCGCGGATCGGAAACACGCACGGAGCGCGGGAGTTCGACAGGGACATCGCCAGCGGGTGCGTACTCGAGTGGCGGCGCGGAAAAGACATTTCGAAGGAGGACGCGCGCTACCTCTGGACGATGGTAGGCGAAAGTGAATCCGAGTTCATGTCCGCCGCGTACGAGGCGCTGTCCGACAGCGAGCCGCTCGAATCGGTGGAGGTGACCGGTCGATGCGTGTTCACCGCGCAGGCCGTTCTTACTCGCCTGGTCGAGGAGCTCGAGGCCAGGGACTTCAGGGCGAGCGCCGGCGCGTGGTTTCGGAGGGCAGCGTGAGCGAGGTATCAGTTCCTTCTTCCCGCGAAGCGTCTCTCGACGTCGCGAAGAGCGTTTGCGAAGGCATGCGCGTTCCGCCAGGCTTCCGGGTGGTGGCGACGGACGAGGGCGGCGCCTTCGTCGGAGTGGCCAGCAACACGGAGGCTCATGATGTCGAGCGCATCCTTCACGCGGCCCTGTTTGGCGCGGAGAGAGTGAGCCACCGATGAGCATCATCCTCTCCACCTTGCGAGACCTCGCCCGCACTCTCGGATGCGGCGATCACCAAGTCGAAACCGTCGTTCGAGAGGAGCGGTCGGCGCGCGCCGCACTGAGCAGGCGCGGGTTGTTTCAGGCGGCCGGAGCGGTGGCGTACGGACTCGCGTTCGCGATGGTGCCGCAGCAGCGCTACTGGAGGAACGTAGCGTTCTACGTGAACGGAGAGAAGGTAGCGACCGGTTTCGCGGCGTTCGACACACCAGCCCCGGTGCCCGGAGACTTCTTTTCCGATTTTCGATCGGAGATCACCGTCATGTTCACGAATAACCGTGTTCCAAGTGGAGCCGTGTGTTTGCTGGAGCATCAGGCATGAACGTCGGAGAACTACGCAAGGCGCTCGAAGGCGTGGATGATTCCTTGGAAGTCATCGTGCGCACCGAGACGGAACAGGGTGATAGCTACTGTGGCACGCCCGAATTCGCCGCAGTGGAAGACGACCACGACCCGGAGGATCCAGCGCCAGCCGTTTACTTCGCGATCGACTGCGGGCCGGACGAGGACCATGAAGAGAAGCAAGCGCCGCGCGCGCCGCTGAGAATTGTCGACGCGCCAGCTCTAGCGTCCGCGCCCGGCGTCACAGCTGCGATTGCCTTCGCCCCATTGACTGGCGTGCCAGGAGGGAAGCGATGAGCGCACGTGACTTGCTACGCACCCTCGCTGACATTTTGGCTGAGCGCCTCGAAAGCGAAGAGTCGGGCCGCGAGTACTACGATCAGAAGAACTCGCCGCTGACGCCGGACACCCACATGCGTCTCGTTCGGTGCGGTGCACTTCCGGGCTACAAGGTGGGCGGTCGAATTTTGGTAAAGCGCGCGGACATGCACGCTTTCATCGAGGCACACAAGGTTCAACCCGTTGCCGGCGCCAAAGCAGCGACGGTGGACGACGCGGTGCGCGAGCTCCGTGAGCAGTACGGGATCAAGGGATCCAATGCCGCGTGAGCGCAAAGGCACGATCTGGCGGGCGCCCGATAACTCGCGCCTGAAGATTCGGATCACGGTGCGCGACAACTTCGGCCGCACGCGGCGCCCGTGGCTCGAGCTCGATCCGTCTATCGACGACGAAAAGGCGAGACAGGTTGCCGCGATCGTTTCGAAAGACACCGATGGGCAGCCGTGGGACGCGAATCTCTTCTCGAAAAGCGCGCGCCCCGCTGGCAAATCCGCGTTGATGACCTGCGATGAGTACGTCGAAAAGCTTTGGATCCCTTCGCGACTCGGAAAGGTCAAGTCAGTACGAAGCGACCGGTATCGCTGGCGGCTCCACCTGAAGCCTCTGATCGGAGACCTCCCGATCGCGAAGCTGACGCGAGATGTTCTGCGGGATGTAGTGCAGGCGCTCGATGAGAAAGCGCGCGCGAAGGAAAACCACCGGGGGCGGGACCGGTTCGGGAAAAAGTCAGCGGTTAACTGCTGGACGCTGCTCACGACGATGCTCAACGACGCGGTGAACAGCAAACTGCGGGAGTTGCGTGTGCTCACGAAGAACCCCGCCGAGGGCGTTCGCGGGCCCGACACGCCCGGCAAGAAAGAGAAGCAATGGCTCTTCCCGCGGGAGCTCCGCCAGCTGCTCGAGTGCGATGAGGTACCGTTGGAGCGGCGCCGCCTGTACGCGGTCGCGGTCTACTGCTTCGCGCGCGCCGGCGAGGTGCTCGCGATGCTCTGGGGCCGCTCGCTCGACATCGAGCACGGCATGGTTCGGATTAATCGGTCGTACGACCACATCGAGGGCGTCTTTCGGGAGCACACCAAGACCGAGGACTCGAGGCACTTCGCGATCGAGCCGGTCCTTAGGCCGATGCTCGACGCGATGCGTCGCTCTCGCAAGAGCGAGCTCGTATTCACCACGATGGGTCACCTGGCCGAGGTGCTGAGGAAGGACCTGCTAACCGCCGGGGTCGACCGCGCGGCGCTCCACGTGCGCAAGAGCGGCGCCGACCTGCTGCGCTTCCACGACCTCCGAGCGACCGGCATCACGTTCATGGCGGTGCGTGGCGACGGCGACAACGCCATCCGCGAGAAGGCCGGCCACACCGACTTCGCGACCACGCAGATCTACATCCGGCGCGGTCACCTCGCGTCCGCTGACATCGGAGATCCGTGGGCACCGCTGCCCACCTGCCTCCTGGGCGAATCGTCTCGTGATTCGTCCAGGGGTTCGTCAGGATCTGGTGTTTTGCTCGACGAAACGTTGAGCGGGAGAAGGGATTTGAACCCTCGACGTCCACCTTGGCAAGGTGGCACTCTACCGCTGAGTTACTCCCGCGGAAGGGCGGTTTTAGTACCCGCCGACGGCTACCGTGTCAAGAGGCGCGCGAACCTCCGCCGCCGC
>DASZPS010000250.1:0-6289 GCA_035549955.1 Lacunisphaera sp. | reverse complement strand
AACAATGCGAAGCTGATCCAGGTTCACAGCAAGGTCCTCCAAAAGCTGGCCCAATGAGCGAACCTGTCTTCCTTTCGAGGGAGGCCGTCGACTTGATCCATGAGGATTCCCTGCATGCTTTCGGCGGTGCCGATGGCGTGCGCGATGAGAACGCCTTGGAGTCGGCCCTCGCCCAGCCGATGCACGAGTATTTTTACCGACAGGCGGACCTGTTCCAAATCGCGGCAACCTATGCCTTTCACATTGCGGAAAATCAGCCCTATATCGACGGCAACAAGCGCACCGGCTTGCTCAGCGCCCTGAACTTTCTCGCTGCAAACGGCCACGTTTCCGATCGGCCAGTTGACGAATACTACGATGCCATGATCGGCATCGCCGAGAAGCGCGTCGACAAGGCCGGGCTGGCGCAGGTGTTCCGCCGCGGGATTCCATAGGTCGGATTTTGCGCCCCCCTGCCAGGGAAGTCGGGCTTTCGGCCCGAATCGCGGTCGTGAAATCCCGGCCCGCAGGGACGCGGGCCCTCCAACGATTAGAGATCTCCGGTCCTGGCTGCGCATCTCGGTCGAATCCGCTTCATCCGTGGCGAAAGGCGTCGAAGGGCGACCCGCAATTTTCGTCGGATGAGCTTACAGATTTGGCGCCGCTACTTCCCGCGAGAGGGCCATGGCGCTCGCTGTCGCCTCGAAAATCCAAGCGCGTCCCTTTCATAACTTCCGCATGCTCGAACCGCGTTTTCCGAGCGAAAACCGGCACTCGATTTGCGTAACTCGCCGCCACTGCAATCCCCGCGGGGCCAAAGTTTTTCACAAAAACGGCCCGGTGTCATAAACGGCCCGGTTAATGCTATGCTTTTGCGGGCCCGAGCAGGCACGTGTCGTGGCCGCGTCCCCTGGTGGGGAGTCGCGGCCATTCGTTGCGTATCCGTCACCGTGCCTCCCTCGACAACACCAGCCGGGGGCGTATCCACCATTACCATGACCCTCCTCCGTCGTTCGTTCCTTGCCTCATTGTCGTTGCTGCTCGGCAGCATCTCCGCCCTGGCCCAAGTCCCCCTCGGCAGCGGCACCTACACCCAGACTTTTGATTCGATGGCCGCGCCTTCCCCGGGCCCGGTCGCCAGCTTGCCACCCGGCTGGAGCGTTTTTACCGGCGCGACCGCCTCCTCGCTTGGCACCTCCGGGGTTACGACCCCCGCCGGCGCACTTTGGAGCGGAACGACCGGCCAATGGCAGAACTGCGCCGCCGCCAGTGCCGGCTCCTCCGCCACCACGGCGCAGCAGAACGCCGCCACCGACCGGGCCTTGGCAATCCGCCAGTCCGGGTCGTTCGGCGATCCGGGTGCCGCCGCGGGATTCAATTTCTCCACGAACGGCCAGCAGGTGACCGCCATCTCCTTCTCGGCCCAGATGCTCTCCGTGCAAACCCGCAGCACCGTCTGGTCGCTGCAGTATGGCCTCGGGGCCTCACCCACGACTTGGGTCACCATCGGAACTTACTCCGACCCGGGTGCCTTTGGTTCCACTCTGGTCAGCGCCAGCGGCTTCGGCTCCGCCCTCGACAACCAACCCAATGTCTGGGTTCGCGTGGTCGCGCTCGCCTCGTCCACCGGTTCCGGTTCGCGTGACACCTTCGGCATCGACAATTTCACCATCGCCACCTCGGCCATTAGCGCCGGTACCCCGCCGACGATCGACGTTCCGCCGGGTGACCAGACGGTCACCGAAGGGACCACCGTGCAGTTCATGGTTTCCGCCAGCGGCGACGCCCCGCTCTCATACCAGTGGTTCAAGGGCGCCAGCCAGCTCAGCGACATCAACAATATCACCGGCTCCTCCACCAGCACCTTGCAGCTGGCGAATGTCACGGTCTCCGACGGCGGCGGCTACTCCGTCCTGGTGACGAACGCCGCGGGCAATGCCAGCGCTTCGGTCAACCTCACCGTCAATCCGCTTCTGGTGCCGCCGAGCATCACCACGCAGCCCTCGTCCCAGGTCGTCGCCACTGGCGGGACCGCCAATTTCACCGTCGGCGCCTCGGGCACGGCCCCGCTGAGCTACCAGTGGCGCAAGGATGGCGTGGCGCTCGTGGATGGTGCCACGGTCTCCGGCGCGAACACCAATTCCCTCACCGTCAGCTCGGTCACCGCCGATGCCGCGGGCGCTTATGACGTCGTTGTCAGCGGGGTCAGTCCCAGTGCCACCAGCAACATCGCAATCCTTGCGGTGCCGGCCCTCATCACTCCGACCAGCCAGATCGCCTACACCGGCGGATCCTATGCCACGAGCTTCGATTCCCTGCCCTCGACCGGCACCGTTACGCTGGCCAGCGCGGGTCCGCTCGGCCTTGATGCCGCTCCGATCAACGCCGGCAACCTCGGCGGCTGGAGCCTGGCCAAGTATGCCGGTTCCGGTTCGGTGGCGTTGTTCCGGATCGAAAGCGGCTCCGGCACCTCCGGCAGCGTCTATTCCTTCGGCAGCACTTCCTCGTCCGAGCGAGCGCTCGGCTCGCTCTCGAGCGGCACGACGATCTCCCGGTTCGGCGCGACCCTCGTCAACGGCACCGGCCAGACGATCACGCAGGTCACCGTGGCTTACACCGGCGAACAATGGCGCCGGGGCACGGGCGCAGCCAACAAACTGGCTTTTGAGTACGCCCTAGACCCGACCAATCTCAACACCGGCGCGTTCACGGCGGCAGCCTCGCTCGATTTCACCGCCCCGGTCACTAGCGGCAGCGGCACGGCGCTCGACGGCAATGCCCCGGCCAATCGCGTCCGGATTTCCTCGACGCTCACGGGGCTGAACTGGGCCCCCGGCCAGGTGCTGGTCCTGCGCTGGACCGACGTTGACGATACGGGCAGCGACGATGGCCTCGCCATCGACAACCTGGTCTTCAGCACCCCGATTTCGACCACGGCAACCCTGCCCGCGGTGCTCTATACCACGCCGGCCGATGGGACCGTCAACATCGCGACGAATACCGCCATTTCCGTCATGTTCAACAAGGCGGTTAACTTCGGTTCGAGTTCCCTCACCCTCGCCGGGACCACCAGCGGTTCGCACACTGCCAGCGTTTCGGGCGGGCCGCAGGGCTACACGGTCAGCCCGGACACCGCGTTCGCCGAGGACGAGGATGTCACGTTTACCATCCTCGCTGCCCAAGTGACCGACGCCGCCACTAGCACGCAGAACATGGCGGCCGACTTCACCGCCAGCTACATCACGTTCTCCACCAACCCGCGGCCCATCCACAAGGTACAAGGCAGCGGCCTCACCAGCCCATATGCCGGTTACAGCACCACCGTGCAAGGCGTGGTCGTCGCCAGCTTCCAGGCCGTGGGCCAGATCGGCGGCTTCTATATCGAAGCGCCCGATGCGGAGCATGACGCCAATCCCGCGACCTCCGAAGGCATCTATGTCTTCGACAACGCCAACAGCGTCTCGGTGGGCGACCTGGTTGCCCTTACCGGCACCGTGGCGGAGTTCGGCACCGCTCCCGCCACCGGCACGGAAATCACCTCGCTGACCGCCTTCAACAAGATCAGCACGGGCAATCCGCTGCCGACGGCCGCCGCGGTCACCCTGCCTTTTGCGTCCGCGACCGACGCCGAGCGCTATGAAGGCATGCTGGTCACCCTGCCGCAGACCCTGACGGTGACCAACAACTTCGACTACGGCATCTTTGGCGAACTGACCCTTAGCAACGGCCGCCTGAACACGCCGACCAACGTTGTGTCTCCGGGCGCTGCGGCCCAGGCCCTCGACGCCGCCAACAAGCTCAACCAAATCGCGTTTGACGACGGCCTCAGTGGCAACTTCCCGGACCCGACGCCCTTCCTCGCCGACAGCGGCGGCAATGGCCTCACCCGCCGCACGGGCAGCACGGTGGCGGGCGCCACGGGCATCCTGGACAACAAGTTTGGCGGCTACATCGTGGAAGCCACCGCCACGCCGACCTTCATCGATACCAATGCCCGCGGCACCCCCCCGGCGGTGGGCGGTACCCTCAAGGTCGCCATCGGCAACGTCCTGAATTTCTTCAATGGCAATGGCAGCGGCCTCGATGGCGCGGCCGGCGGCTTCCCGACCTCTCGTGGCGCCTCCAACCTCGCCGAATACCAACGCCAGCGCGCCAAGCTCATCGCCGGAATCACCGCCGTCGCACCCGACATCATGGGCCTGACGGAGGTCGAAAACGACCGGGTGAGCAACGGCTTGGCTGACAGCTACGGCCCCACGAGCGCCATTGCCGATATCGTCAACGGCCTCAACGCCGCAGCACCGGTCGGCACCAGCTACGCCTACGTGAATGCCGCCGCCGTCGACATCGTCACCGATGTCATTCACTGCGCGTTCATCTACCGCGTGGAAACGGTCGCCCCGGTCGGGGCGCCCGCCATGCTGAACGATCCTGCATTTAGCAACGTCGCCCGCAACCCGTTGGCCCAAACGTTCCGCCAGATCTCGAACAACCAGAAGCTCACGGTTTCGATCAACCATTTCCGCGCCAAGGGCAGCGTGGCGGCTGGCGCCGGCAACACGGACTCCGGCGACGGTCAGGGCAACAACAACGGTCTGCGGGTGTTGGAATCCAACGCCCTGGTGGCCTGGCTCGCCACCGACCCGACCGGCAGCGGCGATCCGGACTTCCTGATCATTGGCGATCTCAACGCCTACGCCCACGAGGATCCCCTCACCGCGCTGGAAAATGCCGGCTACGTCAACCTCACCGAGGCCGCGGAAGGCGTGGGCGGCTGGTCCTATCAGTTCGGCGGCGCGTTCGGCCACCTCGACCATGCCCTCGCCAGCGACCACCTCGCCGGACAGGTCGTCGATGCCGCCACGTGGCATGTGAATTCCGACGAACCCGAATACTACGACTACAACACGGAGGACAAGAGCCCCGCCCAGCAGGCCATCAACGTCGGCACACCCTATCGCTACTCCGACCACGACCCGGTGGTCGTCGGACTCAACCTCCAGCCCGACCCGGCGGCGGATGTTTCGAGCCAGATCCAGATCACCCGCGGCGGATTCCTGCGCAACCGCACCACCGGCCGCTATGCCCAGACGATCACGGTGAAGAACATCGGCAGCACGCCGTACGTCGCCCCGGTCTCGCTGGTCTTCGACAACCTTTCGTCCAACGCCACCCTCTATGGTGCGACCGGTTTCACGTCTGTGGTCACTCCCTTGGGCAGCGCTTACGTGGACCTCAACATCGGCGCGGACAACGTCCTCAGCCCCGGTGAAACGGTCACCCGGGTCGTTGAATTCACGAATCCCTCCAACCAGGGCATCTCCTACAGCAACCGGGTCCTCGCCGGACCTGGCGGCCGGTAAACTCCAGTTGCGTCGCATGGCCACCCTACACACCCAGTCGCTTCGCGCCACCCCTCTCCAGAGGGGAGCCAAGGGGTTTGGGTCCCCTCTCGAGAGGGGTGCCCGACAGGGCGGGGTGTGTCGGCAGGCGTCGGAATGAACTCTTCCGACCCAATTTCCTTAACCTGTCACCTCCGCTATTATGAACCACAACATCCCCCGCTCCCTCCACCATCGCCTGGCCGCCGCCCTCACAGGTCTCGGCCTGTTCCTGGCCGTCTGTTCCACCGGACAGGCCACTAACTATAACCTGGACACCTCCGCCTTTCTCGCGCCCGGGTCGAACGGCTTCCTGGCCTTCGACCTGCTTGATGGTGATGGGGTCGTGAATAACACCCTGACCATAACCAACCTGACTTCCGATGGGATTATCGCCGACGTGAGCAACGTCACCGTTACGGATGCCGGCGGTTTCTTCAATGAAGAGCTGCGCGCCATCCAATTCGGCACGATGCTGAGCTTCGATTTCCAATTTACCGGATTCGTTACCGCGAACCCGTTGGCCTCGCCTGACATGTTCGGCTTTTACCTGCTGGGATTGGACGACTCGGATCCGAACAACCCCGTGTATTACACGCTCTTTCCCACGAGCGACCCGCTCGGGACCGACGCCCTGATCGCACTCGATGCGAACGGCACGCTCGGTGTCTATGCCGGCAGCGTGCCCGACACCGGCAGCACCCTGGCGTTCATCGGCCTCGCCCTCGCCCTCCTGATGCTGGCCCGCAAGTACCGCAGCCGCCGCTTCACGGCCTGAGCCACGCTTTTCATCACACACCCAACCCAAAGCCCCGCCGCAAGGCGGGGCTTTTTTTGGACTGGAAAATGTCCGTCTGATAGCGGCCCCGATTGACTACTTGATAACTGGCCAGAGGAGCACCAAGCGCAGCGTGCGCGGCATGCCCAGA
>DASZPS010000249.1:0-64379 GCA_035549955.1 Lacunisphaera sp. | reverse complement strand
GGGCTTTTCCCTAGCCAGTTAACATGCCCCGGTCATGCCGCGCCGTTTTTGTCGCGCCCCTGTTCTTGCTGCCAATCTTGAGCGACGGCCATGCTCCCGCGCAGGAGACGGCTGCGGTTTCGCCGGAACTCCAGGCGCGCCTGGAAACCGTCGCCAAAACCATGCCGAGCGGATTCACGGCGATCGCCGAACCGCCGTTTGTGGTCGTCGGCGACGAAGAGGAGAAAGTCCTGCACCGACGAGCAGCCTCGATCGTCCGCATGGCGGTGTCCCGGCTAAAACAGGACTTCTTCCCCCGTGATCCGGCGGAACAGATCACCATCTGGCTGTTCAAGGATCGCACGAGCTACGAATCCGGCACGCTGCGCATTTTTGGCGAGCGCCACATTTCCCCTTTCGGCTACTATTCACCAAAACATCAGGCGCTCATCATGAACATCGCCACCGGCGGTGGCACCCTGGTGCATGAAATTGTCCATCCGTTCATCCGGGCGAATTTTCCCGACTGTCCTCCCTGGTTCAACGAAGGGCTCGCTTCGCTCTTCGAGGCTTCCGCCGTGCGCGACGGGCACCTCGTCGGCCTCACCAACTGGCGCCTGCCCGGGCTGCAGGCCGCCATCCGCGATCACCGCACACTGTCGTTCGCCGCGTTATTCGCACTCAACCATGACGAGTTCTATGCCGACCCGGTCGATGGCTACAACCGCCACTACGGCCAGGCCCGTTATCTCTGCTATTATTTGCAGGAACACGGGCTGCTGCAGAAATTCTATCGCGAATTCTCCGCGCATGTCACGGAAGACCCCACCGGTCTCCGTTCGCTGCAGCGGGTGCTGGACACGGATGACGTCGTCGCATTCCAGGCGCGCTGGGAGAAATACGTGCTGGAATTGAAAACCCGTTGAGTACCCGCCCGCCTTGCCTATCCGCACATTCTGGATAGCCACTCCGGATGCCCCGCTACCCCCGCCTGGCCCTGTTTGCTGTCGTTGCCCTGATTCCTGCTGCCGGATTCAGCCACTCCACCAAGGAGGCGATTGAAGCGATGACGACCGCCGCCCGCGCCTGGACCGGCGCCCTCACCGTCGAACAGAAGAAGGATGCGATCTTCGCCTTCCCCGACCAGGAACGGGAGAACTGGCACTACATCCCCCGTACCCGCCTTGGCGTACCCTTCAAGGCGATGACTGAACCACAGCGGAAGCTCGCCCGCGCGCTGCTCGAGTCCGGTCTCAGTGCGCACGGCATCGCCCAGGCCGACATGGTGATGTCACTCGAAAAGGTTTTGCACGAAATCGAACACGCCGACCATCGCGACGACACCCTCTACTTCTTCACGGTTTTCGGCGAACCGGCCACCACCGGAACCTGGGGCTGGCGAGTAGAAGGTCATCACCTGTCGCTCAATTTCACGATTGTCGATGGCCAGCAGATCGTCGCGACGCCCAATTTCGTCGGGGCCAACCCGGCGGAAGTCCGGCTGGCGGGGCCGCAGTCGGGCCGGCGGGCGCTCGCCGCCGAGGAAGACCAAGGTCGCGCCCTGGTGTTGGCGCTGGACGAGGCGCAACGTCGCCGGGCGATCGTCGCGGAACGGGCCCCCGGCGACATTCTTACCCGCAATGACAACATTGCGAAGCCCCAGGAACCCGCGGGGCTGGACTACGCTTCGATGACTGCCGACCAGCAGCAGCAACTGCGCGCGCTCGTGACATTGTACGCCAGCCGCCTCCGGGCGGAAGTCGCGGATGGCGAATTGCAGAAAATTGCCGACGCCGGCTGGAACCGGCTCACCTTCGCGTGGGCCGGCAGCATCCAACCTGGCCAAGGGCATTACTATCGGATCCAGAGTCCCGATTTCATCATCGAATACGACAACACGCAAAACGGCGCGAACCACATCCATACAACCTGGCGCGTGTTTCACGGCGATTTCGGCCGCGACCTGCTGCAAGAGCATTACCGGGATTCGCACCCGGCGAAAAGCGGTAATAACTAACAAGCCACATCTCGCTTATGGGCAGTTTATTATCCCATAGTTAAGGCGCGCGGCGAAAAAACTTAAAAAAGTTCTGGACTCAAGAGCTACGGTTAGCAGTTTCGGCGGTGCATCAGGAAAGGATCGGCTGAAAGCAGTCGGTTCTGCCAACCGGGTCTAGGAGTGATCACGGTGGTTTCGAGTGGCGCAAGTCACCCGGATGTGAGGGCGGTAAAACGCTCTAACAAAAAACTCCTCCTAAAAAGCGAAAAGCCGCCTGATGCCCTCAGGCGGCTTTCGTTTTTCCGGAAAATCCCTGATGCGCGAACGATTAACCCATCAAAACAGCTAACCGCTCACGCATCATGTCTGACCACCTCATCACCCTCGCCTCGCTTCGCATCAGCGAATCGAACCCCAACCACCACCTGTGGAACAACAACGGGACGTGGTTTCTCCACTACACCGTCTATCCGACGGCCTTTACCAAGGAGCGCATCCGCCGGTCCCTTGGCACGAAGGATGTCCGCGTTGCCCGCGAACGCCGGGACAACTTCTTCAGCCTGCTCGCCAAGCAAACGCCCAGCGGCGCCCCAGTGGCCGAAGGGTCCACGGCCTTCGCCTGAACCAAGCAGCAGTCCACGCTCAAGGCGCGCCCACATCGGCGCGCCTTTTCTTCGATTTGAGGCGGGACTACGGGGGCGTGTCTGCCCAATCAGCGGCTCCGGAGTGGGGACTTCAGCTGCGCGGGCCTGGGCTCCCCTTTATCAAGCCGGAACCATGCAATCGGGGTGGTCGTTGATTTCCCTCTGAAAGTCGGTCCCAACCGGATCGTTTCGGCTGAAGAACGGTGGCGCGCAGCGACGGCGTGGGTGGAAAATGCGCGATTTCGCCATCCAATCGGATTTTAGAGGCCCGCCCAAATTCCGCGAGGCAAGCGCACCCCCGGCGCTCAGGCCGCGCAACCGTCAGATTCGCCTCCACTTCAGGGCACCCGCAGCTGCATGCCGACCCGGAGGGCGCTTGAGCCCTGCAGCACATCGCGGTTGGCTTGGAATATTTCCTGCCACCGGTTTGCCGTCCCGTAGTACCGCATGCTGATGCGCGACAGCGAGTCACCCTCGACCACCGTGTGATAGCGAGGTTCGCCCGCCGACGAGACCACGGGGGCGGCGGGACGCATGGGAGCCGGACCGCCCGAGGCGATGGTCGCGGCGGGCGTTCCCAACCGGGCCGCCGCCGCGATCTGGTCCAACGTGCCTTGGGCTTGGTTGAGCCGGGCCGCCAGCGCGGCGTTTTCCGTCCGCAACTGCGCAATCGCGGCGATCCGTTCGCGATCCTGCGCGGAAAAACTCTCGTTCAGCCGCGCCTGCGTCGTCCGCGCGTTCTCAATCTCTCGCCGAGACTGGGCCAGCTGCGCGGCCATGGCATCGATGTTCTGCTGCCCGCTGCGCTCGGCTTCCGCCTTCTGCTGCTCGCTGGCGCGCGCAGCCTGCGTCAGGCGGGCGATGTCGCCGCGGTAGGATTCGACCAAGCGGCGCATGTCCTCCCGCTCCTGCTCCAGGCGCGTGTTGGCCTGCGTCAACTCCGCCACGGAAGCCGTGTGCGCCTCAGCGGCACGTTCCGCCTCGGCGGTCCGCCCCTGTAACGCGGCCAGATCCGCCAGTGCCTTGTCGGCCGATTGTTTCGCGGTCGCCAGTTGCTGGGTCAGTCCGGCGTTGGTTTGTTCCAACGCCTCGTGATCACGCTGCAACTGCACCAGCTGGCCGCCCACGGTCTCAAGCCGCTCCTGGAGCGCAGCCTTTTCGTCCGCCAATCCCGGCAGTACCGTCGCGACCTTGCGCGCATCCGCCAGTTGCGCCTGCAATCCATCCCGCTCGGCAGCGATGGCGCGCAAGTCCGCGGCGTGTTTCAGGCCGGCCTTCCGCTGTTCTTCGTTGGCCGCCGTCAATTCCCGCACCCGGCCCTGCAATTGCTCGAGGTCATCGCGGGTGGCCGCGGCATCGTTATCCTTGGCCGAAAGCAGCGCGCGATTGGCGTCCGTCAGCGACTTGTTCGTCTCGCGGAGGCGCTGCATTTGCGCAGCCAGCGTCGAAACCTCCCGGGCGGCGCTGGCGCGATCCTCCTCGATCTGACCTTCGAGCTGTTTCACCCGCGAGTTCAGGGTGCTGATCTCCATCTGGTAGGCATCAGGGCTGGCGGCGGATACCGCCTGCGACTGGGCCGCGAGCGCGGCGGCAGTCGATTTTTGCGCGTTGTCGAGGTCCTTCTCCAGCTTCTCGTTCGCCGCGGTCAATTCCGCGACGGTGTTGTTGAGCTTATCGATGCTCTGGTTGGCTTCCACCAGGTCGGCCTGCAGTTTCGTGCTGACCGGGTCGGCCCGCGTATGGACGACCGGGGTTGCAATCTGTTTCTCGAGCTCGGCCACACGTGCCTCGGCCTTCGCCAGATCCTCGCGGCTGCTGTTCAGCGCGGCGGTCAGCCGCGCAGCCTCCCGGCTGCTTTGGTCGTCCTTGTTGCGCAAGGCCACGGCGGCGGAAACTTCCTGGTTTAGCCGCGTGTTCTCATCCCGGAGCGTGGCGAGTTGCGCCAGGTCCCGGCGGGCTTGGGCAAGCTCGTCGCGTACGCCAGCGGCAGCCGAGGCTTCGCGTCGGGCGGCGGCCAGGTTCTGCTCCAACTGGTCATTGGCGGCAGTAAGTTCGGCCACCGAGGCGGAACTCTTCTCCAAAGCGCGATTGGCGGCCTGCAACTGCTCCCGGACTTTGGCCAGTTCATCCGGGTCGACCTTGCCGCGACCGGCGCTTTTCAACTGCTCTTCCGCGCGGGTCACGCGCTCCTGAAGTTCGCGGTTCTCGCCGGCGAGCCTGGTGGCCTCGGCCGATTGGCGCGCCAAGGCCTGGTCGCGGTCCTGTGCCTGCTGGCCGGCGACGGCCGAATGCTCGTTCAGGTTCTTTTCGAGGGAAGCCGCCCATTTCTCCAACTCTGCCTTTTCGCCCTGCAAGGTCGTCACCTGCTGCTGCAACCGCTCGTTCGCCTGCCGGGCCTCGGCGAGTTGCGCGGCGGTCGCTTCATCCGCCCCGGCCGCGGTCGGGGAAGCTGGCTGGCTGCGCAAGGTCCGGAGCTGCTGGTTCAGCGAGAGCAGCTCCCGCGTGGCGCGTTTCACCTCGTCATTCAGCCGGGCATTGTCGCGCTGGAGGTTGGCGACCACCGAAGCCACGGGCGGCGCATCTGCGCCGGGCGGCCGGGCCGGCTCGACCGCGGGCTTGGCCGCGTTGGCAACGAGCGTGGCCTTTTCCTGCTGCAGGTCCTTGATCTGCGCGGCAAGGAGCGTGGACTGCCGTTCGGCGCTCTCCTTCTCGCCATTCAGCTCCTCCACGCGGGCCGACAGTCGGCGGCTTTGTTCCCGCAGCTGCGCGATCAATTGCGCCGAACTGTCGCTGGATGCCGTCGCCGCCGGCGGCGCCGCTGGTGCAGGTGCAGAGGCGGGCGCGGGCGCCGCCACCGGTGAGCTGCCCACGATCTGGTTGGCCGCCGCCAGTTGTCCGGCCGTCATGGTGCGGGCCAGGGCGTCGCGGGCCGCGGGACTGGCGCCGTTTTGCACCGCCCGGCTGAGCCAGACGAAAGCCTGGACGGGATCGCTTCCGCCCGGTCGATTTTGATCCGCGAGCGCGAGCCCATAGTTAACTTGGGCCAGCGGGAATCCCTGTTCCGCCGCGGCCCGATAGAGCGCAACGGCGGCGACCGCATCCTTGGGTCCGCCCCGTCCGTCCTGCAGCAAAAGCCCCAGGTTGTATTGCGCCGGGGCATAACCGCGGTCGGCCGCCTGCCGGTACCAGCGCGCCGCCACTGCCTCGTCCTTTTTGACCCCCCGGCCGGTCTCGTAGGCCAGGCCCAGGTTAAACTGGGCCTCGACCAGGCCGCTATCCGCCGCCTGTTTGTACCAAAGGTTGGCTTCGAAAAAATCCTGCCCGGTGCCACGACCGGTGGCATAGAGGTTGCCCACATTGAACTGCGCGGGGGCGTAACCCTGTTCCGCGGCCTTCAGGTAATAATGGAAAGCCTGTTTCTCATCCACGGCGGTTCCGCGGCCCAATTCAAAGGCCAGGCTGAGATTGAACTGGGCCGGGGCGTGCCCCTTGTCCGCCGCCTGGCGGTACCATTTCAATGCCTCCACCGGGTCGGCCTTCAGGCCGAGCAAGCCGTTCGCGTAGGCATTGCCCAACGTGTTCTGCGCCTCGAGGTCACCCTGGTTCGCGCGCGCCCGCAGCTCTGCCAGTTCCGATTCACTGTCGGCCCATCCCGCCGGGACGAGGGCCACCACCGCGAGCAGCAAGCCGGCCGAGATGAGACGAGCAAGCCGGTTGAACGGGGCGAGGTGGCGCACGCCTCAACTTAAGGTAAAAACCCGGCAGGGGAGCAAGGCTGCATCAGTCATCCCGTGGATGATTTTCTTGTCGGGTGGGCAGAACGTCGCGAGCGCACCGGACAGGCGCGCCTGGCCACCGACCACGAAGTAGTAGGGACACAGTCGCAGCCGGCCATCCTTCGCCAAGGCTGCGGAGGGCAAGCCCGGTTCCCACTTTTCGTATAATGGATGAGAAACCCGCTTCGGTTTCCGGTATTCCTGCAGCACGTGAAGGTTGGTGGGCGACAAGCGCAGCGCCTGCTCCACGCCCTGCTGCCATTCCTCGCGGGAACAATCGCTGCCCAGGACCACGCTGCGCGCACCCCAGGCCGTTTCGTGGAAACCGGAAATCTTGATGATCAGGTCACGCTCCTTCTGCGAAGCAGCAGAGAGGTCCCGCCAATCGTTGAGCATGCGGCCCCCGGCCGGCGGGCCTTCGATCACCGCCCCGGGCGGGAGCGGCGCGGGGTCCATGACCCACGAACGCGGGATCAGCCGCTGGAGCAGCTTCAAGGTGCGCGCCCCGAGCGACTCGGCCCAATACTCCCACAGGAGGTGATGGTGGAAGAGCGCGAGGGCCAGCTTCTCCTCCTGGAAATGGCGCATCGGCGGTGCGATCGCCAAGGTTCCCGCCGCCCAGGCCTCGAGGATTTCGCGGCTGACCTTCACATTGGCCCAGTCGAACAACTCGAAAAACCGGTAGATGATATCGATCTTCTCCGGCGTTCCCTCGACATCGAAAAACAGTTCGTTGCCCAGCGGGAATACGTCCTCCGGCCGCATGCAGAACACGCGGCGACCGGTGCGTTGCATTTGCGCGGCCAGCCACTGCATCTCGGGCCGGTACGTCGCGGCCTCATCGCTGACGAGAATCGCGATCAAGGGATTCCGCACGTTGGGGCGCAACGCCGCGAGTGAGGCGTGGAAGTTTTCCTCCATCGCGCCGTCGTGGCCGAGGATGGAGGCATCGCCCGCGCCCGAAGCGGGCACGTTCACCCCCTTGCCGGCATAGAGGCGGTTGAGGAATGCGGTCAGGCCGATGCCCCCGGGCACCGAGTCGAGCTCGGTCAGCGCAAAGCCGTCCTCGGTCAGCAGCAGGTCGGGCCGCAGCACCGTGGGAAAGGCACCGCGATTCTTCGGGTCTCGCGCGTGGGCGATGAGATCCGCCGGCTTGCCGCGGTCGAGGTAGTCGGCCACCCACGGCGCCACCAGCGGCTTGTTGCGCAAGAGGTTTTTTCCCGCCACGGCCCGCAGGTAGAGGGTCTCCAGCGCCTGGTGAAACTCCAGGCAGGCGGTGCCGATGTTCGCCAAATCGGCCACCTGCGCGGGCGTGAGCGGCCAGGCCTCCGGCGAAAGCTGCCACGTCTTGTCCTCGAACAGGGACTGCGCCGCGAATGCGGTCGTGAGCTGTTCGTGCGTCAGGGCGGGCATGGTGGCGGGCAATGGCTGAAGGACTGATAGGCTGAATGGTCCAATTTGCGAGAGATCACTGGCAGGCGAACGCGCCGGGACCGGTTCAGTCCTCCAGACATTCAGCCGTTCAGTCTTTCCCTATTCATCATCCACCTGGATATCCTTGTTGCGGTGCCGCGGGCAGCCCGCCCGCAACCAGCCGGTGATGAAACGGTCGAGATCGCCGTCGAGCACGGCCTGGGTGTCGCTCGTGCTCACGCCGGTGCGCAGGTCCTTCACCATCTGGTAGGGCTGGAGCACGTAGCTGCGGATCTGGCTGCCGAAACCAATTTCGCCCTTCTCCCCGTAGAACTTTTCCATCTCGCTGCGCTGCTCGTCGAGCTTGCGCTCGTACAGGCGGGCCTTCAACACGCTCATCGCGCTGGCGCGGTTCTTAATCTGGGAACGTTCGTTCTGGCAAACGACCACGAGGCCGGTGGGCAGGTGGGTGATGCGGACCGCGGAGTCGGTGGTGTTGACGCCCTGGCCGCCCTTGCCCGAGGACCGGTAGACGTCGACGCGGATGTCGCTGTCGGGCACCTCGATGTTGATGTCCTCGTTGATTTCCGCGACGACATCGACGGCGCAGAACGAAGTGTGGCGACGTTTGTTGGCGTCAAAGGGACTGATGCGGACCAGCCGGTGGACGCCGCGTTCGGCTTTGGCGTAGCCGTAGGCGTTTTCGCCCTTGATGAGGATCGTGGCCCGGGAGATCCCGGCGGTGTCGCCCGGCTGCACTTCCATCAGCTCGACGGTGTAGTCCTTGCGCTCGCACCAGCGGGAGTACATGCGGAACAGGATGTCGGCCCAATCGTTGGACTCGGTGCCACCCGCGCCAGCCTGGATGCTCAGGATGGCATTGTTGCGGTCGAACTGGCCGGTGAGAAACGACGAGATCTCCAGGGTGTCGAGGTCCGCAACCATGGTGGCCACCGAGGCATTCAGTTCGCGCGCGTATTCCTCCGCTTCCGCCGGAGTGGCGGATTCGATCAACTCGACCATGACTGCCGTATCGTCGAGCCGCTTGTTGAAGGCGACCAGGCCGCCAATCGCGCGCTTCAGTGCGTTGACGTCGGCAATGTGCTTCTGGGCCTTTTCAGGATTATTCCAGAAATCCGGCGCTCCCATCTCGGCCTCCTTGGCCTCGATCTCGCGCTGCTTCTGCTCGACGTCAAAGAAACCTCCATAAGTAGCCGGCGCGCTTCTTTATGTTCTCGAGGTGGGAAAAGGTTTCGGGAGCGATCATGGACGCCCTACCCTTGGCACCCCCGCCCCCGCCGCAAGCGGAAAGTCCGCTCGGGCGAAGACAAGTTCAAATCGGCGCGCGAAACGCTCAGGTGAAGGCGTTGGCCAGGAATTTCTGGTAATATTCACCTACCACCGGCAACGGTTTCATCTGGCCGTTGATGGCCGCAAGCAGGCCCATGATCCAAAACACAAAAAAACAAAGCGCCAAAAGAGGTCCTACGATAAGCATGATGAAATTGATGATCGGAATCATCCCGATGACGATGCAGGGAATCCAGCTGGCAAGCCCCGTGAGGAGCAGACCCAGCGACTGGCGGAGATGATATGCACCAATCGCGGTCTTCTTGTTGCTGTGCATAATAATCGCGATGACAATGCCGACGCCGAACAACAGTGGTGTGAGGTAAGCGAGGAGGGCGACGGTGGTGTCTTCCTTCGCGGGAACGGCGGTGGCCGGGGCCGGGGTCTCGGGTGTGATGGACATGGTTGAGGTGGGGTTGCGTGCGGGCAGGCAGTGCTGCCAACGGTGTCAGTTTGAGTCTGCCCCCTCCCCGCGTCAACGCCGGGAACTCCCCGGCCACCGCAAGAAACACGGTGTCGCTACTCGACAAAAAATGCGGCCTTGTCGCCGATCAACAGGCCCGAACGGGGCATGGGCACAAAATCAATGATCACGCCCGTGCGGCTGAACAGCGCACCTTTCTTCCCGTCGAAAAGCAGCAGCCCGCCCCGTCCGTCCTCCAGACGAACGAAGATCGCCACGAGGCTCGAAATCGTTTCCGGCTTGTACGGCGCGACAATGGCGCGGCCCCGGTCGAGCCCCGCGGCGGTCTGCTCGGCGGTGGGCGTGAAGGAACCCTTCACCGTGATCTCGAAGGCATCGTCCGTCACCTTGTGCGGCCACGTGATCTTGATTCCCGTGGCCTGATTCGACGCGGGCCGCCGGGGACGATCCTCCTTTTCCTTGTTCGATGGGCGCTCCCAAGCTGTCGCGTGGGCCGCCAGCGAAGGCGGATGGACCAAGCCCCAGCGAACACTGCCCCCCGCCAGCCCGGCCAGCGCCACCCAGCCAAAAACGGCGACTGCCCAGGTCGCGGCGTGCCGCGGCGCATGCGGGATCGGGACCTGCTCGCCATTCGCCACCAGTTCACGCAGGTCGCCGTGCACCCGTTTCATGGCAGCGAGCGCGGCCCCCAAAGTCGAGGGCGTGCCATCCTTCTCCGCCGCGGACATGACCTCGCGCGAACATCGCTTCGGTCCGTCCCACCAGCCCCATCGTCCCGAGCCGGCGCTCCAGTGCTCGACCAGGCGCGCCTGCCAGCGGTTCGCCCCCAAGCGCACGCCCGCGAGCGCCAATATCGGCAACAGGCCCAGCGCCAATCCTCGTGATCCCGGGAAATGGACGGCAACCAACGAAGCAGCAACCAAACCGGTCAAAACGAGCAGCCAGCGACTGCCAAAAAGCCACGGGCATGACCGCATCCCCCGGTCCAACCGCAGCCAGAAAATCACCCGCGCCAGTGCCTTTCCCTCCTCGAGCAAGGCCGTTTTCCGTCGCAGTTTCATCTCCGCGTGGGTCACCAAGCCAAATACCGTCGGGTTGGTTTCCGCCCACGCGACCAGCACCTGCATCGTCCGCGTCGGTTTCCGTTCGGCGAAGATCGTTTGGAATGCCGCATGGTCCGACGCCGCGTAGTCCCGCTGCAGCCTTTCACGAGCGGCCTGCAACCGCGCATCGGATTCCGCCGCGGCCGCCCAGAGGTCCTTCAGCGGGCCGGGCGTGTTTGGCTTCAACCAGTGACACTTGGTCGCCATCGCCTCCGCCTCGCTTGCCGTCTTGACCAGTCGCTCCAGGAGACGAACGACATCGGAATCATGCCGGCCGAGGTGGGTCAGCACCAGCGGGGTGGCGAGTGCCTGGAGAATGATGCGCCACTCGTGGAAATCCCTTTCATTCTGCAGCCCTTCGCGCAGCCGGACTTCGCTCAACGATTGCCCCCGCCAGATAAAGCTGCCGCTGGCGAGCCCGTGCCAGGCCACGGCCGCGGCGATCTCCTGCCGCAACGGTTCGGCAAACTGACGCAGGGCCGTGGCCCCGACCATTTCGCGGGCGGCGATCAGCTGTTGTTCCGACTTCTCATGCCGGGAATTGTCGGCCAGGAAGAATGAAAGGGTGTCCTGCTCAGCCACGGCAAAAAGGTGCCTGATGCCCTCTTTCGGCGCGGGTGACGCCTGCAGAATGCGGGCAAATTCCGCCACCGCATACCCGCGTCCCCCAAAGCGGAAGAACTCCTCATTTCGCGCGGCCGAGTAGCGCTCCACCGGCGACTGGCCGGCCAGCCATTCCTTGATTTCCTGCGCGCCCCAGCGGCCGGTCACACTGCTGGCGAGCAATCCCCGCAACAATCGAGCGAGCGAGGGATCCAGGTCTTCCATGATTTCCACGGCACCGGCCCGCACTCCCGGGATTTCCCGCTCCAACAACAGGGCCGTGGCGGTCGCCGGCAACGTGCGGGGAATCTGTCCCTCCGGCACGTCCTGCGCCACGTGATGGCCGAGGAGCAACTCCTGCACCAGCCGGCCCACGGACCACCAATCCCAACCGCACAGCAGTTCACCCGGCGAATGCTGGAAGAGCCCGGCCGCTTCCGGCGGAGCCGTGAAAGGGTCCACGGGAATGGCCACCAACTCCTTGGCGCCAAACAGCGCGGCATGGTCGAACCCGCCCAGCGTGATGGTCGGCCCGGAACCACCCTCCACGATGTATACCGTGTCGGGCCCGATCGAGAAATGCGCCACCCCGCTGAAGTGCAGCGATTCCACGGCCGCCGTGAGCTGGCGCAGGATGGCACGCACCTGATCCAAGTCGGCACGGACTGTGGCGGTGAGCCAGCGGCGAATGGCAACCCCCTTCGCCGGTTCCCAAACCTCGGACCGCTCGCCGCCCTCTTCATACACGGCCAGGGGCCGCTGCAGGTGAGGCAAGCTGCCTCCCTGGAGTTTGCCCCAGACATCCCGACGCCCGGGCGCATGGCCAGCGGCCACAATGCGCAACAGGACGCTTTTCCCCTCCTGCGTGTCGCGGGCATGAAACCACGGACCGCCGGTCTCACCCGCGCCGCCTTCGACGACATACCGTCTCGCCCATTGCCGGGCAGGCTTGAGGACGGCCGCCGAATTCGGGCATGCGGGATCCACGGGCCCGCCCTTTGCCGGCGCGGTCCCCGCGGCCGTGTTGCTCGTCAGGTCGGAGGTCACCGCCATTGGGCAACGGCCAATAAGGCGGCCACCTTGAGCAAAAAACGCAATCGACGCGCAATATTTTCCGGACCCTACAGCCTCAGCCTGCCCGCGGCCAGCTCGGCCAGGAACGAAGCGTACGTTCTTTCGACGCCTTCGCGCAGGCCCACCCGCGCCTGCCAGCCGAGCGCCGCCAATCGCGAAACATCCATCAGCTTGCGCGGCGTGCCATCGGGCTTGGTGGCATCCCAGGTGATTCGACCCACATAGCCGACAACCGCCGCAACCAGCTCCGTCAGTTCCTTGATCGTCACGTCCGTTCCGGTGCCGATGTTGATGAGGTCCGGCGGATTCGCCTGCCGCAGCAAAAAGGCGCAGGCGTCAGCCAATTCGTCAACATGCAGGAATTCGCGCTTCGGCGCGCCCGTGCCCCAGGCCATGACTTCGGGCCGGCCGGCTTCCTTCGCCTCGTGGAACCGGCGGATGAGGGCGGGCAACACGTGGGAGTTCTGCGGGTGATAATTGTCTCCCGGGCCGTAGAGGTTGGTCGGCATGGCCGAGTGGTACAGGGCGCCGTGCTGCCTGCGATAATACTCGCACAGCTTCAATCCGGCGATCTTCGCGATCGCATAGGCCTCGTTGGTCGGCTCGAGCGGACCGGTAAGCAGACAGCTTTCGGTCATGGGCTGCGGGGCGTGCTTCGGATAGATGCACGAACTGCCGAGGAAAAGAAACCGCTTAACGCCGGCGCGATAAGCCTCGTGGATGGTATTCGTGGCGATGACGAGATTCTCATAACCGAAGTCCGCGGGGTAGGTGTTGTTGGCGTGGATGCCCCCCACCCTGGCCGCAGCCATGATGACCACGTCGGGCCTCTCGGCGGCATAAAATGCCTGCACCGCCGCCTGGTTGGTCAAGTCGAGTTCGCGGCGGCTGCGCAACACCAGTGTCACCTCCGGCTCAGGCTGGAAGCGCCGCACGAGGGCGCCGCCCACCATCCCGTTGTGGCCGGCGATATGCAGCTTCATGCAAACGGGGTCTTGGACACCTCGGGCAGGCTCGCGATCTGGGCCTCGCGCTTGGCGACCTCCAGGTCGGCCTCGGTCATGATCCGCACCAGCTCCTTGAATTTCACCTTCGGTTCCCACCCCAGCTGGCGCTTCGCCTTGGCGGGATTGCCGATCAACAGATCCACCTCGGCGGGGCGTTCGTAACGGGCGTCGTACTTGACATATTTCTGCCAGTCGAGGTCCAGCAGGCCAAAGGTTTCCTGGATGAACTCCTTCACGCTGTGGGTTTCGTTGGTGGCGACGACGTAGTCGTCGGGCTGCTCCTGCTGGAGCATGACCCACATCATCTCGACGTATTCCTTGGCGTAGCCCCAATCGCGCTTGGCATCGAGGTTGCCCATATAAAGCGACTCCTGCAGGCCCAGCTTGATTCGGGTCGCGGCGCGCGTGATCTTGCGGGTAACGAAGGTCTCGCCGCGCCGCGGGCTCTCATGATTGAAGAGGATTCCGCTCGAAGCATGCAGCTTGTAGCTTTCGCGGTAGTTCACGGTCAGCCAGTGGGCGTACATCTTGGCGCAGCCATAGGGCGAACGCGGCCAGAAGGGCGTGGCCTCGGTCTGCGGCACCTGCTGGACCTTGCCAAACATTTCGGACGAGGAGGCCTGATAGTAACGACACTTCTTCACCAAGCCGGCCTCGCGGATCGCCTCCAGGATGCGCTGGGCCCCCAGCCCGACGACGTCACCGGTATATTCCGGAATGTCGAAGGACACCCGAACGTGCGACTGGGCGCCGAGATTGTAGATTTCGTCGGGCTGCAACTCGTAGAGCAATTTGACCATCTGCACGCCGTCGGCCAGGTCGCCATAATGCAGGAACAGCTTCAACCCGTTGACATGCGGGTCCCGGTAAAGGTGGTCGATCCGGCTCGTGTTGAACGTGGACGCGCGCCGGATGATGCCATGCACCTCGTAGCCCTTGGCCACCAGCAGCTCGGCGAGATACGATCCATCTTGTCCGGTGATGCCGGTAATCAGGGCTTTCTTCATCTGAATGGCCAGCTAGCCAAATGTGCCCGGCGCATGCAAGCCTTGGTCCGCCGCCTGCCGCATGGACGACCGTCCGCGCCGCTGCCAATTAACCGCCCAACGTGGCCGTCCCGACGATCATGATCAGTCGGGCAAAAGCCCAGCAACTCAGCGCCATGACCAGCATGCGCAGACCGAGGCGCACGGAGCGGAGCTTCGTCTCGAGAACCCGGCTCTTTACATGGATTTGCTGCAGCACGCTGACTTTGACGTCATTGTTGCTCTGCGCGCAAAAGCTGCGGGCGTAATCCTCCGGCGACAACTGCACGATGTAGCCGCTGAAATAGAGGTTGGGATTCCCCACCAGTGTACTCGTGTTGCGCAGCGAACGCGGAAAGGCGGCGTGCAATGCGTACCCGATCGCGAAACAAAGGAAGATGGCGCTCGCAATCCAAACCACCAACGCGACCAAATCCACTCCGTGCGCGTCCGCCATTCGCCAGCCCTTCGCCGCGAGGCCCTGGCTCGACATCACCGCGGCCAGGATGGCCGACGTGCTCAGGGTGATTTGGGCCTTGAAGTCGACGCGGGAAATCTGCTGCTCGACGTCCTGGTAGAGCATGTAAATCAAGCGCGTGACGTCGACCGGGGTGGTCGTCACCGACGTGACGGAAGTCACAAGGCTCGTCGAGATCGGCGGTTCAGAAGTGGTGGACGGGTACTGGGCCATGAGCGAAAAGGATGTGAAAGGGCAACCAAGGCGCCGACCAGAAGCAAGCGTCAGGGATTTGTGAAACCAAGTTTACAAATCCGTGACAGGTCAGGACTCCAAGGCGGCCAGCAGCCGCTGTAGCTCGGCCTGCTTGGCTTGCTGGTCGGCGAGCTGCTTTTTCGCCCCCTCGAGCACCGCCGGCGGGGCCTTGCTGACGAATGCCTCGTTGGCCAGGCGCGCTTGGGTGCCGGCGATATGCTTGGCCAGGATTTCGAGGTCCTTGGTGAGCCGAGCCTTCTCGGCCGCCGGATCGCCCTTCATCTGCTTGATGAGGTTCCACGAACCCAAGGGAGTGACGGTGACCGGCGCGTTGGGCGACATCGTGCCGCGCCCGATGGAATTCGCACCGACCATGCGCTTGAGCTTGGCCAGATTGGCTTCGAGTACGGTCCAATGGGCATCGGCGGCTTCAACCACGAATTCGGAGGCCTTGCTCGCCGCTTCGCCGTGATCGGCCTTGAAGGCGCGCACCTGCGAGACGACCGCCTTGAGCTGGGCGACGTGCGCCGCGGCGGAGGAGTCGAGCTTCAGGCCGCGTCCCGCGATCTGCGATGGATTATCCAGGCGCGCATCTTCGATAAACTTGCCCTCGGGGCCGTAGCCCAGCTGGTGCCACAGCTCCTCGGTGATGAAAGGGATGAACGGGTGCAGCAGCAGCAGCGTCTGCCGCAGCACCAGGTCCTGGATGGCGAGGCAGTTTGCCTTGGTTGTCGGGTCCTGCAGTTTGGCTTTCGAAACCTCGACGTACCAGTCGCAGAAATCGTTCCAGAAGAATCCATAGAGCGCCTGCACGGCGGCACTGAACTCGAACTCCGCGAAACAGCGGTCCACTTCGCGGGTGACGCCGAGGAGGCGGTCGAGGATGGCATGGTCGTCCGCATCGAACTTCGCCGGTTCGATGCGCCCAAGGATTGCACCAAGCGAGGAATTGTCCGCCATATCGCCGCTCATCTGGCGGAATCGGCACGCATTCCAGAGCTTGTTGCAGAAGTTCTTCCCGCCCTCGATCCGGTCCTCCTGGAAACGAATGTCCTGGCCTTGGGGGGCGATCGACACGATGCCGAAGCGCAGGCCGTCCGCGCCGTACTTGTTGATCAAGTCGAGCGGGTCAGGCGAGTTGCCGAGCGATTTCGACATCTTGCGACCCTGCTGGTCGCGGATGATGCCCGTGAAATAGACGTGCTTGAACGGGACGCGCCGCTCCAACGGCTCGCCGGGGCGCACGAATTCGAGGCCGGCCATGATCATCCGTGCCACCCAGAAGAAAATGATGTCCGGACCCGTCACCAGCGTGGTCGTGGGATAGAAATAATCGAAGCCGGCCTTCCCCATCGCGGCCTGGTCCGGCCAGCCCAGGGTGGCGAACGGCCAGAGCCACGACGACGCCCAGGTATCGAGCACGTCGTCCTCCTGCGTCCAGTTTTCCGGATCCGCCGGGCCGGCGAGCGAAACGTGGACCTTTTTCGGGTCACGGAGATCGGCGTCGGTCAATGTCTCCTTGTCCAGCCCCTTGGCGTACCAGACGGGAATCCGGTGGCCCCACCACACCTGGCGGCTGATGCACCAGTCCTGGATGTTCTCCAGCCAATGCAGGTAAACCTTGGTCCACCGTTCGGGATAAAACTTGATGTGCCCGTCGCGCACCGCGGCCTTGGCTTCCTCGATGCGTGGGTATTTCAGCCACCACTGCCAGGTCAGGCGCGGCTCGATCGGAACGCCGGCGCGTTCTGAATAGCCAACGTTGTTCTCGTAAGGCTCCTCCTTCACGAGGGCGCCCGATTCCTTCAACAACTCCACAGCCTTTTTGCGGGCGGCGAATCGCTCCAGGCCCGCCAGTTCGGGCCCCGCCAGCTCGTTAAGTTTCGCGTCCGGCGTGAGGATGTCGATCGCCGGCAGGTGGTGCCGCTGGCCGACCTCGAAGTCCACCTTGTCGTGGGCCGGCGTGATCTTGAGGGCGCCGGAACCGAACTCCTTGTCCACGGCCTTGTCGGCGATGACTGGGATCTGGGTGCGGTTGAGTGGACGCCACACTTTCCGGCCAATCAGGCCGGTGTAACGCGGGTCATCGGGATGGACCGCAATGGCCACGTCGCCGGGAATCGTCTCCGGTCGGGTGGTCTTCACCTCGATGAACTTCCCGGGCTGGTCCACGATTTCGTAGCGAACCTGGTAGAGCGAACCCTTGGTGGGCCGCATCTCCACTTCCTCGTCCGAGAGGGCGGTGAGGCTGCTCGGGCACCAATTGACCATGCGCTTGCCGCGGTAAATGTGCCCTTTCCGGTAAAGATCGACGAAGACGCCGAGCACGGCCGCCGAGTAGGCCGGATCCATGGTGAACTGCGTGCGGTTCCAATCCGCCGAGGCGCCGAGCGCCTGCAATTGCTTCAGGATGATGCCGCCCTTTTCCTCGCGCCACGACCAGACCTTTTCGATGAACTTGTCCCGTCCGAGGTCGCGGCGGGTCTTTTTCTCCTTGCGCAGCTCCTTCTCCACCACGGTCTGCGTGGCGATACCGGCATGATCCGTACCAGGCAGCCAGAGGGCCTCGTGCCCTTCCAGCCGCGCCCGACGAATCAGGATGTCCTGCAAGGTATTGTTCAGCACATGGCCCATCGTCAGCACGCCCGTGACGTTGGGGGGCGGGATCATGATCGTGTACGGGGACTTGGCGGGGTTGGCCCGGGCGGCGAAGCATCCCGCCTCCAGCCACGCGGCATACCACTTCTTTTCGACGTCCTGCGGTTCGTAGCTCTTGGTGATCGAGGCCATGTCTGTTGGGTAGCCGGTCATAGAAAGGTCCCTGCCCCGCCCTGACAAGCTTCTAGGCGACGCTCCAAGTGTGTTGAAGGTGGGAGGGGCCTTACGCCCCGACGGGAAATGGCGCCCGAAGCCAGTCTGGGCGCAATGCCCCTGCCACATTGCCCGCGCAGCGTTCGTTCGTGACCCGCCCCGCTACCCGTGGTTATCTCTCCCTAATGAGCCGCGCCGCGCAAAGTGTCTTTGCCTTCAGCGTCTATCTCTTCGCCGTCGGCGCCGGGCTCGTCGCGATTCCCAACACCATGCTCACACCGCTCAGTTTCGCGCCGAGCGCCGAGTTCTGGCCCCGGGTGCTCGGCGTGCTCGTGCTTTGTCTCGCTTGGTATTACTTTTGCGCCGCGCGTGCCGGCCTGGAACGGTTTTTCCGCTGGACCGTGCAGGTGCGCATCGGGGTCTTTGTCGTCTTCGGCGCGCTGGTGCTGCTGAAACTCGCGCCGGTCCCGCTGGCGTTGCTTGGTACAGTCGATCTGTTGGCCGCACTTTGGACTGCATGGGCCGTCAAGGCCGGCGACAAGTAACAAGACCGAAGTCCTGTCTCCAATTATCCGCGATCAACGACGTCGAGCTCCGGCCACTGGGCGAGCTTGCGGTGCAAGGTGCGGCGGCTGATGCCAAGCAGTGTCGCGGCGCGGGTGCGGTTGCCGCGGGCCTTCATCAGGGCTTCGCGCAGCAGGCGCTTCTCGTTGTCCTCGACGGAAAATGGGTTGGCGGGGGTCGGCGTCACCATCGTCGGCGGCGGCGCGGCCTCGCCGCGGAATTTGGGCTCCAGGTCGAATTCGCTCATCTTGCCGCCGCGGCGCAACACGACGGCATTCTCGGCAAAGTTGCGCAGCTCGCGGATGTTACCCGGCCACGAGTAGGCCTGCAGGTGCTTCATCGCCCCGGGCTCGACCACCACGGGCTCATAGTTGTTCTCCTTGGCGTAGACCTTGATGAAATGCTCGAGCAGCACGGGAATGTCGTCCGCGCGCTCGCGGAGGGGCGGCGTGGTGATGCGCACCACGTTGAGGCGGAAAAACAGGTCCTCGCGGAACTTCCCCTCCTTCACCATCTGCTCGAGGTTGCGGTTCGTGGCGGCAACGAGGCGCACGTCGACCGTCATCGTCTTGGAGCTGCCGATGCGCTCGAAGCTTTTCGTCTCGAGGAAGCGCAGGAGCTTCACCTGGATTTCCGGGCCGATTTCCCCGATCTCGTCGAGGAAGACCGTGCCGCCGTCGGCCACCTCGAACCGGCCCTCGCGCTTCTCGGTTGCGCCGGTGAACGACCCGCGCTCGTGGCCGAAAAGCTCGCTCTCCAGCAACTGCGCCGGCAGGGCCGCACAATGCACCGGCACAAACGGCGCGCGGGCACGGGGGCTGGCCTGGTGAATGGCCTGGGCGATCAGCTCCTTGCCGGTGCCGGTTTCGCCCTCGATCAGGATGGTGGCCTTGGACGGCGCGACGAGTTTCACCCGCTCGATGACCTCGGCCAGCTTGCTCGAATGGCCCACGATACCCTCGAGGTTGAACTTCTCGTCGAGGCGCTCGTGGAGCTGTTTGACCTCCACCTCCAGGGTCTTGGTCTTCAAGGCGCGCTGGATGAGGATTTCCAAACGCTCGATCTGGACGGGCTTGGTCAGGAAATCGACGGCGCCGCGCTTCATGGCTTCCACGGCGGAGTCGATGCTGCCGTAGGCCGTCATCATGATCACCGCCGGCCGGTTCGGCAGCGCGAGCGCTTTGTCGATGATCTTCAGACCGCTTTTGCCCGGCATGCGCAAGTCGGTGATGATCACCTCAAAAGTCGACGCGTCCATCAGGTTGAAAGCCTCATCGGCATTTGCCGCCACGGACACGTCGTAATGTTCCTGCAGGGCCTGCTGGAGGCCCTCCCGGGTGTGCTTCTCGTCGTCCACGATCAGAACGCTCGGTACCATGTCAGCATGAAGCCGGCCGCCTTCGCCCCGGTCAACGGGAAATGGGACGAGGTGGCACAGCGCGATTCTACAGTTGAAGCCCCTGCCCCTAGGCTACTTCCTACGGCACCCCTTTCGCACTTCCAAGTCCCAGAATCATGAAGCGCTTCCTTTTCGCTGCCCTGTTCGCCGCCAACTCGCTGATTCCAGCCCATGCCGGGGATCGAGCCGGCACCGTGCTGATTCACCCCGGCGAAACGGTCTATGCCCAATTCGAAGTGAAGGGCAAAAAGATCAAGCTGACCGGCTTCACCAAGGATAAGAACGAAGCGGCCCAGGTGTTATTCACCCTCGGTCACGACGCCAAGAAGCCGGCCGTCCTTAGTCTCAAAGTGGAGAACAAGTTCCCGCGCGATCTCATTTATAAACTCGAGATGCGCAACCTGACATTGAAGCTGAAGGCGAACGTGCCCGTGTCTCCCGTCGTCGCGGGCAAGGTGGCTTTCGAACAGTTCCCCCCGCAAGCAGAGGAACTCGCCCTCGACGACTTCCAGTTGGCCAAATAGCCAGGACCTGCTGCGCCCGACCTTGCTTGATGCATCCGTTCGGCCGGCGACGAGTCGCTTACTCTCCCCCCATGAAAACACTGCGTCTGTTTGGTGCTCTGCTGTGCCTGTTGCCCACGCTGCAGGCTGCTTCCGCTGAGACGGTGCAGCCTGCCCCGGCCCCCTCCTATACCGTCAACGTCCCCACCACCGCAGCCGAGCTCGCCCTTGGATACGCCTCGGCCATCCAGCAAATGTCGCTCAAAAGCCTGGTGGTCTATGTCAAAAGCGACGGCAAGACCGTGCCGCTCAAGGGGCTCCGGACGGCCAGGGCGGTGGGCGCCGTTCTGCTCATCACCTTTTCCGCCGGCGACATGATGGCAATCAACGCGGAAAATATCATCATGATCACGGATGGCTCGCGGACGCCGTGAGGCGGTTGCCAGCCGCTTCCGCGTGCCCGCAGCCCTGCCTCGCTGGAGCTTCCTAGCCCGCATATTCCTACCGAGGTGTGAAGTATGCGCCCTGTCGGGCCGACTCAGTCGGAACCATGCAATAGAAGGTGGAGCGACTTGACCCCAAGGAGCTGGCTCGGAGCGGCTTCGCCGCAACGCGCTGGGGTCAGCGCGTTCCACCATTTGGTGGTCGGCGATTTCCACATCGCCGACAGGGACTCACGGCGCGTGTGAACCTCGCGTCGGTGTGAAAACCGAGCCCACCTATTGAATTGTTCCCCTTAGCCGGAGTGCGCCGCGACAAGGTCGCTCGGGCCCGGAGGGCGGACGGACGTTTTGGTGATTGGATCGCTCATGACCGTGAAATGTCCGGGCTGGAGCATCCTCCGTTCTCGCCCCGCTTGCGGTCGAACGCCGCCTCACAGATAGCACCCGGGGCAGTCCGGCAAATCGAACCCCTTCTGCGCCATGGCGAAGCATGGTGGCAAGTCTCGGAATCGAACCGAGGACACAAGGATTTTCAGTCCTCTGCTCTACCAACTGAGCTAACTTGCCCCAAGTAAAAGAGCGCGAGATAAAAGGGCGGGCTCCGGTCGCGTCAACGGGTAATTTTCAAAAACCCAAGCCGTTCAGCCGGGCGGTATTCCGCCGCGTTCAGACCCGCTTGAACACCAGCGAGGCGTTGTGGCCGCCAAAGCCCAGGTTGTCGGTCAGCACGGCGTCCACACGGGCGCTGCGTTTCACGTTCGGCGTGTAGTCGAGGTCGCAGTCCGGATCCGGCGTTTCGTAGTTGATCGTCGGCGGCACTTCGCCGGTTTCGATCGTCTTGACACTGATGACCGCCTCGATGCTGCCGGCGGCGCCCAAAAGGTGCCCGGTCATCGATTTGGTCGAACTGATCAGGACCTTGCGCGCATGATCGCCGAAGACCTTCTTGATGGCAATGGTCTCAAACTTGTCGTTGTACGGCGTGGATGTCCCGTGCGCATTGATATAATCGATTTGGTGCGGCTCGAGCTGAGCGTCCTGCAGCGATTTGATCATCGATTGCGACAGCCCTTTCCCATCCGGGTCGGGCGAGGTGATGTGGTAGGCGTCGCAGGTGGCGGCGTAGCCGGCCAGCTCGCAATAGATGCGAGCGCCGCGAGCCTGGGCGTGTTCCAGGCTCTCGATCACCAGGATCGCGGAGCCCTCGCCCATGATGAAACCGTCGCGATTGAGGTCGAAAGGCCGGCTGGCTTTATGGGGCGTCTCGTTGTTCGTGCTCATCGCCTTCATGGAGCAAAACCCCGCATAGGCCAGGGGCGTGATCGCCGCCTCCGCGCCGCCACAGACCATCACGTCGGCCTCGCCGTGGCGGATCATGCGGAGCGATTCGCCGATGGCATGGGTGGCGGTGGAGCAGGCGCTGACCACGCCGAAATTCGGTCCCCGCGCGCCCAGTTCGATGGCCACCAGCCCGCCGCACATGTTGCTGATCAGCGCGGGAATCATGAAGGGCGACACTTTGCGCGGTCCGCGTTCGAGGAGCACCTTGTGCTGGTTCTCGATGGTCCACATGCCGCCGATGCCGGAGCCGATGATCACACCCACCCGGTCCGCGTCTTCCTTGGCCATGTCGAGCCTGGCGTCAGCCACGGCCTGCTTGGCCGCACAAAACCCAAAATGCGTGTAACGATCGTTGCGCCGCACCTCCTTCGGATCCATGTGCTGCGTCGGATCCCAGCCCCGAACCTCGGCGCCAATCTGGCAGGCGTAATCCTTTGGATCGAACAGGGAGATGCGATCAATGCCGCATTTGCCGGCCACGATGTTGGTCCAAAAATCGTTCACGTTGTGCCCCAGCGAGGCGATGACGCCCATGCCGGTGACCACGACGCGACGTTGAGAGGATGCGGTTTCCATCAGTGATTCGAATGCGAAAACAGAATCGCCCTACCGGGCCAGCACTGGGCCTGACGGTAGAGCGATTACTTCAAAAGCCAAAAGATATTACTTGCCCGCCTTCTGTGTGATATACGTGACAACATCGCCGACCGTCTGGAGCTTCTCGGCATCGGATTCCGGAATCTCCCCTTTGATCTCGTCCTTGAATTCTTCTTCGAAGGCCATGATAAGCTCGACGATATCAAGGGAATCAGCGCCAAGGTCATCTAGGAAGGATGCCTGCGGTGTAATTTGCTCCTCGTTAACATTCAGCTGGTTAACGATGATCTCCTTAACGCGCTGTTCGATGGTTTTCTGGTCGGCCATGTGAATTAAAAGGGGATGAATATGCTCGGAAGACGCATCACATCACCATCCCGCCGTCAACGGTAAAAACTTGACCGGTGATGTAGCCGGCCTCCTCGGAACATAGGAAACCCGTCATGTGGGCGATGTCCGCTGCCTCGCCCAGGCGTTTGAGCGGAATAAGCGACGTAATCTTCTCGGCGGCATCGGCGGGAAGCGCCGCCGTCATGTCGGTCTTGATGAAACCAGGCGCGACGGCGTTGGACGTCACCCCGCGGGCGGCGAATTCCTTGGCGATCGCCTTGGTGAAGCCAATCAAACCGGCCTTGGCGGCACAGTAGTTGGCCTGCCCCGCGTTGCCCATGAGGCCAACGACCGACGTGATGTTGACGATGCGACCCCACCGCTTCTGCGTCATCGAGCGGCCGATGTGCTTCGTCCAGTGGTAACAGCTCGTGAGGTTGGTGGCCATGACCGCATTCCAATCGTCCTCCGACATGCGGAACAGGAGGCCGTCCTTCGTGATGCCGGCATTGTTGACGAGGATATCAATCTGCCCGTATTCAGCCAGCAGCTCGGCGCTGGCCTTCGCGACGGCGGCCCCGTCGGCGACATCCACCGCAAGGGCCTTGGCCCTGCCGCCGGCGGCAGTGATGGCGGCCGCGGTCGCGCCGCAACTATCCGCCGATTTGCTCACGCAAATGACGTTCACGCCATTCTTCGCCAGGAGTTCGGCAATGGACTTGCCAATGCCACGGCCGGCGCCGGTGACAAGGGCCACACGATTGTTATAGGTGAGACTCATTCGATTGGGGATTGGTGATGCGGAGTGCGGATTGAGGCTGTCTCCCCCAGTCGTTTCAATCCGAAACCTGTTTGGTGGCATGATGGGCAACCGCGGAGGAAATCTCAAATCTCCAGGTCACCGGCCGCCGCGAAGACCCGCAAAACACCGAAGTCCTGCGACCGCCATCCCCGGCACACTTAGTAAACGTCCCGCTGATAGCGCCGGTCCTTCTTCATCTGCTTGATGAAGTCGGTCGCCGCGACGGCGTCCATCCCACCCTGCTGCGCGATGACGTCGAGCAGGGCCACGTCCACGTCCTTTGCCATGCGCTTGGCGTCGCCGCACACATAGAAGTGGGCGCCGGCCTTGAGCCAATCCCAGAGCTCCGCCGCATTTTCGCGCATCCGGTCCTGCACGTAGATCTTTTCGGCCTGGTCACGGGAAAAGGCCACGTCGACACGGGCCAGCTTGCCCTGCGCCTGCCAGCGCGTCCATTCCTCCTCATAGAGAAAATCGGTGGCGCGGTGCTGGTCGCCAAAGAACAGCCAGTTGCGGCCGGTCGCGCCGGTGGCCACGCGTTCCTGCATGAACGCGCGGAACGGCGCGATGCCCGTGCCCGGCCCGACCATGATGATGTCCCTGGACCCGTCGGCCGGCACGCCAAAGTGGGAATCCGACACGAACACTGGCGCGGCGGGATCGCCCGGCGATATCCGATCGCCGAGGAAGGTGCTGCATACGCCGACGCGCGAACGGCGGTTGGACTCGTACCGCACGACGGACACGGTCAGGTGCACCTGGGTGGGATGTACTTTGGGTGAAGAGGCGATCGAATACAGGCGCGGGACGAGTTTCCGCATGTGATCGACCAGCTCCTGCGGCGACAGCTTCGCGCTGGGATATTCCGCCAGCAGATCGACGAATTCCCGGTCCTCGAGGTACCCGGCAAGCTGGTCCTTGCCCTCAGGCGCCAGCAGCATGGCGAGTTTGGCCCGATCACCGGGGTCCGTCGCCTTGCTGGCCAGGGTCTCGATCATCTTGCGGGTGGGTTTCGCGAGCGCCAGGCGCAGGAGCAGGGCCTCGCGCAATGGAATGGGCGCGGGTAGCTTGAGCATGGCCGGAGACACGACCTCATCCCCGCTCGCGCCGAGATGACGGAGGATTTCTTCCACCTCGCTCGGACGATTGCTCGGAAAAACACCCAGCGAATCACCGACCTTGTAGGTCAGGCCGCTCCCGGCGATGTCCACGACGATGTGCTTCGTCTCCTTGTCTGAGCCGGGTTTGTTGAGCAACCGGTTCTCCACCACCCGGGCCGGGAACGGGCGATCCTTGTCGTAGGCGGCGTTCGGGGTGGCGGTTTCGCTCATCGCGGCAGGCTTAAGTGTGCCGATGTTCCGGCAACGCAAGCATCGTTTGCGCCATAATGAATCTCGTTGCGCCTCCCAGCGGCGCGTGGCATTGAGCCCGGACCCATGGAGCCGGTCCGCATCCAGAAATTCATCGCCGACGCCGGGCTGTGTTCGCGCCGCGCCGCCGAGGGACTCATCGCGGCGGGCGAGGTCTACGTGAACGGCACGGCGGCAACGCTCGGCCAGAAGATTGAGCCGGGAGTCGACAAGGTCACCGTCCGGGGCAAGGCCGTCCGCACCCAGGCCCAGCCCAAACTCACGCTCGTGATGCACAAGCCCCGCGGGGTCGTCTGCAGCAACGCCGATCCCCACGAGACGCAAACCATCTTCGACCTGCTGCCGCGGGAATGGGCGCGGCTGCGCCTTTTCTGCGCGGGCCGGCTCGACAAGGACAGCGAGGGCCTGGTCATCCTCACGTCCGACGGCGACCTGGCGCACAAGCTCATGCACCCGTCGAACCTGGTGGTGAAGCGCTACTATGTCTCGCTCAAGGAAGCGTTCCCCCAATCCCGCCTTCGCCAGCTCGTGCGCGGGGTTACGATGGAAGGCGAGCACCTGAAGGTCGAACGCGCCAACCTCGTCAATGCCGGCCCCGCGCGCACCTCGACCGAGCTCGACGTGCACATGCACCACGGCAAAAAGCGGGAGATCCGCCAGCTGTTCACCGCCCTTGGCTATGAGGTCCGCCGGCTGCGGCGCTACCAGATCGGCGCCCTGCGCCTGAAAGGAATTCCTTTGCGCGGGGTGAAACAACTTTCTAAAAACGAAATCCAATCCCTGTTTGCCGTTCCCCGGCCGCCGCCTTCGGCCGGACCGGCTCCCGCCTTCGATGAAAATTAAATTCCTCTTCCTCCTGTTCGCGACGGCCCTCGCCCGCCTGGGCGCCGCGGACATCCTTTCCGCCGACGCCGCCGTCTTTCTTCAGCCGGACCCGAAATCCCACGTGCTCACCCGCCTGAAAAGCGGCAACACGATCATCTACACGGGCGATGCCCCCGCCGGCTGGCGGCGGGTGGAAATCACCGGGACCTTCGTCGGATACGCCCACAATCCCGACATCACAAAGGGCATGGATGTCCGCGAGGGCGCCAACATCCTCACCGAGCCGCGCAAGGACGCGCCGATCCTGACCGTTTCCCAGCCGGGCGACAAGACCCCGGTCACCGGGCTCGTCAACAACAAGCCCGACTGGTGCCAGATCAGCGTGGAGAAAAAACTCCAGGGTTTCATCGCCACGAGTGCCAACGCCAACGTCCCCACCGAGGCGCCGAAGCCGCTGCCCGCCGTCGCGGCACCGGCGGCGCCCGCGGGCCCCGTGACCACCGCCGGCCGGCCCGTGCCGATGACCGGCAATACCGCCGACATGCCACGGCAGCTGGCTGGCCGCCTGGTGCTGGCCCGTCGCCCCATTCTCAACCCCAACCCGCTTTACGACTACCAACTCGTGGACAGCAACGGCCGGCGCTTCGCCTACGTCGACACCAAGCGCCTCGTCCTGACCGACAAGATCGAGAACTTCCTCGAGCGCGAGATCACCATCACCGGCACCGTCCGCAACACCGTTGACGGCAAGGACCTCGTCGTTGCCGCCGAGTCGATGGCGCTGGCGCGGTAACGGCTCCAGGCCGCGCGGGCGGCGTTCCTGGGCGCGCGGACCGCATGCGCGCCATCCTTCCTTTCCCCATCATGGAACTCATCGACGGCAACAAGATCGCCGCAGACATCATCGCCGAACTCAAGGCCAAGGTCGCCGCCATGCCCGGCCGCAAACCGTGCATCGCCCTCGTGCGCGTCGGCGAGGACCCCGCCTCCGTTTCCTACGTCACGAAAAAACAGAAAACTTCCGCCGAAATCGGCATCGAGAGCCGCCTGATCCTCCCGCCGGTCGGCATAACCCAGGACGAACTCTTCACGCTGATTGACGGGCTCAACCAGGATCCAACCGTCGACGGCATTCTCGTTCAATCGCCGCTACCGAAGGGCATCAATGAGGTAGCCGTATTTCGCCGCATCGCCGCGCACAAGGACGTGGACGGCTTCCATGTCCTCAACCTCGGCAAGCTCGCGCAGGAGGATCCCAATGGTTTCACCGCCTGCACGCCCGCAGGCATCATGGAGCTGCTCAAGCGCTCGGGCGTGAAACTCGCCGGCAAGCATGTGGTGGTCCTCGGCCGCAGCCTGATCGTCGGCAAGCCTGTGGCGCTGCTCGCCATGTCGCGCGCCGAGTGGGCCAATGCCACCGTCACGGTTTGTCATTCGCAAACCGCCGACCTCCCCGCCATCACGCGCCAGGCCGACGTCCTGATCGCCGCCATCGGGCGCGCGGAGTTCGTTACCGCCGACATGGTCAAGCCCGGCGCCGTCGTCATCGACGTCGGCATGAATCGCGTGCCGGATCCCACGAAAAAATCGGGGTTTCGGCTGACGGGTGACGTCCACTTTCCCACCGTCTCACCGCTGTGCGAAAAGATCACCCCGGTGCCCGGTGGCGTCGGCCCGATGACCGTTGCGCTGTTGATGGCGAATACGGTCAAAGCCCACCGCCAACACCTCGCCGCGATCGTTAGTTAATGGTCAAAAAGGGCCGGGGCATGTGCCACAACGGAATCTTGCCAGTCCGTCTTAAAGCCCTTTCGCTCATTCCCTAACCTCCATGGCGACGTCCAAGATCCTTGTAGTCGATGACCAGCCAATCAACGTCCAGCTGCTGAAGCGGAAATTGGAGCGCGAGGGCATGACCGTGATCGCGGCCTACTCCGGCCAGGAGGCCCTGGACCTGGTCGCCGCCGACAAGCCCGACTTGATCCTGCTGGATGTCATGATGCCGGAGATGGACGGCATCGAGGTCTGTTCGCGCCTGCAGGCCGACCATGAGACGAAATCCATCCCGATCATTTTCATCACCGCCCGCACCTCGAAGGAGGGCAAGATCGAGGGCCTGGGCGTCGGCGCAGTCGACTACATTACCAAGCCGATCGACCTCGACGAAACCCTCGCCCGCGTGCAGACGCAGCTCCGCTTTGTCCAGATCAACCGCGAACTCGTCGACCTCCAGCGCCGGCTCGGGGATTCGCGTCGCACGGCCACCATCGGTGCCGTCACCCAGGGTATCGCCCACAACCTCAACAACCTGCTCGGTGTCGTCATCGGCTACGTGGACCTGATCAAGGCCTACCACGAGAAGCCCGAGTTGGTGAAGAAGAACGCCGCCCACCTCGAGGATGCGGTGAACCGGATCGTCGTCATCATCAAGCAGCTCACCACCCTCGTGGTGAAGAACCGTCCGCCGCTCATCCGTGCCAGCCTCGCCCGCATGGTTGACAGCGGCATTCGGCGCTACCAGATCGAGTTCAAGATCGACCAGCCCATTACCATCGCCCACGGCCCCGGCGACATCCTCGTCGATACCAATGTCGAGGTGTTGGAGGATGTGATCGCCAAGCTCATCATCAACGCCTGGGAAAGCTATGGCGACGCGCCCGACGAACAGCGCGCGATCAACATCCGCACGGAGGTCGTGGAGAAGCCGGAGGAGGGCCGCTTTGCCCTCATCCACATCGAGGACCGCGGCCGCGGCATCGACCCCGAGATTCGCGAGCATGCGTTTGAGCCCTTCACCAGCACGAAGCACACGGTCGGCGTCGGCATGGGCCTGACGGTTGCGCGCCACTCGATGCGCAACCTGGGCGGCGAAGTTACGCTCACTGACCGGCCCGGCGGCGGCGCGATCGCCACGATCCGACACCCGCTGGAGCGTCGGAATAAGTAGGTCCGGCGCGAACCTGCCATGCCGCGCATTGCCTTCCTTGGCGCTGGAAACCTCGCCTCGGCCATCGTCCGCGGTTTGCTGGAGCGCAAGGTCGTCTCGGCGCACGAGGTCGGTTGCACGAGCAAGGGCGGCGAATCCGCCAAAAAACTCGCGGCCGACACCGGCATTGCCCACGAGGCCGAGCTGGCCCGGTTGCTGGGCGCCGCCGATATCGTCATCGTGGCATTCAAGCCCCAGTCGCTCGCGACGGCCGACCCGCGGCTCGCCGAACTTACGCCCGGCAAGCTCGTCATCTCCGTCCTCGCGGGCAAGAAACTCGCCAGCCTGGCACGGACTTTCCCCGCTGCGCGGAACCTCGTGCGCACGATGCCCAATACCCCGGCCGCCATCGGCGCCGCCTTCACGGCCTATTGCCCGCTGCGCCCGCTCAGCCCTGAGGATGCAGCGGCGGTCGGCCAGATCCTGGGCGCGCTGGGTCGTTACCTCGAACTCGCCGAGGCGCATTTCGACGCCATCACGGCGGTCGGCGGCAGCGGGCCGGCCTTCCTGTTTGAGTTTGTCGCGGGATTGCGCGACGCCGGCGTCGCCGCCGGCCTGCCGCCTGCCGTGGCTTATACGGCGGCGCTCGAAACCGTGCTGGGCGCCTCCCGCTTGCTCGCGCGCGGCGAACTGCCGCCCGAGGCGCTCCGCGACCAGGTCACCTCGCCCAACGGGACGACATACGCCGGCCTCCAGGTGCTCGGGCAACGGCAGTTCCGCGAGACGCTCAAGGAGACGATCCTCGCGGCGACGCGGCGCGCCGGGGAGCTGTCGAAGGACTGAATGCGGGGCCCGTCTCCCGACGGGCTGCGGCTCAACGGAATTTGATCCCTCCAGGAGACCTTCATTTCAACTTGGCTCTTGTCACCCGTCGCTTGTCACTTTCCCCTCCCCCCATGGGCATGGAATTCGGCTGGTGGGAAAAGGATGACGACGGCAAGAAGTGGCAGATCAACGTGCGCTTCCACGGCGGCAAGGTCGTGTTCATCCGCAAACACGGGCATCACCAGCCTTGGGAGGATTTCGAAGCCACCGACGAGCACTGGGACCGCCTCCTCGGCGAGGCCGAGAAGCGCCTCCCCCGCCGCCTGATGAGCACGAAGGAATTCGAACGACTCAAAGGGCAGAGGCCGCAGTAGGACCGCACTCCAACCGGACCGGACCAGTCAGAGACCGGCTCCATCGACGATCAGCTTCCGAGCCCTCGGCCAGAGGTACAGCAACGCCGGTGCAATTTCGTGCGGGCGTTCCGCGATCCACCGGTCGATTTCCGCCGGCGAAAACCAATCGCCCCGCTCGATTTCGTCAGGGTGGAGCACAAAGGGGCCCTCGGCCTCCACCCGGTAGACCCAAACGAATTCGTGGCCGGTCTCCTCCCGGGCCTCGATCTTGAAGAGCGGTTGCGGGAGGGTTTCCGGCCGACACCCCAGCTCCTCCTCCAACTCGCGCACCGCGGTGCCGTCGTAGTCTTCCCCAGCGCCCACGTGGCCTGCCGCCGAGGAATCCCAAAATCCCGGGAACAGGTCCTTCTGCATCGATCGGCGATGCAGGAAGACCTTGCCCGCTCGATTCACGACGAGCAGATGGACCGCGCGGTGGCGCAGTTTCAACCGGTGCACGTCACGCCGCGCCATTTGGCCCGTGACGCGATCCTGTGCGTCCACGACGTCGAAAAGTTCGTCGAGATTTTGGCCCATGCGGCTACGAAAGCGGCGTCGCGTCTCGTGTCGAGCCGGGTTCCGGGGCACGGGAAGTTGATGGATCGAATGTAGGGGGTCGACCTTGGTCCGACCTCGCGCGCGAGGTCGGCGCAAGCGCCGACCCTACATCCAGGCCGGAACGCGACCCCCAGCAGGCGGGGTCGCCGGGACGCGAGCCCTCCACCGGCGCCGCCGCCCCTCTTTCGTCCTTAGCCGGTAATCGAATAGTCGTACGGCTTGCGCATCTCGCGGACGAGGTACTTGTTCGCCTCGGCCGCGTGGTCGCCGGTGAACTTCTCCGCGTTGTAGTCCCAGGTGAGGCTATGCCCGGTGCGCAGCGAAATCGCGCCGAGGTGGCACATGTTGGCCGAACGGTGTCCGGTCTCGACGTCGCAGATCGGCAGCGCGCGCGAGCGCACGCAGTCGAAGAAGTTGCCCATGTGATCCTTGCTTTCGTAGAGACGCACGGCGTTCTCGGGCAAAGGAGCGCGGAGCAGTTCGGGTTCGCTCGCCTTGATCTCGTCGCGATTCACCCACAACCAACCTTTGGTGCCCTCGAACCGGATGCCGTTGGGCTGTCCCGCCTTGTTGAGATGTTCGCCATAGATCGAATCATCCTTCGTGGTGTTGATCTGGAGACGCGTGCCGTCCTCATAGGTGTAATTCACCTCGTATTCCGGATAAGCATTGTAGCCGCCCGGGATGGGCTCGGCCAGGCGCTTGGACTCGACCTTGGTCGGGGCAATCAAGCCGATGGCCCAATAGGCGATGTCGTTGTGGTGGGCACCCCAATCGGTCATGGTGCCGCCGGAATACTCGTACCAGAATCGGAAGGTGCCATGGCAGCGCTCCTTGACGTAATCCACCGCGGGCGTCTGGCCCTGCCAGAAATCCCAATTCAAGGTCGAGGGCACCGGGGAAGGCGAGAACGGGCCGTCGCGCAATCCCGCCGGCAACCAGACGCGCGCCTGGGTCATTTTCCCCAATCGGCCATTGCGCACCAGTTCGCAGGCCAGCCGGAAGCGCTGCGAGCTGCGCTGCTGGGTGCCGGTCTGGAGCACCCGCTGGTGGTCGCGCACTGCCTTGATCACGTGCCGCCCTTCGTCGATGCAAAGGGTCAGGGGTTTTTCGCCGTAGACATCCTTGCCCGCCTTGGCGGCCGCGATGTTGATGAGCGAATGCCAGTGGTCGGGCGTGGCGTTGACAATTACATGGACGTCCTTGCGCTCCAGGACGCGGCGAAAATCGGAGTAGATTTCGGGATTGTGGCCGAGTTCCTTGTATTTCTTCGCGGCGGCCTCGCTCTTGCTCGTGTCCACGTCGCAAATGGCCACCAGGTTGCCGTGCGTGCCCGCATTCTGGCCGTCCCAGGTGCCCATGCCCCCGCAGCCGATCAGGGCGATGCCTGGCTTGTCGTTGGCCGATCGGGGCGATCCCTTCGCGTCGGCCTCGGCGGCAAGCAATTGCTGGCGCTCGACGAACCACAGGGGCAACCCGGTGGCGGCGGCCAACATCGTGCAACGCTGGAGGAAAACGCGGCGCGAGATATTGAACGAGGGCGGGGACAGTTTCGATGTGGAGGGGAGCGATTTATTCGAGTTTGTCATGGGGGTTAGGGGCTCAAATCGCCGCAACTTTGACGCGGAGCGAATCCGAAGGAAAGGATGAAGGCGCGAACCTTCCGGAAGGTAAGACTTGGCGTCAGCGGCACCATGGTTACTTTATCCATGGACTCCGCGCCACCCTACGTCGGGTGCGCCGCGCCACCGGCCCATGATCAAGCCCCGCTGCTCGCTCGTCATCCCTTTCTATCAGGAAGCACGCAGCGTCTCTGCGGTCGTCCCCGCCGCCTGTGCGGTGCTCGAGCGCCTCGATCCTGGCTACGAGGCCATCCTGGTGAATGACGGCAGTACCGACGACACCGGCCCCGAGCTCGACCGGCTGGCCGCCGCCGACCCGCACTGCCGGGTGCTGTCGCTGCCGCGCAACCAGGGACAGGCGGTTGCCCTCTATACGGGTCTGCGACAGTCCCGCGGCGAGATCATCCTGACGATGGATGGCGACGGGCAGGACGATCCCCAGGATTTCCCCGCGTTGCTCTCGCTGCTCGAACAGCAAAAGCTCGACGTTGCCTGCGGCTGGCGTCGTGACCGCCATGACAGCGTGCTGCGCCGCGCCATGTCGGGGCTTGCGAATGCCGTGCGCAGCCGCGTGCTCCACGACGGCCTGCATGACGCCGGCTGCCAGCTGCGGGTGTTCCGGCGCGCGGTGATCGCCACCCTGCAGCCCTCGCCCCTGATGCAATCCTTCCTGCCGGCCATGGCCGTGGCCGCCGGTTTGCGCGCCGGCGAATTGCCCGTGCATCACCATCCGCGGCTCCAGGGGGAATCCAAGTACGGTTTCGCCAAGCTCTGGTGGCGGCCGTTTCGCGAGATGCTGCGCCTGCGCCGGGTCCTCGCCCATGCCGACCCGCCGCGGTGAAAAGACCGGAAATCTTGAAACCTGAAAATCTCCGGTCCGTATTCTTCAATTTCAAGATTCAGGATTTCATGATTTCCAGTTTTCACGACTCCCTGCCTGCCTTCAGCCACGAGGCGATGGCGACGACCTTCCAGGTTTTCATTGCCGGCCGGCCCGTGGAATATGCGCGCCAGGCCGCCAGCGCCGCATTCCTCGAACTCGACCGCCTGGAAAATGAACTCAGCCGGTTCATCGAGAGCAGCGACATCGCACGGGCCAACCGGCTGGGTGCCGGCGAAAGCCTCATCGTGGGCGACGACGCGCTGCAGTGTCTCCTCGGCGCCGCCCAGATCTCGGCGCTGACCAACCGGGCATTCGATCCCGCCTATGCGTCGCCCCGTCCGCATGGGACGGACGAACCGCTTTTCGCGCTCGATCCTTCAACCCACACGCTCACTTCGCTCACTAGCTGCCTGCGCCTTGACCTTGGCGCCGTCGGCAAGGGCTATGCCCTCGACCGCATGGCGGAGGTGCTCTCCGAGTGGGACATCCCTTCCGCCTGCCTTCACAGCGGCGGCAGCACCGCCCTCGCGCTGGCGGCGCCGCCCGATTCCGCGGGCTGGCCCATTGGCATCGCGGAGCACGTCCGGCTTTTTGCCAACCGCGCCGTGAGCGGTTCGGGTATTGCCGTGCAAGGCGCCCATCTCATCGATCCCCGCTCCGGCACCCCGGCCGAGCGCACCCGCCGGGTCTGGTCGTTCGCCGCCAATGCCGCCGATGCCGATGCCTTGTCCACGGCTTTTTTCGTGATGACCGACCGCGCGGTCGAAGAATTCTGTCGCGAACATGCGGTCATTGGAGCCGCACTAATGTTACCGGATGGATCGACCCAAGAGTTTGGCCATATTGGTCCGGTCCCCGAACGGCCTTCCAGCGTGGCCTGAATGAACCGGCCACGGACCGGGCCTACTCGCGCTGGAACACCACCAACATGATCCCCGGTCGGAGGCCGAGGAATGACTCGTGGTATTTTGCCTTCAACCGTCCGCGCACCGCATCGGCCTGCGCGGCGTCCGCAAAAACCAGCGCTCCATCGCAATTCGCCGGCGGTTCGGTCCAGTAACCAACTTCGGGCCGGGCGCGCAAATACCACGGCAAGGGCCAATATTCCGCCGCGATCACCTTCACCGGCCCGACCGGGGCCGCCGCGGCCAGCGCCGGCACTTTTTTCATATCGGGCACCGGATGGACATACGCGAAGGGATTCCGCTCGTCGGCCGCCAGTCGAAAAACCGCCTGCCTTGTCTGCCAGCCCAACGCCACAAGCACCAGAATCGTCAGGACCACAGCCACGGGCCGGGCCAGCCGGCCAATGCAGAGCGCCGCCAGGGCACACAGCCCGGGCATCATCCCGACGACGAGCCACGGGGTCTTGTACGGGGTGACCGAGAACAAGATCGCAATGGTTGCCGTATAGAGAACGAGGAACCGCGAGAGCCCGCGGTGGCGCCACGCGAGGACACCGCCGGCCAGGGCTGGCAGCAGCAATAGCGATTGGTCCCACAGGTAGCCGCCGTTGCGCTGCCAGACAAACAGGCTGCCGTAGTACCACCACGGTTTTTCGTGCCCCGACAACCCGGCGGTCGCCCGCATGAACATGAAATCGATCGAGTGGACCGCGTCGCGCAGGCCGGCGTGGTTGCGCCCGAACGACGAATAGAAGAGGCCCACCACCACCAAGGCGAATGCACCCGCGGTGGCCGCCGCCAGCCACAGTCGTTTCGCCGGACGCCGCTCCCCGCCGCTCGCCGCGACCGCCAACACCGCCGCCCCGGCATAGACCAAAGCACTCGCTTTGCTGGCCAGCATCAAACCAAGGCAGGTTCCCGCCGCGCCTGCCCATGCCAGCCGTCCCGAACGCCACCAGCGCTGGCCGCAGACAATCGCGCCCAGCGTGAAGGTGACCAGCAACGTCTCCTGGATGAAGTAACGGCTGTAATAAACCGCCGCGGGCGACAGGGCCAGCAACCCTGCCGCCACCAACGCCGGCCAGCTTCCCCAAGTCCGCACCAACAACCACAGCAACCCAACCGCGAGGATTCCGGCCAGGGCGGGAGTCAGTCTCACCGTGGTCTCGTCCAGGGCCGCCAAGTCATGCTGCCCGCGCATCCACGCCGGGATCAGGCCAAAATAGTAAAGGGTCGGGCCGTGATGGTCGCGGGGATCGAAGGCGTAGTAACCGGTCTCGAGCAACTGCCCGAGCTTTACCGCCTGGTTCGCCTCGTCCGCGTGCATGGGCCGCGCGGACAGGTCAGCGCAGCGAACCAACGTCGCAACGAGCAAAACAAGCAGCAATCCGCCTGCTTCCTGCCAGGTCCAGCCCGTTTGGTGAACTTCCGCGCTGGCAACGCTGGGGTTCACGACCGGCGGGACTACTTCTTCCCGTAGACCTCGACCTCGACGTAGTGGTTCAGCTCGCTGGTGGTGTTGCCGTTGCTGTAGAGGCGAACGTAACGGGCCTTGGTGCCCTTGGCGTCGATCAGGCGACCTTCGCTCGTCTCGATGTACGACGGATCCTTGCCCACGCCAAATTTGGCGCTGTTGTCATAGTCGTTGTTGTAGAGCGTGGTCACCCCGCTCTTGAACTCCGGGTCGTCCGAGACCTGCACGATGACGTCGTGGTAAACGCGGGCCTGCGCGTGGAAATGCCAGCAGACAATCGCGTAGAGCGCGGCGGATTCCCCCAGGTCAATTTGCACCCATTGCAGTTCGGGACCGAATTCCACGAAAGTTCCCTCGGTGCCGTCCTTCTCGCCATCGGTCACGAAACCCACTTCACCTATCACGGGGAACTCGTCGCTCGCCTTCACCGGCTTGCCCTTGGCCAGGTTCGTGACTCCGGCCGGCGCGAGGAACGGCGGCCGCTTGGCTCCGGTCGCCTTCTCAAGGTTCGGCACCTTGAATGGCACCGGCGTGCCGACGAAGAGCGGCTTCGGCAGTTCCAAAGGAATGGGCACGAGGTCCTCGGCTTGGAGCCCGGACACGGCAATGGAAACAAGGACCAGGGGAAGGAGGCGGTGGATCATGGGAAAGAGATTGTTGGTTGCTTTACGAAATACCCTACCCACCCCGCCCTGGCGCACACCCCTCTGGCGTGGGGTGGCGCGAGGCGACGGAGTGTAATGGTTCGACATCCGGAAGAGAGGTTCGATCCCTCATGCCACGAAATCCTCGGGCTTGAAGTTCAGCGCCTGGCGGGCGGCGACCGCCTCGTTGACCTTGAGCACGGTGACGGCGCTGGCAAAGGCGGTCTCGCCCGGGCAGTTCAGCTTCGCTTTACCCCGGATGGTATCGAAGAAGTTCTCGAGGTGGGGCTGGTGGATGGCCTTGTCCAGCGTCACTGGCATGTCCCACGACGACAGCGCGGCAGTCTCGCGGACGTCCACGGTGCTGGTCCGGACGGGGGCGCCAAACTTTGGCCGCGGTTTTTCCCAAGGCAGGAGTTTCTCGGCGCCCTCGTCGGGTGTGCCGGGCTTGCGGATGATTCCTTTTTCGACCCAAGGATCCCATTCGGGTGCCCGGGCTTCGCGGAACAGCTTCGTGTAGGCGGGATTTTCGGACATCTTGAGCGATCCCTCCGTGCCCATGAAATACTCCATGTAGCCGCCGCCGGCGCTCGTGGTCGTCAATACCTGGTAGAACGCCCGCACAGGTCCCTGGGCGGTGCTGAACTCATAAACGGCCATCACGTTGTCGTACCATTCGTGGGTCTTGTAGTAGTCGGCGCCGCCACTGGCCATCACCGCCGTCGGATTGGCGCCGAGAAACCAGTTGTAGATGTCAATCTGGTGCGCCCCGAGATCGGAGATGGGGCCGCCAGCGTACCGCTTGAACCAGCGCCAGTTTCGGAACTCATGCATGTTCGCAAAACCGTACTTGTTCAGCGTCGCCTCCGGCAGCACCTGCTTTTCCGGCCAGCCAAGGTCGTCGCTCACGCTGCGATTCCACTGGCCGTTCACATTGGTGATGCGCCCGAGGAGCTTGGCCTCGCGGACGACCTTGCCGAGGGCGTGTTGGTAGCGCGGATTGCTCCGGCGCTGGTGGCCGATCTGGAGCAGCTTCTTGGTCTCCCGCGCGGTTTGCACCATGGACCGGGCATTCTCCACGGTGTTGGCCATGAGCTTTTCGCAATAGACGTGCTTGCCGGCGCGCAGGGCGGCGTTGGTGTGCTCCGCATGCTTGAAGTCCGGCGTCGCCACGATGACCGCGTCGAGGTCCGACACGCCGGCGAGCATTTCCTGAAAATCCCCGAACGGGCGCGCGGTATGGCCGAACTTTTTCAGGAGCCTTTCGCCGTAGGTGCGGTTGTACGGCCAGATGTCGCACACGGCTTCAAAGCGGATGTCGGGAATCTTCAGCGCCGCGTTGATCAGCACGCGTCCCTGCTCGCCGCAGCCAACCAGCGCCACTTTGAGGGCATCCTGGCCGGCGCTGCCTTGGGCGCGGGCAACATGCGGCGCCACGAGGACGGCGGCACCGAGCTTGAGGCCGGTGGAAAGGAAATCGCGGCGCGTGAAGTCCGCCGGGGCGGGCACAGTCGGCTCAGTCATGTTGGTCGGGCCAGATGGCGAAGCGGTTGTGGCGCACGAGCACCAGCGCGGCGACCGTGAGGCCCACGTAAACCCCGAGCCAGGCGACGCCATCGCTCTGCTGGACGGCCATCAGCCCAAACGCGAGGGCAACGTAGAGGAGGCCGGAAAGGATCAGCGCCAGTCGCGTCTTGAGTCCCAGCAACAGCATCAGGCCCAGGACCCCGAGGATGTAGCCGAGCGGCAGGGCGAACGACTTCGTGGCCCACAGCGGCAGGAATGACGCGCCCGTGATGCCGGTGGCCATGCGGGTCATGTTGACGTAATAGTTCTGGAACGAGTAAACGCCCCCGGACTCGAATTTCTCGATGCAGGACATCAACGCGCGCAGCGCGAGGAAGAGCCGAAGGAGCAGGAAGGCGGAGGTAAGTTCGCAGCGGGCGGAGGTACCGGAATTCGGTTGGCTCATAACGGGAACAACAGGGTTGGCGGACAAATCGAGGCGATGTCGCGGTCGGACTTACACTCCGAAACCGGGACGGTAAACCTTCGTGATGAACTGGTTCGCAGCAGGCAGGTTGGTGACCTTCATGGCAGCGGAATCCCAATCGATGGAACGGCGGGCGCGGACCGCGACATTGCTCAGGAGGCATAGCTCGGTGAGCTTGGAGGCATAGGCAAAGTTGGAACCGGCGGCGGGACCGCCCTTGCAGGCGCGGATCCATTCGGCGAAGTGGCCGCCCTCGATGCGTGGGATCGACTTGGCCGGCAGGCCGGGCTGGGCCTCCTTCATCTTCGCCTCCGGAATGATGCGGATGCTCTCGTAATAAGTGGGCGCGAGCACGGTGTTCTTGCTGCCGACAATAAGGGTGCCGTTGTCGGGGAACACCTTCTCATCCGGCCAGGAGTCGGGCAGGCGCGGCTGCAGGCCGCCGTCATACCACGTCCACTTGATCGCCGGTCGCGCACCGCGGGCGGCAAAATGGTACACCACCATCGAGGAAGTCGGGCCACTGAGCTGGTTGGCCCGGCCGCTGATCGCCTCGATCCGGTTCGGGGCGTCGAGTCCCAGTGCCCAGAATGCGCCGTCCATGATGTGACAGCCCATGTCGCCGAGGGCGCCGGTGCCATAGTCCCAGAAGCCGCGCCAGTTGAATGGCGCGATCGAGGGATCGTACGCGCGCTCGGGAGCGACGCCCAGCCAGAGATTCCAGTCGAGCGTCGCTGGCACGACGGGAATGAACTTGCTGTGATCCGCGGGTTTCACGCCCTGCGGCCAGATCGGGCGGTCGGTCCAGCTGTGGATTTCGGCCACCTCGCCCAGGATCCCGGCTTCATACCATTCCTTCAGCAGGCGGCAGCCTTCCAGCGCATGGCCCTGGTTTCCCATGATGGTCGCCACTTTCTTTTCGGCGGCCAACTTGGCCAGCTGGCGGGCCTCCCAGATCGTGTGCGTCAGTGGCTTCTCGCACATCACGTGCTTCCCCAGCGAAAGGGCCGCCATGGCGATGGGAAAATGCATGTGATCGGGCGTGGAAATGGTGACCGCGTCGATCTTGTTGCCCATCTTGTCGAAAAGCTGCCGGAAGTCGCGGAACCGCGGCACGTCGGGATAGGTCTTGAACGTCGCCGCGGCGCGATCGTCGTCGACGTCGCAGAAGGCCACGAAATTCTCGCCCTTGAGGCCATCGACCGCCGCCTCGCCCCGGCCACCGACGCCGATGCAGGCGACGTTGAGCTTGTTGTTGGGCGAGGATGCTCCCGCAGCCTGGCCCTTGAGGATGTTGGGGAAGGTGGCTGCGGCGACCGAAGCCAAGCCAGCGGAACGGATGAAAGCGCGTCGGGTGAGTGGAGGATTCATGGGCGGGTTGGGGGGTTAACAGTGCCCGAATGGCGGGAGGCAGGCACTGACTCTTAATAGGACCCATCGGGCTGCAAACCAGAATTCAACATTAAGCTGCGGAGTACCAGCATTGACCAACAATTGCGCAGCGGCGCCAGGTCCGACCCAAACCGACGGTACCCGGAGAACGGGCGCAGTAATTGACCGGATACCCGGCGAAACGGCGTCGGCTATGCTGCCGGCATGAAAGCCATCGTCTACCGCGGTCCGCGAAATGTCCGGGTCGAGAACGTGCAGGATGCCGCGATCGAGAAGCCCACCGACGTCATCGTCAGGCTCACGACCACCAACATTTGCGGCTCGGACCTGCACATGTACGAGGGCCGTACGGACGTCGAGGAAGGGACCGTGCTCGGCCATGAAAACCTCGGCGAAGTGATCGAGGTCGGCAAAGGCGTCGAACAAATCAGAAAGGGCGACATGGTCTGCCTGCCGTTCAACATCAGCTGCGGCCATTGCCGGAACTGCGAAGCCGGCCTCACGGGCTTCTGCCTCAATGCCAATCCCGGCAACGCCGGGGCCGCGTATGGCTATTCCAGCATGGGCCCCTATCCCGGCGGCCAGGCCGAGTTGCTGCGCGTGCCGTGGGCGGATTTCAACTGCCTCAAACTGCCGGAGGACGCCATAGCCCGGCAGAAGGACTACGTCATGCTTTCCGATATCTTCCCCACCGGCTGGCATGCCACCGAATTGGCCGGTCTCCGACCCGGTGAATCCTGCGTCATCTGGGGCTGCGGACCAGTCGGACTGATGGCGGCGCATTCGGCCATGATCAAGGGTGCGAGCCAGGTGATGGTCGTCGACCGCCATCCGGACCGCCTCCGTCTCGCCGAGGAAATCGGCGTGATCGCCATTGACGATGCCAAGGAGGACCCGGTCGCCAAAATCAAGGCGCTCACCAACGGCGAAGGCGTCGACCGCGGCTGCGAATGTGTCGGCTACCAATGCCACGACCCCGCCGGGCATGAAGTCCCGAACGAAACCATGAACCTCCTGGTCGAGTCGGTCCGCCCGACGGGTGGCATCGGCGTCGTCGGCGTTTTCACGCCGGAGGATCCCGGCGCGAAGGACCGCCTCGCCCAGAAGGGCGAAATCGCCTTCGACATGGGAAAGTTCTTCGAGAAGGGCCTGAGGATGGGTTCCGGTCAGACCAACGTGAAGGCTTACAATCGCCACCTCTGCCGCCTGATCGAAACCGAGCGGGCGCGGCCGTCGTGGATCGTGTCGCATGAACTGTCGCTCGAGGAAGCGCCGGACGCCTACCGCAATTTCGACCACCGGGGCAATGGCTGGACCAAGGTCCTCCTCCACCCGAGCCGGTGAATCTGAAACGCCCCGCTCTCAACTCTCAGCGGGCTCACGCAGTTAAGGACAGCTCTGAGAGGGAAGGTCCTTGGCCTGCGAGCTCCGCTCGCTCAATGCCTTCTTCCGCCATGATCGGAACCGCCGTGGTGGGATCCGCCACCAATGTGGCTCGTGCCGCCTCGGTAATTGCCATTGTAGCCGCCATGGGAGCTGCCGCGGTAATCGCCGCGATAGCTGCCGCGATAACCGCTGGAGTGACTGTTCCAGTACCTGGGGTAATAGCTGTGGTAGCCGCTATAGTAGCCGAGACTCAGGCCGAAGGTGAGTGGGAACCAATAGTCGTCGGGGTAGTAATCGCGATAGACGACCCGGGTGCTCGGGTAACGATCGACGTAGACGATCTCGGGCTCGCGCACGATCGTCGTCGTGCTCCGCTCGATCACCGGCTCTTCGCGTGACTCATAAGCTGCTGCCCGGTCGGACGACGGAGCAGAATCGATATGGGCGTATCCAAGCGTGGCGGTGTGGCCGTCCGGATATCGGTACGTGACAACCACCTTCCCGGGCAGCTGCTCCAGGCGGACCACAGTTAGGCCGTCGCGCCGGGCGTCGGCCATCAGGTCGGCCGGCGCGGGCAGGAAACGGAGATAAACCATGTGGTCGATTTCGGGTGTCGGGGCGACCGGCGTGGTGCCTTCCGTCCCTGCGGCCAGCGCTCCGGCCGCGATCAAGAGGGACAAGGTGCTGGCTTTGAAAAAGGTGGAGGCATTCATGAGGAAGGAAGTGGGTTTGTCCTGGTTAGACGTCTGCGCCCGGGCGTTTATTCATTTCTTTCGGCGGACCCGATGAATTTTTCGCTGAGCGACCGAGACACGAATTGAAGAAATCAATAAGCCGCTGACACAGGATGGGTTAACCACGGTCTACGCGGATTGCACGGATCATTTGAACAGGAGGGACTGGAGGAAAATTGAGAGGAAGGGATGGCCCAGTGGGAGCTGGCCCCTCCGGGCAGCGGAAAAAACGCCGTGAGGTGGCATTCCACCTTCGGCCCGCAAGGACCCGCTTTCGTTGGACTCCGGTGAGGCAGCCGCGGGCCCATTCGACGGGCTCCGGGCGAAGGATTACACCTTCGGAAACTTCACCCATTTGGCTCCTGCCTTGGAGCTCTTCACCGCGCTTTCGATGAACGCCAAGCCGGCCACGCCGTCGTCGATCGTGGGAAAATCGTATCCTTCCTTCGGGGCCTTGCGGCCCTCAACCGCGTCGGCGATGGCGGTGGCGGCGGCACGATACACATTGGCGAAGGCTTCGATGAAGCCCTCCGGGTGCGCAAAGGGCGTCCGGGTGGCCGCCTGGGCCGCAGCTGACAGGTAATTGTTGCCGCGCCGATGCACCTGCTGCGGGGCATCGGCCTTCTTCCAGATCAGCTCGTTAGGGTTCTCCTGGAACCACTGGAGCGAACCCTTGGTGCCGAACACGCGGATGTTGAGGTTGTTCTCCTCGCCACTGGACACCTGCGAGGCGTACAGGATGCCCCGCGCGCCGCCGGCGAAACGGATCAGGCAGTTGCCATCGTCGTCCAGTGGGCGGCCGGGAATGAAAGTGCTCAACTCGGCGCAGATCTCCTCGATCTCCAGCCCGGTGATGTAGCGGGCGAGGTTGTGCGCGTGCGTGCCGATGTCGCCCATGCAGTTGGACGCACCGGAAACCGACGGATCCATCCGCCAATTGGAAATGGCGCCGTCGCCCTTTTGTTCGAGCGCGGTGATGGCATAGCCCTGGGGATATTCGACGACGATCTTCAGGATCCGGCCGAGCTTGCCGCTGCGCACCCATTCGCGAGCCTCCTTCACCATCGGATAGCCGGTGTAGTTGTGCGTGAGGGCGAATACCAAGCCGGTTTTTCGAACGATCTCGCGGAGCTTGCGGCCCTCCTTGAGCGTGAAGCACAGGGGCTTGTCGCACACCACATGGATGCCGGCATCGAGGAAGGCCTTCGCCACCGCGAAGTGGGTGTTGTTGCGGGTCACAATCGAGACGAAGTCGATGCGACGGTCCGCTGGCAGGGCAGCCTCGGCCTTCGCCATTTCGGCGTAGCTGCCGTAGACGCGGGCCGGATCGAGGTGGAAATCCTCCCCGGAGGCCCGGGACTTGGCGGGATCGGCGGAAAAGCATCCGGCCACAAGATCGATTTCGCCATCGAGGCGGGCGGCCATGCGGTGAACGGCGCCAATGAAGGCGCCGCGACCGCCCCCAACCATGCCCATGCGGAGTTTGCGATTAAGTTTCATAAGGAAAGTGAGGGTGGAAGTGAGAGTGACGGGACTGATGTGTTCTCGAATCGGAGAGCGGGTTTGGATCCAAACAAGAGGGCGCGGGAGGCAGAATTTGGCTCGAGAGCTAGTCCCCTTTCGCCTTCACTCTCACTTTCCCTTCGCGCTACAGCGCGACTGGCTTGCCGGTGGCAGCGGATTTGTAGGCCCCATCGATGATTCTCATGAGCGAGAGGGCCTGATCCGGCGTGTTGAGGGGGGCTTCCGTGCCCTCGAGGGCACGAACGAAGTTCATGGCGGCACGCACGCGACCCATCGTCTCGTCGGCCGGCACCACGATGTTGCGGTTGACCGTGCGGCCGTGTTCCTGCGCATAAAATTCACAGGTGTCCGTGGCCGTCGGGTCAATCCCGTCCACGCCAAAAAGGCGCCGGACGAGGCCGCCGGCCTTGGTGCCTTGGAACGCGACGGACACCTCTTCGCGGGCGTTCATCTCCGCCCAGGAAACCTGGAACGACATGGCCTGGCCGGTCTTGAAGGTGACGAAACCATGCGCCGCCGATTCGACGTCGGTGACGCCATTTGCCACGTCGGGAATGCCCCACGGGCCCTTGAAGGAGCGGTCGGTGATGAACGTGTCGTAGGTGCGCGCGAGGATGTGCGCGGGCTCGGGATAGCCCATGAAGTAGAGCCCGAGATCGATCATGTGCAGCAGATCGATGAGTGGACCTCCGCCGGAGAGCGCCCGGTTGGTAAACCAGCCGCCAAAACCCGGGATGCCGGTGCGGCGGATCCATTTCGCCTGGCAGGTGTTGATCGTGCCGACGGCGCCCGCCTGGATATACTCCATCATCGCGTAGCTCTCGGGGCGCGCGCGGTTGTTGAAATTAAACATCAGCTTCCGCTTGGCCTTCCTGGCGGCCGCGAGCATCACGGCCATTTCCTTGGCGTTGAGGGCGGGCGGCTTCTCGCAGAAAACATGGCGGCCGGCCGCGAGGGCCCGCAGAGCCAGCGGGGCGTGGAACTTGTTGGGCACGATGACCGAAACGGCGTCCAGCTCCGGCAGGTCCCGGAGCATGGCGGCGACGTCGGTGAAGACCCGGGGGATGGCGTGCTTGGCCGCGGCCTTCTCCGCCGCGGCTTGGTTGAGGTCGCACAGCGCGACAACCTCCGCGCCCGCCTGGCGGAAACCAGGCACATGGTAGTTGGCCATGCCGCCGGCGCCGATGATACCGATCTTGAGGCTCATGATTACTGGGGAAAGTTGGCGTCGGGCCTGGGCCTTACTGATTTTCCTTGTCGAACGCGGCGTCGAAGGCGATCGCGCTGCGGGCGAAATCGAGCTTGCGGAGGAAGGCGCATGATTCAGCGGCGCCGTGCTCGCGGTCCATCCGGATGTCCTCCCACTCGACGGAGAGCGGGCCCTGGTAGTTCACGTCGTTGAGCGCGACGATGATTTCCTCGAAGTTGATGTCGCCGCGGCCAACCGAACGGAAGTCCCAATAGCGGCCGGCATTCCCGAAGCTGGTGTGCCCGCCGAAAACGCCGACCGTGCCGTCGCCGTGGCCCCACCAGACGTCCTTCATGTGAGCATGGAAGACACGCGGCCCAAAGGTCCGGATGAACTTCACATAATCGACGCCTTGGTAACCAAGGTGCGAGGGATCATAGTTGAACCCGAAGCGCTTGTGCCCCTTGACGGCGGCGACGGCGCGCTGGGCACTGGCGATGTCGAAGGCGATTTCGGTGGGATGAACCTCGAGCGCGAAATTGGCGTTCTGCTTTTCAAATTCGTCGAGGATCGGGCCGAAGCGCTTGCCGAAATCCGCGAAACCCTTGTCCCAGTATTCCTGCGAGGTGGGCGGAAACGCGTAGATCGAGTGCCAGATGGAGGAGCCGGTGAATCCGTTGACCACGATCGGCGCGCCCTTCTTGCCGCCCGGCTTCGCGTCGAAGAACTTGCGCGCGGACTTGGCCGTCAGCGCCATCTTTTTCGCGGCCCGTTTGCGGACGCCCTCGGGGTCGCCGTCGCCCCAGACATCCGGGGGCAGGATGGACTTGTGCCGCTCGTCGATCAGGTCGCAAATGGCCTGGCCGACCAGGTGGCTGGAAACCGCGAAGCAGGTCAGGCCGTTGTCGGCCAGGACTTCCCACTTTTCCTTGATGTACTTTTCCGAAGAGGCGGCGTCGGGATCGAAGTGATCGCCCCAACAGGCGAGTTCGAGGCCGTCGTAGCCGAGCCGCTTGGCGAGCGGGGCCAGCTTGGCGAGGGGCAGATCGGCCCATTGGCCGGTGAAGAGCGTGATCGGGCGGGGCATGGCGGGGAATTTACGATTTATGATTTACGACTTACGATTTGAAGAAAACCGGAGCGCAGTCCGTGGTCCCCGGCGTCAAGCCGGCTCAGTGCGCGGGAGCGGCGGACTTTTTGCGCGTCACCGCGATAAGGATGAAGACCACTGTCAGGATTGCCGGCAGGAGCGCCACCTTCCCGAGGGCCTCGAGGCCGGCGGCGGCCTGGATGTCGGCGAGGGCCTGCCCAGCCGGGGCGGTGCCGGCCGGGGTGCGGGCGGCGATGCCGGAGTCATACCACTTGCCGATGATCGGGAGCACAAAACTGACGCTCAACATGCCGGCGCCACCGATGATGGCCATCCCCAGCGCACCGGTCTTCGGGAAGTTCTCCGCGACAAAACCGACCATCGTCGGCCAAAAGAAGCAGACGCCGAAGGCGAAGACCGTGGCTGCGACAAAGAGCATGTTGCCCGAGGAATGGCTCATGGCGTAGAGGCCGATGGTCGAAAGAATCGCGCTCATGACGAGCATGCCGCTGGGTGAAAGCTTGTGCACGAAGGGACCGGCGAACATGCGCCCGACCGCCATCAACCCGTTGATCCAGACCAAGACGAGGAGACCGTTGACGCCGGCGTGCGACAGGATGTTGGGGATCCACTGGCCGGAGCCGAGTTCGGTGGATGCAGTCAGCAGCATGCACGCGACCATGAGGAGATAACCCGGAGCGAGGCAGGCACCGAACATCGAACCGGTGCTTTCGCCGCGCTGCACGCGCTCGGTCTTGGGCATCTCGTGGTTGCCGCCAAAGAACATCGAACCGTAGGCAGCCAGCGGGATCAGCATGGTGGCGAAGTGGGCCTTCCAGCCAAGATGCAGGTAGGTGCTGAGGACAAAGGCGACCAGGCCGCCAATCACGATGCCGCCCGGGAACCATACGTGGAAATGGTTGAGCTTGGTCGTCTGGTCCTTCGGATAGAGGGTCGCAACCAGGGGGTTGCACGCCGCCTCCACCGAGCCGTTGGCGATGCCGAAAAGCAGCGTGCCGCAAAACAGGCTCCAGAAATTCCAGGCGAACATCGTGAGCAGGATGCCGGCAAGATGGCCGAAGAACGCGATGCCCAGGATACGCTTGAAACCCAGCGCATCTACGAGGGGCCCGCCAAACATCATCGCAAGCGTGAAACCCCAAAAGGCCGTGCCGTTGACCCAGCCGACCTGCTCGTTGGTGAGCTGGAACTGGGTGATCCAATCGCCGGTGGCGCCGCCACGGATGGCGAAACTCATGGCGGTGACAATCAGGGCGGCACAACTGGCCGTAAACAGGCGGGAGGGATTCATGGGGTAGCAGTTGGGGGGTTGGTGACTGAAAAAGACCGCGGCTAGTGAAAACAATTATGGCCGCCGATGAACACTCATTTTTTGAGAAATAACGTCTGCCGATTGTGTTTTTGCAGGACGCAACGACGCGCGGACCGGGATTTTAGCTCGCGCGCGGCGCCGCCGTGAATCCCATCCCGCGGAGCAACCCGCGGACATAACCGACCGATTCCGCCAGTCCCGGGAGCACATCGTCGGGGCTCTTCTCGTATTCGAACCAGACCGAGTGGCTGAAGCCGGTGTCGATCAGCGCCTGGAGGATGCCCCGGATATCGAGGTTCCCCCGTCCCACCTCGAGCGGCTCGTCCTTTTTCGTGCCAACCGGGACCGCCGTGTCCTTCAGGTGAATGTCATAAACGCGAGCCCGGTAATCGCGGATGCATTGCACCGGGTCCGCGCCGGCCCGGTAGGTGTGGCCGACGTCGATGCAAAGCCCGATGCGCGAATCGAGCGACTGGATCGCCCGCCAGGGTTCGTGCGGCGAGGGCCAGGCCTTGTTCTCGGGCCCGTGATTGTGGATGGCCGCGAGCACGTCGTACTCCCGAACAAACCGCTCCAGCCGCGGCAGGGCGTCAGGCGTCGGGTTGCAGCTGAAGACCGGCACGCCCATCCCCTTGATGTAATCGAACGCCCGCCGCATTTCCGCTTCGTCATCCTTGACGGTGAAGACGCCGGCGCAGCCAGGTTTCACTCCGGCTTGGGTAAACTTCGCCAATTGCGCCGGCCAATCCGGCGCCAAATTCTCCCACGGCAAATGGGCGCGATTGACCGATATTGAATCCAGGCCGACGCGCCGCACCGCTTGCAGTGCATTTTCCAGCGGCATGCCCCGCAGGGTGTAGGAAGCAACCCCGAGCTTGAAGGGCAGGGCACGGAGCGCGGCAGGCGGAGCGCTGGTTTCGGCGACGGCCCTGGCCCCGAGGAGGGGCAACGTGGCGCCGGCAGCCAGCGTCAACAGCGCCTCGCGGCGGGAAACCAGACCCGATACCTGCGGCCCGATACCTGGAAGCGAGTCAGTCTCGTTCGGCGGCGGCGTTTCCATTTTTCCCAGGCTTCAGGTCTCTGGTCTCGCGGAGGTCAGGCGAGACCCAGCTTCGCCAGGACTTCCGGCGGTGTTCCCTTGTACTCGGCCAATGGCATGTTGCCGATGTAGCCAATGTCCTTCATGCCCTCCGGGGTCGTGTAGAAGCCGCTGGTGGTCAGGTCGCGGAATTTCGCGAAGAACCTCGCGCCGGCGGCCAGTTCGGGTTTCGCGTCCGGCGCGTGGCAGATGTCGTCGGCAATCGCCCGCATCTGGGCCTGGTCCAGTTTCGCGAAATCCTTGCCGAATCGTTTCCCGGCCTCGAGGTCAATCCAAGCCAGCCCCGCGAGCACCACCTCGCGGTCGGATTTTTGGTCGGAATAGGGCGAGCTGATCCACTCGTCGATGAAGTCGTGAACCTTCAAGTCGGCGGCGCTCGGCACGGCGCCCTCGGCCGGGATGATCAGCGCACAAAGCGCCGCGGACGTCTGGCGCTGGTGGTCGGTCATCGTCAGCGGCCAAAATGCTCCCGGCGCGTGGATTTTGTTCAACTCCGGATCGGTTCCGTAACCCTGGGTGGCGGGGGCCGCGGCCTGCTGGCCCAGCACGGGCCGGTCCGTGAGTGCGACGGTCGCGCCGGCCGTGAGCATCCACTTCAGGGCGGTGCGGCGGTCGAGTCGGATTGGGTCGAAATTCATGATGGGTACCACACGAAGGAACGGAGCCAAGGTGGGAGACTGATTCCGGACTTCTGTTCTCTCTGTTTTCTCCTGTGAAATGATCGGGTTAGATTGATCCCTTTTTCATCTCCGCGAGCATGTGGTCGGCGGCGCGCCAGGCCAGCGCCATGATCGTGAGGGTGGGATTCTTGTCGGCGTTGCCCATGAAGGGCGCGCCGTCCGTGAGATAGAGATTGGGCACATCCCAGGTCCGGCACCACTGGTCGGTGACGGACTTCGCCGCGCTTTCGCCCATGATGGCGCCGCCGACCTCGTGGATGATGCGCCCGCCTTTCTCGATCGGGGACGATTCGCTGACGCGCCGGCGGTTGGCCGCACGGCCGAGGACGACGCCGCCCATCGCGCGCACGATCTCGGTGAAGGTCCTTTCCATGTGTTCGGCCTGCTTCAGTTCGTGGTCGGACCAATGCCAGGTGAAGCGCAGCACGGGAATGCCCCACTTGTCCTTCACCACCGGGTCGAGTTCACAACGCGAGTGCTCGTTGGCAATCATCTCGCCGCGTCCGGCGAAATACATAAACGACCCATAATAGCGCCGGGCATCCTCCTTGAGTTTCAGCCCGTAGCTGCCGCGGGTGTACCGCTCGAGGCCGGCGCCCGTGCCGAAGCCCGGCATGCCGCGGCCCCCGCCCCATTCGATGTGGTAGCCGCGGGCAAACCCGAGCTTGCCCGCCAGCTGTTCCTTGTAGAGCCACCACGGGGTGTAGATGTGCCCGCCGCCGGCGCCGTCCTCGTTCATGGGCGGCAAATTCTCCAAGGCGGGGATCTGCGCGCTGAGGCTGGAGCCTACGGTATCCATGATGTACCGCCCGAGCAGGCCGCTAGAGTTCGCCAGGCCCTGCGGGAAGCGGGCGGATTTCGAATTCAGCATCACGCGCACGGTTTCGCAGGCGCTGGCCGCCAGGACGATGACGCGGGCCCGGACCCGGCATTCCTTGCCCGTGGTCTTGTCGATGAAAACCACGCCCTCGGCGCGATCGCGCGCGTTGAGGGTGACCTCGCGCACCATGGCGTTGGTGACGATGTCCAGGTTGCCGGTGGCGAGCGCCGGCGGGAGGTGGACGGTAGTGGACTGGTAGTTGGCGCGGATGGAGCAGCCGCGACCGCAGGGCGTGGCCCAGAAACAGGCCGCGCGTTCGCTCATGGCCTGCGTGAGGACCCGCTGGGCCTTGGCGTTGCCGGGATGGAGGAGCTTCGAAAGTCTTTCGCCATCCTGCCGCCGGGTGAGCACCGCCCGATGAATGGCCACCGCCGGAATCCCCAACGCGTTCATGTGCTTCTTGCCCAGGTGTTCCGCGGCGCGATAGGCGGGAGGAGGCTGGAGCACGCCGGGCGGGGAGTCGGGGGTGTTTTCGAGGCCATCGTTGTCGCCGTACACCCCAATCAGCATCTCGACCTTGTCGTAGTAGGGAGCGATCTCCTCATAGGTGAACGGCCAGTCAAACCCGAGGCCGTCACGGGACTTCGCCTTGAAATCGTACGGGCCGTTGCGCAGGGAGATGCGGCCCCAGTGATTGGTGCGGCCGCCGAGCATGCGCGCGCGCCACCACTCGAACTGTTTCGCGGGGTCCTCGGAGGCATTGGTATAGGGCTCGCCGGGCACCTGCCAGCCGCCGTCCACCGTGGCGTCATGGAAGCCAAAGGGTTTGTCCGGCGTGCCTGTGCCCCGCAACGGGGCCTGGTCGTTGGTCTGGAACATCGGCGTCTCCTTCACCGGATCGTAGTCGCGACCGGCCTCGAGCATGAGGACCTTTGCGCCTTCCATCGTCAGCGTGTACGCCGTCTGGCCGCCGGCGGCGCCGGAACCGACGACAATGGCATCGTACTCGGATTGGACCTGGGCGGGCGAAATATGCGGCATGGGGCGGGCCGGGCGAAGGAGTGCGGCCAACTGAGGCTACGATGCCCGATTCGGCAAGAGGAAACACAAGGTCCCGACGCCTTAATTTGGCTTGGTCATTCGGATTCCTTGGTGTCCATTCGTGGTTCCCCATCCCACTTTCCCATCATGGCCAAAATCGAAGTCAGTCAGGTCGCCGAGATCCTCAAGAAGCACAAAATTGAGCCGTCGTTGCTCCGCGAGATCGTGGAAGCAATGAACGAAATCACCCAGCCCGCTGCGGACGAGGACATCAAGCCCCCGGCGCCCAAGAAGCAGTTTGTCGTGCTGCTCTCCGACCCTGCGGGCAAGTTGCCGCCCAAGGACCTCACCGGCTGGGTGGTCCAGATCCCCGAAAACGCGAGCCCCTACTCCACCACGGACCGCATTTTCAAGGGCGCCTACGATTTCAATGCCTCGAAGAAAGGCCGGCTGCTGCCCGTGAAGTCCATCGGCGAGGCGCTCGAGAGTGCCAGCGCCAAGTATTTCAAGGAGGCCGAACTCTGGGTGAAGACCAAGATGCCAGTGGCCGTCGTGGTGACGGATAACGTCCTCCCGAAGGACGAGTTCAAGGTCGAGAAAGTGGACCGCCGCCGCCGCGACGAGTAGCACGCTTGGGCCAGGGCTCCTTGGGCTTGGTTTGCTGCCCGCGATGTAGGGTCGTCGCTTGCGATGACCTCGCGCACAAGGTCGGTCCAAGGTCCGACCACCTATTTCCTTTCACTTGGGATCCCGTAACGGTCAGGGCGCATTCCCCGCGCCCGGATCGCCTCGGCCAAGGCCGACAAGTCGATCGCGTCACCTGCCTTCAGGCCATGCTGGCGGTACCAGCCCTGGTTCATCTCCAAGGCGAACTGGCGCACCCCCAGCGACTGGACCGGCCGCTCGTCGTGCGGATACATGGGGAAGACCTCCTTCAGCCTGCCGTCGGAATCGAAAAACCCGATGTCCTGCGGAAATTCGCAGTTCCGCATCCAAAAACTCATCTGTTGCGGGCGATCGTAGAGAAAGATCATCCCCTCGTTCTGCGGCATGGATTTCAGGTACATCAGTCCCTGCTGCAATTCTTGCGGATGAATCGCGAGCCGCATCTGCACGACCTGGCTGCCAACCTTGATCGCGAAATGATCCTGCGAGGTCTTGGGTTCGGCGGCCGGCTTGGCCTCGTTGCCGCAACCGGACAGCAAGATGAAGGCGGCGAGGGCAAGCAGGGGAAGAAAGCGACGACGGCGCATGGGATCCATTTAGGATTTATGATTTACGATATACGATTTCGCCAAGCAAACTTTGCGCAGCTCCGGGTTGCACACCAACCATCAATCCTAAATCGTAAACCATAAATGCCTTCCGCCCCACCCCTCCTCTATGCGGACACCCACCGCAGCGCCGACATGCTCTATTTTGGCCGGGTCGAGGTGCACGACCCGTTCATCGCTTTTTCCGCCAAGGGGAAAAAAGTCACCGTGCAGAGCGCGCTGGAATTCGGCCGGGTGAAGAAAACCGGGGACTTCGACCTGGTTCTGCCCCTCGAAGCGTGCCGCGCCCGCGCACAGGCCCGCTTCGGCGGCGCAATCGGTCCGGCCGAGATCATCGCGACCCTTGCCCGCGAATATGGCGTTCGCCGATTCCGGGTGCCGGACAATTTTCCCGCCCACCTCTACGTCAAATTGCTGAAACTGGGCGTGAAGCTGGAATTCGCCGACGGACTGCTGTTTCCTGAACGCGAAATCAAATCCGCCCGCGAGGCCGGGTGCATCCGAGAGGGCAATCGGCTGTGCTCGGTCGGGTTCGCCGTTGCCGAGGACCTGTTGCGGGCCAGCCGTATCAAGGGCCACACCCTGGTGTACAGGGGAAAGCCGCTGACGTCCGAACGGCTGCGCCTTGCGCTTGAAACGGCCATCCGCGAACAGGGCGGGAACCCGCAGGACACGATCGTCGCCGGTGGCGACCAGGCCTGTGACCCCCACGAGCGCGGTTCGGGTCCGCTGCGCCCGCATGAATTGATCATCATCGACATCTTCCCCCGCGTCACGGCGACCGGGTATTTCGGCGACATGACGCGCACCTACCTCAAGGGGCGGCCGCGCGAAGTGCAGCGCCGGATGGTCGCAACGGTGCGCATCGCCCAGCAGCGCGCGCTCAACGCCATCCGCGCGGGCATCGACGGCCGGGTGGTGCATCGCGCCGTCACGGCGTGCTTTGAGGAGGCAGGCTATGAAACCCGCCACGGCAAGAACGGGTCGGTGGGCTTCATTCACGGCACTGGCCATGGGCTCGGCCTGGAGGTGCACGATCCTGGCCGGATTTCGCCCCTGGTGGCGGCGCCGCTCAAACTTGGCTCGGTGCTCACGGTCGAACCCGGCCTCTACTACCCGGGAATCGGCGGGTGTCGCTGGGAGGATGTCGTCTGGGTCACGAGGCACGGCGCGAAGATGCTGTCGCGACATCCGTACAATTGGGAAATCCGGTGAATACCTGGAGGGCTCGCGTCGCCGCGAGCCGCGGCCCGGACCGACCCGGACCCTCCATCCATACGCTCCCATCCCATGCCCGAACTCGCCGAGGTTGAATTCTTCCGCAAACGCTGGAGCGCCGGCCATGGCGCCCGGGTGCTGGCGGTGCGGTTGCATGAGGGCAAAAAGATCTTTCGCGGTTGCGACACCGCCGAGCTCAAACGCCGGTTGACCGGCGCGACCCTGCTCGGCTCGGAAACGGCGGCGAAACAAATGCTTTTCCGTTTTTCGGGAGATAACCAGGTCGGCGTGCACTTGGGGATGAGCGGTGAAACCCGCGTCGAAGCCCGGGACTATGTCGCGACAAAGCACGACCATTTCATCCTCGTCCAAAAGGAGCGCCAGCTGGTGTTGAACGATCCGCGGATGTTCGGACAGGTGCGATTTCATCATGGCAAGGCCGCGCCGGCGTGGTGGACCAGGATCGCGCCCGCCATCCTTTCGCCCGAATTCACCCTGGAAGCCGTCACCTCCTTCCTGCGCCGGCGGGGTCGGGCGCCAATCAAGGCAGTCCTGCTCATGCAGGAGCGATTTCCCGGCATCGGCAACTGGATGGCTGATGAAATCCTCTGGCGCGCGGCGATCCACCCCCGCCGGCCGGCCCGGTCGCTGAAACCCGCCGAAGTGCGCGCGCTCCATCGCGAGTGCCGCAAGCTGTGCCGCCAGGCCCTCGATACGATTGCCGGTCGCGGCAACTACCTTCCCCCCGATCTCAACGTGCACATCCCCAAATCGTGGCTTTTCCATCACCGCTGGCGTCCCGGTGGCAAATGTCCGCGCACCGGCAAGCCGCTCGCCCATGCCACCATCGGGGGCCGCACCACCTGCTGGTCGCCCGCCCGGCAGAGGATGGAATAGATCCCAGCCTTCGTGCTTCGAATGTAGCGAGGGTCGGCGCTTGCGCCGACCTTACCCCCGAAGTCGCCGCAAGCAGCGACCTACATGGCAGGCAGCGATTCGACCTTCGACTTTCGTCCCTCGTCATCTATTGCTCCGCCCATGGCTGGTTCCAAGCAACGCCTCGATGAGCTCCTGGTCGCCCGGGGCCTGTCACCTTCCCGGGCCCAGGCCAAAGCCCTTGTCATGTCCGGTCGCGTGCGGCACGGCACGGAACGCTTGGACAAACCGGGCAAGGAATTCGCCCCGGACATCGAATTGAGCATCGACCAGCCGCCGCGTTTCGTCAGCCGCGGCGGCGAAAAACTTGCCGCGTATCTCGAGAAATTTCCCCTCGATCTCGCCGGGGCCCATGTGCTCGACGTCGGGGCCTCGACCGGCGGTTTCACCGACTGTGCGCTGCAGGCCGGCGCCGGCTCCGCGACCTGCGTGGACGTCGGCCATGGGCAACTGCACGAAAAGCTGCGTCGCGACCCGCGGGTGACCAACCTTGAGAAGCGCCATGCCCGCCAACTGCAGCCCGGCGACCTGCCGCGCGCCTGCTACGATGTCATCACCATGGATCTGTCGTTCATCTCGCTGAAAAGCGTGCTCCCCGCGGTGTGGGCCTTCCTGCGTCCCGGCGGCACGCTCGTGGCGCTGGTGAAACCGCAGTTTGAGGCGGGCAAGGCCGAGGTCGACAAGGGCCAGGGCGTCATCCGCGACGACACCGTGCGCGCCCGCGTGCTGGCCGACGTCCGCGATTTTGCCGTGCGCGAGCTGCCCGGCGCGATCGTTCGCGGCGAGATGCCGTGCCCGGTGCACGGGGCCGACGGGAATCGGGAGTTTCTGCTGGGCTTGACCAAGATGACGGGCCGCGAATGACGCGGATTGGGATTCCAAAATCCGGGTTTATCCGCGTAATCACGACCATCTTCATGCCGCCGATCCGCCGACTCGCCTTTGTCATCAACACCGAGAAGCCCGGTGCCGAGGCGCTGGCGCGCGAATTGATCGCCATCGCCCGCACCGTCGGGGTGCGCCGGATCAAGAGCCGGCCGGCCCGCAAGCTCCCCCGCGGCTACTTCGCCGGCTGCGATGCCGGTTGCATCATCGGCGGCGACGGCACGCTGCTCGGCGCGGTGCGCGAAGCGGCCCACGCCGGCATCCCGCTGATCGGCGTCAACCAGGGCAGCTTGGGCTACCTGACGAGTTTCTCGCCCGAGGAATCGCGCCAGTGCTTTGGCGAGGTGCTGCTCGGCGCCTACCGCGTGGCCCAGCGCACGCTGCTGGAATGCCGCACCGGGGCCGGCCGCCGCGACCTGGCGCTTAACGACGTCCTCATCAAGGCGGAAGTTAATTCGCAGTTGGTCCGGCTCGAAGTTCGGGCCGACGGCGAACTGGTGACCGATTACCTGTGCGACGGCCTCGTGTTGTCCACCCCGACCGGTTCGACGGCCTACAATTTGTCGGCCGGCGGGCCGATCATCCATCCGGCCGCGCGGGTGATCGCGATGACCCCGATCTGTCCCCACACGCTGAGCAACCGCACCATCGTCTTCGACCACGAGGTCAAGCTCAGCATCCGCAGCAATTCCACAGGCTCAAGCCTCCTCGTCGCCCTCGACGGCCAGCGCAATCGCGAGGTCGTCCATGGCTCGACCATCAACGTGTCTGTCGCCACGCGCCATCTCGGCCTCGTCCAACGCCGCGACTATTCGCACTTCGGGGTCATGCGGGCGAAGCTCAAGTGGAGCGGCGGCCTGACCGACTCCAAGTGACATCCGCCCGTCCGGGATGACATCGCGGGCGGTGCGAACGATCCACGCTGGCGGCGCTTCGTCCATTTCCCCGGGTCCGGCGCGGCGCGGGGATGGGGGGCCAGCTGATGGCGCGACGGCGCGGCCTGGAGTCCGGCGGACAAAAATAACAAAGCCCCGGTGGTCCCCCGGGGCTGGCCCAGTCATTGCGCGACGGCGCGGCCCGCGCCTGGCGCCGACGTATCATTTGTTCTCCGCGTTCCTGGCTGCCTTCTTGGTTTCCCGCTCCGCCTTGCGTGCGTCCTGCGCGGCCTGCTCATCCGCCTTCTTCCGGGCTTTCTCGTCGGCGTCGAGCTTGCCATCGGCATTGGCGTCGTACTTTTGCAGGTTCGCTTCGCGGGTTTCCTTCGCCTTGGCCTTGGCCCCGGCCTTGGCAGCGGCTTTCTCTTCGTCGCTCAGTTTGCCGTCCTTGTCGGCGTCATACTTTTCCTGGTTCTTGCTGAGCTTCTTCGCAGCTTCGCTCTCGGCCCGGAGAGCAAGCGGAGTAACCATCAGGACCAGTGCCAGCAGGGCCGGCGCGGTCTTAACTAACGGGCATGGTTTGAACATAGCGCGGCGATTCAAACTGGCGCCGGAATCGCGGGCAAGTTTCCCGATGCAAAACCCGGCCGCGCCGCTTACGTAAATTGCATTATTATGCGGGCTTGACTACGAGTTGCACCCGCTGCGTCCGCTGGAAATACCGCCGGCCAAAGTCCCGGATCGCCGCGAGCGTGACCGCGTCGATCCGGGCATCGTAGGTCCGCCATTCGTTCACCGGCAGGCCATAGATGGCATTCAACGCCGCCTGCATGGCGCGCGCGGAATTGGTCTGCAGGCCCATGCGCTTGGCGGCCTTGAGGCGGACCTGGCAACGGGTGAGTTCCTCCGCCGTCACGCCGCCCTCGCAGACGCGCTTGATCTCCAAATCCAGCTCCTCGATCACCTCGCCGTGGCGTTGCGGGCTGGTTCCCGCGTAGAAGTAGAACATGCCGGCATGCAGTCCCACGATGCGGCTGGATCGCACAAAATACGCCAGGCTCTTCTCCTCGCGCACGCGCTCGAACAGGTGCGACGACATGCCGCTGAACAATTCGTCAGCCACCTCGCTCACGATATAGTCGTCGGCCAGCAGGCCCGGTCCGGGGAAACCCTGGAACACGATGGCCTGCTGGCGCGGCTGGTTTTCGAGGTAGTCGCCCGCCGCGATCGCCAGGTCTCCGCGGGCGACCGGCGCCGGGCCCTTCGGCAATTTCGCGAGGAAAGCCTTCAATCGGGGTGCGAGCTTTCGCGGGTCGAAATCGCCCGCCACCGCCAGCACCGCGTTCCCCGCGACCACCAGTTTCCGGTGCAAAGCCTGCACGTCGGCGACCGCGATGGCGTTGAGCCCGGGCTCGTCGCCACCGGTCTCGATCGCGAACGGGTGCCCGGCGAAGAATTTCTCCCGCAATTTCTTGCGGCCCACCGTGACGACGTCGTCCAGGCTTTCCTTGAGCGCCGCCAAGGCCGATTCCCGCTCGATTTCCAGGCGCCCCGGTTTGAAAACCGGCCGCAACACGGCATCGGCCATCAATTCCAGGGCCAGGTCCGTGTCGCCGGGCAGCACCTCCGCGCTGAGCCCGAAGCTGTTGTTGCCGGAAAACTCGTGGAACGAGCCGCCCACCGCCTCGATGGCCCGCGCCACCTCCTCGGCCGAGCGCCGCGCGGTGTCCTTCGTGAGCAGCGTGGCGAGGAGCGCGTTGAGTCCCCGACGTCCCTTGGGCTCGAACATCGCCCCGCCGGCAAACGCCAGCCGCAGGTGCAGGTTGGGCAGGTGGTGGTTCGGTTGCAGGAGGAGTCGCGCCCCGTTGGGCAGCGTGATTTCGTCGAAGTCGAGGGAACTCGTTCCGCGCGCTTCGCGCCCGGCCACGGCCGGGGCCGCACTGGCCGGGTTCGATGACACGACGGTGAGCCTCTCCGGCACCAGGTGGGTGTGCATGACCTGCCGCAGCTTCGCCGGGGTCAGCGCAAAAAGCCGCCGGAAATATTCGCGGGAGTAATGGATGTCACCCACGAGGACCTCGCCTGAACCGAGGCGCGAAGCCTGGCCGGACATGGTCTTGCGCATGTTGATCTCGGACGTCACGGCTTGGCGCACGGCCTTGGCCAGCGCCGCCGCGCTGATGCCCCTGGCGGCAACGCGATCGAGTTCCCGCCGGATCGCCTGCTCAGCGGGCACCCGTTTGTCCGGATCGGCCAGGTAGGAGATGTAGAACAGACCACTCGTGCCCGGGCTCCACGACATCGCATCGATGCTGTGCACCAGCCGCGCCTTTTCCCGGATCGACTGCCAGAGGATTGAGCTGTCGCCGTGGCCGAGCACCATGGCGAGCACATCGAGGGCAGGCGCGTCGGGGTGCGTAAGACCGGGGATCTGCCAGCCCAAGCCGGCGCGAGAGACTTGCACGTCCTCGTGCAGGTGCTGGTCGCGTCGTGCAAGCTGCGCGGGTTCATCCGGGACCAACACGGGCGCGAGTCGTACGCGCGGGGCTTTGCCGAAATGCTCCGCGATGGCGACTCGCGTCGCCGCCGGATCGAAATCGCCGACGACAACCACCACGAGGTTATTGGGCACGTAGCGGGTTCGATAGTAAGCCAGCAAGTCGTCGCGCGTAACCGCGGCAAAGACATCGCGGTGGCCGATGATCGGTTGGCGATACGGGTGCGCGCGGAAAGCCGTTTCAAACAGCGCCTGCGACAAGCGCTGGTCGGGATCATCGAGGCACATGTCAATTTCGCGCAGGATCACGTCCTTTTCCTTGGCGACCTCGTCCGCGGGCAGGATCGAGTGCAGCACTGCATCCGCCAGCAGGTCGATGGCGACCGAGGTATGGTTGGCGGGAACGTCGATGTAATAAACGGTGCGATCGAAGGTGGTGTAGGCGTTGATGTATCCGCCATGCGCCTGCACCGTCGCCGAGATTTCGCGACCCGCGCGGCGCTCCGTGCCCTTGAAGAGCATGTGCTCCAGATAATGCGACAAGCCGGCGCCGAGGTTGGCTCCCTCGTGGATGCTGCCGGTCTTCACCCAAACCTGGACTGAGCTGACCGGAGCCGCCGTATCGTTCTTCAGCAGGACCGTGAGGCCATTGGGGAGCGTATAGCGGTCAACCGATTCCCGCCATACCCCCTCGAGCAAGGCGAGGTCGCGAGCCGGAACCGAGGATGACTTGGGCATTGAGACGGAAAATATCAGCCTTGGCCGGCGGTACCGCGAGATTGCCGGCCCCCGGCCGGCTGGAAGGGCTTCACGAAAGCATCCTCAAAATCATAGATATTGGCGAAGTCCTCCCGGCGGTCGCTCTCCGTCTTACTGAATACGTTGTATTCGATGAGGTTAAATACAATATCACCGAAGTCTGAGCACTTCTGAACCCCCCAGGTATTCAGCAGCGTTTTCGTCATCGGTCCGAACTGGTCCAAGGCGTAATCGCGGATGCCGTTGAGGAGTTCGGCGCCCGTAACATGCTGGGATTTGCCTGTGCGCTCAGGCTGCTTGCGCTTCAGTTCTTTGACAGTGTGGTCCAAGGCCTGTCGCACGAAATCATAAGCTCTGCGGTCAAAACGAGGGTCCTCCTTGCAGATCAGGCCGACAATTTCCGAAAATTCGAGGTCTTGCATGTAAGGTGCTGGTCTTACTAGCACAGCACCTCATGGGCCGCAACCTCCACCCAAAACCGCAGGCGGATGCGACTTTTTACAAAAACGTAAAAACCGAACTTAGTAAAAGTTGGCCTCGCAATCTCCAAAGATTTGCTCATACGCTCGCCAAAGATGATCGCAGCCACCCAGTCAAATCATCCCGTTGCAGCTTCCGATCCCCGTGCGCTGGATGCGGCGGTTAACGAAGCGTGCAGCCGTATTCGTACTGCTGGGATGCGTGTTACCAAACCACGCGTCGCGCTGGTTGAGACGTTGTTGAAGCTGGAAGGCCCGGTCAGCATCGAGCGGATACATCAACAAGTAGGTACAAGTTCATGCGACCTTGTGACGATTTATCGCTGTTTGGCTGCATTTGAGAATCTCGGCCTTGTACGCCGCAGCTATCTTCACAACGGCACCTGCCTTTACGAGCAGACGCTTGGCACCGATCGCCACTATCACATTGTGTGCAAGTCCTGCGGCAAAACTGACAAGGTGGACTACAGCTTGCCGGACGGTGTTGAACAGAAATTGCAGGACAAGGGATACACGCAACTTAGCCACGTGGTTGAATTCTTCGGCGTTTGCCAGGATTGCCAGACGACCCTCACCCATGTGCGTGGAACTTCAGTCAGCATTCCCACCGAGGTCTAAGCGGACTGGCTGACCGCCCGGAAGTCCAAACAGATTGCGCGCCCGAGGGCGCGCTTTTTTTTGCGCATCGCGGCTAGTCGTGCCGCAGTGGTTGGATTGCCCTCACCCACTCAGCCACCGGCTTGCCGCCCTCCAGGTGCTCGCGGCGGATGCGTTCAAACTTTGCAGGTGTCACGCCATCGTACCAGACTCCATCCGGATAAACGACGAGCCATGGACCGTCGCTGCATTTGCGCAAACATGCGGCCTTGGTTCGCATCGCAGGCACGCCATGCTCCTTCAACGACGATTTCATGCACTCCCAGGTGGCGAGCCCTTCGGCCGTCGAACAACAATCGGGACCGACACAGAGAAACAGATGATATCGCGCCCCGGGCAGGCCGATTTCCTCGAAAGACTTGGCACCCATGCCTGCCCAATGAGGCAAAGTGATGTCGGGAAACAACCCGATTCTGCAAGCGGTGGCGAGGTCGCTGGTTTCACGAGCGGGCTTGTGCTGTCAGGTCAATCCACCTAACAACCAAACCGCATGCAGTTGTTCAGTCATATCCTCGATTTGGAAGAGGGGCAGTTTCAAGAAGTCGAACGCCGGCGCGCACAACGTTATGTCCCGGGCCGCCCATTCCCCCTCCAAGCCACGATCGAGGTCGGCGGCGAACCCCGCATCGCCAAGATCATCGACCTGTCGCCAGGCGGGGCTGGCTTGAAGGTGCCCGGTCCGGCATACCTCCGCGGGATGACGGCCAAGCTGCACCTCATGATTGCGGACGTCTGGATTGAGTTTCCCTGCCGCGTCGCCCACGTGAAAGCAATGGCCGGCGGCGCCCGCGTCGGGCTTACGGCCCTGTTCGACGACCCGGCGGCGAAAAAGGCCTTCCTGCAGCTCCTCCAGCCCGTCGCGATTGGCAGTGTCTTCCGGCCGGTGCCCACCGAAGACGTCCGCCAAGCCGAGCCGGGCCTGCACAAGCTCGTCTACTACGGCCGGCCGGGCGCAGAACTCAATGTCTGGTGCCAGGACGACAGCAGCGGCCCACCCCAAAGCTTTCTCTGGCAGCTGGACGATTACCTGGTGCGCGGTGCGGTGGGAGTGGAGGAACTGCAAGTTTTCTCGCGAAAATACATGGTGGTGCCGTCGCGCAAGAAGCCGGGACCCACATTTCGGAAGTTACCCCCCAAGATTCGAGCGGAAGTCCGCCGGCTCTTTCACTGGACGATGCTGAATCTGTCCAAGGAGGTCCCCGCGGACATCCGGGTCTTCCTGCAGGGATTCAAGTAAGCGTCGGCGGGTACGGCAGGTTATTCAGATCGGAAGGACCGGGGCATAGTTTCTTTCCGCCTGCCCCCAATCGAGCACCTGCCAGAAGGCGGCCACGTAATCGCTGCGCCGGTTTTGATAGTGCAGGTAATACGCGTGCTCCCACACATCGAGGCCGACGATCGGCGTGAGTCCGTCGCTGAGAGGCGAGTCCTGATTGGCCGTCGAATGCAGGATCAGCTTTCCATCCCGTTTGGCGCTCAGCCATGCCCAACCGCTGCCAAACCGCTTCAGCGCGACGTCGGCGAATTGCTTCTTGAAGCCGTCGAGATCCGCCCCGAACGCCTCGGTGAGAGCCCCCGCCAACCTGCCACCGGGCAACGGGGCCCGCGCGGGCGAAGGTGACAGCAGCTGCCAGAAAAACGCGTGATTCACATGACCACCCGCGTTGTTGCGAATGCCGGTGCGAATGCCCTCGGGCACGCTCGCGAGATCGCGGACGAGCGCCTCCGGCCCGCGCGCGATGAGAGCCGGCTGGTCCTTCAGGAGGTTCTTCGCGTTCGTGATGTAGGCCTGGTGATGCTTCGTGTGGTGAATCTCCATCGTCCGCGCGTCGATGTGTGGCTCGAGCGCGGTGGTGGCGAACGGCAGCGCCGGCAGATCCCATCCCAGAGCACCCGCCGCTCCTTCCGCGGCGGCGACTTGGTGCAAGCCGAGCCCGGTGGCCGCCACCGCTGTCCCCATGATTTTCAAGGCCTCCCGCCGCGAAACACTGCTGGCATCTCCCTGTTTCATGGCCGTCACCATAGTCCATCGTGGCATTCGCGCAAGGCCGGCCTGACACGAAACTTGTGTCGATGGGCTTGTCTTGGCACTCGAACGCAGCTAACAAACCCCGCATGTCGATTTTCCGGCGCATATTTAACTTCGAAAAAGCCAAGGTGGAGCAGTTGGAAAAACGCCAGAACCAACGCTACGTTCCCGGCCAGGAATTCCCGCTCAAGGCCACGCTGCACTACGCCGGACGCGACCTGACGGCCAGCATCCAGGATGTGTCCAGCAGCGGCGTCGGCGTCCTGGTCAACCGCGACTCCGGCCTGGCCGCCGGCCTGCACCTGCGCCTGGACCTCACCCTTGCCGCCCACCGCCTCGAACTCGAGGCGCGCATTGCCCACCTGCAACCCCAGGCCGATGGCATGTACCTCGGCCTGGGCCTGATCTTCCGCGAATTCGAGGCCCAGAAATCCTACCTGCAGCTTCTCCAGCCGGTTGTCATCGGGCAATCGCTCAAGCCGATGGTCGCGGACCCGTTCCTCCAAGGTGACACTCGCTACACGAAACAGGCGTTCATCGCGGAACCGGATTCCCAACTGACCTTATGGCGGGAGGCGACGCCGGACGGCCCGCTCCACAGCTTTGAGTTCCTGATGCATGATTCGTTCTGCCGGGGGACCCTGCGCCCCGGCACGGCTGCCCCGTACGCCCTGGAATCCCGCGAAGCCGCGGGCAGCCGCGCCGGCGCGCCGGTGTTCGAGACGTCGGGTGGGCTGCACGAGGAGATCCGCCAGCTCTACCGCTGGGTGCTCCCCAATATCTCCTCCGCCGTTCCCGCCGACATTCGGCAGTTTCTCCAACGTTTCGCCGGCTGAGCCGCCAGCGCAGGCAGGATCATCGCGCCGCCTTTACCGGGGGGAAGGGCAAGAACCATGCCTGCCACGCTGCCCATCAGTCGGCCAAGTGATGTTGTCCTGCGAACAATCGTAACTCTCCGGGGTGGTCATCAGGGCACGGGCCCCAGCCAGCCGGCCAGCATCGCAAGCAGGCCGGCGGAGACGACGTGCATGGATCGCAGAGATGGCATCAGTCACTCCACCAATTTGAAAATCTTGTCGCCGAGCTTGAGCAGCCGGCGCAACGCCTCGGGAGAAAGTTTCTGGGCCCGCTCGCACCACGAGGCCGCCAGCTCGGTCAATTCCAGCAGTTCCACCAGGCGCTTTTCGGTGTAGGCTTCATCAGCCTTCTTCTCATCCAGCTCGGCGACACATTCGCGCAGCATCTGGACGGAGGGGTCGAGCTCCCGGCGCCTCCGGCCCTCCATCACGATCCGCAGCATGGTCCACGGATCCTTGGTGGTTTCGAAATGGTCACGGCGGTCGCCGAGCAGGTGGGCCGTGCGCACGAGATTCCAACCCTGCAACTCGCGCAGGCTGCCGCTGACGTTGGACCGCGCGATGTCGAGGGTTTCGGCGATTTCCTCGGCCGTGAGGGGCGCCGGGGAAACATAAAGCAGGGCGTGGATCTGCGCCACGGAGCGGTTGATGCCCCAGCGCGTGCCCATTTCGCCCCAGTGCAGGATGAACTTACGGGTCGTATCAGTGAGTTTCATATTATGGCATTTCCGTTTTTTCAGTCTTTACTGAAATGTCTGTTTTTTTAGTGTCAAGGCACAAAAGGAGCCCGCCATGACCACCCTCTCCCCTCCCGCCGCCACCCCGAAACTTCCGGCGATTCCCGGGCGGAAGGGCCGGCCGGTGCGCCGGGGGGCGGCGGGCTGGCTGCCGGTCGCGGTGCTCCCGGTCATTGCTTGGGTTGCCACCCGCGACCTCCTGCCGGAGTGGGGTTTCATGTGGGCCATGTGTTTCGTCCTCTATGCCGGCTGCAAGTGGCTGACGCTGGCAGACGCCCTCTTTCGCAACCCCGGCGCCGACCGGCCGCGAATCCTTGCCTACCTGCTGACCTGGCCGGGAATGGATGCCACCGCCTTTCTGCATGGCACTGCCTCCCCAGGACGGCCGGCCACACGCGAGTGGGTGTTCGCCTTCGGCAAATTCATCTTCGGTGTCGTCCTGACCTGGGGACTGGCTCTTCTTCTCGCCCCGACTCATCCCTTCCTCGCCGGTTGGGTCGGAATGGTCGGGCTGATCTTCGTCCTCCATTTCGGCGCCTTCCATCTGCTTTCCCTCGCCTGGCGGCGGC
>DASZPS010000248.1:0-3162 GCA_035549955.1 Lacunisphaera sp. | reverse complement strand
CCTGCGGTTGCCGGAACCGCATCACTTCGCGGCAGGTTTCCCCCTGGCGCTGCTGGGCGAAACGGAGCGGGCGCTCGCCTTGTTTGCCGATGCGCCGCAATGGATGGTGGACCTTATTTTCCTCCTCGAGCAGGAAACCGGGTGCTTGGGCGGCAACGCCGGTTTTGAGCGGTTGTTGCAGCGGCTCAATGCGCTCGAGGCGTGGCAGTCCCTCCAGCGGGTTGGCGCCGAGCGCCCGGCGGGGCGGTCCGCCGGTGAAATAATCATGCCCGCGTGAGGGAAACTGGCCGGAAATTTCGCAGGACAGGGCAAGCCGTCCCGTGCGGCCCCACCCCTGACTCCCATGATCAACTACCAGAATCCCGACCTCACCCAGCACCCGCCGCGCAGCCCCCACGCACGCCTCGGCGGGTACGTTCACCTGCCGCGGTTGCTCGACAAGGCCCGCGCCCACGCCGCCGGAAAAATCGGCGCCTACCAGTTCAACTGCCCGCTCGACCAGACCTTCTTCGAGTTCACCGGCATTGTTCCCGCGGAACTGCTCGTCGCCGTGCAGGAGGGCCGGAGCGACACCGAGATGCTGGCATGGGTCGGCGCACATACGACGCGGGCTCCGTTTGAAATCGCGGCTTGGAGCGAATTGCGTGCCACCCTCGGACCCGGTGCGGCCGGGGCGCATGCCTGGTTCGCCGAGACGATCTCGGCGGGCGGCAAGGACCGCGACGACCTCCGCACCTACTTCGACCTGCTCGAATTCGACGACTACGTGAGCTTCGGCGGCCGGGCGTGAGGCCGGCGCCAGCCCGCGGCAAGGCCCCGCCGGCCGGCCTCAGCCGTGGACGAGCGTCCCGATCTTGCCGCCGCTGACGGCCTTGCGGATGGCATGCTCGTCGTCGAGGTTGAAGACGAGGATCGGCACGTTGTTGTCGAGGCAGAGGGAGAACGCCGTCGAGTCCATGACGTTGAGGCGTTGCTTGAGGGCGTCGATGAAGGTGATCTCGTCGTACTTGACCGCGTCGGGGAACTTCTTCGGGTCCTTGTCGTAGATGCCGTCGACCTTGGTGGCCTTCATGATGATGTCGGCGTGCAGCTCGGAGGCGCGGAGGGCGGCGGTGGTGTCGGTCGAGAAATACGGGTTGCCGGTTCCCGCCACGAAGATGACCACGCGGCCCTTCTCGAGGTGACGCATCGCCCGGCGCATGATGAACGGTTCGGCGATCTGGTTCATCGGGATCGCGGACTGGACGCGGGTCTTCACGCCCATCTTTTCGAGGCAATCCATGATCGCGAGGCCGTTGATGACCGTGGCCAGCATGCCCATGTAGTCGCCGGTGGTGCGGTCGACGCCGCGTTTGGAGCCCTGGAGGCCGCGGAAGATATTCCCGCCGCCGATGACGACGCCCACCTGCACGCCCAGGTCGTGGATTTCCTTCACCTGTTCGCACATGCGTTCGAGGGTCGGGGCGTCGATGGGTTCGGTGCCCTTGCCCCGGAGAACCTCGCCGCTCAGCTTGAGGACGACGCGTTGGTACTTAACAGGGGAGGCAGCTTTGGCGCACATGCGGCACTGAGGAAACAATCGCCGGAAACGGGCGTCAAGGGGGGAAGATAGCCGGGCATGCTTGCGTGCGGGGAAATGGTTCCGCAAAATCGCTTCATGCCGAGGTTTTGCGTTTTAATGCCCCACTTGGCCCTGGTCTTGATGACGAGCCGGGCCGGGGCGGAGGCGGTGGTGCGTTGGAATCAGGCCGGTTACCGGCCCGATCAACCGAAGATCCTGGTGGTGATGAGCGACACTGATTTGGAAGGAGGGCAGGGGCTGGTGAGCGGCCAAGGGGAGAAACACTCCGTGAAATTCGGTCCCTCGGTGACCGGCCGCGGCGACCACACGCCCTTTGCGTTCAATCATGTTGTCGACCTCAGCCAACTCACGAAGCCAGGCGACTACGACTTCAGCCAGGTTGATGGCCCCGGCGCGCTGATCCGGGTTGCCGCCGATCCCTACGCGAAGCTCCGTCCGCTGCCGCTGCGGCACCTGCGCGTGATGCGCTCGGGATCGGATGACACGCTGTTGCGCAGATTTTCGCACCGCGGCGATGCCCGCGCGCCGGTGTGGGTGCCCGAGGGCGATCCCGCCAACGGCAAATGGAAGCCCGCGGTCCCGGCGCGTACCGTCGACGCGCTCGGCGGTTGGTATGACGCCGGCGACCAGATCAAGTTTACGCTCAACCAGGCCGCGACGGTCTATCACCTGCTGTACGCCTACCGCCTGCGGCCCGCCCTGTTCGGCAAGGTTTACAGCAAGTCCGCCCTGCCGGACGTGCTCGACGAGGCCCGGCATGGGCTCGAGTTCCTGATGAAGGTGTTTCCGGATCCCAACACGTTCATCATCCAGGTCGCCAACGCCGCCGACCACGAGCAGGGCATGCGCCTGCCCGAGGACGACCAGCTCGACGGCAAACGCCCCGCGCTCTGCGCGCTCTCCCGCGTACACATGGGTGCGGCCGCCGCCGCCCTCGCGCTGGGCGCGCGGACCTTTGGCGAAGCCGGTCGGACCGACGACATGGCGCGCTACAGCGCCATGGCGCGCCGGATTTACGCCCGCGCGCGCTCGAACGACACGATCCCGACGGCGTTTGAGCGCGACGACGTGAACGACTTCTACCGCGATCCCGATCCGGCCGACCAGATGGCCGTCGCGGCGATGGAGCTTTACGCGCTGACCGATGACGACCGGTTTCTCGAGCAAGCAAAGGCCTTCGCCCCGCCCGCCGCCACCGAAGTCGGCTGGGGCGATTGGAACTGGCTGGCCAACGCCGCGCTCGCCCCGCACGACGCGGCGGCGAAACAGCGGCTCCTCGACGAAACCGCCGGCTACGTGCGCCACGCCCGCGAGCGCGGCGCTCCTTGGGGCATTCCGAGCAGGTACGTCTGGGGCAGCCTCGCCCGCTGGGTCGGCATCGCGAACGCCACGCGACAAACCGCGCGATTGCACGGCCCGTCACCGGAACGCGACGCCCTTTTCTGGGGGATCGTCGACTACACCTTTGGCCGCAACAACTGGGGCGTGTCCTTCCTGTTCGCCGAGGAACTGCCCAATACCCTGCGGCATCTCTACAGCCCCGCGTACAAGCTCATGAAGGAATTTCCCACCGGCGCGCT
>DASZPS010000247.1:0-43846 GCA_035549955.1 Lacunisphaera sp. | reverse complement strand
CTGGCTGATGGCCGACAGGGAGGCAAGGGCCGGAAGGTTGCCGCGACGCTCGTAGTACGTGGTGAGCGAAGCCATATCCCGCGGGATGTTCGCCCCAGGGTAGCTGTGGTAGAGCGTGACGAGGCGGCCGGACTCGGGATAGGGCAGGGGGCGCACCAAAATCGCATCGACCACGGCAAAGATGGCCAGATTGGCGCCCAGGCAGAGGGCCAGGGTCCCGAGCGCCGCGGCGGTGAAGCCGGGCGCCTTGACGAGGGAGCGAAGGGCGAGGCGGAGGTCGGAGAGCATGGGGGGAGAAAGGGCTGAAAAACTGGAAGGCTGAAGGGCTGAAGCGGGACGGTGTCTGCGGTGTTCAAACGGAGGGGTTTCAGCCATTCAGTCCTTTGGTCCTTCGGGCTTTTTGCTATTCCGCCCGCAGCGCCACCATGGGGTCCACCTTCGTGGCCCGCCGCGCGGGCAGCCAGCAGGCGACGAGGCCGACGACGAACAGGATCGCCGTGATGACTGCGAAAACAGCGGGGACGTTGATGGCGGGGGCCTGCGGCCAGCGGTTCAGGATGACGTAGAGGCCGGCGGCGCCGATAAGGCCAAGGACGGCTCCGCCGGCGATCAGGCGCAGGCCGGCGCCGAGAATCAGCCAGGTGACGTCATGGCCCTGGGCGCCGAGCGCCATGCGGATGCCGATTTCCGGCGTGCGTTGCGCAACCAATCGCGCGATCACCCCGTAGAGTCCGAGGGCGGCGAGGAAGAGCCCGAGGCCGGCAAAGCCGATCAGGACCGTCCGGATCATGCGCAAGCCGCCGGCGGCGCGCGTGATCGCCTCGTCGATCGTGTCGAGCTCCTGCACGGCAAGGTTGGGATCAAGGGCGGCAATGGCCTGGCCCATCGGCTGGACCAGAAGTTCCGGCCGTGCCGAACGCACGGCGACGGTCACATAGTTCCAAGGCTCCTGCGCGAGGGGGCGCAGCACCTGGAAGGGGACCGGATCCACGAGGCCGGCCAGCGCCATCTTGATGTCGGGCATGATGCCGACGATCTCGGCCCAAACCGGATTTTGCGGATCGGAGACGCTGATGCGCCGGCCGATGGCGTCGCCATCCGGGAAGAGCGCGCGCGCAAGCGAGGCGTTGACGATCGCGACGGGAGCGGATCCGAACGCATCGGCCGCGGTGAAATTCCGGCCGGAGATCAGCCTGACCTGGAGCGTTTCGAGGTAGGACGGTTCGACGCCGTTGACGCCGGCGGTTGGCTCGCGTCCCGCCGGGGGCCGCTCCCGGCCCTCGATCAGGATCGCGCGGTTGGTGAGATAGCCAAAAAAGGGCAGCGTCCACGCCACCGTGGCGTCCTGGACGCCCGGCAGCGCCGCAAGACGCTCCTCGAGCTGCGTGAAGAACGCGTAGGTCTGGCGCGGGGTCGAGTACTTGGCTTGCGGCAGGGTAAGGACGCACCGTGCGATGGCATGGTGATCCCACCCGGGATCGATCGACAGGAGCTTCTCGATGCCGGTGATGACGAAGCCGGCCCCGGCGAGCAACACGAGCGCGTTGGCAAATTGCAGCACGATCAGGCCATGGCGAAGGCGATGGTGCAGGCGGTCGCCGGCGGAGCCGCGGCTGCCGACCTTGAGCGTGGTGCCGACCCGCGAGCGCGAAATGAGCCAGGCCGGCACCAGGCCGAAGGTCACGCCGGTGACCGTTGACAGGACGAGCGCGAACGCGAGGACGCGCCAGTCGAGCGTCGGTGCGGAATTCCCAGATCCGTTCGCCGCGAGCTGGCGGGTGAGCCACGCGTTGGTCCAAACCGAGATCAAGACCCCGAGGGCGCCGCCGGCCCCGGCGAGCAACATGCCCTCGAGGAGCGACGGGCGCAGCAGGTGCGAGCGGGAGGCGCCGAGCGCGGTGCGGACGGCGTGCTCGTGGGCGCGGGCCAGGGCGCGCGCGAGCTGCAGGTTGGCGAGATTTCCGCAGGCGATAAGCAGCACGAAGCCGGCGAGCGCGAGCAGCATCACGGAGGCCCCGACGGTGGATGAATCGTGCGTGGACGACTGGAGGGTGACGGCGCGCAGGCCATCCCCGGCGTGCTCCGTGGGCCGCCGCGGACCGAGGTTCGCGGCGATGGCCTGCAACCGCGCGTTGAATTGTTCCAGCGTGATTCCGGCCTGCAGCCGCGCGAGAAGGCGGGTTTCGCTGCTGCCATAGCTGCGCTTTTCCGCGTCGGTCAGCGCCAGCGGCCGGAAGACGTCGCCCGGGGCCAGCAGGGGGGCCGAAGCCAGCGACGCCGGCGCCACCCCGATGATCGTGGTGGGCTCGTTGTCGAGCGTGACGGTGCGGCCGACCACCGCGGGATCACCGCCAAAGTGAGCCTGCCAGGTGGCGTAGCCCAGGACGATGACGCGATTGCCCGGCCGGTCCTCGTCGGCGGTGAAGAAGCGGCCGAGGGCAGGTTTGACGCCGAGGGTGGGAAAGAGGTTGGCCGAGACGCGATAGCCATTGAGGTTGGCCGCGGGCCGGCCTTCGACCGCGAGCGCATAGTTCCAGAAACGATAGGCCGCGAGGCGGGCGAACGAGGAAACTTCCGGCGCAAGGTCGAGGAAATCGGGATAGTAGTGCTCGGCGGTTTGCGACTGCGGGGTGGTGCGATAAATCCGGACGAGCCCGTCGCACTCGGGAAACGGCAGCGGCCGGAGGATGAGTACATTCATGAGGCCGAACATCGAGGTGTTCAGGCCGATGCCGAGGGCGAGGGTCAGGATCGCGATGCCGGTGAAGCCGGGCGCCTTGAGCAGGGTGCGAAGGGCGAAGCGGAGGTCGGAGAGCATGGGGGGGAAGGGAGACCAGATCGTTCTCGTTCTCTTAATCTTTCCTGCAATCTCGGGTTTTAGGTTCGGCGTTTCGGAGGAGAGAACGATTAGGATTAGGAGAACGAGAACGATTTGAGACCCTCACTCCGCGCGCAGCGCCACCATGGGGTCTACCTTCGTGGCCCGCCGCGCGGGCAGCCAGCAGGCGAGGAAGGCGGTGAAGAGGAGAATGCCGGCCACGCCCGCGGCGGTGAACGGGTCCGATCCGGACATTGCAGGGACCAGGGCCTGGAGCAGGTTTGCGACGCCCCAAGCGCCCGCCAGGCCGAGCACCGTCCCCAGGACCGTGAGGCGCAGGCCCTGCCGCAGGACCAGACCCAGCACGTCGCGCAACTGGGCGCCCAGGGCCATCCGGATGCCAATTTCGTTCGTGCGCTGGGCGACGAAGCCCGAGATCACGCCATAGATGCCGACGGCGGACAGCAACAAGCCGAGGCCGGCAAAGGCGGTCAGCAGCCAGCCCGTCAGGGTATAGTTGGCGGTGTTTTCAGCGATGGTCTGCACTGCGGGGCGGATGCCCGTCACGGGCAGTTCCGGGTCGAGTTCGGCGATGGCGCGGCGCAGCGGATCCACCAGGGTTTCGGGTGGGACGGCGCAGCGGAAGGAGAGCGAAATCTGGTTGTCCGGCTCGCGGGCCAGGAGCCGGTAGGTTTGGAACCGGCCGCCGATGCTCTCGAGGTTGCTGGCAAAGGTGATGTCGCGGACGACGCCGATGACCTCCTGCCACTTCTTGTCCACGGGATGGGCGATGCGCTTGCCGATCGGGCTTTCCCCGGGCCAGAGCTTGCGGGCCATGGATTCGCTGATGATGGTGCGCATGGGTCCGGTCAGATCACCCGGTTCAAACGTGCGGCCCTCCACCAGGGCAATGCCCATGGTGTCAAAATAGCCCGGGCTGACGGCGTTCACGTCACGCATCGGCTCCTTGCCCGATTCGGGCAGCGGCTGGCCCTCGACGATGTAGCGCTGGCTCCAGCCAAAGCCATAAAAGGGCAGGGACCCGGAGAAAGAGACCTTTTCCACCCCGGGCAGCCCCGCCAGGCGGGCTTGCAGGCGATCGTAGAATGCCACGAGTGCGGCCTCATCGGGATACTTTCCCTGCGGCAGGTTGAGATTGGCGGTGAGGAGACTGACGGTGCGCCAGCCGTGGTCCCGTGCCAGGAAGCGGTCCAGGCCGCGCAGGAAGAACCCCGCGCCCGAGAGCAGCACCAGCGCCAGGGCGACCTCGACGACAATCAGGGCCTGCCGCACCCGGTGATGGCCGCCCGACGTGGAGCCGCGCGATCCCTGCTTGAGCGCTTCGTTGACGTCGGTCCGCGACGACAACAGCGCGGGCAGCAGGCCGAAGAAAACCGTCGAGGCGAGGGCGGCTGCGAGGGCGAAGCCGGCGATCCGCCAATCCATGGCCAACGCGAACGGCTTTCCCCCGATGAACAGCCGGGAACCGACCACGGAGTTGCCCCAGGCGGCGACCAGCAGGCCCAAGGCGCCGCCCATGACGGCCAGGACCAGGCTCTCGGTCAACGACTGGCGCACAAGGCGGAGGCGGGAGGCGCCCAGCGCGGCCCGGATCGCGTGTTCGCGGGCGCGGACGACATTGCGGGCAAACAGGAGGTTGGCGAGGTTCACGCAGGCGATGAGCAGGACGCACCCCGCGAGGCCCATCGCAAAGAGGGAAAGCGACCTCGCCTGGTTGTCCTGCATGGAGCGGATGAACGGAACGAGGTTGATGGCGGATTGCGCATTGGTCGCGGGATAGGTCCGGGCCAGGTCGGCGGCGAGGGTGTTCATCTCGGCCAGCGCCGCGGCCGGGGTGACGCCGGGACGCAGGCGGCCAATGACGCTCAGAAAATTACCCCCGCGATTTTTCCGATCCTCGTCATCGAACGACATGGGTCGCCAGCCGGAGACCTGGCCCCAGACCAGGCGGTCGTCGAAGCCGGCGGGCATCACGCCGATGACGGTCACCTTTTCGCCATCGAGGCGGAGCTGGCGACCGACGATGGCCGGATCCGAAGCGAAGCGGAGGCGCCACGCGGTGTCGCTCAGCACGATCACCTTGTCGTGGCCGGGCTGGTCCTCCTCCGGCGTGATGAAGCGCCCCAGCGCGGGCTGCACGCCCAGGGCGCCGAAGAAATCGCCGGTCACCAGCATGCCCGGCAGCTGCTCGGCGGGCTGGCCGGGTTCGGCGTAGTTGCTGCTGCGGCGGGTAAAGGCGGCGAGGTGGCTGAAGGACTTGTTCCGTTCCCGCAGGTCGAGGAAGTTGGCCGGCGCGTGCGGGCCGGCGGCGAGGGTGAGATTGGTGCGGTAGACCCGGATCAGTTCCGCGGCCCCGGGATAGGGCGGGGCATGGAGCACCAGCGTGTTGAGCACGCTGAACATCGACGTGTTCACGCCAATGCCGAGGGCGAGCGTGAGGAGGGCGATGAGGGTGAAGCCGGGCGTTTTGAGCAGCGACCGGAAGGCGTGGCGGAGGTCGGAGGGCATGGGGGAGGGGAGACCAGATCGTTCTCGTTCTCTTAATCTTTCTGGTAATCTCGGGTTTTAGGTTCGGCGTTTCGGAGGAGAGAACGATTAGGATTAGGAGAACGAGGACGATTTCAGACCCTCACTCCGCGCGCAGCGCCTCGATGGGATCGATCTTGGTGGCCCGGCGGGCGGGCAGCAGGCACGCGAACAAGGCGATGAGGGCCAGGCCCGCCGGAACGAGGAAAAAGGTCGGCGCGTCCAGCGGCGCGACGTCGAAGAGCAGGCGACGCATGGCAAAGGCCGTCAGGGCGGAGGCGACGAGGCCGCCGCCGAGCCCCGCGCAGATCGGGACGAAGCCCTGGCGGAGCACCAGCCCCGCGACCGAGGCCAGCGGCGCGCCGAGGGCCATCCGGACACCAATTTCACGCGTGCGCTGGGTGACCGCATGGCTGGTGAGGGCATAGATGCCGACGGCGGCCAACACGAGGGCCAGGCCCGCGAAAGCCCCGAGCAGCCCCAGGGGGAAGCGGCGCGCCAAAGTGGGACGGGCCACGATCTCTGTCATCGTGGCAAAATCCGTGACCGGCGCCCCGGGATCGATTTCCCGTACTGCCTGGCGGATGAGCGCCTCGGCGGCGGCAGGTGAGAGCGGGGTGCGGACATGCAGGTGGAAGTTGTTTTGCGGGTAAGCCAGGTAGGGAACGTAGATGTCGGGGCGGCCGGCTCCGACCGGGCCATCGCTGCGCACGCTGCTGACGACCCCGACGATCGGCACGTCGATGTCGCCCTCCGGCGAGACGAGCTTGATGGTGCGGCCAATCGCGTCGCGCCCATAATAACGCTGCGCGATCGCAGCATCGATGAGCACCCCGCGTTCGCCATTCGGGCCGTCGGTTTCGTTGAACTCCCGGCCTTGGAGCACGCTGATGCCCATCGTCCGGATATAGCCGGGACTGATCACCTTGTAGTTGGCCATGGGGCGGTCCGCCGGGTTCGCGTAGTGCTGGCCGGCTGCGGTGAACGGTTGGTTGATCCAGCTCACGCCGACGCGATCGAGGCTGGTCCCGATCGCCTCGACGCCTGGGGCACCCGTCAGGCGGCTCCGGAGCGTGCGGTAGAAATTGATCCGGGCCTCGTTGGAGGCGTAGCGTTCGTCGAGGAAGGACACGCGGGCGGAAACGATCTGTTCCGGGACGAATCCCCAGGAGAGGGATTCCATGCGCACGAGGCTCCGCACGAGCAGGCCGGCGGCGACGAGGAGCACCAGGGAGATGGCCACTTCGCCGGCCACGAGCGCGGCGCGGAGTCGGCGGGGCGCGGGACCGGCGGAACCCGCCCGATCGCCCGATTTGATGCTCCCGCTCAAACCAGTACGGGTGGTGCCGAGGATGGGCGCGAGCCCGCTGCCCAGGCCGGCAACCAGCGAGGCCACCGTGGCGAACGCCAGCACCCGGCCGTCAACGCTGATGGTGGCGAGCCGCGGCAGGGCGGCAGGGGCGACGCGCAACAGCAGTTCCAGGGCCCACGCGCTGAAGAGGAGGCCGAGGAGGCACCCGGCCCCGGCCAGCACCAGGCTTTCGGCCAGCAATTGCCGCGCGATGTGCCAGCGCGCGGCACCGAGCGCGATCCGGATCGAGATCTCCCGCTCGCGACCGATGGCACGGGAGAGCATGAGATTGGACACGTTGAGGCACGCGATGAGCAGCACGAGGCCGACGCAGGCGAGCAACACGGTGAGGGCGGGCCGTACCTCGCCGATGGTGTGGTCCCGCAGGTTCACGAGGTGCTCCGCCCGCTTCACCTGGTTGGGATTGGGCAGGCGCGCGAAGACGGATTTGAGTTCCCCGGCGGCCTGGCTGGCCGTGACGCCGGGTGCCAGGCGGCCGAAGATCGTGCGCAAGTTGCCGCCGCGGCCGGAAAAATCCATCTCCGGCTGCCCGATGGCGGTTTCCGGGACATCCGTTGCCGGCATGACCCACAACTGGGCCTCCCTCGGGAAGTCGAAGTCGGGTGGCATCACCCCCACGACGGTGAACGGGACGTGGTTGGCGATGATGGTCCGCCCCAGGACCGAGTGATCGCCCCCGAAATGCGAAATCCAGTAGTCATGGGCAATGGTGGCGAGACGCGGCGCGCCGGCGGAGACATCAGTCGGGGAAAAAGTTCTCCCGTGCAGCGCCTCCGAGCCGAGCACGGCAAAGAAGTTGGGCGTGACGACGGCGGCGCTGGCAAGTTCCGCCGACCCGCTTTCGGTGACGGTGACGGAGTCGAGCGTGTAGGTGCTTACCGCGGACAGCGTGCGCAGGGCGGGCTGGAGCTCGCGGAAGTCGGCCGCGTAGAGGCCGGTCTCGGCTCCAACCGGATCGTTGTAGTCGTCGGCGCTCTTCTTCAGCACCACAACCCGGTCGGGCTCGGCGTAGGGCAGCGGCCGCAACAGGATCCCGTTGAAGAAACTGAAGATCGCGGTGTTGGCCCCGATGCCGAGGGCGAGGGTGAAGATGATGACGGCGCTGTACCCCGGGGTGCGGGCCAGCGAGCGAAAGGCGAGGCGGAGGTCATTCATGCGTGGAGAATGGAAAAACTGAAATACCTGAAATCTAGAATCGGTATCTGGATAGGAACGGGACCGGGTGCTGAGATTTCACGGTTTTAGATTTCATGATTTTCAGTTTTCACGATTTCGTCACTCGGCGCGCAGCGCCTCGATGGGATCGACCTTTGAGGCGCGGCGGGCGGGGACCCACAAGGAGGCCAGCCCGACCACGCCAATGGTGAGCGTCACGCCGAGGTAGATCAGCGGGTTGTTGGCCATCGCGCTGCCGAAGACCTGTTCCAGCGGCCGCGTCAGCAGGTACCCGCCCACGAGGCCCAGCGCGAGGCCGGTTGCCACTTCCCGGCCGCCCTGGCGCAGCACCAGCCGCAGCAACTGCGGGACGGTGGAACCGAGGGCCATGCGAATGCCGAATTCGCGGGTGCGGCTGTTCACGGCCTGCGAGGTCACGCCATAGACCCCGATCGCGCCAAGCACGAGGGAGATGGCGGCGAACACCACCGCCAGGAGCCCGAGGATGGTGAAGCCGCGCATGGCGCGCGCGGTTTGCGTGGCGAGGGTGGCGACGCCGTGGATCGGCTGGTTGGGGTCGATGCCGGCAATGGCCTTGCGCACGGCGTCGACCAGCGAAAGCGGATCGGCGTTGGTGCGGACAATGAGGTCCAGCCAGCCCCAGCCCATCTGGTCCTGCGCCAAGTAGAACCCGGACGAATCCTGGGTCGGATCGGAGAAGATCCCCTGCATCTGCAGGTCGGGGACGACGCCCACGACGGTGACGAACTGCTCCTGCGTTTGGTTGGTGCGGAAGCGCCGGCCGAGGGCATCCTGGCCGGGCCAGAACCGCCGGGCGAAGGACTCGTTGACGATCGCCGACCGGGCGACGGTGAGGTTCTGCTCGCGATTATCAAACAGCCGGCCCGCCACGGGCTTGGCGGAAACGAGGCGGAAGTAGTCGTTGGACACCACTTCGAGCCAGGCCACGGGCCGTTCGTTGGCATGGGCGAAGGTCGTGCCCTCGGTTTCAATCTGCGTCGGGACCCCGGAGCCGATCAGGTTGCGGCTGGTGACGGCGACGGCCTCGACGCCCGGCTCGGCCTGCAACCGGTCGAGCAACCGGCGATAGAAGCGCGCGCGGTCGGCGGTGGTGGGTTGCATGCCTTCCTGCAACTCGATGCGGCCGGTGAGCAGCTTGTCGGGGTCGTAGCGCAAATTCGCCTGCCGCGTTTCGTACACCGTGAGGCTCATGACACCGGCCGCCACGAGCAGCATCGTGGCAAAGGCGATCTGCGACGCCACGAGCCAGCGGGTGAGCCGCCCGACGCCGATGCCCGAAGCCGCGCGCACATCGTCCTTGAGGGCCGTGTTCACATCGACCCGGGTGCCCTGCCAGGCAGGCATGATGCCGGCGAGCAGGCCGGCCATGAGGGTGGAGAAGATCGCGACGCCGAGCACGCGGTGATCGAGCCGGAAATCCATCCAGTCCGGCACGGTCTGCTGGTTCACGAGGTAGTCCTGCAGGAAATCGACCCCCAGGCGGGCCACCAACAGGCCGCCGGCGCAGCCCAGTGCGGCGAGGAGCAGCGATTCCAGCAGCAGCTGGCGGACGAGGTGACCGGGCGTGGCGCCCACGGCGGAACGGACCGCGAGTTCGCGCGTGCGCCGGGCGGCGCGACCGAGGAGCATGGTGGCGACGTTCACGCAGGCGAGGAGGAGGATGAACACCGTCATGGCCTGCATCAGGAACAGGAGCGGGCGCGCGCCGCCGCCGCCATAGGCCCGGCCGACGGTTTGGAGATTCACCCGGTCGTAGCCCGCGTTGGTTTCGGGCCAGGTCTTGATCAGGCCGGCGGCCAGCCCGTCGAGTTCCGCCCGGGCCTGGTCAACGGTGACACCGGGTTTCAGGCGGCCGAAGAGTTCCAGGCGGTCGACGAGGCGTTCGCGCGGATCGGCGGGGGTCGGCCGGAGATTGATCCAGAGGTCGGCGTTGCCGGGAAAGCTGAACTTGGGAGGCATGACGCCGATGATGGTGCCGGGCTCGCCGTTGATCGTGACCTTGCCGCCGAGCACGCCGGGCGCCCCGGCGAACTGGTCCAGCCACACGGCATGGGAAAGGACCACGTACAGCGGCCGGCCCGGGTGGTCGTCCTCCGCCGCGAACCAGTGGCCCAGCATCGGCTGCGCCCGCACCACTTCGAGGAGGTTGGCGCTGGCGAGGCAGCCGGTGTTGCGGGTGGGCACGTGGTCCGGCGCGCTCACGTTGAGTCCGAGCCATTGCGTGGCGGCGATGGTCTCGAACGACGTCTGGTGCTCGCGGAGCTGCAGGTAGTCCCGGTGCGGCAGCACCTCCCAGCGATCCGGATCAGTGGTCTTGGGCGCCTGGTACCCAATATGGTAGAGGTGCCCGATGTCGGGCAGCGGCATGCCGCGCAGCAGCACGGCGTCGATCAGGCTGAATTGGGTCGCGACCAACCCGATGCCGAGGGCAAACGACACCACGGCGATGGCCGTGTAGCCGGGAGACTTCCAAAGTTGGCGCAGGGCGAAGCGGAGCGTGTTCATGACGGGGAAATCTTGAAAACTGAAAATCGTGTACCGAGCGAAGCGACAGTTTGAGCAATCGAGAATCGGGAATCGAAAGAGCGGTGATAGGGATCGGGAGATTTCACGGTTTGAGATTTCAAGATTTTCAGTTTTCAAGATTCCTATTCCGCGCGCAGCGCGACCATCGGGTCGACCTTGGTCGCGCGGCGGGCGGGGAGCCAGCAGGCGAGGAAGGCGACACCGAGCAGGGCGACGACGACGGCGCCGATCGTCAGCGGGTCGGGGGCGCCGAGTTCGGGCAGGATGCGGCCGAGCAGGCGGACGAGCACGAAAGCTCCGAGCAGGCCGGCTGCCGCGCCGATCACAGCCAGGCGGAGGCCGCGGCCCAACACGAGCCGGAGCACATGGCCGACCTGGGCTCCCAGCGCCATGCGGACGCCAATTTCGGCGCGCCGCTGGGCGACGAAGCCCGCCAACACGCCGTAGATGCCCAGCGAGGCCAGCGCGAGGCCGAGCGCGGCAAAGCCGCCGAACAATCCGCCGATCAGGCGGAAATTGCCCAGGGAGCGGTCGATGTCAGCCCGGACGGACGAGAACCCGTGCACGGGCTGGTCGGGATCGACGGCGGCCACGGCCTGGCGCAGTTCCCGTTCGAGTTCGTCGGGCGCGCCATGGCCGCGCGCCGCAATCGCGAAGAAGTTCCAGGAATCCTGGAGCAGCGGCGCGTACAGCTGGAAGCGGGTGTCGGGCGGGTTGAGTTGCCCCGGGAACGTGACGTCGTTGACGACCCCGACGATGATCCGCCAGTCGGGCTTGACGGGATCGGCGTCGCCGAGGCGGCGGCCGATGGGGTTTTCGCCCGGCCACAACGCGCGGGCCAGGCTTTCGTTGATGATGGCGACGCGCGGAGCGCCGCTGCGGTCATCGGCGGTGAAATTCCGGCCCTGCAGGAGCCGTACGCCGACGGTTTCAAAGTAAGTCGGGCTGACGAACACAATGTTCATCAGGGGTTCCTGGCCGCGCGGGGGCTGCGGCTTGTCTTCGGCCACCAGGCTGGTGCTGCTGTTGTAGCCCTGCGTCGGGAGCGAACTGGACAACGCGGCGTGCGTAAACCGGGGATTGGCGGCCAGGCCGGCGGCAAGTTTCTCGAAGAACACGTTGCGGGCGGCGTCCTCGCCGTAGCGGCCCAGCGGGAGCGATACGTAACCGGAGACCATCCCGTCCGGGCGCCAGCCGGGATCATGGAGGGCGAAGCGCTGGAGACCGCGGATGAAGACTCCCGCGCCGGCGAGGAGAACGAGCGCGAGGGCGACCTCGGCAATGATCAGGGAATTCCGCACGCGATGGTGGGTACGGTCCGCGGTCGAGCCGCGCGACTGCTGCTTGAGGGCCTGGTTGATGTCGGAGCGCGAGGCGAACCAGGCGGGGAGGAGACCGAGCGCCACACCGGACAACACGGCGGCGACCAGCGCGAAGGTGAAGACCCGCCAATCCAGCGCCAGCTTGAGCCCGGGGGTTTCGGTGGCGAGCCGGCTGGCGAGAAGGTCGTTCCCCCAGAGGGCCGCGAGCAACCCGAGGCCCGCGCCAAGCAGGGCCAGCAGCAGGCTTTCCACGAGCAGTTCGCGCATGATCCGCCAGCGCGGCGCACCGAGCGCCAGGCGGATGCCATACTCGCGGGTGCGGCTGGCGGTGCGGGCAAACTGGAGGTTGGCGAGGTTGGAGCAGGCGATCAGCAGGACAAAACCCGCCAGCCCCATCACCACCCAGGTCATCTGGCGTCCGGATTCCGCCTGGTTGGCGATGGCCAGCGGGACGGCGCGCAGCCCGTTCTTCGCGTTGGTCAGCGGATGGTCCCGCTCGAGGCGGGCGGCGATGCCGTCCAGTTCGGCCGCGGCCTGTTCGAGGGTCACTCCCGGCGCGAGCCGGCCAACGATGGACATGTAGTTGTTCTCGCGGTTCTGTTCGTCCTTCGCCGTGAAGACGAGCGGGCGCCACAGCTCGATCTGGCCCCAGAAAGTGGGGGAGGTGAATTCGGACGGCATCACGCCGATGACGGTCGAGAGATTGCCGTCGATGCGGAGCTGCCGCCCGATGATGCCGGGGTCGGCCTGGAACCGGCGGGTCCAGCAGGCGTGGCTGAGCACGACCACGGGAGCGGCGCCTGGGGAGGTCTCCGCGGCGGTGATGCTGCGACCGATTTCGGGCTGCAAGCCGAGCAGGGCGAAGAAATCGCCGGTGACATCCATGCCGCGCAGGCGCTCGGCGGGCTGGCCCGGCTCCGCGTAGTTGGCGCTGCTCTGGTTGTAGGCGGCCATCGCGGTGAACGACCTGGCCTGCGCCCGGGTGTCGAGGTAGTTGGCGGCGGCATGCGGCCACCGCTGCGACTGCGGCGAGGTCCGGAAAATGCGCACCAGCCGGTCCGACCCGGGGTACGCCAGTTGCTGGAACAGCATCGTGTTCACCACCGTGAACATCGTGGTGTTGACGCCGATGCCGAGCGTGAGCGTCAGCAGCGCGACGACGCTGAACCCCGGCGACTTGGCCAGGCTGCGGAAGGCGAATTTGAGATCGGCGAGCATGGGTGGCGGATGGAAATCGTGAAAACTGAAATCGTGTACCGAGCGAAGCGACAGTTTGAGCAATCGAGAATCAGTAATGGGGTAGCGGAGGGACCGGGTTTTGAAATCTCACGATTTTAGATTTCATGATTTACAGTTTTCACGATTCCCCTACTCCGCGCGCAGCGCGACGACGGGATCCACCTTCGTGGCGCGGCGGGCCGGGAGGAGGCACGCGACGACCGCGACAACGAGCAGAAAGCCGACCGCGGCGGCGATGTGCACCGGGTCGCCGCGGCCGAACGCCGGGAACGACTTCGCCAGGAGGTCAGTGAGGAAGAATGCGCCGATCGCGCCGGCCGTGGCGCCGACGAGCGCGATCCGCAGGCCGGTGCCGATCACGAGCCGGAGCATGTCGCCGACCCGGGCGCCGAGCGCCAGCCGGATGCCGATTTCGTTCGTGCGCTGGGCGACGAGACGGGCGGTGACGCCATAGATGCCGAGCGCGGCCAGGGCCACGCCGAGCGCCGCGAAGAGCATCAGGAGCTGGTTGATCGTCTGCAGGAACTGGGTGTTGCGTTCGATGCGCAGGGGCGATGGCATGAGGTTGAGCACGGGCTGGTCAGAATCGATGGCGGCGACTGCCTTGCGGATGGGTTCCAGCAACGCGGGCATTTGCGCGGGGGTGGTGGCCCGGACAGCGATCGTCACGTACTGCCACGGTTCCTGCGGGAAGGGTTTATAGACCTGGAACCCGATGGGCGACGGACGCATCTCGAGCGTTTTCACGTCCTCGGCCACGCCGATGATCTCGGCCCAGACGGCAGGTTGGACGCCGACCTGGGCGATGCGCTGGCCGACAGGATCCTGGCCGGCGAAAAGCGCGCGGGCCATGGAGTCATTGATGATGACGACGGGCGCCGAGGTCGGAGTGTCGGTCGCGTCGAAGCCCCGGCCCCGGAGGATGCGGGTGCCGAACGTGTCAAAGTAGCTCGCGGAAACCCCGTTGGTGAAGGCGATGGGCTCGTCGCCCGGCTTAGGGACCTCGCGGCCGGCGACGAGGTAGCTGCGCTGGGAGGGGGGAAAGAGGGGCTGGCTGTAGCTGACGGAGACATTGGCGACGCCCGGCACCGCGAGCAGGCGGTCGCGCAGCTCGGTGTGAAATGCGATGATGGGGGCGCCGGTCGCATACCGGGCGGACGCCAGGTTGACCACGCCCGTGACCACCACGTTGGGATCCCAGCCGGACTCGACGCGGGTGAGGCGCTGGACGCCGCGGATGAAGAAGGCGGCGCCCGTGAGCAGGAGGAGCGCGAGGCCGAACTGGGTCGCAATCAGGAGCTGACGGTAGCGGTTTTGCGAGAGCGTGCCGGTGGAGCCGCGTCCACCGCCCTTCAGCGAATCGTTGAGCTGCGCCCGCGAGGACCACCACGCGGGCGCGAGACCGAAGAACAGCGCCGTGACAAAGGAAATCCCGAGCGCAAAGGCGAGCACCCGCACATCGGCAGAGAACTCGAGTGGATTGTCGGGATCGCTGAAGCGCGAGGCGAGCCAGCTGCCGGTCCACTCCGAGACGAGCAGGGCGGCCAGCCCGCCGGTGGTGGCGAGCAGCAGGCATTCGGCCACCAGCGGCTTGATGAGTTGCCGCCGCGAGGCGCCGAGGGCGGCGCGCACGGAGAATTCCCGCGAGCGGCCCATGGCCCGGGCGAGCAGCAGGTTGGCGAGATTGCCGCAGGCGATGAGCAGGACAAAGCCGGAAAGGCCGACGAGCACCAGCGTGAGGGTCCGGAAAACGCCGGTGAGGGTCGTGGATTGCAGCGAGCGCGTCCGAAGGGTCAGGTCGCCGTTCTCGGCAGGGTGATCCAAGGCGAGCCGGCGGGCAATCGTGGCGAATTCCGCCGCGGCCGAGCCGGGCTCGACGCCATCGCGGTACCGGCCAAAGGCCATCACGCCGCCGTTGCTGCGATCACGGCTTTCGCCCTCGCTGAAGGCCATCGGACGGAACATTTCGACCGGGCCGGTGACGCGCGCGTCGGCAGGCGGGAGCACGCCGATGATTTCCGACGGGTTGCCGTCGATGCGGACAATGCGCCCGATGATGTCGGGCGCGCCGCCGAACCGGCGCTGCCAGTAACGGTGGCTGATCATCAGCACCTGGTTGCGTCCGGGCACGTCCTCCTCGGGCCGGAAGGATCGGCCGAGTTGGGGCTTCACCCGAAGAACGTCAAAGTAGTTCCAAGTGACGCGGGCGCTGAAGGGGGCGTCGGCGGGCTGGTTGTCCTCGGCGAGAACGAATCCCCAATAGCGGAAGCCGGCGAGTTCCGCGATGTTGGTGCTCGCGTGGGCGATGTCGGCGAAATTGGCCGCCGTCTGGGTGTCGAAGGGGTCCTGCGGCCGGAAGCGGTCGAGCACAAAAAGCCGGTCGGACCCGGGATAGTCGAGCGGGCGGAGCAGGAACGTGTTCAGCATCGAGAACATCGCGGTGTTCATTCCGATGCCCAAGGCCAGCGTGAGAACGGCAATGGCCGTGAAGCCCGGCGATTTCAGGAGGCTGCGCAGGGCGAGTTTGAGGTCGGGGAGCATGGGAGGAAAGGGCTGAAAATCCGGAAGGCTGAAGGGTTGATGGGGGACGGTGTCTGCGCTGCTTGTGCGGTGGGTTGCCAGCCTTTCAGTTCTTCGGTCCTTCAGGCTTTTTGCTACTCCGCGCGCAGGGCGACGACGGGATCCACCTTCGTGGCGCGGCGGGCGGGGAGCCAGCAGGCGATCAGGGCGGCAAGGGCCAGGAGGCCGATGACCGACGCGTAGGTGAGTACATCGAGGGTATCGACCCCGAAGAAACGGCTCCGCAGGACGTAGGCGAGGATGAGCGCGGCGCCGAAGCCGAGCAGCAGGCCCGCGCCCACGACGCGCATGGACTGGCCGATCACGAGGCGCAGCACACTGGCGCGCTCGGCGCCAAGGGCCTGGCGGATGCCGATCTCCTTGGTGCGTTGGGTGACGTTCCAGGAAACGACGCCGTAAATGCCGACCACGGCGAGGGCCAGGGCCACGCTGGCGAAGAGGCCGAGCAAAACGGTGTTGAACCGCATGCCTTGGAGCGCCTCGCCCATCAGCGTGTCGGCCGCCGCCACGCGCCCGAGCGGCTGGTCGGGGTCGAGCGTCCGCAGGATCCCGCGCAGGGTCGGCACCACGGCCAGGGGATCCTGCTGTGTCCGGACCAGGAGCATCATGGAGCGGCGCAACTGCGGGTAGTTCCAAGCCTGCCGCACCGGGACATAGACGGCGGGCGGGATGTTGTTTTGCGGGCCGAAATAGCGGGCATCGCGCACCACGCCGATCACCGTGGCCCATTGGAACTTGTCGAGGCCCGGGGGCAGCATGCCCGGGGTGATGAACTGCTCCGGGACGCCCAGCATGACCCGCTTGCCCAGGGGGTTGCCCTCGGGGAGAAAAGTCTTCACCGCCTGCTCGTTAAGGATGATGACCGGCTGGCTCCCGGCGCGGTCACTGGGGTCAAAGCGCCTTCCAGCCAGCAACGCCAGGCCTTGGGCGCTGAAATAGTCCGGCGTGACCAGAGAGAAGATCGTGCCCTGGATCTGGTTTACGTCCGCATAGGTGCGGCCCTCCACCGTGAGGGGCATGCCGTTGACGTTGGCGAGCGGCGCCGCGGAGGTTGCGGCCACGGCGGTGACTCCGGGCACGCTGCGGACGCGTTCCACGGCGGTTTCAAAAAAGGCGGTGGCCTGCTCGCTGTTCCCGTAGCGGGCCTCGGGCAGCTGCACCGGCGCGACCAGCAGGTTTCGCGGATCGAACCCCAGTTCAACCGTGTGGACGCGCGCCATTTCGCGAATCAGGAGCCCGGCGCCCACCAGCAGCACGAGGGAAAGGCTGACCTCGGCAATGATGAGGGCCGCGCGCACCCGGCCGGTGCCGATCCCGGCGGTGCCGCGGGCGCCCTCCTGGAGGGTGTTTTGCAGGGCGGCCTTCGAGCCCTCCATCGCGGGGAACAGCGAGAAAACCAGCAAGGTGCCCAGCGTGACGACGAGGGAAAAGAGCATGACGGGACCGTTGATGCGGATTTCCGCCTCGGCGGGGACCGCGTCCTGGGGGAGCAGGGCGAGAATTGCCTGGAGGCCCCACGCGGCCAGGACCAGGCCCGCGGCGCCGCCGAGCAGGGCGAGCGGCAGACTCTCGACGAGGGTTTGGCGGATCAACTCGCCGCGGCCCGCGCCGAGGGCGGCACGGACGGCGAATTCGCGCTGGCGGGCGCTGGTGCGGGCCAGGAACAGGTTGGCGACATTCGCACAGGCGATGAGCAGCACTGCGGCGACCGCCGACAGGAGCAGCAGGAGCGGGTCCTGCAGGGGACCCGCGACCGACGCGCCCAGGTAGCGCGCGCGGACCACCAGGTCCTTGTTGGTGTCGGGATGGGCGTCGGCGAGCTGCTTGGCGATCAGGTTGAGTTCGGTGAGCACCGCCTCCCGGGTGAAGCCGGGCTTGGCGCGCGTCACGACCCACGAGTCGAAGCGCAGCACGCGGCTGCGCATCTGGTCGGTGTCGGCCTGCAGGCCGACCGGCGTCCAGACGTCGCCCGCCCAGAATTTGAAGCGCGCGGGCATGACGCCGATGATTGTGTAGCTTTTCCCGTCAATGATGGCGGGGCGGTTGATGACGTCGGGGCTGCCTTGGAAGTACTTTTGCCAGGTGGCATGGCTCAGGACCACGACCGGGGAAGCCGCGGGATGGTCCTCGGCGTCGGTGAACACGCGACCGAGCTCCGGCGCCAGCCCGAGCAGGGGCCAGGTGTTGGCCGAGATCGAGGCATTGCGGATGGAAGCCGGCTCGGCGATGCCGGTGAGGGTCGCGGCCGTGCCCGTGGCGAAGGCGAGGTGCTCGACGCTTTTGGCACCGGCCCGCCAGTCGAGGTAATCGGGATACGTGACCGGCATCTGTCCGTCCGGTTCGCTGGGCCGGCCCGAGCCGACGAAGAGGATCTTGTTGCCGTCGCGGTACGGGAAGGGATTGAGCAGGACCGCATGGATGACGCTGAAGATCGCGGTCGTGGCCCCGATGCCGAGGGCCAGGACGAGGGTGACCGTAAGGGCGAAGGCGGGAGCCTTCGCGATCTGGCGCAGGGCCAGGCGGAGATCTTGTGTCATGGGGGATGCTGGGTTGTCGAATTTGGGAAGGGGTTCGGGACGCAGGTATCAGGGATGGGTGGAGAGATTCGCCAGTGCCGGTGCGTGGCCTACTCCGCGCGCAGTGCCTCCATCGGGTTGACCTGCGTCGCGCGCCGGGCGGGGAGCAGGCAGGCGAGGGTGGCGGCGGCAAGCAGGAGCAGCGCACTGCCGGCCAGCGCCAGGGGATCGGCGGCGGAGATGCCGAAGAGCCGGGCTTGGAGGAGGCGGCCCAGCAGCAGGGTCAGCCCGAGGCCGGCGGTCGCGCCGATCAGCACGAGGCGCAGGCCCTGGCTCACGACCAGCCGCAGCAGGTTGCCGGCCGTGGCGCCGAGGGCGAGGCGCACCCCGAGTTCCTGCCGCCGGCGGGCCACGCCGTGGCTGAGCACGCCATAGAGGCCCACGATCGCGAGCAGGAAAGCCGTGCCGGCGTAGGCGGTGGCGAGGATCGTCCAGAACCGTTCGTTGACGGTTTGGGCGTCGAGCGCCTCGTCCATGGTGCCAATCCAATGCAGCGCGGCGGTGGCGTCGCGGGCAAGGATGGTCTTGCGCACCGGCTCGATCAGGGCGCGGGGCTCGCCCGTGGTGGCAAAGAGGATGCCAACGGAAAGCTGGGGGAACTGTTCCAGGGAGAGCAACAGGTCGTGCTGCGTGGGGCGGCGGTTGAGGCGGCCCTCGAAAAGGGCGTCGGATACGACGCCCACGATCCGCACGTCGATTAGCGGGGCGAGGGCTCCCGGGGCAGCCGGAATGGACACGATGCGACCGAGCACGGGGCCGTGTTGCGACAACCGGCGAGCGAGGGCGGCGCTGGCGAGGCCGACGGGCGCGCCACCCGCGCGATCCTCGGGACCGAAACGCCGGCCTTCGCGGAGGCGGAGGCCGAGGATGTCGAGCGCGGCGTTGTTGGTGTAGCGCACTTGCACCGGCAGACTGCCGCCGGCGGTGCCGAGGTCCACGCCGGGCAGGCGCAGCGAGGTTTCCGCGCCCGTGTAAGGCGGCAGGGTGGGCCCCATCAGCCCGAAGCGCTCGACTCCCGGCAGCGCGGCCAGGTCGACAGCGAGGTGGCGATGGAAGGTCGCGACCGCCTCCGGGCTGCGGTAGCTTTCCCCGGGGAGCGACACCTGGTAGCGCAGCAGGCCGGAGGTGCGGTAGCCGTAGTCGGTGTGGCGGAGTTTGTCGTAGCTGCGCAGGAAAAGTGCGGCGCCCGCGAGCAGGGTGACGGCCAGCGCGGCTTGGGCCGCAATGAGCCCGCCGCCGGCGCGGTGTCCGAACGCCGCGCCGGCGATTCCACGGCCACCACTGCGCAACGCCTGGGCGGCATCGACCCGCAGGGCGGCGAGGGCGGGCAATAGCCCGAAGACCAGGCCGGCCAGCAGGACCACGCCTGTGCAAAGCACCAGCGGGCCGGCGGTGAATTCCACTGGAAAGTGCGCCGGCAGGTTCAACCCGGAGGCCTTCAGGAAAATCCCGGTGAGCCAGGAGGCGAGCAGCACCCCGAGGATTCCGCCGGCCAGGGCCAGCCACAGGCTCTCGCCCAGCAGGAGGCGGAGGAGGTCGCCCCGGCCGGCGCCGAGCGAAAGGCGCAGGGCGAGTTCACGCTCGCGATCGACCAGCCGCGCGAGCTGCAGCAGCGCGACGTTGCCGCATCCGATCAGGAGCAGGAAAAGCGAACCACCGAGCATGGTGAGGAGGCCCGGCCGGAGCGGCGCGCGCCATTTCTCGCCGAAGGGATCGAGCCGCACGGCCAGCTGGCGGTTCTGCTCCGGATGGGCGGCCGCGAGGGCGCGGACGTGCACCTGCAACTCGGCCTCGGCCTGGGCGCGGGTGACGCCGGGTTTGAGGCGCGCGACCGCGAGGGTGCTGATGAGGCCGCGGTCCTGCAGCATGGACGGGTGGTTGTTCTGGCGCTCCGGCAGCCAGTGGTCGGTGCCTTCGTCCTCGCCGATGCCCCCGAAGGTTGCGGGCATGATGCCGACGACCGTGGCCGGACCCGCGCGGGTGGGAATGACGCGGCCGACCAGCCCGGCGTCGCCGCCGAAGCGGGTTTGCCAGACCCGGTTCGACAGGATGATGGCGCGCGGCGCGGTGCCGGCGTATTCTTCCGCGGTGAAGGCGCGACCTGGCATGGGCCGGACCCCAAACAGGTCGAAATAGCCGGGCGTGACGGTTTCCCCGCGCAGGCGTTCCGTGCCGGTGCCGGTCTGGACGATCAGGCGCGAGACGGTGGCACCTTCAAACTGCTCGAACGAGCGTGCGGCCCGCCGCAGGTCGTCGAAGTTCGGGTAGGAGAGATAGGCCCGGTCGGTTTCGCCGACTTGCAGCGGCACAATGGTGACAAGGCGGTCCGCGTCCGGAAATGGCAGCGGGCGCAGCAAGACCGCATGGACGAAGGTCAGTACCGTGGCCGTACCGCCGATCGACAGCGCGATGCACGCCAGCAGCGTGAGCGCGAGCCGGGGGGTACGGAGCCAGGAGCGGAGGGCGGTCATTGCAACAGGGGGAGAAGCGCCTTGGTTTTCACTCCGCGCGCAGCGCGACCATGGGATCCACCCGCGTGGCGCGGCGGGCAGGCAGGAAACAGGCGGTGAGCGCCACCGCGGCCAGGATTGCGCCGACGCCGAGATAGATCAGCGGATCGCTGGCCTGCACCTGGTAGAGCACCGCGGCCATGTAACGCGTCAGGGCCAGCGAACTGGCGATGCCGGCGGCCAGCCCGATCACGGCGAGGCGTGATCCTTCGCCCAGCACCTGCCGCAGGACGTCGCGGCTGGCCGCGCCGAGCGCGAGGCGGATGCCGAATTCCCGGGTGCGCTGCGCGACGGCGTACGCCATCACGCCATAAAGCCCCAGGCTGGCGAGCAACAGGGCGCTGACGGCGAAAACCAGCGCGAGCAGCGCCGGGGATTTCCGCGCCACCAGGCTGTCGGACACGCGCGTCATCATCGGGCGCATGTCCTCCACCGGGAGACCGGGATCGATCGACAGGACCGCCTTGCGTACGGACTCGGCCAGCGTGGCCGGCGGCAGGCTGGCGCGAACCGCGAGGGCGAAGACCACCGGCACGAACCGGGAGCGGCCGTAGGGGAAATAAACCGCGCCGTGCCCGTTGGCTTCGGTCAGGCTCCCCTGCTTGATTTCGGCCACCACGCCGATGACGATTGAGGCGTTTTCATCGTTCACCTTGACGTCGGCCGCCAGCCGCCGGCCCAGCGGATCCTGCCCGGGCCAGTAGTGGTCGGCGAACGCCTGGTCCACGACGCAGACGCCCTGCTTGGATTCGATGTCGGCGTCGGTGAAGAGCCGGCCGCGCAGCAGCGGGATGCCAAGGGCGGGCCAGTAATCGGGCGAAACCGAGGAAGTGTAGTGGGTTTGCAGGGACTGTCCCGCGGGCACGACCTGGCCCTCCACGGCGATGACGTTGTTGCCGACGAAGCCGGTGAAGGGCAGGCCCGTGGTGATCCCCGCATGCGTGACTCCCGGCAGGGCCCGGATGGCGGGAAGCAGGCGGGCGAGCATGTCCGCCCGGGCGTTGTCGTCCTTGTAACCTTTCCACGGCAGCGAGATTCCGCCGGTGAGCACCGATTCCCCCGAGAAGCCGGTGCGTTGGTCCATGGCTTTTTTCAAGCTAAGGCCCAGCAGCGCGGCGCCGGACAACAGGACAAAAGCGAAGGCGACCTGCGTCACGATGAAAACCTGCCGGACACGCTGGGCCGAGCGGCTGGCGGTGCCGCCGCGCGACTCGAGCTGCAAGCCGCCCACGAGGTTGCGCTGGCGGTTGAACCAGATGACCGGCAACGCGAGAAGCAGCGCCACGATGGGCACGGTGAGGGCGACGGCGGCATACACCCGCTCGTCCAGCGCGATGTCGGCGCCCAGCGGCAGCCGGTTGGCGCCCAGTTGGAGCAGCAGGCCGTTGCCGAAGGCCCCGAGCAGCAGCCCGAGACCGGCGCCCGCGCAGGCGAGCAGGAAGGTCTCGGCGATGATCTCGCGTGCCAGCTGCCAGGACGAGGCGCCCAGGGCCTGGCGGACGGCGAATTCCTTGGCCCGGCCGCTGGTGCGGATGAGGAAGAGGTTGCCGAGGTTGACCAAACCGATGGCGAGCAGCAGGAGGCTGCCGGCTTGCAGGAGCAACAGGACCGGCTTCACGGCGCGCACCTGTTCGGCGTGCAACGAGAGGACGCGGGTGTGGTAGCCGGCGTCCCTGACCAGCTGGGCAAGGGGGTCGTCCTTCAGTTGCGCGGCGTTGAAGGCGTCCATTTGGGCCTGGGCCTCTGCCAGGCCACTCCCCGGCGCGAGCCGGGCGATCATGTTCCAATTGTTCCCGTGGCGGGCGTTTGGTTCCCGCAGCTTCGGGTCGTGGGAGAGCGGGCGGTAAAACCTGGCCTCGCTGGACAGGAAGCGGAAGCCCGGCGGCAGCACCCCGATGATGGTGATGGCGAGGCCGTCGTTGAGAAAGGTCTTGCCGATGATCCCGGGGTCGGCGTCGAACCGCGTGCGCCAGTACCCGTCGGTCAACACGGCGACCTCGTCGGGCCCGTACCCGAGGTTTTCGTCGGTGAACATCTTGCCGTGCGCCAGTTTCACCCCGAGGGTGTCGAAGAACTCGGGCGTCACCCGCATCAGCGGCACGCGATCGGGCGAACCCTCGCCCCCGACGGTGATCGTACCCTCGCTGTAGCACGAGACGGAGGCGAACGCCGCGATGGCATGGCGCCGGTCGAAATAGTTGGGAACGGACGCGGAGGAGTCGTCGGCCCCCGCCTTGGGGTAGCTGTTCTTGACCGCCACGAGCCGCCCGGGCTCGGGAAAGGGGAGCGGGCGCAGCAGGATGGCGCTGACGATGCTATAGATGACGATGTTTGCCCCGAGGCACAGGGCGAGCGTGCCGAGCGCCGTGGCCGTGAAGCCGGGGGACTTGGCCAGGAGGCGGAAGGCGAGGCGAAGATGGTTCATGCAGGCGGGTCCCTATTCCGCGCGGAGCGCGTCGAGCGGGTTGATCTTGGCGGCGCGGCGGGCCGGCAGGTAGCAGGCCACCAGGGCCACCAGCACGAGCAGGGTCGTGGTGATCGGGATGACAACCATGTCGAGCCCCGGCTTGCCGCTGAACGCGGCGCTGAGCCCCACGCTCATGGCCATCGAGCCGAGGAGGCCGAGGCCGGCGCCGATCAGGGCGAGGCGGAGGCCCATGCCCATGATCAGCGTGCGGATGTCGCGCCACTCGGCCCCGAGGACCATGCGGACGCCGATCTCGGCGGTGCGCTGCGACACGAGCCGCATGATCACGCCGTACAGGCCGAGGGCGGCCAGGAAGAGACCGAGCAGGCTGAAACCGAAAAAGATCTTGGTGATGACCTCCATGCCGCGCACCCCGGTCTTTGCGAGTTCGTCGGCGGTGTTCAGCATCTGCACCGGGATGTTCGGATCGATGGCCTGCATGGCCTGCCGCAGCGGCTCGGTCATTGGTTGGGACGAGCGGATCATCACCGCCACGTAATTCCAGGGCTCCTGCGCGAGCGGCTGGAACACCTGGAACGGGGTCGCCTGGGGCGAGGGATTGCCGGCCATGCCGACGTCGCGGAACGTGCCGACGATCTCGGCCCAGTTGCGATTTTCGACGGGCCCCGTGCCGATGCGCCGGCCGAGGGGGCTCTCGCCCGGGAACAGGGCCTTGGCCATCGACTCGTTGATCATCACCACGCGCGGCGCGGAGAGGTCGTCGGCCGCGGTGAACTGGCGGCCGGACTGCAACGGGATCTTGAGGGTGTCGAGATAGGAGGGGCTGACGGAATTGACGAAAGCAAGCGGTTCGCGGCCCGGCGGGGGCGGCTCCCGGCCCTCGACCACATAGGTGCGCGAGGTCAGGAGCAGGTAGAGCGGCGCGGTCCAGCCGATCGCCACGTTTTCCACGCCCGGCAGCGCCCGCAGGCGTTCCTCGAGCTGGCGGTAAAGACCCAGCGTTTGCGCGGGGGTGGCATAGCGAGCCGGGGGCGGGTTGATGACGCCGTGGGTGATCCCGGCGGGGGTCCAGCCTGGATCCCGCGCGAGCAGGACCTTCATGCCCCGGACGAAGAACCCGGCGGAGCTGAGTAGCATGAGCGCCGCCGAGAATTGCAGCACAATGAGGGTGCTGCGCAGGAAATGCTGCGACCGGTCGCCCGTGGCGCCGCGGGCGCCGCTCTTGAGCGTTTCGTTCACCCGCACGCGCGAGGACAACAGCGCCGGGGCGAGCCCGAAGAGCAGGCCCGTGACCAGCGACAGGCAGAGCGCAAAGGTCAGGACGCGCCAGTCGATGGTAAGTTCAAAGTTGATCGGCAGGTTTTCGGACACGCGCTTGGCGATCCATTCGTTGCCCCACACCGTGACGAGGACGCCGCCCACGCCGCCGATGAGGGCGAGGACGAAGCTTTCGATCAGCAGGGGACGCACCAGGTCGGCTCGCGACGCGCCGAGGGCGGCCCGGACGGCGAATTCGCGGGCCCGCGTGACGGCGCGCGCCAGCTGCAGGTTGGCGAGGTTGCCGCAGACGATCAGCAGGACGAAACCGGCCAGCCCAAGGAGCATGACGGTCAGCCCGTCCGTGCCGGGCGGAATCGTCGAGCCCTGCAGCGGAATCGCGTTGAGCCCATCCTTGCTTTGTTCGCGGGAGCGGGTGTCGGCCAGGTGGGCGTACGTCGCCGCGAGGCGGGTCTTCAGCTCCTTCAGGTCAAGCTTGCCGCGGATCCGGCCGAGGATCTGGACCGAGGCGTCATCACGGCTGGCCTTTTCCTGGTCGGTCAGCCCCAGTGGACGGAAGGCATCGCCGGGGCCCCAAAGCATGAGGTCGGAAAATTCCCGCGGCATCACGCCAACCACGGTCGTGCTCTCGCCGTCGATCGTGACGGACCGGCCGATGACGTCGCGATCGCCGCCGAAGTGCGCCAGCCAGGCGGCGTGGCTCAGGATGATGACATGGTTCCCGGGCAATTCCTCCTGGGCGGTGAACGTGCGGCCCAGCATGGCCGGCAGCCCGAGGACGTCGAAGAAATCGGCCGAAACGCGCAGGGCGCTGAGGTTGACCGGCGTGCGGCCGGGCTGGGTCAGCGTGTAGCCCCACTGGCGGTAGGCGGCGAGGCGGATGAAGTCGGCCGTCTCCCGGCGGAGATCGAGGAAGGACTGGGCGCTGTGGTCGGAGCGCGGGTTTTGCGGCGTGGTGCGGAAAACGCGCACGAGTTCGTCCCGCTGCGGAAAGGGCACGGGCCGCAGGATGAGCAGGTTCATCAGGCTGAACATCGAGGTGTTCAGCCCGATGCCGAGCGCGAGGGTCACGACCGCGATGGCCGTGTAACCCGGGGACTTGAAAAGCTGGCGGAAGGCGAAGCGGAGGTCGTTCATGGGGAGCAGGGGAATCGTGAAAACTGAAAATCGGGAAATCTAGAATCAGTAATCGAATAGGGGGGAATCATGGCCTGAGATTTCACGATTTTGGATTTCATGATTTTCAGTTTTCACGATTCCCTCATTCCGCGCGCAGCGCCTCCACGGGATTGACGCGCGCGGCGCGCCGCGCGGGCAGCCAGGCGGCGACGAGGGTGACGAGCGCAAGCACCGCGGCGACGGCGCCGTAGGTCAGGGGATCGCGCGCATCCACGCGGTAAAGCAACGACTCGATGAAACGCACCAGCACGAGGGCGAGCGCGGTGCCGGCGAAGAGACCGGCCGCCACGAGCCGGCCGGCGCCCCCGAGCACGATCTGGGCAATGTCACCCGGACGCGCGCCCAGGGCCATGCGCACCCCGATCTCCTGCGTCCGCTCGCCCACGCCGAAGCTCACCACGCCATACAGCCCGAGGGCCGCGAGCAGGAGCGCGACGAGGGCGAACCCGCCCATGAGCTGCGCGCTGAATCGCTGGCTGGCGCTCGCGCGGCTGACGCGCTCCTCGATGGTCGTCAGGCCAAACACGGGTACGTTGGGATCGAGCGATGCGACGAGCCGGCGCAATTCCGTCGCGAGCGCGCCGCTTTCGTCCGCCGTGCGCACGACGAGCGTGAAGCTGTTGCGCGGCAACTGGGGAAAGGCGGCGTAGACGTCGGGATCGCGGGTGGGATTGGCCACCAAACCCCTGTACTTGGCCTCGGCGACGACCCCGATGATGCGGAACCAAGGTCCGCCCGCGCCGCTGCGGCCGGCCTTGAGGCGCTGACCGATTGCGTCGCCATTCGGCCAGAAACGCCGGGCGAAGTTCTCGCTGATGACGACCACCTGCTCGCTGTCGGGGGCATAGGAATCGGCGAAGGTCGTGCCCTGCAGCAGCGTGATGCCCGTGGCGCGGAAGAAACCGCCCGTGACGAAGTGCGCATAGACGCGGGCTTCGTTTTCCGCCGGCACAGCCGAGCCTCCCTCGATGGAGGCGAACATCGCGACGGAGTTGCCCCCAAGCGGGCTGTCGCTGCCGATCGCGGCGGACTGCACCCCCGGAAGCGCGGCGGCGCGTTCGACCAGTGTGCGGGCAAATTGGGGCAGGGCGGCGTCACGATAGCGCGCGTCCGGCAGGATCGTGCGCAAGGTGAGCACGTTCTCCGTGCTGAAGCCCGGCGCCTGCGTCACGAGGTTGGCGAAACTGCGAACAAAGAGCGCGGAGGCGACGAGGAGCGAGAGGGAAAGCGCGATTTCCGCGGTGACAAGCATCGCGCGGGCCCGGGTGCCGCCGACGCCGGCGCCGCCGGTCCGTCCGGCGTCCTTCAGCGTGGCGTTCAAGTCCGCGCGGCCGGCGAGCAGGGCAGGCAGGGCGCCGATGGCCAGGGCGCAGCCGGTGGTGGCCAGCAGCGCAAAGAGCATCGCGGGGCCGTTGAGTTTGAGGGTGACATATGCCGGCAGGTCGATCGGCGCCCAGCGGGCGAGCCCGCCGATGCCCCAGGCTGCCAGCAGCACGCCCAGCACGCCCCCCGCCAGGGCGATCACGGCCGATTCACCGAGGAAAAGCCGGGCCAGATCGCGGCGGCTGGCCCCGAGGGAAGTGCGGATGGCGATTTCGCGCCGCCGGCCGGCCAGGCGGACCAGCAGGAGATTGGCGACGTTGACGCAGGTGATGACCAGGACAAACCCGACGGCACCGAGCAGCACGAGGAGGGGCTGGCGCAGCGCACCAAAGATTTCCTCGCGCAGGGGCGCGAGATCGGCGCTGTAGCCTGAATTGGTCGCGGGATAGGCTTCCGCGAGCTGCCGGCCAACCGCCGCGAGTTCGGCCCGCGCCTGGTCGATCGTCACGCCCGGCTTGAGCAGCGCCACCACCTCTTGACCGCGGTTGCCCCGGCCGTTCCACCGCGCGGGGGTGGCGGTGGACGACGGCACCCAGAGCTGCGCGTCGGCGTTCACGCCGCGGAAGCCGGGAGCCATCACGCCGACGACGGTGTGCGGGACATCGTTCAGCCGGATCTGCTGTCCGATGATTTCCGGGGAAGCCGCATAGCGGGACTGCCACAGGTCATGTCCGAGCACGACCACCGGCGGCTGGCCCGGGGCGCCGTCCTCCTCGGGGGTGAAGGTGCGGCCGAGCACGGGTTTCGCGCCGAGCACCGAGAAATAGTCATGGGAAACGAGCTGGCCATCGACGCGAGCCGCCTCGCCGTCGCCCGTGAGGTTGTATCCACCGTCGCTGGTGAAACTGGCGAAGCCGGCAAAACCCGCCAGCTGCGCCCGGTAGTCGCGAAAATCGGCCAGGGAAAACGCGCGGCGCTCCCAGGTGTCGCGCTTCACCATCGCCCGCACGCTGACCAGGCGGTCGCTATCGGGAAACGGCAGCGGTCTCAGCAGGATCGCGTCGATCGCGCTGAAAAGGGTGATGTTGGCCGCCAGCCCCAACGCCAGCGTCAGCACCGCAACGCCGGTGAAACCCGGCCGTTTCAGCAGGGAAGTGAACGCATGGCGGAGGTCCTGGATCATTTTAAGACGGGGGAATCGTGAAAAGTGAAACTCGCGAAATCTAGGATCGGGATTTGGAAAGTCGTCGGGTCGCATGCTGAAATTTCACGATTTTAGATTTCATGATTTTCAGTTTTCACGATTCCCTCATTCCGCGCGCAGCGCCTCCACGGGATTGACGCGCGCGGCGCGCCGCGCGGGCACCCACGCGGCGAGCAGGGCCGCGAGGGCCAGCACGACGGCGCCGCCGCCATAGACCAGCGGATCGGTGGCGGGCACGTTGTACAGCAGGCTCGCCATCAGGCGGGACAGCGCAAAAGCCAGCGCCAAGCCGAGGCCCAGGCCGGCGAGCACGACCTGGCCGGTGCCGCCCAGCACGAGATTGAGGATATCCACGGGCCGGGCGCCCAGCGCCATGCGGACGCCGATTTCCTGCGTGCGCAGGCCGACGTTGAAGGAGACCACGCCGTAGATGCCGAGGCAGGCGAGGATCAGGGCGACGCCGGAGAAGAAGCCGGTAAGTTGCGTGATGAGGCGTGGCCCGGCGGTGCGCTGCCGGATCCGGTCTTCGATGGTCGCGACGTGATAGAGCGGGATGTTGGGATCGAGCGCCGCGAGTACCTGGCGGACCGCGGGCTGCAGCGCCGCGGCCTCGCCGTCCGCGTGGATCGCCACCGACGTCAGCAGGCCGGTGTGGCGGACCAAAGGCAGGTAAACATCCGGGTCACGGGTGGAATTCTCGGGCAGGCGGCGGGACTTGGTTTCGGCCACGACCCCGATGATGCGCATCCACGTGGCGCGATTGCCGCGGCCGGCCTTGATGCGCTCGCCGACGGCACCGCTTTTGGGCCAGAATTTCTTCGCCACGTTTTCGCTGACGATGACCACCGGCTCGCCTTCGGCATTGGCGGACATCGCCGGGTCGAAGTCGCCACCGGCCACAAAGGGCGTGCCGAGGGTGGTGAAGTATCCGCTGCTCACCGCGTGGGTGTAGAGCCGGAATTCGTTGTCCGCGGGGTCGGCGGCGGGCCGGTCGGCCACGCCGAAGGTGGAACTGGAGTTGCCGTCGAGCGGGGTGTTGGTGGCCAGGGCGGCGGAGCGCACGCCCGGGAGCGCGGCCAGCTTTTCCTGCAATTGCTGGCGGAAAACCCGGGCGCGGTCCGCGTCATAGCGCGCGGCGGGCAGTTCGAAGGTGCCGGTCAGCAGCCCGGTGGGACGATAGCCCGGGTCGAGCTGGACGAGGTTGTAGTAGCTGCGGGCCACGAGGCCGGAACCGATGAGCAGGGCCAGGGCCAGGGTGATCTCGGCGATGAGCAGCCCGCTGCGGGTGCGCTTGCCGGCCACGGCCCCGGCGGCGCCGCGGCCGCCGTCCTTGAGTACCGTGAGCAGGTCGCGCCGGCCTGCTTCCCAGGCGGGAAAGAGGCCCACGGCGAGGCCGCTGATCGCGGCGAGGGCAGCGGCGAAGAGGAACACGGGCCAGCTGAGCCGGGGGTCGATATACTGCGGCACGTCGGTGATCTGGCGCAGCACATCGATGCCCCAGAGGGCCATCAACAGCGCGAGGGCTCCGCCGAACAGGCCGATGAGCGCCGCCTCGGCCAGGAACAGCCGGGCGAGGTGCGTGCGCCCGGCGCCGAGGGAGGCGCGGATGCCGAGCTCCGCGCGCCGGCCGTTGAGCCGGACGAGCATGAGGTTGGCCACGTTGACGCAGGTGATCAACAGCACGCAGCCGACGGCAACCAGGACGGTGAGCACGGGCTGGCGGAGGTCGCCGACCAGTTCCTCGCGGAGGTCGATCACCCGCGCGCCGTATTGGTTGCTGTCCTCGGGATTGGCCTTGGCGATGCTCGCGGCGATGGTGTCGAGCTCGGCCTGGGCCTGCAGGATCGTGGCACCCGGCTTCAGCAGGCCGATGGCTTCATGCCACCGCCAGCCCCGGCGCGACCAGGCCTCGGGTGCGACCATGGGGTCAACCATCGCCATTGGCATCCAAACCTCGGCGTGGTCGGAAATGCCGCGGAAACCGTCCGGCATGACGCCGACGACGAGAAAGTTCGTTTCGTTCAACTGGATCTTTTGCCCGACGACGGCCGGATCGCCGCCGTAACGCCGCCGCCACAGGCCCTCGCTGATCAGCGCAACCGGCGCCGCGCCGGGGACGGCATCCTCGTCGGACCGGAAGACCCGGCCGCGGAGGGGCGGAACGCCGAGCGCGGGGAAATAGCCGGCGTTGACCATCTCGGCGTACAACCGCTCGGCGGCGCCATTGCCGCCGGTCAGGGTGACGGAGGTGTCGGAATAGGCCGCGAGCTCGGCGAAATGCGTGGTGGCGTGCGCCCGGTAGTCGCGGAAATCGGCGAGGGAAAACGCGCGCCGCTCCCAGCCATCGCGCTGCACGGCGCCATACACGGCGACGAGCCGGTCCTGTGTCGGGAACGGCAGCGGCCGCAGCAGGATGGCGTGGACATAGCTGAAGATGGCCGTGTTCGCCCCGAGCCCCAATGCCAAGGTGAAGACCGCGACCAGGGTGAAGCCCGGGCTCTTCCACAGGGAGGTCAGCGCATGGCGGAGGTCCTGGATCATCTTAAGACGGGGAATCGGGAAAACTGAAAATCGTGAAATCTAGAATCGGTAATCGAATAGGGAGGGAATCATGGCCTGAGATTTCACGATTTTAGATTTCATGAATTTCAGTTTTCCCGATTTCCTATTCAGCCCGCAGCGCCACCATCGGGTCGACCCGGGTGGCCCGGCGCGCGGGGATGAAAGTGGAGACGAGTGCGACGACGGCGATGGCGAGGCCGACTGCGGTGTAGGCCAGGGGATCGGTCGGCGACGTATTGAAAAAGAAGTTCTGGAGCTGGTTGCGGAAAAGCCAGGCGCCGAGGCAGGTGAGCCCCAGGCCCGAGAGGAGGCCAACGAGCAGCTGGGTAACGCCCTGGCGCATGACCAGCCCGAGGATGGAGCCCTGTTCGGCGCCCAGGGCCATGCGTACGCCGAACTCCTGGGTGCGCTGGTTGACGGAGAAACTCATCACGCCGTACAGCCCGACGGCCGCCAGGAGGATGGCGACGACCCCGAAGATGCCCACCATCGTCGCGGTGATCCGGTTTTGGGCGATGAAGCTGTCCTGGCTGGCCGCGGGGGTCTCGACAAAATAGAGGGGCAGGTTGCCGTCGACCTTGCCCACCGCGCGGCGGAGGGCGGTGGCGAGGGTGTCGGCCCGCACACCGCCGCGCGGCCGGACCACGACCGTGGCGAACTGGGTGGCCGCGGGCTGCGGGGGAATCGGCCCGAAGAGGCTCGCGTAGAACGGCACGTAATAGCCCGTGTCATCGACGTTGGGATTCTGGAACGGGCCGGTCATGCGCACGTCGGAAACGACGCCGACGATCGTGCGCCAGTCGTTGAACTGCTGGCCGTTGTTGCCGACCGTGCGGAAGCGGCGCCCGATGGCGCTTTCCGTCCCAAAGTGCTTCTTGGCGAACGCCGCGTTGACGATCGCGACCGGCAGTTTCTGGTCGAGGTCGTCGTCCGTGAACGCCCGCCCCTCGAGCAGCCGCTGGCCCGTGACCGTGAAGAAGTCGGGCGTCACCTGCTCAAAACTCGTGTTGGGCCGTTCCTTGTGCTCCTTGTACACGCGGCCATCGATCTCGATCGGCGCATTGCCCGAGAAAACCATCCGGAAGCGGTTGCTGAGGGCGACCGCCTCGAACTCGGGAGAGTTGCGCAATTCGCGGACCAAGCGGTCGAAGAACGCGCGTTTCTCGACGGACGTGGGATAGGCGCCCTCCATCAGGCCCATGCGGGCGGCCATGACCCCGTGGGTGTCGTAGCCGTAGTCGATGTTCATCTGGGCGTGGATCGACCGGGCGAGCAGCAGCGACGCCACGAGGATGAGGCTGGTGAACGCGATCTGGAAGACGACGAGGCCGGTGGTGATGACGCGCACGGTGCGGCTGGTGTTGCCGCGGCCGGACTCCTTGAGGGCGTCGCTGGCGTTGGTGCGGGAGGACATGAGTGCGGGCACGAGGCCGGAGGCGACCGCCGAAAACACCGTGATTCCCACGGTCACCCAGAGGACCAGGGGATCGATTTCAAACGTGATCCACGAGGGCGGCGGGTTGGGGAGGTTGGCCGCCACCGCGGAGAGGAAATCGACCGCCCAGTATGCGCCGGCCACGCCCAGGACGGCGCCGAGGCCGGCGAGCAGCAGGCTCTCCGTGAGCATTTGCCGGATGAGGCGCACGCGGGTCGCACCGAGGGAGGAGCGGATGGCCAGTTCCTTGGTCCGCAGCGACGCCCGGGCGAATTGCATGTTCATCACGTTGATGCAGGCGATGAGCAGGACCAGGAAGCAGATCCCGAGCATGCCGACCATCAGCCACCAGAGAAAATTGGGCGTGAAGTTATCGCGCAGGGTTTCGACCTCGGCGGTGTTGAAGGCCTTGTTTTCGGGGTAGGCCTTGGCCAGGCGCTGGGCGAACGCGTTGAACTCGAGGGCGACCTGGTCGAGCGAGACCTCGGCCTTGCGGAGGCCGAAGAGGGCAATGGTGTTGGCGCGCGGGTCGTTGCGGGCGAGCGGCGGGAACTCGGCGAAGAGGGGGATCCAGAGTTCCTCGTTGAAGGGGAAGTTGAAGCCCTTCGGCATGACGCCGATGATCGTGGCGGCGGTGCCATTGATGCGCACGGCCTGGCCGACGACGGAATCGGCGCCGCCGAAGTCGCGCTGCCAGATCTTGTAGCTGAGGATTGCGACCTTGGCGGCGCCCGGCTTGTTGTCCTCGGCGGTGAAGTCGCGGCCCAGCAGCGGCTTCATCCCCACGATGCGCATGAAGTCCTCGGTGACATAGCCGCCGGTGTAGCGCTGCGGCACCGCGCCGGCTGTCAGGTTGACGGTCGAGCCGGCCAGGTAGCCGCCGAACAGTTCGAAGGACTTCTGCTCCGGCTTGAGCTCGACGTAGTCGAGGGCGTTGACCTGGCCGTTGAAGCCGAAGAACGTGCCGGTGGTGGGGTCGATGAAATTGACGGAGACGAGCCGGTCGGCGTGCGGGAAGTTGAAGCCGCGGATGATGATCCCGTTGACGACGCTGAACTGGGTGGTGACGGCGCAGATGCCGAGGGCGAGCACGAACACCGCGAGGGCGCAGAAGGATTTTTCCTTGATCAGCACGCGCAAGCCGATGCGCAGGTCCTGGAGGAGGGTTTCAACAATCATGGGCGTGGAGGCGTGGAGCGAATTGAAAAATCGTCCCCGTTCTCCTGCCCGTGCCGGTGCTTCCCGGCGGGAAGCGCGTGGCGAAACGAGACGGAAGAACGGGAGGGACGAGGGGAACGAAAACGATTGCCGGCGGCCCGTCTCACTTGGAAACGAGATGGGGCAGCAGGAAGAAGAAGCGAACGGCGGTGAGGGGCAGGGCGGCGCGCGGCGGCAGGGCCGGTTGTTCGGCGGCCACGGCGGTGGGGGCGGCCTGGCTGATCGCGACCGGGGCCGGCGGATGGCGCACGCTGTTGGTCAGGCAAACGGTGACAACGCAGAGGGCCACGCTCATGGTGAGCAAAACGCGGGTATGTACGCGGAAGAAGATCGTGGTGGCGGCCAGAAGCATGGCGGGCATTTTGCATGCCTTGTGCCAAGCGCACGGATAGTTGTTATAGCATGGCGACCAGCCTGTTGCGCGTTTTACCAGCAGGCGTTGGCGGGAATTCTCTGCATTAATGAAATCGCCCCGTCCCACGGATGGGATGGCGCAGGCAAGCATTCGAAACCCGCGGTTCGGCGTAGGGGCGCAGTCTTGCTGCGCCCATTCTTCGCGCAGCGAAGAATCCCCATCGCCCTTGGCAGGGGTCGAGCTTGCCCGATCCTGTTGTGTGTTCATCTGGACGGACCACCGGGTTCGGCCCCTGCATCAATCGCGGAATCCCGCCAGGGCGGGATTGGTCGCAGCAAGACTGCGCCCCTACGGTCCGGAAAATGCGGCCGGTCAGTTTTCCGGACAACCTCCTCCGGTTCATCCTGGGTCGCGGTTCTCAACTCCTGATGGCCGGGGTTTGCCCCGCCTGAGGGGATCGACGCGCCAGGGGAAGAGCGGCCTGGAGCGGGGCGAAACGGGCAGCCTGACCACCTCGGCTCAGCTCGAAACCCGCGGTTCGGCGTAGGGGCGCAGTCTTGCTGCGCCCATTCTTCGCGCAGCGAAGAATCCCAACCGCCCTTGGCAAGGTCGGGCTTGCTCGATCCCGTTGGGCGTTCATCCGAACGGACCAACGGGTTCGGCCCCTTCGTTGATCGCGGAATCCCGCCAGGGCGGGATTGGTCGCAGCAAGACTGCGCCCCTACGGTTGGGCCGCGGTGATGACGATCGATCCGGTCATGGCGTCGAGAATCTCCGGTGCATGCTGGCTCCCTTCCTTCATGTCGACCACGAAGACCAAGATGCTGGCCGGCGGCGGATCGCCGCGACCGCCGCCATGAAGACGACCCGGATCAGAAGGAGGATTGGAAGCATGGAATTTCGCTGGCGTTTCAGCTGAGGTTCCCCGGCTTGGTGGGTTTGGGGGTGACAGGTGATCCGTTTCTTTCTTCGTCCTTCCGATAAACCCCATGCTGGGCATCGAACGTGGGGCGCACGAGCCTCAATCTCGGCGGGGGCCGGATCCATTTCTGCCACGCGAAAAACGCCGCAAACGGCAGGGCGAGCCACGCCGGGCCGAGATAGGGCATTTTGTCTTCCAATTGCCGGGGTAGGTGCAGCAACAGGTGGACGCCAATCGCGTACCAGGCGAGAAAGCCCCATCCCACCAGGTATGTTCTCGCGATCCGGGGCCAGTCCAGTGGCACCCGCATGAGCGACGTGTAGCGAAACTGGGTGATGAAGGCGGACTCGGACAAGGAAAGCGGCAGGATTCGTTCCGAGCGCAGGGGGCAAATGGGCAGGTAGAAAATCGTGAACCAGATTGTGGTGACATAGGATCCGTCCTCGGCTTCAGCCGAGCGTCCGTAGTGTACCGTACCGATACCGTTGGCAGAGCGGGGCATGGTCGTGGCAGCAAACGTGGGGAGAGTCCGGTGTGCGGGCGAGCCGGGTAAGCGCGACTGCGCGTCAGTCCTCGCCCGACACGAGCTTGTTCAACCGGGGTCCCGCTGCGCGCTCCGGCGCAACAGAACCCTCTGAGTTCGGCTTCTTATCTTTTCCGTGCGGGAAACCCATATCGTCGCTGATCGTTATGCCGTAGTAGCCGGCTCCTTCAAAACGGGTTTGCTCCAAAATCGCACCTTCGAAGTCCGCCGCTTCCACTGCCGCTCGTTCGAACGACGCTCCGGTGAGATCAGCGTTCCGGAAACTTGCGCACTTAACGTGGCACTCGCGGAATACCGTGCCGCGCAAACTAGCTCCTTCGAAATTCGTCGAAGAAAACCAAGACCACTTTTCAAAGCTCGCGCCGTCTAGTATGACGCCGGAAAGGTCGGCATCGCTCAATTCGGTATCGGGAAAGCTCCTTTCTCCGCTCGCGTAACGCCGGAGCAACTCTTCTCGGTTTTCAGGCGGTTTGTAGACGGACATCGGAGCAGATGGGGTAGTTTTTGCCGAACGATTCAGCTCAGACACGCCGCTTTAGCGGCGTTGTCTGTGGCGGCTGGATCGGCTTCTTTGGGTTTGGCTTCGGAAACACGTCAAAACGCTTTTTTCCGCGCCTGTCATCTGCGCGCCCAACGGTTATCTTCGCTGAGTGACCGGCATAAGAGGCCGGCATCACCGCGTGGACATGATACGAGTCGTGCAGCGGCAGCTCTTCTTTCGTTTGATCCAGGTCGGCCACAGCGAGCAGCAGTTTGGCGAGCGAACGCAATCCAGCGGGATCGCCGTAAATGAAAACCTCGCGCTCTCCTCTTGTTTCTTCGAGGCTGAACGCGATTTGGTAACCGCTGAGGCGAGGAGGTTTCATCTTTCTTTCGCCGATCAGTGTTATTCAGCCTACGCGAATTGCCTACGGCCGGGGTGGCCCGGCGGGGGCGGAACGCGGGTTAAGCCGTTCGAATTCAACATCTGATTCGGTAGCGTAGGCAATTCTCCGTTGCCAGCAAGACGGAGAATTGCCTGCGATTTACCTATCGGGCTGCACCCTTCATGGATCGGCCCATTTCATTTCCGGATTGGAAGTCAGCGCTGGCCCAGTCGCCACTCAGCGAGTCACTCAAGGCCGCCTATGTCCGGGAAACCGAAAATCTCAGCCAGCGGTGATCGGCGTTTTCACGATTCCCGATTTCACGATGGCTGATTTCACGATTTCCCGGCTCGAACCAGCGCCCTGGGGTCAGGTCGCTCCACCTTCGACCAAGGCACGGCCCGCGGGGACGCGGGCCCTCCAGCGGGGCAGGGAATCTTGAAAACTGAAAATCGTGAAATCAGTAAACTGAAAATCTCAGGCAGCGGTGATCGGCGTTTTCACGATTCTCGATTTCACGATGGCTGATTTCACGATTCCCCGGCTCAAGCCAGCGCCCCGTCGGCCAGGCCCCCTCCGGGATTAGCGCCTCATTAGCGGTGATTGGCGGTTAACCCTGCCTTGGTTCCCGCGGGTGACGGGACCGGCTTCGCCGATCCAAGGGACGCAGCAAGACTGCGCCCCTACGGTGGAAACGTGATCATCGCAGGGGTCGCCTTGGCGCGGCTCGTTCAATCCCGGGGCGAGCAAGGTTGGCCCCTACGAAACGGTGCGTCACGCTCCGGGATTAGTGCGCCACTAGCGGCGATCAGCGGTTAGCCCTGCCTTGGCTCTCACGTATGACGGGACCGGCTTTCCGATCCCAGGGACGCAGCAAGACTGCGCCCCTACGGCGAAGGCGCCTTTTACTTGGCTTTTTCGACGCTCAGGCCGCCGTTGACGGATTCCAGGCTGACGCGCGGGCCGCCGCCGTTCACCGGGCCGCGGAGCTCGCGCCGGCCGGATTTCTGCAGCGTGATCGGGAAGTCGCAGCTGATGTGGCCGTTCACCGTCTCGGCCGACAAGTCGAACGCCGCGCCGGGCGGCACCAGCAGCTTGCAGCTGCCATTGACTGTCTCGAGCCCGATGTTGCCACTGGCGGGCAGCGCGGCGTAGGCGACCCGCAGCGAGCCGTTGACGGACTCGAAATGGCCGGCGCCGGCCAGGCCACGGGCGTCCACGCCGCCGTTGACGGTGCTGAGGTTCACGTCGCCCTTCACGTCCGTGACCTCGATGTTGGCATTGACGACGTCGATCCTCTCGAGGGAAACGCCGGCGGGCACCATAAGCTTGTAGTGGACCTGGGCGTTCATGTTGTCCCAAAACTTCCACTTCTTCTCCATTTCGGTCTTCACCGCGAGCCGGCGGTTGGTGGCGTCAATCTTGATCTGCATGCGCTGCAGGCCTTCCTCCGTGCGGGCGGATTTCTCGGCCTCCAGGGAGACCTCGGCCTTGTCCCAGGCGACGATCTCGACCGTGCCGTTGACGTTTTCCACGCGGATGGTGCCGTTGGCGTCGAGCGGGTAGGTCTGGGAGAATTTCTCGGTGACCTTCGCGGAGGCGGCGGTCGCGAGCAGGGCGGTGCTGAGGAGGAGGGCGGCGGATTTCATGGGGAAAGGGAAACTGGTTTTACCACGGATGACGCGAATCGGACGGATGGGATTAACAGAAGGAAACAGAGGGAACAGAGAATTTGTTTTCGCGTTCTCCTTCAGGTCAGTTGCCTCCTGTTGGATGGATTGGTCTGTGGTTACCTAACCCGGCTGAACGGGAAAAGTTACACGATTTTCGGCCCTTCAGGTCGGAACGATGGAATCGGTGGCGTCGGTTTCCCTGCCGGTGTCTTCGAAAGACACCGGGTAAAGTCGAGCTCTGCTCGACTTGGGCGCAGCCTTTCGACGGAGCTCAAGGCCCTGAGCAAGGTCGAACGGGCAAGACTGCGCCCCTACGGGTTTGTCGGTCATCGCGAGGCCGGGACGGAACGGAAATCAATCGAAACCCGCTCAATATTCCGGGGGTTCCTCGTGCCGGGCGGCGGGGACGAGCCCGGCGCCGAAAAGCCGCTCGTAGCCGTCGTAGGAGGTAAGGCCGAGGAGTTGGAAATCGCACAGGCCGCTCCGCACCATGGGCAGCGACGCCAGGTGGTTGCGGGCATCCAGTGTGCTGGGGCATTCGAGCAGCAGCACGGCGCGGCGCTGTTCCGAAATCCAGATTTCGCGGAGGATCCCGCGTTTCTGGAGGTCCCAAAACGCGGCGGCTTCGGCGCGGAGGATATCATCCAGGTCCGGCCGGGTGGAACCGGTGGAGGTATGTTCGAGGGCGAGGATATGCATGGGGAAAAGGGTCGGTTTGGGAGGGCGGGGGGTCTCAGGCGAGATGGGCGATGAGGTGGCAGGTCTTGCCGCCGCGGCGGACGGACTCGACCAATTCGACGCGAATGTGACGGCCCAGCGCGTTGGCGAAAATCGTCTCGTGGGTGAAACGCGTGCATTCGCAGTGCAGGTCGTTGGGCCGGGGCGGCCGGTTGCGCGCAGCCGGGCAGAAACAATGGTCGCCGTAGCGGATGTGGACGAGGTCGGCCTCGCGTTCGATGCGGAAGTTTCGCCGGTACGCGGCGAGGAGCCGGTCGACATCGCCGCGGCCTTCGGCGGCGAGATCCTGCTTGAACGCGTGCCGGCGGTAGCAGCCCTCGCCGCAGGCTTGCATCAGCCGGAGCTGGACGGCGGGGTCGACCTCGCGGTCGATGGCCTCGAACAGGTCGGTCATCCAGTTGTTCGTGAAGGCATTTTCGTATCGGGCGCGCTTCAGGGCCTCGTCGACCGGAGTTTCCGGTTCGGCGGCGGGGGCCTCGGTTCCGCCCAAGCGGGAGCCGGCGATCAGCGCGAGGCACGAGCCGCACGCGAGGCGGGAGGAGGTGGCGAGGAATTCGGAACGATTCATGATGCGGGGGAAAAAACCGGGGGAGTGTTCCGGCCATGCGGGCGGCCGCGCCAGGCGGAAACGAACAGGTAGGCCGCGGCCGCGAGCAGGAAGGGGGACGAATAGATTCCCGGGAGAAGGCGTCCCCACCAGAGGGAACCGAGTAAGTGGCCGAGCCCGTTGCCGAACATCAGGATGGCGAACGGCCAAGCAAGGCGGCGCAACCAGGTCCGCCCGCGGAAGGCGGTGGGCGCCAACGCCAGCAGCGCCAGCAAGCCCAGGATGAGCCCGGCCATCCACGTGGCGAACGTGAACGTGGGCAGCCACAGCCAGGACAGGCGCTCCCGCAGCGCCACGACGGCGGGATTGTAGACGGACAGAAAGTCGTGGCTGGCCTCATCGGAGATGTGGAGCGCCAACGCAGCCGTCATTGCCAGCCACGCATGCCCAAAGGAACGTTCGTCCACCGGGCTCGCCGGCCGCCCGGCGGGAGACGCGGTGGCCGGGTTCATGACCCCTGGCCGCACGTGCCATCGTTGCGATGGTGAAGCAGCAACACGTTGCCGTCCGGGTCGACGACCTCGAGGGATTGGCAGACGCCCCAGTCCTGGGGCGGCCCGCCGAGCTTCACGCCCAGGGCGGCGAGTTCCGCCGCGGCGGCCGACACGTCGTCGACGGCGAAGGCCACGCGGATACCGCCCGGGGGCGCGGGTTGCTCGTCGCCGTGCAGGCCGATCGTGACGTTGCCGGCGTCAAACTCAGCCCACTGGTATTCCGGCGCGAACATCACCTGGTGCAGGCCGAGCACGTCGCGGTAGAAGCGGGCCGCGACGGCGAGGTCGCGGACGGGCACGGCGATGAAATCCGTGGCTCGGATCTTCATGACGTGGGAGGATTGGGTTGGACCTTGGCCTCGATCAGCGCGGCGATCAGGCCGGGATCGGTGGAATGGTGGTCAAAATCGAAGGCAATGCCTTCGGGGTAATGTTTCGCGGATTTGAGGAGCTTCGCAATACGCCGGCCGTAGGGGCCGCCCTGGAGGCGGGCCACGGCTTTGCGACCGACGATCATGGCCAGCCGGAAGGCCCCGCGCTTGGGCACAAGATAGAGCAGCCGGCGCTTGCCCAGGAGGTGAACCTGGTACCAGCCGCAGCGGGGGGAAAACTGCCACGCCGTGGTGACGGTCGGATGGGCGGCGTGGAGCTGAAGGATGGTTTCGTGCGCGGGCGAATAGGCCGGCCCCACGGCGGCGGCGAGTTCCTGCTCCGCGGGCATGTGCAGCGAGTCAGGGAAGGCCGCGGCAGGATCGATTTCCGGCTTGAGTTTCATGGCTGGTCGGGACGACGGGCAAACCAGCGTGGATTGATCCTGCCAAGGAGAGGATACTCCGCCCGCCCGGCGTGTCGAGTGACGCCCGGCCCCCGCGCCAACGAGTATTTTTTCGAATAATGATGAGAAGCAGACGAAATGCCCTGCGAGGGACGCAAGGAGGGCGAGTTTCGAGACTGCCCGGCCCACGCGCGGCGCGCGTTGCGGATCGCGGAGTTTTTGATCCGGACGTTCTGGAGTCGAAGGTGGAGCGACCTGCTCCCCAGGACGCTGGTTCGAGCCGGGAAATCGTGAAATCAGCCATCGTGAAATCGAAAATCGTGAAAACGCCGATCACCGCTGCCTGAGACTTTCAGTTTAGCGATTTCACGATTTTCAGTTTTCAAGATTCCCTGCTCCGCTGGAGGGCCCGCGTCCCTGCGGGCCGCGCCTTGGTCGAAGGTGGAGCGACCTGCTCCCCAGGGCGCTGGCTCGAGCCGGGGAATCGTGAAATCAGCCATCGTGAAATCGAGAATCGTGAAAACGACGATCACCGCTCCCAATTCTCAGGTTACATCGATGCCCGAGGTGGAGCGCACTGCTCCCCAGTGCGCTGGTTTGGACGGCAGCGAGGCAAGCGCGTTGTGGAGCCGTTTCGGCATGCTCAAGGCCCTGAGCTTTTGTCGAACGGGCAACGCGCTCCACCCTCTGAATCGTGCCGACTTTGGATCCATTGCGACGTCGACCCGCCACGGCGAGGCTGACATGGGCGGCCAAACCCCGAACGAACGGCAGGTCTATTCCGCACGCAATGCTTCCAGCGGATTGACGCGCGTCGCCCGCCTGGCCGGCACCCAGCACGCGACCATGGCGGCGACGAAGAGCGTCAGGGCGGCGACGGCGTAGGGGAGAACATCGAAGCCGTTGAAGTCCACGAAAACGGTCGCCAGCAGCCGGCCCACCCCGAGGCCGAGCAACAGGCCGAAGCCGAGCCCGGTGAGGGTCAGGCTGAGGCCCTCCCGCAGGATGAGGTTGCGGACGCGCTCCGCCTCGGCCCCAAGGGCGAGCCGGATGCCGATCTCCCGCGTGCGGCGCGACACGGCATAGGACTTGGCGCCATAGACGCCCACCACGGCGATCAACATGGCGGTCCCGCCGAAGGCCAGGAACAGGAACGAGCAAAGGCGCATGGCCCAGAACTCCAGGGACGTTTCGAGGTGCTGCCGGAAGGTTTGCACCTTGAAGACAGGCACGCCCGGCGCACCTTCCCGGAGTTCGCGCCGCACGCCGTCGATCAGGGCGTCGGGCGCGATGCCCGGGGCGGGGCGGACGTGGAAATGGACATTGCTCATGAACCCCTGGGCGAACGGCACGTAGATCGCGCCGCGGAATTCATCCTCGAAGTAGTCATTGTGCACGTTGGCGACGATGCCGACCACTTCCAGCGGCTTGGGGCGATCGGAAGGGGCATCGCCCGCCCGCGGGGGAATCTGGATTTGCTGGCCGAGCGCGTCGCCGTCTGGCCAGAGCTTCCGGGCGAGGGCTTCGTCGATGACGGCCACGAGAGGCGAATCCCGGTCCTCGGTCTCGGCGCGGGTGAAGGCGCGGCCGCGGAGCATGGGCAGGCCCATGGCGCGGAAGTAGTCGGCGCCGACGGCGTTCCAGGGCACGTAGAAGAACCTGCCCTCCGCGGCCGTGGCCGGCTTGGCCTCGGGATCGAGCATGAAGCCGGCGCGTTGCACCGGCCGGTTGATATCGATCGTGCTGTGCGGAATGATGACGCCAATGCTCGCGGCGCCGGCGCCCGGCAGGGCGGCGAGGCGGCGTTCGAGGTTCTGGTAAAGCTCGCGGGTGCGGGTTTCACCATGCCCGCCGAGGCTGGCGTCCACTTCCGCGATGATGGTGTCGTCGGCCCGATAGCCGATGTCGACCGCGGTGGCTGTCTGGACCATGCGAACGAAGAGCCCGGCGGCGATGACCAGGGCGAGCGAGAGCGACAGTTGCGCCACCACGAGGGGGTAGCGGGGCAGCCAGGCCCGGCGGCGGGGCACGTGGTCCTCCCCGGCCTGCAGCTTGAGGTCGGCGAGCACGTCGGTGCGCGACAATTTCACCGCCGGTCCGAGGGCGCAGCAGAGCGTGGCAAAGCCGCAGAAGAGGAGCATGGCGATCACGGCCGGGCCGCTGGCCACCCCCGGGAAAAAGATGGCCACCGGCACGCGCTCGGCGAGGGCCGACAGGATAAGTTTGGTGGCGGCAAAGGCCAAAAGGAGTCCCACGATCCCGCCGCCAAGCGAAAGCACGAAGCCCTCCACCAGCAATTGGCGGACGATGCGGCCCCGTCCGCCGCCCATGGCGAGCCGGATGGCGATTTCGCGGCGCCGGGAATGGCCCCGGGCGAGGATCAGGCCGGCGAGGTTGAGGCAGATGATGAGCAGCACGGCGGCGGTCAGGGCGATCAGCACGCCGCCGAAGAGGCCGAGGCCGCCGTCTTCCATCGGTCGGGGACTGGTGCCGAAGCGGGGAAGCGGGGCAATAGCGAGCACCTGGTCCTTGTTTTCCACCGGGTAGCGCTCCCGCAACGCGGCGGAAAGGCCGGCCAGGCTGGCGCGGGCGGATTCGGGCGTGACACCGCGCCGCAGGCGGCCGAGGAGGAGGAGCCTGAACGTGCCGGGTTGTTCGAGCGAACGGCGCTGGTCGACGGTCTCGAAGTCGTTGAGGAGGACGTCGAAGGCGCCGAGGGGAAAATAGAACTCGGGTCCGACCAGCATCATCGTGCCGGAGAAATTCTCGGGCGTGACGCCGACGATCGTGTAGGGGCGGCCGTTGATCCTAAGTTCCGAGCCGACGAGGTCGTCGCGGGCGCCGCGGTTGCGCCAGTACTGGTGGCTGACGACCACCACGGGCGCGGCGGCGCCGGGTTTTTCCTCCTCCGCCGTGAAGAACCGGCCGCGGACCGGGTTGACGCCGAGCACGCTGAAAAAGTTGGCGGAAACGATGTCGCCGAATGCCCGCCGGACATTGCCGCCGGGCTCGCCCACGCCGACCTGCGAGATGTGGTGGGCCAGCACCCCGCTGAAAACGTCCGGCCGGTCGCGCAGTTCGCGATAGGTGGCGTAGTCGAAGGCCCGGTAGCGGTCGGGCTGTTTCTCGTCATGGGTGTAGATCTGGACGATGCGATCCGGTTCCGGATACGGGCGCGGCTGGAAGATCAGGGCATGGACGAAGCTGAACATCGCCGTGTTCAGCCCGATGCCCAAAGCCAGGACGGCGATGGCGGCGGCGGTGAAGCCCGGGGATTTGGCGAAAAGGCGAAGGGAAAATTTCAGGTCCTGCAGGAAATCGGGCATAACGTGGTGCGGCGGTGTTCTCGGAAAACACGGTCGAAAGTGGCCAGTTGCAGGTATTTTGGGCACCCAAATCTCCCGGGTAGGGGCGCAGTCTTGGCATGATGCCACACATCGCTGACACTTTAGGTGCCACACATCGCTGACAGTTTTACGGGCATCTATGCCCTGGAAAACTGAAGATCTGGTTGGTGCACGCCGGCGTTTTATTGCAGAGCGCCTGGCCTTGGGAGCG
>DASZPS010000246.1:0-7635 GCA_035549955.1 Lacunisphaera sp. | reverse complement strand
CTACGCCGGCTCGGCCGGACTGACCGCGATTTGGTTACCAGCCCGAAGGTGAAAACCTGGAAGGTCGCACTGGCGTTGTTTCTAAAGGAACGTTCGCAAGCTTCGAATCCGTGGCTGGCGAGCCGCCTGCACCTGGGTGGACGCAAATACGTCAGCCACCTGCTGTCGGTCCGCCGCGGCGCCTCGCCACCAACGACCGAGCTGCAACTGTTGCGGAAAACTCCGGCTTCTTCCGCGGCGGATCGGGAATAAAGCAGCCTGACCCTTTTTCGGCCCCAAACGTTGGCATCCGCGACTTCCTACGCCACCGGTTCGACCCTGGCTTCCACGGTCGTCCGGGTGATCGATGAACGCAGTCTGGTGCTCTACGAGGACATGGGTCGGACCCTGGCCGTCATCCGCGCCGACCAAACCCAGGAGAGCTACCGGCCATTCGGGTTCGGTACCTACGTTTCGGGCGTGTTTGATCGCACCGGCTACCCCTACACCCACTGGCGGGAGATCAAATTCAACGGCACGACCGCTGCCGGCGATTACACGCTGACCAGCTACGACTCCGTGAACATCATTCCCATCGGGCTTGTGGCCAATAAATCCACGATGGAGGTGACGATCTGCGGCTTGAACGGCCTGCCGATCCGGAAGGCCACCTACGTGCACACCGGCAGCGGCAATTTTTCCAGCACGCCGATATCGTCCGAGGATTTTACCTACGATGTCGCGGGGCGGCTGCTGACCAGGACGTTGAACAACGGCGACGTCTCCACCTACACCTACAGCAACGGCCTGCTGGCCAGCATGACCGATCCGGCGGGCACGGTGACCGAGTACGGCAACTACGATGAAGTCTGGCGCGTGCGTGATGTAACCAAAAAGGGCAGCACGGATATCGTCACGCGTCTGGCTTACAATGCGGCAAATCAAGTGCTCACCGAGACTGTGGGTTCTGGACAGACCGAAACGCTGGTCACGTCGCGGAGCTACGATTTGTCCGGGCGGCCGACCAGCGTAACGCCGCCGGGCTTGGGCGCCACGGGCATCGCCTATGACCAGTCGGCCCGCACCCGCATTACGACGGCACCCGATACTGGCACCACGATCGAAACCTATCAGCTCGACGGCCAGCTGGCGTCAGTCACCGGTTCCGCGGTGGTTTCGCGGACCTACACCTATTCGCTGGCTGACGGCGGTTTCCTGACGCGCTGCGATCATGGTACGTCATCCCGCTATGAGAAAACTTGGACCGACTGGCTGGGACGTGCCGTTAAAACCGAGCGTCCCGGCTGGACTGGTCAACACGCGTTCATCGAGAAGTTCTCCTACGACGCCACCAGGGGGCTTCGCACCAAGTACGAGCGACTCGACGACAGCAATAACCGGCTCTACGACGACGTTCTTTACGAATACGACAACCACGCGCAACTCACCCGGTCCGGGCTCGATGTCGGCAATGGTGGCACGCTCGTCACCGCTTCCGGACTCGACCGGGTCATGGACACCAGCCGCGCATTCGAGCCCGTTTCCGGCGAATGGTGGCTGCGCGAGGAAACCACCAGTTATCCCAACGGTTCGGCGCACACCGAATCGCTCGTTCGCACCCGCTTGAGCGGTTTCGGCGGCAACCGCAGCGAGGTGGAAACCACCACAACCAACGGCGCAGTGATCACCCGGACCGTGGCGGTGAACACCTCCACGAAGACGGTAACCGCCACCACCAGCCAAGCTGGCCTCGGTAGCCGCACGGAAACCGTCGTCAACGGCTTGCCGGCGGGGGTCATAGCCTCGGACGGCCTGACTTTCAGCACGGGGTACGACACGCTCGGCCGCGCCAGCACCCAGGTCGACTCACGCAGCCTCACCACGACGATCGCATACAAAACCGGCAGCACGCTGCCTGAAACCGTCAGCGACGGCACTGGCACGCTGGTCACCTATCAATACGACACCAGCGGCCGCGTGAAGCGCCAGGGCGACGCCGCCGCCAAGTACACCTATTTCAAATACAACACCCGGGGACAGCTTGAGCGCCAGTGGGGGCATGCCTCTCCGCCGGTCGAGCATGGCTATCACGCCGACTATGGAGATCACGAAACCCAGAAGACCTACCGCGGAGGCACGGGCTGGACGGACGACGACTGGCCCGGCACCGGCGACAACACCGGAGCCTCCCCGGGCACGGCCGATACCGTCACCTGGAACTATCATGCCGCCACCGGCCTGCTAAACTCCAAAACCGACGCCCTTGGCCACGCCGTCAACTTCACCTACAATGCCTGCGGTCAAACCGACCAGAGGATCGCCGATCGTGGCCCGTCGAGCACCGTCACCACCACCTACAATTACGATAGGAGCACGGGCGAACTCACCGGCGTGGGCTATCCCAGCGGCACAGCTGCGCTGACCTACCATTACGACCGCCTCGGTCACATCTACCGGGTGGACGATGCGACGGACACCCGCACGTTCGACCTTTGTGCCTGCGGCCGGACCAACTCCGAAACCCTCCCCTCGTCCTTCTACGGCACGCGGGTCCTGACCTACCAATACGAGGGCAGCGGGGGCGTGATGGGGCGCTACAAGGGCTTCCAACTCGGCGCGAGCGCCAATTCCAGTTCCGATCTCGAGCAGACGTACGGTTTCACCAGTGGCGGGCGCTTCGACACCCTCGCCACCAAGCGCAACAACAACGCGACCAGCCGCACGTTCCAGTACGGTTACCTGACGAATTCGTCGCTGGTGAACGCGCTTTCCATCACCGGCGGTCATGCCTTCACGGTCACCTGCGGCTACAACTCCACCCGCGACCTGCTGGAGTCCGTCGACTCCCAGTGGAGCGGCGCCAGCCAGGCGAAGTTCGAGTACACGCACACGGCCCTGATGCAGCGGAAGACCGCCAAGCAAAGCGGGGCGGCGTTTGCCGACTACTGGACCGGCAGCGGCTACAGTTCCGTTTACAATGTCTATGCGTACAATGACCGCGGCGGCGTTGAAACCGCCGCCATGTATCGCGGCAACACGGTCTCCTCCTCCCCGGCCGCGACCGAGGAATTGCCCGGCCGGCGTTTCGAGTACCGGTACGATTCCATCGGCAACCGCACGCTGACGCGCGGCACCGCCGGCGCCACGGGCGACGACGAGGACTACACGGCCGACGGCACCAACCGGTACACGGCGAAGGAAAACAACGTGGTGCGCTTCGCCGGCACGGTGGGTCCCGGCGTGGCGGTGACGGTGACCGGCGCCACCCTCCCGGCGGACCAGTTGGATCGCGCGTGGAGCGTGCAGGTGGTGCCGGCCAACACCGGCGGGATGGTCAACCTGAGCACCACCGTGTTTGCCGCGAATCCCGGCGGCGGCACGGCTGGCGCCGATCTGCTCGGCACCGCGTCAAAGACGATCGCAGTGCCCGCGCGCTCGCAGGGCTTCGATTACGACTACGCCGGCAATCTCACGGGCGACGGCCTTTGGACCTACGAATACGATGCCGAGGACCGGCTCGTGGCCATGCAGACGGACCCGGCGGCCATCGGCACGGGCAAGATCGCCAACGCCGACGCCCGGCGCCTGGAGTTCCTCTACGACTACCTCGGTCGGCGCGTGCAGAAAATCGTGCGTGACGGCCGCAACACCGCCACCGGCTTGTATTCCTCCACGCCCCTCAAAAAAGACCGGTACCTGTACGACGACTGGAATCTGATTGCCGAGTTCGACGCCACCAGCACGCTGACGCTCGTGCGCAGCTACACTTGGGGCTTGGATGTCCAGGGCTCGCTCTCGGCGACGGGTGGCGTGGGCGCCCTCCTGCAGATTCGCGATCATGCGCTGTCGCGCACCTGGCTGCCGGCCTACGATGGGAATGGAAATGTCATCGCCCTGCTCGACTCGGAAGCCGGCAGCGCGGCCATCGCGGCGGTCTACGAATACGGCCCCTTCGGCGAGCCGTTGCGCACGGAGATCCGCGACAACGACGCCGCGGCGGTTTCCTTCCGCTTCAGCACGAAGTTTACGGACGCGGAGACGGGACTGGTTTGCTACGGGCACCGGTATTATTCGGCGACACTCGGGCGTTTCATCAACCGCGACCCGATCGAGGAAGACGGGGGATTGAATCTCTATGGCTTCGCCGGCAACGACGGCGTGAACGGGTGGGACTATCTTGGGTTGGCAGTAGGCATGTCTGAGGATCCGTTCCTCACAATTACTCCGCGCTCGCGCCCCCCCGACTATCGAGTGAACCCTTGGGAGGACGGCACCACGACAACGTCGGCGGATTTCCTCGGACGTCGTTTCGAGTCGGCCTACAACAATGGCGGCGTCTGGAACTCGCTGCGAATTACAGACCGGCCCGGCCCGGTATTCGGCAACACTGCGAATGCCCCAAACAGGATGACAGGCGCGGATATCGCCGCACGAATCGAACTCCTCGGCCAAATCAGTGATGAAGTTGATAGCGAGCGCTCGTGGTGGGATCGGAATTTCGGGGAAAGAAATCCTTACAAAGAGGAAGCTCGACGCTTGATCATGTTGCTTGGCGCTGTGGGCATGGGAATCGATGCCTATAACTTGGCTTCCGACACACCCATTGACGCTCGTTCTTATGACTTCAATAGCTCGGAGACGGGCGATTTGGCTACACTCGGTCATGTATCGCAGAGCGTAGGAGTCGCGGCAGCGGGAGCTGCTGCCGGTGCCACTGAGGCGCTGGGTTCAGCAGCGGGCAAAGTTCGGATCGTGCCAAGTGGAGATGGAAGAATCAGGCTTTCTAGCCCACAAGCCGGATCACTGTTTCCGAGGCCGCAGCCTCTAGTCTTTAAGGGCACAGCGAAACATGCGCCAGGCGGGCACGGAACATTGATGGACCTTGACCACGCCACAGCACAAACGCTGTTGAATCGAAGCATTCAAGTGGGTAAGCAACGGTATGCGTTTCACAACGGAAAGCTCTACGAGTTTAAGAGCGACAATGCAGGAACCTGGCACGGGTATCCGATTCCAGGAAACGAAGCGCCACCCACCGCACTGCGTCAGCTAGTGCTTCGCAACGACATCAATCCGGCCGAATACAACCGGCTGCGAAAAGGAAAATGAAAACAGCGAATCTTGAACTGCGGATTGGGAACGAGAGCGGGGCCGAAAAGCACATCGAACTTCTCGTTGTGGAAAACGAAGGCCGACCGGCAAAGGTGCTCTTCAGCATCGTTTGGGAAGACACCGAGCTGAGAGAATGGCTCTCTGAGAATCAGAAGGCCATTTTGAATGAGGAATTGCCGTCGATTGCTCCGCAGGCCTCGTGCATCGCTGAAAGTGTCGCATGCTTCTACGACAAAGAGCCTGATCCGGCAGAGGTCGAATTCGATGTGATGCATGCCTATCGAACCAAGCACGGTTTCCGGTTTGCTATGCGCGGCGCCAACATCCCCGACATTTACGTTGGTTCTTTCCGTGGAAACCATCAGGTGTCGGTTATGGAAAACGGGCGGCCGTTCTGGTCGCTTGTTTCCCTCGAAGGGCTATTCAGCCGGATTGTTTGATTCTGGTTTTACCGGCGGCACGTCTACGATCTCAGGTGTAAGGCGATCCGCCCCGTTCTTTCTCAGTAGTTCCGTGAGGCAGGTATGCCTACGACGACCGCTGCACTATTGCCCCAAACAGGGGAGGACCGTTCGGCACACCTGACGGGACTATCATGGTGATGGATAGCGAAGGCATGATGGTGCCCAGCATCGACTGGGGCCGCGATGCCCGGATTCAGCGAGAGTATCGCGACAGGCAAAACGAGCAGATGCGCCAGATCATGATGGGGTATTACGTGCTGTTGATGGAGTATGGGGACCAAGTCGGTAACAAGGATATCGTTCGCGAAGGTGCGCTCGGAACGATCGCTTTGTTGAAAGGAACGCCGGGCTTCATCGCAGCGGACATGATCGCAACTCTCGGGGCCGGGCCTGCGGGAGCTGCCGAACGCGGAATGCTTCGCGGCGGTGCTGGGCTCGCGAGCACGATTGGTGGCGAAGCGATGGACGCGGCTCTGTTCGCTCGCATCAAGGCTGCGTTCGAGCGTAACGGCGGGAAAATCCTTCAAGGCAGCGAAGTGGACGGCTATCTCACCTATCGTGGAGCGGAAGGACTCACCGATAACGCTGTTCAGGTGTTGCTCCGGTCAGCGCCTGGACGCTCCGCAGTATTTGAGGAATTGATTCATACGGCCCAGCACCGGACCGGACGTTATGCTGCGTGGGTCGAAAAATACGGGAATGCGGGTGCTGAAGTCATGGCCGAAATTGAAGCCGGTCGGAAGCTGATCCGTTTCCAGGGAGCACTCGGCCTCCCGAGTGCGGAAGCAGCAGCGACAGCGGCACGCCTCGAAGGTTACATCCAACAAGCAAAAGCACTAGGGTTGCCTCATTAGTAATGAACTTCCGTTTTAGAGTCACCGACACGTGGGAACTCGCCGCGGCGGGTGTCTGCCATCTAATCGGTCTGTTAGAGGAAGGCTCAATCCTTCCCAACTCCGAAGCGGTGGTTGATGGAGCGTTGCCGCGCGAAATCTTCATCAACTCCGTTGCGCTCGTGAACTATCGTGATGCCAAGCCGCATCCAAATGAGTTTACACTCAGCGTGAAAAAACCGGCGTTCGAGTTGGCGACCTTAAAAGGAAGCGTGCTGCGCAACAAAAAATAGCCGCCTCCGCGGACGCCGCGGCCTCCCCAAGCCTCGCGGCGCTACCGGCCGCGGCGACCGCTCCGGCGAAGAAAAGAGCCTACGCCGTGCGCCCTAGCGCGCACGCCGCCCGGCCGCTGCGCGGCCCTGCTCGCGCCTAGCCCGCTGCGCCGCCGGACTTGTCGATCCGCGAAATAACGATGCGCGCAACCCAGGGCGCTTTGCCGAGTGCGTTGGAATAGCGCGCATCGAGCGGCGTGACGGAGCCGAGCGAGTGATCGTGCAGCAGCTCGACGAGCTTCGCGAGCCGCGCGCCGGTGAGCACCACGTCGGCCGTGGGAAACGCGAGCGTGAGCCGCTCGGGCGGCTCGTCGCCGCCGCCATCGTTCGCGTCGAGAGTGTAGTGGCAGAGTTGGCCGATGGGAAAACCGCAGCGCGAATGCGCGGTGACGTGGAAATCCACGAACGCCGCGTTGCTGCGGACGGAGTGGCACGACGGCTCGGCCTTCTCGGCCGCGTTGCGTCGCTCGATGGACTGTTGCAGGGACGACATAAGATCACATGCGGATGCCGCGGGACTGGCGCGGCGCTTCGCGCTGGGCCTGGGCGATGAACTCTTTTGCGGTCATGCGTTGCGCTTCGGTGCGCTCGACGCCGAGCCGCTCGCGGAGCCACCGGCGCAGCGATTGAGCCGAGCCGACGGGGTCAGGCTGCTTTATTCCCGATCGGCAAAATGCTAACGGAAAAGTTACGCTGCCGGGTTGGCGGACCGTTGCGGCGGGGGTTCCTGCTCCGGGCATGGCGCGCAAGTTGCGATTGGAATTTCCCGGGGCCTGCTACCATGTGATCAATCGCGGCAACTATCGTCGGGACATCTTTGCCACCGCGGGAGCCAAGGCGGCATTCGAGGGTTGCTTGTTCGAAGCCTGTGAGAAATCGGGCTGGTGGCTGCACGCCTTTGTGGTGATGCGCAAT
>DASZPS010000245.1:0-2904 GCA_035549955.1 Lacunisphaera sp. | reverse complement strand
GAAATCGGCCAGGCGTTCGCCGAGTTGCTCGAGGGAAACGAGCTGGGAATCGATGAGGTAGCGGTCCTCGCGGATGACGAGGCGAAGTTCGGGCGCCGGCGCGGGCGGCGGCTTGACCGCTTCCTGGATGGCGGCGGCCATCGCCGTGGCCTCGGCGGCGGTGAAGGTGCCGCTGATTTGGGCGGTGGACCCGGTGATGGCCTGGAGAATGTTGGTGCGGCTGACTACGCGGCCGTCGAGAAGAATGGCCAGGCGTCGCCCGGCGAGCGCACCGGTAATCTGCTCGAATTGGGACGCTCCCGCCGGGGTGAATTTCAGCAGGATGGAGGATCGGGCTTGGTCCGTGCCCGGCTGCGGGACCGCTTCAGCCACTGCGTCTTCGCTGAGTAATACCCAACGAGAGAGATGCAGCGCTTCGTCCCGGCCGCCCTGGCTGAAGCGCAGGCTTTCGGTGGAAGCATCGGGAACAGTATGGACCGCGCGGAATTGGAGGCGCGGGGTGGTTTGCGTGGACTGCAAGGGCAGTTCCGTGACGGGCGGGCCGGCCGGCGCCGGGGCCAGGGCTTTGTATTCCAGTTGGAGAATGGCCGCCTTGGTCCTGGCCTCGTCGACCTCCGCGTAGGTGCCGGTGCCGGTCATGGCCCGCGCGAGGGCGGGTTCCAGGCGGCGCTCGGCTGACGCCAGCTTGGCTCGCGCAACGGCGACCGGGTCATGGGTGAGTTCCGCCTCGAGCAGGTCGACGGTGTCCCGGGCGGTTTGGAGTTCCGCGAAGTCGATGATGCCGGCGTTGAAACGTTCCTCTATCAGGGGGAGCGCGCGCCTCGCCTGTTCGAGTTTCAATTGGGTCACGCGAGCCGCCAGGCCGGGCTGACCCTGAACCTCGGCTTCAAGGATCGCCACCTTGGTCCGGGCCGCGTCCACGTCCAGTTCGGTGGCCATGCCCGTATCCCGCCGGGCTTGGGCGTCGGCCAAAAGGAGGCGGGCCGAGGCCAGCTGAATGCGGGGAGCCGCGGAGGTGTCGCCGGCGAGCTCGGCCTCGAAAATTGCAACCCGATCTTGCGCTTCCAGCAACTCGGCGCCGGTGCCCATACCCGCGTCATGCTTGGCCCGGACCAAATCCAACTCGCGCCGGGCCTGGTCGAGTTTCAACTGGATGATCTTGCGCTGGGTTTCGTCGGGGGTGGTCGCGGTTGCAGCCGGGGCGGCAACGTTGGGCGAGTTGGTGGGAGTCTCGATTGCCTGGGTCGTCGTCATGGCGGGAAGAGACGAGGTCGTGCGGGAGGCAGCCGCCGCCGCGCGGTTTGGGTTGCGCCAGGCTTTCACGAGGGGAATCGCGCCGGCGGCAACGGCAACGAGGCTCATGACCGCCACCGCGCGGGTGCGCCAGCGGACGACGCGCGCCGGGGCCTGGGGTTCGGCGAAGCGCAGCAACATTCCCACCAGCCACAGCATCATCCCGCCGGCGAACCCCATGATCGAGGCGAAGAACGCGCCGTCGGGCAGCCGCGCCGGCTGGCGTTCGTTGGCCAGCACGACTGCGGCGGCGATCTGCGCGAAGAGCGCGAGAAGCACGCAGGACAGCCCGGCGAGCCACCGGCCAAGGAGGGCGGCGGTGTCCGCGCGCCGCTCGGGGGCCAGCCAGAAGTCGCGATGGGGAAGATTGGCGAGGTTCGCCGGCAGGCGCCGGGTGAGCCGGGCCACCCCTTGCAGGAATCCAACGAGGAGCAGGGGGAAGACCGCGATGAAAACCAGGTAGTTGCGCCGGGGCATGCCGCCATCGGCGAGCCCGTCGACGCTGAAATGGCTGGCGACGCGATCGGGCAGGCCCCCCGCGGAGTAGGTCACCCAGCCAAGGTACAACACGGCCAGCGCGCCGAGCAGCAGGTAGGGAATGGTCGGGCGGGAGCCGGCGGCGGCGGGATTATCCGCGGGGACTTTCGCAGCCGGTGCGGCCGCGGTCACGGTTTCCACCCCGGATTTGAGCAGGCTCGCATGCTGGTACCGGCGGGCGGGATCAGCCTCCAGCGCGCGCAGGACAATCTCGTCGAGGCGCACGTCGATTTTCACGCGATGTGACGGCGGCTGGAGTTGTCGCGCGTCGGGCAATTCGCCGGTGAGCATTTGGTACAGCACCACGCCGAGGGCATAGATGTCGGCGCGATGGTCGACGGCGTCGGGGCGATCGCGCTGCTCGGGCGCCATATACCGCGGGGTGCCCATGACCTTGCCATGTTCGGTGAGGGCGAAGGCGGGCGCAGGCCCCGGGGCGCCGGCCGGCTGGTTGCCGGATGCCGCGGAATGGGGCTCGGAAGGCAGGGTCGGGGCGGCGAGTTTTGCCAGGCCGAAGTCGGCGATCTTTACGCGGCCCAGGCGATCCACCAGGATGTTCTCCGGCTTGATATCGCGGTGGATGAGGCCGCGGTCATGCGCGTACTGGAGCGCGTCGCACAGCGGTGGGACGATGGCAAGGGCCTCGCGGGGCGCGAGCCGGCCGGCGGCCAGCAATTGCCGGAGATTCACGCCGTCGACGAACTCCATGAGGATGAAATAACGCCCGCCCGGCGTGCGGCCGAATTCGTAGAGGGTCACGATGCCGGGATGATTGAGCTGGGCGAGGGCGCGGGCCTCGCGGGCAAAGCGCTCGGCGAAGGACGGGTCGGCGTCGAGGCCGGGACGCAGGACCTTCAGCGCGACCAGGCGGTCGAGGGAACGCTGGCGGGCCTTGTACACCGAGCCCATGCCGCCGTGGCCGAGCAGCTCGAGGATTTCGAGCTCGGGAAACTCCGGGGCGAGCTGGGCGGGAGCGGGCGGCGGTGGCGAATCCGTGGGCGCGGCGGGCTCGCTCGCCAGGCCGGCCGCGAGGAGGCAATGCGGGCACGCGCCGAGCGGGGCGTTGGCGGGGAT
>DASZPS010000244.1:0-4264 GCA_035549955.1 Lacunisphaera sp. | reverse complement strand
CTCGTTGCGCCGGATCGTCAGCGCCACCCCGCGCAAGGCGTGGATCGTCTCCTCGCCCATCTGGTACAGCTTCGTCACCCCCTCAATGTGGATGACCAGCGGCCCGGGCGGGCGATACGTTCGCGTGAAGGCAGGTGCGGCAGGGGTCATGGCGGGCGCGATGGGACTATTTCTTCTTTTCGGCCGGCTTCTTGGGCGCTTCGAGCCGGACCTTGTCGCCGTCCTTGAGCATGCGGGTGACGACGCTGAACGGGCCGGACACCACCTCGTCATCCTTCTTGATCCCCTCGGTGATTTCCATGTGGGTCGAATCGGCGATGCCGGTCTTGACGTTCACCATCTTGACCGTGTCGCCGGTCTTCACGAACACGACGCGCTGCAGCGCCTCGCGGTCGGCGCGCTCCCGCTCGCGCTGGTCCTTCTGGTTGACCGCGGCGGCGGCCCCCTCCCCCTGCGTTTCCTTGGCCTTCTTGTCGCGGTCACCGGCGAGCTGCTCGATCGTCTTCGCGCCCTCGCGGGTGCGCACGGTGACCGACTGGATCGGCACGGCGACCACGTCCGTGACGGACTTGGTCTCGATATCGGCATTGGCGCTCATGCCCGGGCGGAAGGCCACGTCGCGGTCGGTGATGCGGATCTTCACCACGAAGTTGGTCACTTCTTCCTGCGTATTCTGGCCGAGCGTGCGGGCGGAGGAGGCGATTTCCCACACCTCGCCGTTGAAGCGCCGGTTGGGGTAGGCATCGACGGAGATCTTGGCCTTGTCGCCGATCTTGACGTTGATGACGTCGTTCTCGTTGACGTTCACGCGCACCTCCATGTTCGCGAGGTCCGCCACGCGCATGATCTCGGCGCCGCCGTAGGAACCGGTGCCGGCCACGCGTTCACCGACTTCGTTGGTGCGGGAACTGACGGTGCCGTCGATCGGCGAGTAAATGACGGTCTTGCTCAATTGTTCCTGGGCCTGGGCCAGGAGACCCTCCGCGCTGCGGATCTGGGCCTGGGCGTTGTCGTAGTTGGCCTGGGCGCCTTCAAATGCAGTGCGGATGGCCGTGAACTCGGAGTCCGAGATGAGCTGCTTGGCGAAGAGGTCCTTGCTCCGCTTGAAATCCTCCTCGGCCTTGAGGAAATTGGACTTGCTCTGGATCGCGGAAGCGCGAGCGGCCGTGAGGCCGGCCTCGCGCTGGTCGAGCTGGTACTTGTAGGCGTCCGGTTTGATGCGAACGAGGAGATCCCCTTTCTTGACCTGAGCCCCCTCGCGGAAGGGCAATTCGGTGATTTCGCCGGTCACCTCGGGCGTGATCTTGACCTCGGTCTCGGGCTGGACCTTGCCCGTGGCGTTGACGGTCTGCACGATCGATTTGATGACCGCTTTTTCGGTCATCACCACGGTCGCCTTGTCCCGGTTCTTGTTCTTGTAAATGACACCACCGACGACCGCTCCCACCAGGAGTACGCCCCCGATGATCATCCAGAGGCGTTTACGTGTTTTCTTCTTGGGAGCGGCAGTGAAAGCCGGCGCAGGGGCGGCGAGCGAGGTCGTTGTGGCAGACATGGTGTTTCAGGTGGTCGGATAGATTGGAGGAAAAGTACCGGGCATAGCCAGCGCTTTAGTCCCGGTCTCGAAGCAACGCCGGCCAGACGAAAGCAAGGGCATGAGAGGCAACAGCATGGCGCCCTCGCCTACTCGTACCGCAGCGCCTCGATGGGATCGAGTGATGAAGCCTTCCAAGCCGGGTAGAAACCGAAACCCACCCCGATACCGGAGCAGACCAGGAGGCCGATGGCGGCCCAATCCCACGGGAATACCACGGAGGCATTGAGCATCAGCGCCAAGCCGTTGCCGCCCGCCACGCCCAGCAGGATGCCCATGACACCGCCCGCGAGGGAGATGGCGACGGCCTCGATCAAAAACTGCGTGAGGATGCTCTTCTTGCGCGCGCCGATGGATTTGCGAATGCCAATTTCCTTGGTGCGCTCGGTGACGCTGACGAGCATGATGTTCATGATGCCAACGCCGGCCGCCAGCAGGGCGATGCCGCTGATGACGAACGAACCGGCCGCAACGGCGTCGGCGACCTTGGCGAACGAGGCGATGAGCGACTCGTTGGAAAACACGTCGAAGTCATTGTCGTCTTCCGCCTTCAAGCCCCGGGCAATGCGCATGGCGGTGGTGGCCTTGTCGAGGGTCTCGTTGTAGACCTCGCGCGAGGGCGCCTGCGTGGCGATGTTCAAGGACTGGCGCGTGTTGCCAAATTCCATCGAGAACCGGGTGATCGGCACGACGATGATCCCGTCCTGGCTCTGGCCGAAGGACGTGCCGCGCGAGGCCAGGATACCGACCACCGTATAGGTGCGGCCGCGGACCTTGATGATCTTTCCCAAGCCCGACTCGGCGGGGAACAACTTCTTGTTCACATCCTCGCCGATGATGCAAATGGGGCGGGCCAGATCGATGTCCGCCTGGGTGAAGTTGCGCCCCACCCCGAGGCTGTAGGAGTTGGCCGGGAAATAGTACTGGTTGCCGCCGCAAAAAGTCAGGTCGGGGGAGGTCTTGCGGTTCAGGTATGACGCCTGAGCCGCGCCGTTGGCGCCGAAATCATAGAGTTCGAGGCTGATGACCTCCGCGATCCCGTCCATCAGCTGCTGGTAACGCTGGCCCTCCTTGACCGTGATGTTGCGGCGCATCTGGTATTTCCGGTTGTTGCCGTTGTTGAAGCCGGCCGGCCATTTCTGGAACTGGAAGGCATTGGCGCCGAGCTGGGACATGCCCGACTCGATCGAGCCGCGCAGCGCCGCCACGGTGGTCATTACCCCGATGACCGAAAACACGCCGATGGTGATACCGGACATCGTGAGGAACGACCGGAGCTTGTTCACCCCCAGGGAACCGAGCGCCATCGTCAGAATCTCGCGGAAGCTCATGGCCGGAGGCTATTCGTACCGCAGGGCAACGACGGGATCGAGGCGCGACGCACCCCAGGCCGGCGCAAAGCCCGACACGATGCCGGTGGCGATGGAAACGACCATGCTGACCACCACCAGGCTGCCCGAAAAGACCACCGGCAGGCTGGGCATCGTCGACTGCAGAACCAGGCAGAGACCGAAGGTCAGCGACAATCCAACCAGGCCGCCAATCAGGCAGATGGAAACGGCCTCGATGAGAAACTGCAGCAGGATGCTGCGGCGGCGGGCGCCGAGGGCCTTGCGCGTGCCGATCTCCTTGGTGCGCTCCTTCACGCTCACGAAGGTGATGTTCATGATGCCGATGGCGCCGACGAAGAGCGACAGGCCCGTGATAAACAGGCCTGCAAAGGCGATTCCGCGCTTGATCGGATCCAGCTGGTCGCGAAACGCCTGCTGTTGGTTGACCGTGAAGTTGTCCCGCTCCCCGGGCAACTGGCCGCGCACGCGCCGCATCGCCCCAATGAGCTCCTCCTTCGCGTCGTCCATGCGATTCTTGTCCTTCACCTTCACCCGCAACTGGGAGTTGTTCGAATTGAGGCCGAAGGACTTTCGAAACGCGTTCAACGGGACCAGGGTTTGGTTGTCGAAGCTGAACAGGCCCAGGAACGCCCCTTGCTTGGCCAGCACGCCAATCACCGTGTATGGCTGCCCGGAGATCTTCACCGTCTGGTCCAGCGGCGAACCATTGGGGAAAAGCGCCTCCGCCACGTCATAGCCCAGCACGCAGACCGGCCGGCCGCCGTTGGACTCGGTGTCGTTGAACAGCCGGCCCTCCTTGAAGTCGGCCGACATCATTTGTGAATAGTTCGCGGTGGTGCCGACGATCGTCACCCCGCTGATCTGGTTTTCGCCGGTCTTGACCGGGGAACCGCGGAAGGCGACCGGCACCGAGACCAGCAGCAACGAATCCCTCGTGTCTTCGATGATCCGGTTCAGCCGGTCCGACATTTCAGGGCGGATGAGGGGCCGATTGATGTAGTTCCACCAGTCATCCACCCTTCCCCAAGGCCACTTTTGCACGTAGAGCACGTCGTCGCCCAGCATCGCCAGGCTGTTCTGAAAGCCCCGGTCAATGCCGTTGATCGCCGTGCCCATGAGCGTGACCGCCACGATGCCAATGATCACGCCGAGCGCGGTCAGGACCGACCGCATCATATTCGCCCGGATCTGGGCGAACGCGATGCGCACGGACTCGATCAGCTCGTAGTAGAGGCGGCGCATGGGATTTATGATTTACGATTTACGATGGATGATTTCCCGAACCAGCCGCCGCGGGCCCTCGGCCACTGATACGCGT
>DASZPS010000243.1:0-21511 GCA_035549955.1 Lacunisphaera sp. | reverse complement strand
CGCCTCGTGAGTCCTTGTCGGCGATATGTCCTGTTGTTCGCTTCCTGATGTGGCGTGCTCGCCACCAAGGATCAGTCGCGCAGCCCACGCTGCGGCTGAGCTGCGAACCCGGGACCAGTCGCGCAGCCTGCGCTGCGGCTGGGAAATCGCCGACCACCAAAAGGTGGAACGCGCTGAACCCAACGCGTTGCGGCGAAGCCGCTCCGAGCCAGCGCCTTGGGGTCAAGTCGCTCCACCCGCTATTGCATCGCTTTTGGCTAAGCGCGAAGGAGGCCCGCGTCCCCCGCGGGCCGTCCAACAAAGCGAGGCGCAAGTTGTCTTGATGTAGGGTCGTCGCTTGCGACGACCTCGCGGGCGGGGTCGGTACATGTTCTGACGCAACCGGGATCGCAGAACGTGGAGCGCGTTGCCCGTTCAACATGCTCAGGGTGTTGAGCCTGCCGACACGGCTCCCCAACGCGCTGTTTGATCTGCCATCGTCCCCCACCAACGCACTGGGGAGCAGTGCGTTCCACCCCGACGGGCCGGTCGCAGAACGGCCCTACTTCAAGGCGGAGAAATCCGTCGGCGTGAGGAATACCGAAGCCGGCGGATTCACGAGGAGCTTGCCGTTGGCCTCGCTGGCATCGCGCACCTTGATCCATTCGGGATCCGCCCGGAAGGTGTCGAACGACTTCTTCGCCGCCTCGACACTGGAATGGGCCAGGAAATAAACGAGCGTCGTTCCCGCGCCCTTGGCTTCGTCCGTGGGATGCGTGTAAAGGACGTTGGTCATGCCGTGCTTCTCGAAGAGCTTCATCGTGTGCTCGCGGAAGCGGGCGTCGAGGCCGTCCAGTTTGCCCGGATTGCAGACATACGTGCGGAGCTCGAAAACGTGACCGCCGGTGAGGGCCGGGATTTTCGCCGGCGTGTAGTCCGTCGCCGCGAGGAAAGTTGAGTCTACCCTGGCCACGATCTTGCCGTTGGCCTCGGAGGCGGCCGCCACGGTCTTCCATTCCGGGTCGTCGCCGAAGGCCTTCCATGACGCCTTGGCGGCGTCGCGGCTGGCGTGCCGGAGAACGTAGTAGAGCTTGTCCTGGTCCTTTTCCTCGACCGGCAGCCAGTACCCGACGTTCACCATGCCGTGCCGCTCGAAGAGCGTGCAGGTGTGCTCGCGGAAGCGCTTGAGCAGATCGGGCATCTTGCCGGGATGCGTGTAGTAGATGCGCAGCTCGTAGACCGGGGCGGTTTCGGCCGCACCGGCGACACCGGCGGCAGCAAAGGGGAGAAGACAAAGCAGCAAGGAAGCGAAGGATTTCATGGGGTGGATTTCAGAGGACAGCAGACGGAGGACAGAGAACAGACAGAAAACCAAAAGGCAAAGGGCAGATTTGTTCGATTTCCGAGGTAGGGGCGCAGTCTTGCTGCGCCCAATCCCGCGGCTGCGGGATTCCTCTGGGATCGGGGCGAGACCGCGTCCCGGCGCGCCGGGATTCCATGGTCAAATCGGGCCAGGAGGATTCCGCGCCTGGCGCGGAATGGGCGCAGCAAGACTGCGCCCCTACATTTCTAGACCAAATCCACCGCGATCACCTCGTGGTCGAGGATCGAAGGCACGGTGACCTCCAGCCAACCTCCGTCCTGGCGCGTCACCGGCTCTTTGGCACTCACGAGCAACCTTACGCCGCGAATGCCGCCGTCCATCTCCAGCCGCACCCGCTGCTCCCCCACCGCGATGAATTCCCGGATTGGCCCCTTCATCATCATGGGATTCGTCAGGTTCACCAGGTGCACCGTTTGGGAATTCTTCTGCCGCCACGCGGTCACGTCGATCACGCCGGGCCCGGTGGTGATCACGGGCTGTGGCGTGCCGTCCATGGCCCACTCGACCGCGTTGCGCATCAACTTGCCGTGGTCGGGGGAAAGGACCTCCCAAAATGTCCGGTCGATGTCCCAGGGAAAATAAACCACCCGGCCCGCGCCGACCTCGCGGAGGAAAACCTGGGGGATGTTGGTCCGCGGCACCTGGGTGAAAACCTTCTCCATCGGCAGGTCGGGGTACGACGGAATCAGCGTGAGGGGCGGCGGCGGAAATTTCGCCGTGGCGTTCACCTCGACCCGCCGAACCCCGTGTACAATGCGCGGCGCCTCCTCCAAGCCGCGCAACAACGGATGCCCGGGCACGGTATCGTGCTCGAGTCGGACATAGGCATTCTGCATCGGCCCCTCAATGCGGCCGGCGAAGCTCACCCCCAGGAGCTGGGCCAGGCCGAGATCCTTCCGCTTCACGCCCCATTCGTCGTAGAGCGAGGTTTCGTGCGTCACGACGATGCCGCCACCGCCCTCGACAAATCGGGCCAGTTGCCCGCACTGGGTGTCGGAAAGTGCGGTAATCTGGGGCAGGATAAGCGTCTTGAACGCCGCGAGATGACGCGCATCCAGCAGGCGGTCATGCACCATCTCAAAGGGGATGCGCGCCTCGATCAGCGCCTGGTGCCAGCCGTGGCCGGGGTCCTCGACGCCGGGGCGCGGGCCCTTGTCGCCGGGCGTGAACCAGGCGGACTGTTGGGAATAAACGAGGCCTACGCGCGCCAGCGAGCGCTCGTTGCGCAGGTAAGGCTCGTTCGCCGCGCACCAGCCGTAGAGTTCCTCGACCGGCTTGAGCCAGCGCGGGTCGTTGACGCTGGCGGCGAACTTCGTGAACCACGGGCGCAGGCCGTTCGCGATCCCGTCAAGCGCCCACAGGCGCGTTTCCGCCGGATTCTGCACGGAATCCTTCCAGCGGTACGGCTCCTCGAGGCCGACGCTGAAAATGCCGATGATCGGCTTCCGTCCCATGGCGGCGCGAAACTCCTTGGCGCGCTTCCCGTTGCCCCAGGGCGGCATCACCCCGCGCCGGGCCTGGTAGTCCGCCATGAGCGTCGGCGCGATCTCGCCAATGTGCTTCATGTCGAGGTGGCTGCTCGCGCCGCCACCGCCGTTGGGAATCACGCAGGAGTCGGGGTTGATTTCGCGCACGGCCCGATCCCATTTGTCCCAGAGGGCGAAAAGCCGTTCCTGTTGCCAGACGATGTACGCTTTGCGCGCCGGGTCCTGGGGGTCGTTGCTGCGCGGAAGGTCGAAGCCGGAGGCCGCCTTGAAGTTTGCCGAGCAGTGCGCGCAAAAGCACTGGCCCGAGCCTTCCCACCGGTTGATGAAGATGCCGTCGACCTTGTAGGTGGACATGATCTCCCGCTTCACCTCGGTCATGAAATCGAAGTTGTAGGGCCCGAGCGCGCAGGTAACCCACATCTCGGGCGACGCCCAGTGGCGACGCGGCTGGCCGTCGGCGGTGACGGCGATCCAGTCGGGATGCGCCGCCTGCATGTCGTCGTAGGTGGCATGCGGGTCGGTGCGCGCGAGGACGACCATGCCGAGCTGGCGGCAGCCGGCGATGAGCTCGCCCACCACGTCGCGTTGGCCGAGCCACTGGCTCCGGTGATGGAACGGGATCTTCGTCGGGTAATAAGCCACACAGCCGCCGCCGCTCAGGCACACGGCGTCAGACTTGGTCTTGGCGAAGTAATCGAGCCAGAACTTCAGGTCGAACTTGCCCGGGTCGTCCTCAACCAGCGTGAGCTGCGCCCAGCGCATGGGTTTGTCGACCCAGGACGCTGCTGGCAGCATGGCTCGGCCCCCGACATCCGCCGCGAACGCGGGCCGGAGGGAAAGTTGGCTCACGGTGACCGCCGCACCGGCGACAGCCGCTGATTTCAGGAACTGGCGACGGGACAGCTCAGACATGGGGTGGGAGGAAAGCGGCACCACTAATGCACACTAACAAACACTAATCAAAGGTTGGGTTGAGAGGATTTGAACCACGGAGGCAAAAGGACACGGGAGTTCGAACCGGCCGACCTGCCACGGATTTCACGGATTGAACCGATCCGGATCCATCGAACCTGTCCGCGTGGTGCGCCTCCAGGTGGAACGCACTGCTCCCCAGTGCGTTGGTTTGCGCGGCGGCCGAGCAGCGCGTCGAGGAGCCGTTTCGGCAGGCTCAAGGCCCTGAGCTGAATGGCGCTGAGCGCCCTCTCCCGACGACAATGCTCCTCAGGCCGCGCGAACCACGCGCCGATGCACACCAACCAGCGCCAGCAATGCCGCGGCGACGAGCAGCGCCGTGATGTCACCCTCCGGGATTTGCGGGGCGGGAGTACCGTCGACGCCGGCGTAGGCCTGGAACGCCAAGGGACCGCCATTCAGCTCGACGGTCAGAAACTGGTCGCTGGCGGGTGCAAACGTGCCGAGATTGAACAGGTTCGCATCGAGGATGGCGAAACCGAAGATGTCCGGCACCGGGCCGCCGAAGTTATTGCTCAGCGCCAGCTCGAAACTCAGGAAGCTGCCTGCGGTGAACGCCTGGAAGAACTCGTTGAACGGGTTGGTGTCGTTCAGCCAGACGGTCGACGACAGGTCGCCCGACGCGCCGCCGATCAACCCGATGTCGTCCGGCACGACCTCGCCGCCGCCGCCGAAGTCGAAGTTAAAGACCGCCGCCGCGTTGTTGCCGTTGCCGACCTGGCTGCCGTCGTTGAGTTGGAAATCGACATAGTACGTCCCCCCCGCGACGAGCGCGGAGGTGTTCAACGTCACGGAAGTGGCCCGCGCGGCCACCGCGAGGGCGGCGACGCTGACCAGCGAGAGGAACATGTGGGAGGCTTTCATGGAGGAGAAGAATTCGTGGCTGAGGTTGGGAGAGTTTGATGTAGGGTCGGACCTCGGTCCGACCTCGCGGGTGAGGTCGGCGCAAGCGCCGATCCTGCACCCAACGATGGCTCACAGCGCGTTCGGCGTGCGCGGGTTGTAGGTGATGCCGCCCGAGGACGGCAGGGTGAACTGGAGCACCACGCTTACGCTCCCGCCGGGCGCGAGCGGCCCGGACGGGATCGCGACGTAGGGGCTGCCGCCGGAGGTTGTCCCCGTGGCGTTCACCAGCGATGTGTTGCTCGAAAGCGAATCCAGCACGAGGTAGAACGGCCCGTTGAAGGTCTGGCCCGACACGTTCTTCAGCGTCACCTGTTGGTTGACCTGGTTCGTGCGCCGGTTGAGCAGGAATCCGCCGCGCGTCACGCTGAACGGCGTGATGTCCAGCGTGAGGACCTGCTCGCCGTAGCCGGTGGCATTGCCCGCCACGACGGCAACGTCAAACAAGCCCGCCGCTGTCGGCGTGCCCGAGATCAGGCCCGTGGCGGAGTTGATCGTCAGTCCGTCCGGCAGCCCGGAGGCGCCGTACGAGGTCGCGCCATTGATGGACGTCACCTGGTGCGAGAACGGCACGCCATGCGTCCCCGCCGCCTTGTTGGCGCTGGTGATCGCGGGCTTGATCGAGAACGTGACCACCGACATCGCGGGGATTTCGTAGGTGAAGCTGTTCGCGGCGACGGCCACCGGCGCCTTCTCAGTCAGCGAATCGGTGGCCGACGTGACCCATGGTACCACCGCGGAGACCGGCAGGCCGGTGAGGTTGAACTTGTGGTTCACGTTCGCATTCGTGCCGTTGACGACGACGATGGCGAAGCGGCCGGACGCGGGGTCCTTGAACGACGTGATGTTCATCGGGCTCGTGTTGCCGGAGGTGCTGATGCGCACGTCGCCGGGGCGGATGAAGCGGCTGAACTGGCCCATGACATAGGCGCGTCGCTGGAGGACGCCCGACGCGTTGAGCAGGCCGTTGGCGTTGCCGATGGTTTTCCACAAGATGTAGCCGCTCATATAACCGGTCGTGAGGCAGTCGCTGACCTGCCGCGCGGTGTCGATCGCGGTCCCGATCGTCTGGTCGTTCACCAGGTATTCGGTCATCCACATGTGCTTGCCGAGCGTGCGGCCGAGGGCGTTGTCCTGCACGCCCGCGCCATAGAGGTGGCCGCCGAGGTAATCGACGTTGTTGCGCGCCACGGGATCGTTGAGTGTCGGGTTGGAATAGGCCGGATCGTAGCGCAGCGATTCCGGCATCATCACGGGCACCGTGATCCCGCCCGCGAAATCGCGGCAGAAGTTCAGCAGCTGCGTCGGAGTCCAGACGCAGCCCTCGTAATCGGCGTCCCAGTCGGGCTCGTTCTGCACCGAGACGACCGACACGGGTGCGCCGCCGGCGGCCATGGCGTCGGTGAAGGAATTGAGATGGTTGACGTAATCGCCGTAGGAGGTCGTCGAAAGCGAACCGTGGATGAGGCTGCCGTTAGTCTTCATCGCGGCCGGCGGCGTCCATGGCGTGGCGAGGATCCGGGCCCCGCGCTGCGTGGCTTTCTGGCCGTCGATGATGGCGTTGGTCCAGTTGCCGGTCGGGTCGATCCGCACGCGGATCAGCGTCAAGCCCATCTGGTTCGGGCCGGTGCCGTAAAGGGCGTCCATCCACGCGTCCTGCTGCGGGTCGAGCCCGGCATCGAGGAACACCACGCCGGCGCCGAAGCCGTCAATCGATTGGAACGTGGACGCGGTGCTGATGTTGACCAGCGTGGGCGGGAGGGGATCGGTGTTGATCGGGCCGTAGAGGGCCAGGGCGAAGTCGCGGGCGTTGGTGCCGTTGATGTGGCTGCGATTGCGGTAGGCGGCGCCGCCCGCGTAGGTGTTGGCGCCGGTGCGGTACCAGAACATCGAGTTGGCACTGGTCGTGCCGGCGATTTCGAAGGCGTATTCGCGGCCGGCCACGAGCTGGAGCTGGTCCGCACCGGTGAAGTCGAGTTTGAGCAGGCCGTTAGCCTGCGTCACATAGGTGATTGGCAACCCGGCGCCGCCGCCCAGCAGGTTGGTACCCGGCGCGTAGGAACTCGGGTTCGGCGCGGTGACCGTGCCGAGGTCATATACGTTGACCGTGATCGTCGCCGTGGCCGTCGTGCCCGTGCCGCCACCCGCGTACAAGTACACGGTCTGCATCGTGTAGTTGGGTCCGCCTGCCGGGATCGTGAACGTCTGGGTGAAATTCGCCCCACTGCCGAAACTCTCGCCCACCGTCGCCTGGCTGGCGGGATTGGTGACGGTCTGGAGGATTGGCGTGCCCGGGAAACTGGTAGCGCCGGGACCGGTGCCTTGGGTGACGATGACGCCCGCGCCGAGGCGCGAGCCGAGGAGGCCGCATGCAACGGCCGCGAAGGCCGGCAGGAGTTTGCGCAGGGAGGTAGACATGGGATGCACAGGGTCTGGGATTCTGGGTTTGGCGCCTGGGGAACGAAAACCAGTTCAGGGGAACGGCGTGACTGACAGGAGCGGCATTGGGCACCGCCCGCGCAAAAATTCCCGCATCGGTGGGCCGGCAACAACGCGACATCCATTCAGATTGATGAATCCGGGCGGGACTCTTGCGCTAAGTTTAGACCGCCGCACCAGGCGCGGCGCGGACCAGGAACGACAAGCCACAAAACCAGGGACCCTTGGAGAACCCGAACCGGAGTAACCACCGAAGACCCGGAAAGAAACTCCACCGGCGTGCTGCCCAGCGCAGTCCCCGCGACCCGGCGTCCCCTGGCCGCGCAGTCCCTCTCCCACCTTTGTCCTTGGTCCCCCGTCGCCGGCCATTACGCTGCCGCCCGATGGGAGCCGCCAGTTTCATTTGCCTCGCGTTGGCATCGACCGTTGTCATCGGCCGGGCCGCGGCCGGGGCCGAAGCGGGCAAGTGGGTGGAACCGGATGCCAGCAACTCGGCCTTGGAAATGAACTTCCTCGGCATTGTCGCCGCCGACTGGCCCTCGGCTTGCGAATTCTACACGAAACGCCTTGGGGTGCGCCTCACGGCGACGAATCCCACCTATGGCAACTGGGCCCAGCTCGGTGCCGGATGGGACGAACATGCGTCGGGAAAAAGCCGCAGCATGATTCTCGAATTGTTCGAAGGCGGTCCCGCGGGGAACAACGATCGGCGCTGGGGCCACCGGCAAGGGATTCGTCCGAGCATCCAGGTGGACAACCTCGACGCGATGGTCGCGGCCGCCAGGGCGCGCGGGGTCATGTTCACCGGGGAGATCGAGACCGTCGCGTGGGGTCGGCGAATCGAGTTTTCGGCGCCGGACGGCGTCCGTTGGACCCTGTCGGAGGCGCGGGGCCGGCCAGCCGGTTCGGATCTCGCCTTGCCGTTGATCGGGCACGTCGAACTCAAGGCCCACGATGTTGCCGGGCAAAAGGCATTCTACCGCGACGTCATGGGCCTGCAGTTCGAAAGTGAGGATGCCCGAGGCATCATCCTTGTGCAGGGGCCCGGCAAGGCGTGGCTGACCATCGAGCCAGGCGGGGAAAGGCAGGCCAACTCCCCGGCGGCGAGCAGGACCGCCCTGGGTCAACCGATCAACCAACCGCTATTCATATCCTTCATGACCCATCACCTCGATCAGGTCGCCGCCCGCCTGAAAAAAGCCGGCGTAACCATCCTGCGCGGGATCGAACGCCACCCCGATTGGGGAGGAACGGATCTGATCATTACCGACGTCGACGGTAACGCGATTCAAGTCGTGCAATACGGCCTGTAGTCGAGCCAGCCGGCCCAGAGCAGCAGCCGGTCGCTCCCTTCCGCGAGCTCCGCCACTTCGGTGAGGGTCATGGTTGATCCGCCCCGTGACCCGTTGGGCCGTTGTTCCGCGGTCGACCTTCCGCCTTTGTCCTTGGTCCCTCGTCCCAGGTCCCTAGTCTGCGGGTCCGCCCCCATGCGTCCGCCCCGCTGTCTGCTCTGGTCCTGCACCTTGATCCTCGCGCTCGCCCTTGCCGGCTGCGGCAAGAAGGAGGAACCGGCCAAGGCCGCACCCCCCAAGCCCGCCCAGGTCGCCCCACCGCCCGCGCCGGCCAAGCCCGAGGGACCGCCGCAACCCGAGAAGGGCGCGAAGGCCCACGCCAGCCTCGAAGGACTGGCGGCCGCGCGCATCGACGGCGGCTACGTGCGGCTCCTCTATCAGACCGGCCAGAAAAGCGCGTTCCCGGTCACGAGCCTCTCCGACAGCGAAGCCGAGTGGCTTAAGGACTTCATCAAGGATCACCCGCTCGCGGCCGGCAAATCCACCGTCGTCGTCGCGAAGGTGGAGGCCAAGAAGACCATCGAGAAGCAGGAAACCAAGGACGGCACCGAAACCGTCCAACTCGTCGCGCCGGCCAAGCTGCGCGACCAGATCGGCGGCACCTGCATGTTCTACGCGCGGGTGCATTACCTCGACATCGCCGGCTATGGCGTCGCGGACGGCGAGATTTACCAAGTCATCAATAACGTCCCGAAGAACAACCCGTACGACGACTACCGCTACCACGTCGGGATGCAGCTGCTTTTCCTCAAGCAGAAGCCCACCCCGATCGCGTACTACCCGGACGGCACGATCCCGCCCTTTGAGTGGGCTCGCCAGCAGTTGCGCAAGGGCCGGCCGATCCTCGCCGCGCTGCCGGAAAACATCTGGCTCTCGCTGCCGGCCGACTACCTCGCCCAGCACCCGTGGGAGGGCAACAACAAGATCGGGCACCAGGTCGTCATCAACGGCTTCAGCTACAACCCCACGACGAAGAAGTCCACGTTCCACGTCGTGAATTCCTGGCGCTCGCTGGCCGAGTTCGATGTCACCGTCGAGGCGCGGGACGAAAAGAATGTCCTGATGGAGCAGAGCCTGGCGCCGAAGGGCGAGCTGCCCGAGCAGGCCGAGAAGATCGTCGCCGGCGCCATCACGCTGGTCCGGGCGGTGGGCAAGCAGAACCTCTATTCCATCGAAACCAACAAGGGCCCGAAGAAAGTGACCGCCGCGACCGAGGACGACGCCAAGCGGCTCGTCGAAATGGACACCAGCGCGCCAGACCCGGAAACCGCGTTCGGCGAATACGTAGTGCGCGCATGTGACTACATCCACGCTTTCGCCGATCCCAAGATCCGCGACCAAGCGATCGCGCAACTCGTGTCCGAGGTGTGCCGCGTCCCCGCCGGTGTCGCCCTCCCGCACGTCGACCTCGAGGTGAAAAACCCGCTGGGCCGGGTCTACCTGGTGCGTGTCGCCCCGGAGAAAATCGTCAAGCTCGGCGCCGACTCCCCCGAGCAGGCGCTGCAATTCGCGGCACGCATCAAGCCGTAGGAGGGGCTTTACGCCCCGACCCGCGGTGGAGGGCCCAGCTCCCGCTGGGCCGTGCCTTGGCGAAATTCGAACTTTTTGACCACTAATCCACGCTAATGGACACTAATTCCGATCCATTTCACAGGAGGCAACGGAAGGCACGGAGGCACAGTTCCCGGCGTTTCCAATTTCAGGTGGCACGGGGCGGGTTCTGGAGGGCCCGCGTCCCTGCGGGCCGGGTTCGGGACAGGTTAACCGCTAATATACGCCAATCGGCACAACTCCGATCCTTTCTCACAGAAGGTACCGAAGGGAAGGGAGGTCTGTTCCCGGCGATTCCAATCCACTGCGGCACTGAGCACGAATTCTGGAGGGCCCAGCTCCCGCTGGGCCGTGCCTTGGCGAAATTCGAACTTTTTAACCACTAATCCACGCTAATGGGCACTAATCCGATCCAGTCTCACAGGAGGCAACGGAGGGCACGGAGAACCGGCGTTCCCATCAACCGCGGATGACACTGATGACACGGATAAAGCCAATCCACCCCATCCGTTCAATCCGCGTCATCCGCAGCAAAAAGGCATTGGGCTCGAGCTAGGGTTAGCCACTAATCCACGCTAATAGGCACTAATCCGATCCTGTCTCACAGAAGGAAACCGAGGGAAGTGAGACACAGATCCTGGCGATTCCAATTTCCTGGCGCACCGAGGCGAATGCTGGAGGGCCCGCGTCCCTGCGGGCCGGGATCGAGACATGCTAACCACTAATCGCCGCCAATCGGCACCAATACCGATCCCTTTTCACAGAAGGAAACGAAGTGAACCAAGAGTTTAAGCCTTCTCCGTTCCCTCCGTTACCTTCTGTTAAATCTGATTTCTTCCGGGTCGAACGCCACGTCCCCCATCCTCCGTCCTCCGTCTTCCGTCCTCCGTCCTCTGCAGACTTGCCCTCAGGCCGCAGGTCGCTTCTAAGTAACGCCCTCGTCGGGCCGGACGGGAGGCAGTGCACACGCCATCAAAGTTACGGATTTCGGCCCCACTAGCCGTGGGTCTGGGCTTGGCATTGTCTCGCGCAGCAATTCCCCGCGGACCACTGACCAGAGACCACGAGACTTCCTTGCCCGCAGTCCAGTTGTCCATAGCCCGCGGCCGGTCGTCGTCCGGCCGGTCTCCTAGTCTCCAGCCTTTCGTCCCTTAGTTTCTCGTCTTTCTCCCATCCCCATGACCACCCAAGAAAAAATCCAAGCCATCCTCGCCGCCGTGAAGGAATTTCAAAACATCTATGACGCCGTGAAGGTTCCCGTCATCTCGGAAGAGTACATCGAGAACGTCACCGAAGCCATGAGGAAGGGCCTGGCCGAGAAGATCGCCGCGATCATGAAGGCGTAGCCGGAGGCGAAGACCTGAAACCGAAAATCGGTAGTCTGCCGCTGATTTTTGTCCCTCGACTTCACCCCGCCACTCGCCCCTGGCCCACCGCCGTCTGCCCTGGCCCCCCTTCCGGCTCTCCGCTCCACACTCTCAGCTCTCGGCTTTCCGCCATCCTCCCTTCGACTTTTCCCTCACCATGAAAACCCTCCGCTTGCTCGTGAATTGCCTGGCCGCTGTTGTCGGCCTTGTCGGTATCAGCTGGGCCTTGTTCGGTCCGCTGCTGTTGCTTGGTATGGTCACCGGCCTGATCCCCCGCGAGATGCCGACTGAGCGGACCGTGCTCGCCGTGATCGTTATGGGCACGGCGGTCGTCGCCGTGATCGGCGGCCTGATGCTCCGTCAGGCGTGGCGCCACTGGCGCCAGCCCGACCAGCGCACGGCGGTGTCGGTCGTGGGCATGACCAGCCTGATGCTCGGCCTCTACTCGCTCCAGCTCACCAATGGCCGCAACGCCGTCATCCCGAAGCTGGAAGGTGTCCAGGGTTCGCTGCTCCAGCACGGCAGCACGCTCGCGCTGATCGTAGTCTGCTACCTGGTGTATCGCCTCGCCCTGAAGCCCCTCGCCGCCCGCGCGTATCCAGTCGCAGCGACATCAACCCCCTCGTAATCACCGATCCGGATCAACCACAGAATACCCGGCATACCCCAAAAAACAGTAGCGGCCCCGCCGACTCGCGGCGCGTCTCTCAACTCTCAACCCTCAATTTCAACTCCGCCCCTCTCTCAGCACCCCGCTTTCCCCATCCCCCTTTCAGGTCTCAGGTTTCTGGTTTCAGGTCTCACCTTCCTCCCATGCCCTACCTCATCGTCCTCATTATCGGCGTCCCCCTGGTGATCGGCATCTCGATCCTGATGGTGCGCGCAGGCGTCCGCCGCGGCGGTTCGAGCGACACCTCCACCGGCTACGTCCCCTGCGTCACTGACGGCGGAGACTCCCACCCCAGCCACCACGGCAATGGCCACAGCAAAGACGGCGGCAACGTCTCCGGCAGCAGCAGCGACAGCGGCGGCGGTGGGGATTTAGGTGGTGGCGGCGACGGCGGTGGAGGCGGATCGGATTGATTGGCACCCCAAGCTTCAAACCACGGCCACTTTTCAGTCTTACTATCCCACAGTTGTCTCTTGCCTTCTTTTATGGCCAACCCTCACAACAAAATCGGTCACCGCCTAGATTGGACCAAGTTGCTCAATACAGAACGCCGAAAGCCGTCTGCCCGCATTAAAGGCGACCCGCGAAGCGAGTTTGAACGTGACTATGACAGATCGCTTTTCGCTACCCCAGTGAGGCGTATGCAAGACAAGGCTCAGGTCTTTCCTTTGGAGCCACATGATTCAATACGTACACGGCTGACTCATTCCTTAGAAGTCTCTGCAATTGCTCGAACCCTCGGATTCTACTGCGCCCGGATAGTACAGCAACGGGAACGTAAACGAATCAAACGAGACATCACCCGCGATATAGAATTTCTGTGCCTCACTTGCGGACTATTGCATGACATTGGGAATCCTCCATTTGGGCATTCCGGGGAAAAGGCCATTTCGGATTGGTTTGGAAAGCGCCTAGACAATGACGAAACGCTCAAAAGCAGTTTGTTGGCGGCGGGAGAAACTGAAATGACCAGCCAGCGCTTCTGTGACCTGACAGCGTTTGAGGGAAACGCTCAAACGTTTCGCATCATCACCAAACTTCAGCTTTTGGATAACTACTATGGGCTAAATCTAACGTATGGCACGCTCGCTGCCTCACTTAAGTATGTTGCTAAGTCCCACCAAATGAACAACTCACTGCCGCACACCAAAAAGCCCGGCTACTTCTACTCAGAAAACGATGTAGTCGAAGAAGTCCGTCGCAAGACAGGCTTAGGAAGCCGCAGGCATCCGGTAGCATACCTCGTCGAGGCAGCCGACGATACCGCATACTCAGTAATCGATATCGAGGATGCCCTAAAGAAGGGAATCATCTCGTGGGAACAACTGAGGGCTTTCCCAGAAGCTGCCCCTCTCAAGTCCTACATTAAACAAGCGGAGGCACGCGTGAAAAAATCAGGTGCTGCTCGCGAACTAACTCCTAAAGAAAAAAACGATGCCCGCGCCGTTCATCTACGGACCATATTGATCACTCAGATGGTGAAGTCGGTTGTTCGCTCTTTCGGTAAAGAGTATGAGAAAATCATGCGCGGAACGATCAAGAAACCCCTCGAAAAACTCTGTGATATGGGCGCCGTTTTTGCGGCGTGCAAAACCGTTGGAAAGAAACGCATTTATTACGCCAAAGATGTACTAAAACTGGAAGTTATGGGAAGGCAGGTCATCACGGATCTAATGAATGTGTTTTGGGTCGGTGCGCATGATCGGACTTTTGATGGCAATGCCTTTTTGTATCCGAATAAAGTATGGGAACTCATGTCACCAAATTACCGTCGTGTCTTTGAACATTACACAAAGCAATCGAGGAAAAAAGGGCTGACCGACTACTATCAGGTGTGCCAGCTTGTATCAGACTATATTTGCGGGATGACAGATACGTTTGCATGTTCGCTTCATCGAGAGCTCTTTAATGCTAAATGAGAAAATCAGCGAGCTTGAGTCCAAACTCAGAAACCGCCTTGTGCGGGCTTTGAGAAAGGACAGTAGTTGGGGCAAGCTATTCGGTGAGTTTATTCACCTAATAAAGGAGCGACAACTTACTGCCTATCTATTTGGCGGCACGGTTCGAGATCTCCTTCTCTTGAACGCAACTCAGCCTCCACGCGATCTCGACATTGTCGTCGACGATTCGTCTTTCGAATTCTTCTTGAACGAACTTCCCTTAGAGAAAATCAGTCGCAATCGGTTTGGAGGATTGAAGTGTAACTTCAAGACGTTGGAAATTGACGTTTGGCCATTGAGAAAGACCTGGGCGTTTGAAAAGGGCTACCGACAGGAATTCACATTTGGAGCCCTGCCGACTACTACGTTTTTAAATCTCGACGCTATCGTTGCTGAAATCTCACCACCCAAGGGTCGCCCTCGGCGGATATATGAAAGTGGATTTTTTGTTGGCGTTATTGAGAAGAAGATAGACTGCAATCTAGAGCTAACGGAGTACCCAGAACTCAACATCGTGCGTGGCTTCGTGCTTTCTCAACGAACTGGGTACCATTTTAGCAATCGTTTCTGCCGATTCCTGCTCGATCTGGTATATGCGAAAAACCCTAGTGATTTTGAGCGGGCCCAATTGCAGCATTACAAGCGCATACGAATTCCCAAGAAGCTGTTACACGAGAATTTTGAGCAGATACGAAAGACACTAAACACCAATCCCTGCTCGAGTTTTCTCCCTATCTTCCCGAGAACTACACAGCAGGAGTTTACATTTGTGCCAGGCCCCTATTGTTTCGAAGCGATGACTCCATGGATGGAGATGGACTTCGGCCCCGTAAACGAAGGCCAGGCCTTCTATACAAGTAAGTCAGTTCGTCCGACGCCCATTCAGGCGCAGAAGTCCACACGCGAGAGGGGAATGAAGATTCGAAAGCGATCGATGGAATCGACGTAGTGGAAGGGCCGATAGACGGAGCCGGCCGAGCAAATGGACAGTCGAGCCACGGGATCAGGACGCGTATCCGGAGGTGACCGCCGCCAAATCCGAAAGGCCGAGCCAAAGGGACCGGCGCATGTGGTCTGTGGTTTCCTGCCCGTCAAATCAGGGCAACCCTATCCTGACCCCGTTCGATCGCCTCAAAAACAGGCCTCGATCTTTTCTCGCGCCCAAATCCTCCGTTGCCACAATCGCCCGTAACGCTATAGTCACTTCAATTGGACAGGACGGCCACCTGCCCGGGCCCCACAATATATGCGAGATCCTGATGACGTCAGTTATTTCGAATTCACCGGCCGGCAACAGCGCGACAAGGCACTCTCGGTGCTGAGCGGTATTCTACAGGGTTTCATATCAGATCGTGAATTTCATCCCAAAGAGGTCGTAGAACTGAAGGATTGGCAGGCTGAACGCCGTCATTTGATGGGACCGCAAGATTTTCGGGAAATCGACAAATCTATCACACGGGCATTGATGGATGGACGCTTGGAGCAGTGGGAAGTCGACGAAATAAGGGCACTTTGTCAGCGCGCCGCGTCCAATGCCCCTTACTTCGATGCCGTCACGAAAGCCCTACAGGAACTGTTCGGCTACCTGCATGGCATTCTGGCTGACCGCGTGATCAAATCGGAAGAGCTGAAGGGACTAATTTCATGGATGGAAGACTACAGCCATCTCAAGAAAATCTATCCCTTCACCGAAATCGAAGCGTTGGTGTTCGGTGTTCTGCGTGACAAGACCATCGACCCCAAAGAACAAAAACTACTTCAGGCTTTCTTCTCGCAGTTCGTGGTTCTCTCGAGAAACCAAAGCGATTTCACCGATGATCTGAAGCTCAGCGCCAAAGAGCTCTGTGTCGGAGGAATTTGTGCTGTGGCCCCGGATGTCACCTTCGAGAAAAAGCTATTTTGTTTCACAGGATTTTCCACGAAAGGGAAACGATCTGACTTTGCCAGAGAAGTGACCCAACGCGGAGGAACCTATCACGACAGCGTAATCCAAGACCTAAACTACTTAGTCATCGGCGGCGCCGGCAATCCCTCGTGGGCTTATTCCTGTTATGGGCGAAAGGTCGAAGCCGCGATTCTAATGCGCAAGAGGGGGAACCCCCTCCTAATCATCGATGAAGTCGATTTCTGGGATGCCGCGGTGCAATGACGCCGACCCGAGAGCCAGGCCGCGCCGAGACCGTGCCGAGCCAGGGCCGAGCCGAATACGTCAGGTCAGGAATTTGGACACAACTCATTGCCTCGCTCGGCGCGTCTCAAATCGTGGTCTGAAGTATTTGCTCGTGGCCTAAACCCCACACCCACATCCCGGCCCCTTACTCGGCCCCCCGGAGGCAGCGAAACAGGCGGGCCGCCCATCAAGGACGGCCCGCCGGAGGGTATGACAGCTCAGACTAGAAGGCCGATAAGGGTGGCGTTTACGTTGGTCTTCACGACACGCGCTTGCTCGGGAACGAGCAATTCGGTGTTAGCCATGGCAAAGACGAGGTAGTCGATAATAGCCACGACCTTACTTTCGCTGCTATGTTCGATGAACTCGCGCCAGAAAGGGTGTTCTCGGTTGTAGGTGACGGTGATGGCGCGGCCCTCCTGCTTGACCAGGTAGAATGGGCTCTGCTCGCCATAGTCACCTTCGTCGAACACCACCTTCATTCCCGACACGGTCCGCAGGTCCGCCACGTGGGGCGTCCTGGTCTTCTCGCCGTTCCCCTTCGGATGAGTGTCCTTGTCCCGCTTCACCCTCGGCGTGCGCCTTTCGACGAGAGCCTTAGGCTTAGGAATCAGCGGCGAACGCTTGGTAATGTTGGCTTCGGCCGCCGAGTGGTCCACCTGACCTCGGCTTACATTCTTACGGGCGCGGCCCGAGCGTCCGGATTCCGTGATGAGCCCTTGTGTCGCCTGTCGAAGGCGATCGAGGAAGGCCTGCGACGGGTGAACAGTTGTCTTCTTGATGTCCGTATGGAAGAACCCGTCTAAGGTGCCGTCGAAACTCAGCTCTGCTCGGAAGTGCGAGAAGTCCGGATGCTTCTTGTAGAAATCAAAGGTGTGAGCGTCCATGATCTCGCGGTTGTTACGCACGATATAGAATCCTGAGTTTTGAGGGATAATGCCGTGCGTGCTGTTCCCTGCCTGTCCGAGGTCGGGCAAGTCAACGACGCGCAGCGCGGCGGTGGCACCGCCCTCAACGGTCAATAGCGTATCGAGCACAACCTTTGTTTCCTGGTGGGCCAGCATGAGGGGGTCGATCGGCTCAACGGACCGCTCATTCACGGTAATTTTTACTCCCGCCTTTAGGAACTTCCGAAACACCTGACCGATTCTGTTCCGAAGGGTGTTACCGAAGGTTGCTGGGCTGCGGTTTGAAATCCGGTCCGTCTTGCAAAGCTGCACGAGCGTACCTTTGGCTTCGGTAAACTGTGCGATCTCTTCAGCATTCGCCTTCCGCACCCACTTAACGAAGCGGTTCTGAACGGCGATTTCTTCGAGATCGAAACCGCCGACAAATACGGGACCATCGGCTTCACGGGTAGTCACCTCAACCCGCTGCGATAAGCCGATTGATGCAGTGACCAGCCCCATGCCGAACTTCCCGAGATCACCGGGCTCGCGATCGGTGTCGGAGCCTAGGCGTAAGGCCTCACTCAGCGTTTGTTCGTCCATTCCACAGCCGTCGTCTTGGATCGAGATGAGGATGTCTCCTTTCCGCTCTTCGACTTTCACGGCTATACACTTCGCTTGGGCATCGATCGAGTTGTCGATGAGGTCGAGTAGAGAAGCGTAACTATCGTACCCCATCTCTCGGAGGGCTCCCATCGTGCGGCCGGCGTTCGGAGGATTATCAAGGAGCTGCCCGGATGACACCTGGGTACGCTCCGCTAACGGACTGTTGCTACTAGTCATTGGATTTTGGCCGTCGATAGGGCGAACCTACCAAGGGCGATTGATGTTGATTTGCTTCCAGCCACCACGGCTGAAGGCACCGCAACAGGAGTGCGCTGTATTTTCGGTGTCAATTCATATTCCGACGTGCCGAACCAGAGGGTCAGGCTGAAAAGGCGTCGAGCTGCTTTATTCCCGATCCTCATTCTCCATACATCGAATCAGGGCCAAGCCCCAGGGTCGGGTCGCGGGTTCGGAGGTGAGCGCCGCCAAATCCAAAGAGGCGAAACGAGGCAGACCAAAGGGGCCGTGGTTTGCGGTTCAGAATTAGCGGTGATCAGCGCCCATTAGCGGTTCAAACGGATTGGATTCCTCCGCGGGCTCCGTGGATTCCGCGTTGAAGAGGATTGGGAACAAGGTCGGGCGGGAGCCCGACCCTCCAGCACGGCTCAACTGGAGTTGAGCCCTCCATCAGATCGCAAGTCACAGCCCGCAGGGACGCGGGCCCTCCACGAGACAAACGCGCTGGGTCAGCGCGTTCCACCTTCGCAGGGATCAGCCGTCGCCAAGGCAATGGCCGACACGGCGCAAGTCCTCCAAGCCGGACGAGAGGCGTGCAGCCGCTCACTCCGACCGGAGCGCCTCGACCGGGTTGATGTGCATGGCGCGCTTGGCGGGGAGCCAGCAGGCGAGCAGGGTCACGGCGGCGAGCAGGAGGAGGTTGGCGACCACCAGCCAGGCGCCGGGGAGGCCGACTTCAGGGATGCCCTGCCGCACGATCACGTAGAGCGCAAGGTAAGCCGGCAGGCCGCCGGCGGCGCCGATGGCGAACAAGCGGCCGCCTTCGCCGAAGATCATGCGCAGGATGTCCGCCGTGCAGGCGCCGAGCGCCATCCGCACGCCGATTTCCCGGGTGCGCTGCGTCGTGAGCTGCGCGATCACGCCGAACAGGCCGATCGCGGCGATCAACAGGCCCAGGCCCGACGAAATCGCGAGGTTGCCGATGACGATCCGGATGTTGGCTTGGAACAGTTCCGCGATCGCCCGGACCGACCCGGCGAACGCCACCGCGACGTCGCCATCGAGCGCGGCGACCGCCTGGCGCACGGGCGTCACCAGCGCCTCCGGCGGCTGGACGCCCCGCACGACGATCGTGAAGTACCGGCTCGGGAGTTGGACCTGCGACCGGTAAACCTGCAGCCGCGTCGCCGGGGCGTCGAGCCGGACCAACATGCCGACATTTTCGACCACGCCGATGACCTCGAACCACTCCTCGCCGGCCGCAAGGGTGTTGGTCGACGTGAACCTCAGGCGCCGCCCGATCGGATCCTGTCCGGGCCAGAAGCGGTCCGCGACCGCCTGGTTCACCACCGCCACCGGCGGGTCCGACGCCTGGAGCCCCGCGGGAAACGTCCGGCCCTGGCGTACGCGAATCCCTAGCGCGGCGAAATAGTCCGTCGACACTGAGATCGCCTCCGTCGCCACCTCCGTCCCGGGCTGCGGTGCGGGCTGGCTCTCGGCAATCAGGGCGGTCGTACGCGCCATCGTGCCATCCAGCGAGTAGATGGGGACGGAACCCGCGCAGGCCGCATGCTCGACGCCCGGGATGGCCGCGAGCCGTTCGAGCAGCGCGCGGTGGAAAACGCGTTGCTGGTCGCGCTGCGCATAGCGGCTTTCCGGCAGGATCACGTTGCCGGCAAACAGCCCGTCGGGTTCCCAGTTCAACGGCCGGTGCATGAACCGCCAGAAGCCGATGCCGAACGACGCCGTGATGCCCACCAGCGCAAGGGCCAGCGCCAGCGTGCCAGCCACGAGGGCCCGCTTCAACCGTTGCGGGCCCCGCCCCGCCGTCGCCGCGCGCGTGGCGTCTTTCAGCGCTTCCGCCGCGCTCCCGCGCGCCGCGAGCCACGCCGGCACGAGACCGCACGCCAGGCCGCTCAGGAGCGCGGCCCCGCCCGCAAAGGCCAGGACGCGGCCGTCCACAGGCAACACGTACCCGCGGTCCGGTCCCAGGACCACGGACCTCCCAACAAAATCGTTGAGCCACAACGCCACGAGCAATCCGCCGGCGCCGCCCACGGCCGCCAGCAGCAGGCTCTCGATCACCAGGGGCGTCATGAGCTGCCAGCGGTTTCCACCCAGCGCGGCCCGCACGGCGAGGTCATGGGTGCGCGCCACGCCGCGGGCCAGTTGCAGGCTCGCGAGGTTCGCGCAGGCGATCAACAGCATCAGCCCCGACACGCCGGTCACCAGCCAGAGCATCGTGCGCGTCGTGGCGCCCAGGTTCGAGTCATGGAGCGGCGCGGCCCGCAGGCCCAGGCCGGCGTTTTCCTTCGGGAATTCACCCAGGAGGGCGGTGGCGATGGCGTCCAACTCGCCCTGTGCCGCGCGCATCTCCACGCCCGGTTTCAGGCGGCCGACGCACTGCGCCCAGCGCGAGGTCCGGAGCGTGCGCAGCGCGGGGGTGATCGTGAGGGGCGTGACGAATTCCGCGCGACCCCAGACGAGCGGCGCCTCGAATTCCGGCGGCAGCACGCCGACGATGGTGAACGTGCGGCCGTTGAGCCGGACCTCGCGGCCGAGCACGCCGGGGTCGGCGCCGAAACGTTGCGTCCATGCCCGGTGCGACAGCAGCGCCACCAGCGGTTGTCCCGGCTGGTCGTCGCCCGGCTGGAAACCGCGCCCGAGCACCGGCTGCACGCGCAGGACGTCGAACAGGCCCGCCGTGGCGTTCAAGCCGTTGACCCGCTCGGCGGGCTGACCCGGCTCACCCAAGGCGTAGTTGTCGGGCGCGTAGATCGCCGTGGTGCTGAAGGCCGTGGCGCGCGCGCACAAATCCAGCGCGTTCGCCGGCGCGTGTGGCAACGATGAGGATTGGGGGGAGGTCCGGAATACACGGAGAAGCTGGTGCGAATCCGGGAATGACAACGGGCGGAGGAGAAACGCGTTGGTGATGCTGAACGAGGCGACGCTCAGCCCGATGCCCAGCGCGAGGGTGAGCAACGCGGCGCACGTAAAGGCGGGCGCCCGGATCAACTGGCGGCATGCAAAGAGGAGCTGGTTCACGGCGGGAGAAGCCACCGAACCCGCCCCAATCCGCGGTGGCACCGCCGCGGCCGCACGCGACAGGGTGCGCGGAACGGCGGATGATTTCGGCGGAGGGTGGCAGGCACGGGAGCACGACAGGGGGGTAGCATCGGGCGTACCACCTGTCGTCGCGGCGACAATTCCCGCGGCGCGTTGCACTTGCGCAAATCGCATCCGGTACGAGCGGCACTGCGCGCGGCGCCATCGGGACGGAACCGTCCCCAATGCGGGAATCGCGCAGCAGTCCCGCTTATCAAAGCGCAATCGATGCGGAGTCGCAGCGGGCCTGTCCGCCAAACAGGGAACCACTATTCCACCCTAATGGACACTGATTCGGACAAGGGCCGGGATTCGGGATTGGTGGGCATCAGTGGCCATTAGCAGTTCGCTGGATCGACCTCTGTCTCTCTGTACCTCTGTGGTTCACTGTCGTGGAAGGCCGGGCTTTTGCGTTGCGCCACGGTGCAGTGGGCTGCTTTATGCGGGCGCCTGAGGGCGAGT
>DASZPS010000242.1:0-16823 GCA_035549955.1 Lacunisphaera sp. | reverse complement strand
CGTTCGCAGCCACTAGGGCGGTTTCAAAAATGTCGTAGCCGGCAATGCCGAGACAAAAACAAATCCCCCGCCTCCGTCATTCGGTAGTAGGTCCATTTGGTTCTTTCGCGGTGATTTGAATGTAGGGTCGGCGCTTGCGCCGACCTCATGCGCGAGGTCGGACCAAGGTCCGACCCTACATCAGACTGAAATGGACCCACTACCCGTCATCCTGAGCAACGCGAAGGATCCAAGCTGGGGATGCAATCAGCGCCTACACCCTTGATCCTTCGCCCGCGGCCGCGGGATCAGGATGACGGTGGAGAGAATCGGGTGTGGGCACTTGGAACGGCTATAGTTCATTTTGAACCGTTCTAACGTCAGGCCAGCGCCCGCGCCGACCCTGCATTGGCCAATGGTCCGCTCGGAGACCGGACCTACTGGGATACCGTGAGCCGCCGGCACATCACGAGGGCCATGAGCCCGCCGCAAAGCAGGACCAGGGTTGCCCCGTGCTCGGAGACCGAGGCAGGCGCCAACACACTGCCGAAGGCAAGGCTGTCGGTGTCCTGCCGGAATTCGATCGCACCGCCTGATGCCAGCATCCTGCCGGTGGAGAAATCGATGGTCATGCGACGAAACACATCGCCCACCGCGGCCGCACCGGTCAAGGCCACCGCGTCGCTGTAGGTGACCGTCAGGCCGTCGTAGATGCCATAGAGGCTGCTGAGTTCGAGCTCCCGGCCGGTCGACGTGCCGGGAGTGCCCACAAAACTGAAGCCGGCAAATTCGCCGAAGGGGAACGATACGTCGAAGACGGTATTGCCAGGCTGACCGTCAAAACTGATCGAACGCATGGCCACGGACGCGGAATTTCCGATCAACCACGCAAAGGCAGTGGTACCCGTGTTGCCAATCTGGAGAAACAGGGAGCTGTCATTTACGCGACCATTTCCCGCGCTCAGAAGCTGCAGCGTCGCATCGTGGGTGCTCCCATCGACATACTCGACGTGCACGCCCATGCCCGCCATCTCTGCCCCGGTGGTGTTGAATGACGCGAATGCACTCGTTTCGTGCAGAATGCCGGGATCATAGATAAAAGAGATGGCGTGCGCCCGGGTGAACGGGACAAGCGCGATGGCGAAGGCAAGGGCACGAAGGGAGGTTTTCATGGGATCGAAGGCTGAAGGTTCGCGGGGACGCGCCGGCGTCAGAAGGAGACACTGGTGCTCATGGGTATCTCTCGAAGCGGCCGGCGGAAGTTTCAGGAAAACCTTCGGCCGGGGACGAACGCCGCAGCGCCCTATCCAACCGCATCCAATTAGGCGATTTTTCGTGCCATCGGTTTTGGCCTCTCCTTCATGCCTCTAGCCCGGACATTTCACACACATGAGCCATCCAATCAGCAAAATGCCCGTCCGCCCTCCGGGCGGAGCGACTTTGTCGCGGCGCGCCCCGACAAGGTCGGCCCGCCAGGGCGCATGTTTCACACCTCTGAGTGTGAAATATGCGGGCTTGGGGCGCCGTTTGCGGCGACCTCACGCGAAAGGTCAGCGTCAGATCCGACCCTCCACCAGACTCAGAACAAAAAATACCGCTGCGCCATCGGCAGCACTTTTGCCGGTTCACAGGTGAGGTGCTCGCCGTCTGCCTTGACGGTGTAGGTTTCGGGATCCACCTCGATCTTCGGCATGGCGTCATTGAGCACCATGTCCTTTTTGCCGATCCGGCGGCACGATTTCACCGGTTCCAGGCGGCGCGCCAGCCCGAGTTGCTTCGGGCCGGTCTTGCTGCGGAGCGACGCCGCGCTGACGAAGGTGATATTGGTCGAACCGATGGCCTTGCCAGCGGCACCGAATTGCGGGCGGTAAAACGTCGGTTGCGGCGTGGGAATCGAGGCATTGGGGTCGCCCATGTTCGCCCAGGCGATGAAACCGCCCTTCAGCACGACTTCGGGCTTCACGCCAAAAAGCGCGGGCTTGAAGATCACGAGGTCGGCCAGTTTGCCGACCTCGATGGAGCCGACCAGGTGCGAGATGCCATGCGCGATGGCAGGATTGATCGTGTATTTGGCCAGGTATCGCAGCGCCCGGAAGTTGTCGGCGGCGGCGTGCGCTTTGCCGCCCAGGGCGCCAAACTGCTGTTTCATCTTATGGGCCGTCTGCCACGTGCGGATGATGACCTCGCCGATGCGACCCATCGCCTGCGAGTCCGATGACATCATCGAGATGGCGCCCAGGTCATGCAGGCGATCTTCGGCGGCAATTGTCTCGGGGCGGATGCGCGACTCGGCAAAGGCGACATCCTCGGGAATCTTCGAGTCGAGATGATGGCAGACCATGAGCATGTCGAGGTGCTCATCGATGGTGTTCATCGTGAACGGCCGCGTCGGATTGGTGGAGGACGGCAGAACGTTGGCCTCGCCGCAGACGCGGATGATGTCCGGCGCGTGGCCGCCGCCGGCGCCCTCGGAGTGGAACGTGTGGATCGTGCGTCCCTTGAACGCCCGGATCGTGTCATCCACGTAGCCCGATTCGTTGAGCGTGTCCGTGTGGATGGCGACCTGGACATCCAGTTCGTCCGCCACCCCCAGGCAGGTGTCGATGGCGCCGGGTGTCGTGCCCCAATCCTCATGCAATTTCAGCCCGATCGCCCCGGCCAGGATTTGCTCGCGCAATGGCTGCGGGGTGCCGCAGTTGCCCTTGCCGAGGAATCCGAGGTTCATCGGGTAGGCCTCGGCCGCCTCGAGCATGCGGTGGATGTTCCAGATACCCGGGGTGCACGTGGTCGCGAAGGTGCCATGCGCCGGGCCGGTGCCGCCCCCGAGCATCGTGGTGATGCCGGCGCTGAGCGCCTCGTCGATTTGCTGGGGACAAATGAAATGGATGTGGGTGTCGATTCCCCCGGCGGTGATGATGCTCCCCTCGCCGGCGATGACTTCCGTCGCCGCCCCGACAACCATGGGGTTCTTCTTCTTCGTGCGCGGATCGGCAAAAACGGAACCCAATCCCGACTGGATGCCGGGATTGCCGCCGTGACCGAGGCCGACGATGAGCCCGTGCTTGATGCCGATGTCGGCCTTGATGACGCCGAGTATGGGATCGAGGATGGTGGCGTTGGTGATGATGAGGTCGAGGGCCTCCGCGTCGAGGGCCGTGGGCGACTGGCCCATGCCGTCGCGAATGACCTTGCCCCCACCGAACTTGATCTCGTTGCCATAGCCGCCGCCTTCGGCGATGAGGTCCCGCTCGACCTGCACGAACAAGTCGGTGTCGGCCAGGCGCACCCGGTCACCGACGGTGGGGCCGAACATCTCGGCGTATTGGCGGCGCGAAAGCTTGAGCGGCATGGTGGATTACCTCCGTTTGGCGGGTTTGGCCTTTGCCTTGGATTTGGCGTCGAGCTTGCCGTTGATCTTCGCCTGCAGGCCGTAAACTTCGCGCAAGCCGGCGAGCGCCACGAGTTCGACGCGCTTTGTGTCACCGGCTTCGAAGCGTACCGCCGTGCCGGCGGGAATGTTGAGCCGGAAGCCCCGCCCCGCCGCCCGGTCGAAGCTCAACGCCTCGTTCGTCTCGAAGAAGTGGTAATGCGAACCAACCTGGATCGGCCTGTCCCCGGTGTTCGTGATGTCGAGGGTGAGGGTCTTCAATCCCTCGTTTGCAGGCAGCGCTGGTGCATCGGGTGCGGTAATGATTTCGCCGGGGATCATGGGGAGAAATTAACGAATAACGATTAACGATTCACGATTGTTGGAAGCGCGCACCGGATCGGGCTCGGGAAATCATTAGTCATGAATCGTAAATCATTAATGGCATCTCAGCGGATCGGCTGATGCACGGTCACCAGCTTCGTCCCATCTGGAAACGTCGCCTCCACCTGCACATCGTGGATCATGTCGCCCACGCCTTCCATGACATCGGAAACCTTGAGAATGGTGGTGCCGTAGCTCATGAGTTCGGCCACGGATTTGCCGTCGCGGGCGCCTTCGATGATCTCGTAGGTGATGATGGCGACGGCCTCGGGATAGTTGAGCTTGAGGCCGCGGGCCTGGCGGCGCCGGGCCAGGTCGGCGGCGGTTACGACCAGCAATTTTTCGCGTTCGCGGGGAGTTAAATGCATGACAGGGGAAAACCGCTAATCTGCGCCAATTAACGCCAATAAATTTCGGGCAAGGCAATTCATGATTGGCGACGATGGGCGCAAATCAGCGGTTCAGGCTCAGACTTGAAGGTGTTCCTTGACCACGTCATCCGTGAGCGACGCAATCGGGCCCGAGATGACCACGGCGCCACGGTCCATCGCGTAGAACCGGTCGGCCACCTCGCGGCAGAAATCCACGTACTGCTCGACCAGCAGGATGGCGAGGGCGTGGGTCTGCTTGATCTTCTTGATGGCGCCCTTGATCTCCTCGACGTCCTTTTGGGCCTGGTCGATGACCGCCGCGGGCGCAGCGGGAGCCTTGAGCTTCTTCAGGGTATCGCCAATCTGGTCGATGATGGATGGCTGGATGCCCTCGGTGGGCTCATCCAGGATCAGCAGCTTCGGATTCGTCAGCAGCGCCCGGCCGATGGCGAGCTGCTGTTGCTGGCCGCCTGACAGGACACCGCCCTTGCGCTTGAGCATTTCCTTCAGCACCGGAAACAGCTCGAACACCCGGGCGAGCGCCCCCCGGGCGTCGGCGCCCTTGCGATCATGCACAACCAGCCCAACCTGGAGGTTCTCCTCCACGGTGAGATGCGGGAAAATGTCGCGACCCTGTGGCACGTAACCGATGCCGGCCCGGGCTCGCACCTCGATGGGGAGGTTCTCAATCGCCTGGCCGTCGAAGGTGATCGTGCCGGTACGGACCGGCAGCACGCCGGTGATGGAGCGCAACGTCGTGGTCTTCCCCACCCCGTTGCGGCCCATCAGCGCCACAACCTCGCCGGGAGTCATCTCGAGGTCGATCCCGCGCAGGATGCGCGAGCCGCCGATGAACGTCTCGATCTTGTCGAGACGCAGAAGGGCCGGCGGGTTGACGGACTGAAAGGCTGAATCGGGATTCATGGTGGCAGCGCGATGGTCGGTTTCTGTCCCTCCGCCTTTTGGTTATTCAGCCCTTCCTTTGCCGCGGCCAAGGTAGACTTCGCGCACCTTTTGGTTGGCCTGGACCTCGTCGAATTTGCCCTCACAGAGAACCGTGCCTTGATGCAGGACCGTGACCGTCCCGTCGCGGGCAATTTGCTTCACAAAGGTCATGTCGTGCTCGACGACGACGATGCTGTGCTTCCCCGCCAGGCTGATGAGCAGTTCGCCGGTGCGGTGCGTCTCCTCATCGGTCATGCCAGCCGCCGGCTCGTCCACCAGGAGCACCTGCGGTTCCTGGGCGAGGAGCATGCCAATCTCCAGCCACTGTTTTTCGCCGTGGGCGAGCAGGCCGGCCTTCCAGTCGCGCTTGGCGTCGAGCCGGACCAGCTTGAGCAATCCGTCGAGCCGGTCGCGGTCGGAGGAGGACAGGCGTTTGAAGAGCGACGCGAACACCCCGCGCGGTCCCTGGAGCGAAAGCACCAGGTTGTCCCACACGGTGTGCTCGGAGTAGACGCTGGGCGTTTGAAATTTCCGGCTGATGCCGAGCCGGTTGATCTCGTACTCCTCCAACCGCGTGAGGTCATGGTGTGAAAGCGGGTCCGTGCCGAACTCGATCGTGCCTTGATCGGGCTGGGCCCGGCCGGTGATGAGGTCGAAGAACGTGGACTTGCCCGCGCCGTTGGGACCGATGACCGTGCGCAATTCTCCCTCGTAGAGATAGAAATTGAGGTTCGAGATGGCCTTGAAGCCATCGTAGGTCTTGGAGACATCCTCAACGGTGAGCAGGGCGCGGGGCATCAGGATAAAGGCTGAGTGGCGGGAGGACCGAAAAGCTGATTGAAAGGATTCATGGGTTGGATCAGCCCTTCAGTCCTTCAGTCTTTCCAGCCTTGGCGGTTTTTATTTCATTTCCTTCGCCTGCAGGAGCCGGCGCCGACCACTTCGACCACAGGGCCTTGAGCCGTTCCGGCAAACTGACCAGACCGCCCGGCAGGAAGAGCACCACGAGAATGCACAACACGCCGAGGATGATCAACCAGCTGTCCGGGAAGGCGCGCGAAGCCCAGCTCTTGAGCACGTTGATGCTGATCGCACCGATGATCGGGCCGATCAGCGTGCCGCGTCCGCCCACTGCGACCCACACCACCGCCTCGACCGAATTCTGGGCTTTCATCTCCTCCGGATTGATGATCCCGGCCTGCGGGACAAACAGCGCACCGCCGAGCGCGGCAATCCACGCGGCGAGCACGAACACGAACAGCTTGTAATGCGTGGTGGCGTAGCCGCTGAACAGGACCCGGTTTTCGCCGTCACGGATGGCCTGCTGGACGAGCCCGAACTTTGTCTGGTTGAGCCAGCGCGAGAGCAGGTACACGGCCACCACGGCGAGCGCGGTGGCGATGTACAGCCCGCGGAGGGTCACCGGGCCGGCATCCTTGTCGACGAGGGAATGCCCGAGGATGAATTTGAAATCCGTGAACCCGTTGTTGCCCCCCAGGAGGAGGTTGTTGCGGAAAAACAAAATCGAGGCCGCATAGGTCAGCGCCTGCGTGAGGATGGAGAAATAAACCCCGCGGATCCGCGAGCGGAACGCGAGGTAGCCGAAGAAATACGCCACGACCCCCGGCACGAGGAACACCATGGCGAGGGCGAATGGGAAATTCGCGAATGGCTCCCAAAACGCCGGCAGCTTGGTCCAGCCCAGGAACACGAGAAAGTCAGGGATCGGTTTGTGGTACTGGCCCAGGTCGCCGATCATCCGCATCAGGTACATGCCGTGCATATACCCGCCGAGCGTGAAGAACAATGCCTGGCCGAGACTCAACAGCCCGGTGTACCCCCACAGGAGGTTCACGGACATCGCCAGCAGCGCGTAGCAAAGGTATTTGCCCCAGAGCGTGATGGTGAAGGTGCTGATCCCGCCGGTGGCATGGAGCAGCGGCATCACCACGAGGAGAAAAAGCGCCACGCTGGCCAGCAGGGCGATCTCGTTGCGCCGGCGCGTCACGGCGGATGGGGAGGCATCGGCAGCCATGGCTATTCGTCGAGGCTCCGGGTGCGCGTGGCGAACAAACCCGAGGGCTTCCATTGCAGGAACAGGATGATGCCACCAAGCACCATGATCTTGCCGAACACGGCCGCGTCCTGGGCCAGATTCTGCAGGAAGCTCCCGATCCCGGGCACCCAGCCCAAGCCCGGCGCCCAAACCGGCAGGTATTGCTGCAACACCTGGTCAACCCCGCCGATGCCGAAGGCACTGATGACCGTCCCGACGATGCTGCCCACTCCCCCGAGGACCACGACCATGAACGAATCGACGATATAGTTCTGGCCCAGGCTCGGGCCGACATTGCCAATCTGGCTGAGAAAAGCGCCGGCCAGTCCCGCGAGGCCGCTGCCGAGGCCGAAGGTCAGCATGTTCACGCGCGTCGTGCGCACCCCCATGCACGCCGCCATCGTGCGGTTTTGCATCACGGCCCGGATGAGCAGGCCCAGCGAGGTCTTGGTCAGGACCAGCCACATCCCGAAGACGATCACGACGCCGAAGCCGACGACAAACACGCGGTTCCAGTTGAACACGATGTCGTTCAAGGTCCAGTTCCCGCTGAGATAGGTGGGGCTGCCGACCTGCACGTTGTTCGATCCGAACATCAGCTTCAGCGCTTGCTGCATCACCAAGGAAACGCCCCAGGTGGCGAGCAGCGACTCCAGCGGCCGACGATAGAGAAACTGGATGACGCTGCGCTCCAGCGCGATCCCCACCAGCGCGGCGGCGAGGAAGCTGCAGGGAATGGCGACAATGAAATACCACTGGTAGGCCGCCCCCGTCAGGTTGAGCCCGCCCAGGTGCAGGTTGAGCCCGAAAAACGGGATCGTGATCCCCGCGCCAAACACGTTCTGCACGAGATAGGTCGTGTAGGCGCCGACCGCGATCATTTCGCCGTGCGCCATGTTGATCACGCGCATCAGGCCGAAGGTGATTGCCAGGCCCAGCGCGCCAATCAGCAGGATGCTGCCGAGGCTGATGCCGCGAAAAATGGTGCCGAGCAGATCCACGAATGAACGATGGGTTTCCACGGCCACGAGGGCCGAACGGGCAGCTGCGGCCACGTCCGGGGATTTCTTCTCCTCCGCCTCCTTCAAAGTGCGCTTCAGGAAATCCGTGCTCGACAGCGTGTGGAGGACCTTGAGTTCAGCCAAGGCGGCGAGTTTCACCTCAGGCTTTGCGTCGTTAAGTTTGATCAAGGCGACCGCCTCGCGCAGGGCCCGCGCCACCTTCTCATCCATTTCCACCGGCCGGCGGGACTCCAGTACCGCCAGCTTGCTCGCATCCTGCGCCTTGCCGAATGCTTCGACCGCCGCGAGACGCTTGGCCGGGTTGGCCGAAACCACGTCAACGAGATCGACCACGGCCTTCATCGCGCGGCGCAAGGCGCTGGTGTGGTCCGCCGTTTTCATCTCACCCGCCACGACGCGCCGGGGCTTGCCGTCGGCGCCTTTCAAGGGGCTGCCATCGTCCACCCGGATGGCCAGCTGGGCGCCGGCCGCGTCCTTGTCCCCCGTAAGTTGGATCGGAATGGTGCCGCCCTCGCCCCGATAAAGGAAGATCGCGTCCGTGCGCCACGCCCCGAGCAATTCGGGAATGACGTCGTCGCCCTGCCCCGCCAGCGATGCCACAAGATCGCGCTGGGCGGCGGCATCCTGGGTCAGGATCGCGCGCGCAATGACCGCCCGCGGTGTCTCGGCCCCGTGCGCCCCGAGGCAAATGCAAAAGGCGAGGAAGACGGCGGCGCGCTGAAAATGATTCATGCAGGGGTTTGACTTTCCAATGCTGGATTCATGCCAAAAAAGCGGGGCGGGCTTTCAGACCCGCCCCGCGATCCAATATTACCTACAAACAAAAACCGGCCGGCTGCCTACTTGAACTTACCCTTGAGCCAGGGTTCGCCGTAAACGTTGTCGAAGGACTTGAGGATCTTGAACTGGCCGTCGGCCTTCGTCTCGCCGATGTAGACGTTCTTGGTCAGGTGCATGTTTTTCTGCGTCGTGACCTTGCCGCCCGGGCCGGCGAATGACTGGCCCGCTTTCCACGCGGCACGCACCTTGTCGACATCGAACGAGCCCGCGGCCTCAACGCAGGCCTTCCAGAGGTAAACGCCGTCATAGCTGAGCACCATGGGCGAGCAGGTCACGCGGCCGGTCTTGACGATGCCGGGGACCGTGCTCTTGCCCAGCCAGCTCTGGAAGTCCGCGACGAACTTCTTGTTGGCGGGTGTGTCGAGCGACTGGAAGTACGTCCAGCAGCCGAGCTGCCCAACCAGCTTGTCGGCCGGGAGGCCGCGAAATTCATCCTCGGAGATCGAGAAGGACACGACGGGGCAGGTCTCCGCCGTCAGGCCGGAAGCGGCGTATTCCTTGAAGAACGGCACGTTGGTGTCGCCATTGAGCGTCGAGATCACGCAGGCGTCGCCCGAAGCGGCGAACTGTTTGATCTCGGCCACGATCTGCTGGTAGTCGGTGTGGCCGAAGGGCGTGTACTTGCCGGCGGAGATCACCTTCTTCGATTCGTCATAGCGCAAGCCGCCGCCAATGTTTTCGAGCGGCACGCCCTTGCTCAGGAGATACTCCAGGAGGACGAGGTTGGTGGTCTGCGGATAAACGTAATCCGAGCCGAGCAGGTAGAACTTCTTCTTGCCGTCGGCGAGGTAGTAGTCGACGGCGGGCGTGGCCTGCTGGTTGACGGCCTCGGCGGTGTAGGCGACGTTCTGGGACTCCTCCTCACCCTCGTACTGGACGGGATAGAAGAGCAGTCCGTTGTTCTTTTCGAACACGGGGAGCACGGACTTGCGGGACACGGAGGTCCAGCAACCAAACGTCACGGCCACCTTGTCCTGTTCCAACAACTGCTTGGCCTTCTCGGCGAAGAGCGGCCAGTTGGAGGCGCCGTCCACGACGACGGGCTCGATCTTGTAAGTGTCGCCGCCAACCTTGATGCCGCCCTTGGCGTTGATCTCGTCGAAGGTGAACAGGAGGACGTCGCGCAGCGAGGTTTCGCTGATCGCCATGGTGCCGGACAGGGAGTGGAGCACGCCGACCTTGACGGTCTTGTCGGCGGCCTGGAGGCCGAACGCGGAGGCGAGGAGCGCGCCCGCGGCAATGAGGTAACGATATGACTTGGACATGGTGATAACGGGTGGTGGGTGTGGGAAGTTCATTTCGCCCGGCGGGGTCGGCCCCGCCCGGCCCGGGAAAGCCGGGCACGGGCGGGCCGGCGTCCGTCAGGGCACAGGCGTCGCCCGCCCCGACAGACCCGCCACGCGAGTGGTAAATCAGAACTTGAACAGGGCCTGGACGCCCCAGAACGACTTGCTGCTGCCGGAGTCGTAATCGTAGTAGGAATACTCCGCGCGGACCGAGAGGTTGTCGGTGAACTTGTAGGTGGGGCAGATCGTGTACTGCATGTAGTCGGAGGCGGTGTAGACCGATTTGTCGGGCATGTCGCCGCTCACGCGGAAGGTCCACGACACCGGGCCGGCGGGCGCATAACCCAGGTAAGCGAGCCAGGAGGAACCCTTCTTGCCCACGCCACCATCGGTGTACGCATATTCACCCGCGATCGTCACTTCCTTGGACACGGCGTACTGCACCCACACGTCGTAAGTCGCGACCGAGTGCGGCTGGAAGCCGCCCTTGGTGTCATAGGCGAGTCCCGTCCAGATCGTGAGGTTCTCGGTGCCGGTGTACTTGTAGTAGGCCTCGAAGCCGCCGTTGTGCAAAAGCTCGCCGTCGCCCTTGAAAATGCTCACCGGGCTGTACACGGAATCCAGCAGCGCGATGCCGAAGCTGTTGGCGGAGTCGCTGTAGTCGAGGCGCACGCCGGAATGGTAGGCGGGAATGGAGAACATCGAGCCAACCGTCGGCGCGCCGTACGTGATCTGGGTCATGTTCACCACATCGAAGGCCTCGTAGCCGAGGTAGCTGAGGAACTTGCCGCCCGTGATGGAATAGCCGCCACCGAGATCGTACGTCGCGAAGGCATCGAGCACGGTCACCTCGTTGCCCGCCACGCCTGGATAAAACAGGCTGACGACGCCCGTGACTGGCTTGAAGGAAGCCGTGAACGACGTCTTGACCGCATCCAGATCGAAGCGATCCGAAGCCGGGGAACCGTCCCATTTCGTGTACTGGTAGGAGCCGACGGTGTAACCGCCGACCGAGAAGTTCTCGTTCAACTTCACATCGGCCGAAGCCGCGGCAGCGAGGGTCAGGAGGCTGGTCGCCCAGCCTGCCAGTCTAAGGGATTGCTTGATCATGAGTGCAGTAGGTTTTTGCGGGTTTGTGTTGCTTGGTCTCACCGCCGAAAACCGGCTGTGAATCCGCCGCGGCCTAGAGCACCTGTCCTGCCATCACCCGGTCCGCTCGTTGATTTCTTTTCATACATCTCCCGCGAATCCATGAGTGAATTTGGACCATCCAACACTTCCCGAGGGAGAACGCGTCCGCCCGCGACCTCTTTCGCCCGGCACGGCTTCGTGTCATATGCGATCCGCGCAGTGTTGCCGCGCGATAATCGGACCGCCCGGGCACTGGTTTGGCCCCCAAGAAAAGGGCGCGCCGTGGTCAGCGCGCCCGCATCCGCCGGATTCTCAACCCGACGGGCGGGCTTCCTGGCCGGAAGCTTCCTTCTTCAACGTCGAGAAATTCCCTTCCTCGCTGCTGCGCACAAATCCTTCGGTCACCGACTTCAGGTCCTCCCACCGGCGGCGGATCGCCTTGGCCTCGTCCTTGGTGATGGCGTTGTCCGCGGCGGCGATGGCGATGGCCCCCAGCATGTCGGCGAATTCCTGCACGATGCTGTTGGTGAAGGGAATCAATTCGGCGGAATGGGGCTTGGCCTTGGGGTTGGAAATGAAAAATCCCCCCGCGCGTTCGCACACCCACTGGGCGATGCGGGGGTCGTTGGTGATGCGCAGCAACTGTTCGATGCGGTCCAGCGGGTTGTTGGCCCCGCTGCCAGTCTCGTCCTGGGGCGGTTCGGCCCACTTGTAGATCAGCGAAAGCGAAAGGCCCATGTCGGCCGAGATTTGCTTGGCGCTGGTTTTCTTCAGCACCTCCTTGAGCACCTCGTGTGATTGCATCGGGGGGCAGACTTGCCGGGCGTGGGCGCAAAGGCAATCCCGCCCTGCTCCCATTCGTGTCATCCTGCCATGGGGGCGCCGGCTCGTTTTTTGTGTCAATTCCCGGGGCTTTCTGGCTAAAATTCGCGCCTCTTTTCCATGAACATTCACGAGTACCAAGCCAAGGCCCTGTTTGAAAAATACGGCGTCGCCGTGCCGAAGGGCGTCGCCGCCCGCACGCCGGCGGAATTCGAGTCAGCCCTCGCCACCCTCGGCCATGAAGGCCCGATCATCGTCAAATCCCAAATCCACGCCGGCGGCCGCGGCAAGGGCACCTTCACCGACGGCTTCAAAGGCGGCGTGAAGTTCGCCAAGACCAAGGCCGAGGCCCTTGATTACGCCAACAAGATGTTCGGCAACACCCTCGTCACCGCCCAGACGGGGTCGGCCGGCCGCAAGGTTCAGACCATTTATTTCACCCAGGCCAGCGACATCCAGAAGGAGTACTACCTTGCCATCCTGCTCGACCGCGTGACCTCCCGGCCCGTCATCGTCGCCTCCACCGAGGGCGGCGTGGAGATCGAGAAAGTCGCCCATGAGACGCCCGACAAGATCTTCAAGATCATCGTCGACCCCGCGGTCGGCCTCCAAGGCTACCAGGCCCGCGAACTGGCCTTCCGGCTCGGCCTGACCGGGGATCATTTCAAAAACGCCGTGAAGCTCATCCCGGCGCTTTACCGCATGTTCTGGGATTCGGATGCCGCGATGGTCGAGGTCAACCCCCTCATCACGACCCCGACCGGCCAGGTGCTGGCGCTCGATGCGAAGGTCTCGTTCGACGACAACGCCCTGTTCCGCCACCCGGATATCGTTGCCCTGCGCGACCTCAACGAGGAGGACCCCAAGGAGATCGAGGCCTCCAAGTACTCGCTCTCGTACATCGCGCTCGATGGCAACATCGCCTGCCTCGTGAACGGCGCCGGCCTGGCCATGAGCACGATGGACATCATCAAGCATTTTGGCGGCAGCCCGGCCAACTTCCTCGACGTGGGCGGCGGCGCGTCCAAGGACCAGGTCACCGCGGCCTTTAAGATCATCCTCACCGATCCCAACGTGAAGGGCATCCTCGTGAACATCTTCGGCGGCATCATGGACTGCAACACGATCGCCACCGGCGTCGTCGCGGCGGCCCGCGAACTCACCCTCAAGATCCCCCTCGTGGTCCGCCTCGAGGGCAACAACGTCGCCGCTGGCAAAAAGACCCTCGCCGAGTCCGGACTCAAGATCGACTCCGCCGACACGATGGCCGACGCCGCCCAGAAAATCGTCCAGCTCGTCGCCTGATCCGAACCCATTTAACAGAAGGAAACAAAGAGAACAGAGTCCCGATTTCGAATCTCTCCTGCCTTTCCTTCATTACCTTCTGTAAAACCAATCCAATTTCCTCATGGCTATCATCGTCACTGAAAAGACCAAGGTCCTCGTCCAGGGCATCACCGGCGAGTTCGGCGGCCGTCACACCAAGCTCTCCCTCGATTACGGCTCCGCGATCGTCGCAGGCGTCACACCCGGCAAGGGCGGCCAGTTCTTCGAGCACAACGGGCACAAGGTCCCGATCTTCAACACGGTCCGCGACGCCGTCGCTGCGACGGGCGCGACCGCCTCGGCCGTGTTCGTCCCCCCGCCCTTCGCGGCCGATGCCATCCTCGAGTGCGTCGACGCCGACCTCGACCTTTGCGTTGCCATCACGGAAGGCATCCCGATCCGCGACATGATCGCGGCCAAGCGCGCCATGGGCGGCAAGAAGACCCGCCTCATTGGCCCCAACTGCCCTGGGATTGTGACGCCGGGCCCGGGCAAGGACTCCAGCGGCGGCTGCCGCATCGGCATCGCTCCCGGCTACATCCACAAAAAGGGCCATGTCGGCGTCGTGTCGCGCTCCGGCACCCTCACTTACGAAGCCGTCTTCCAGCTGACCTCGAAGGGCCTCGGTCAGACGACGTCCGTCGGCATCGGCGGCGACCCGGTCAACGGCACGTCCCACCTCGATGTCATCAAGATGTTCAACGACGACCCCGAGACCTGGGGCATCATCATGATCGGCGAGATCGGCGGCAACGCCGAGGTCGAGGCCGCGCGCTGGGTCAAAGCCAACTGCACGAAACCCGTCGCAGGCTTCATCGCCGGCGCCACCGCCCCGAAAGGCCGGCGCATGGGCCACGCCGGCGCGGTCGTCGGCGGCACCGAGGACACCGCTGCCGCCAAGATCGCCATCTTCAAGGAATGCGGCATCGAGACCGCCGTCACCCCCTCCGACATGGCCGACGCACTCATCCGCGCCGCCCAGGCGCGCGGGGCGAAGCTGGCGTAGCATTCACCGGTCTCCCGCCTTCGTGGACTAGCTTTCGACCGTGACCCTCGCCGACTTTCCCCGAGCTGACCAAACTCTCCAAGCGCCAGCGGATGAAGTTGGCCCAGGAGTTGTGGACCTCGGGGGTCGACGACAGCCTGCCGGCGAGTCAGGCACACAAACAGATTCTCGATGAACGCTGGGCCGCATACCAAACGGGCAAGATCAAGCGTGAGGCGTTGCCCGAGTTGGAGCGCCACCTTGACCGGTCAAAGGCCGGAAAATCGGTCAGGTTGCTGAAGTCGATGTGACCGGGACCGGCCGCTATGAATTGTCCGGCATTACCAGCGGAATGGCCTGGTTTCGCAGCCGCCGGTAGCGCCGGAAATCGGCGTCGACGGTGATCAGCTTCGCCCGGGGAAACAGCTCCGAAAGCACCACCAGCGTGGCGTCGCCCGCATCCATGTCGGGATATTTTGCCAACAACTCACCGACCCGCTGAGGCTGCCCGGCAAACGCTGGTACCAACACCAGGCGCTCCTCGGCTACCAATCTCGGAATCACTCCCAGCGCTGGGCGCAGTTTGCGCACCTTGTGGCAGACCTCGGCCACCACGGTTTCGGTAGCGGCCAGCGGTTCATCCAAGACCTCCAATGTCCGCAGACTCCATTCGTGCCACTGGTCATCGCGATCCAGAAACCCGATAAGCGGGCCGGCATCGACCAGGTAGTTAATCGCCGAAGCCTTCACGCGTCGAAAGATCACCCACGCCGGAGCGCACTATACCCGCGTATTTGCGCGCCGCCTCGCCAAACGCGGCAGGGTGGTTGAATACCACCGCTTTGCCTGACGCCTTGGCCCGGGGCATCTTCGACCGAATTGGTTTTTTGGAAGGACGCATCGCATCCGATTTCAAACCAGCAATGGCTTCGGCGGCGGTGCGATAGCGGGTCAGGCTGCCATCGGGCTCTTGGACCACAGTCGCCGTGGATTCATTCTGTTCATACGGCTTGCTGGAAAGGTCAGATGGCGCGCCCTTGATCATCCCGGCCACGCGGCGGGCCCATTCACCAAACGAAGGCCCTTTGCTCACGGCCCGTCCTTTGGCCCGTGCGCGTGGTTTGCGCCGGGACCGTTTCGAGGTGCGGAGAGATGCCGTGGACATGCGCGGAAGTTCGCCCAAGGCGCGCCGCCCGTCAAGGGCTTCGGCAGTATCCGCGGGATTGAGTTTTCCTGTGGGTTTGTCCAGAAATCCACCACCCCATGCCGGAAACCACTATCGTCGAAGGGCTGACCAACCGGGAATTTCTCGAAAAGTATGCGGCGCCCGGCCGGGTCGGTCTGATGGGCGGGCCGGAGCTGATCAACCGGCTCATCCGCCGCGCCCAGCGGCACCTGGACGACCAGAATTCGTGGAGTCACTGGTCGCACGCCTTCCTTTTCCAAGGACGTCGGCGCGATGGCCACCATTGGATCGTGGAATCGGACCTCGACATCAAGCACAAGCACATCCGCCTGGGCGTGCAGGAGAATCGGATCAGCAAGTATTTCGACGAGACCACCGCCACCTCGCTGGCCATCCTCGATTTCGGACTGACCCCGGGCCAGGAAGAAGCGGTGTTGGCCGGCGCGCTCGAGCTGGTTGCCGACGGCACTCGCTATTCGCTTCGGGAGATCGCCGGCACGATCTGGGCGCTGCGCCATCCGCGCTGGCGGCCCCGTGAGAACCTGCTGATCCAGGAGAAAGCCTTCTATTGTTCGTCCTTTGTGCGCCATGTGTTCGGCCAGGCCGGCTTGAATCTCATCGATGGCGTCGCAGAGAAAAATACCGCGCCCGAGCATATTGTCCGCACGGCGGTACCGCACACCAAATGGCTTTTGGTGCGCCGTGACCCGCCACCCGGCCGCCTCCGGCGGCTGGCGCGACGGATTCGCCGCCGCTAGCCCGCATATTTCACACGCAGAGGTGTGAAACATGCGCCCTGTCGGGCCGACCTTGTCGGGGCGCGCCGCGACAAAGTCGCTCCGCCCGGAGGGCAGACGGGCATTTTGCTGATTGGATGGCTCATGAGTGTGAAATGTCCGGGCTAGCGCGAAGGCGTCGCGGCCGACCTCGCTGGCCGGTTGTCGTCCGTGCCGTCCGAGCCGGGGGTAAACTTGCCAATCCTGGGCTTTTCCCTAGCCAGTTAACATGCCCCGGTCATGCCGCGCCGTTTTTGTCGCGCCCCTGTTCTTGCTGCCAATCTTGAGCGACGGCCATGCTCCCGCGCAGGAGACGGCTGCGGTTTCGCCGGAACTCCAGGCGCGCC
>DASZPS010000241.1:0-3718 GCA_035549955.1 Lacunisphaera sp. | reverse complement strand
GTGGGCGCCGGTTTCCACACCGACGCCCGTCGCCGGTGTGGAAACCGGCGCCCACCTGAAGTCGGGGCGTAAAGCCCCCCTGCGGACTTACATCCGCTCCAGCGTGCGCAGGCCGAGGAGGTGCAGGCCGGTTTCGAGCGTCACGAGCGTCCGATGGCAAAGGAGCAGGCGGCGCGCGCGGACGGGAGCATCATCCACGATCACCTTGTCGGCCGCGTAGAACGCACTGTAGGCGCCGGCCAGTTCGAAGAGGTACAGGCAAAGGAAATGGGGGCGGAGCTGGTTCGTCGCCAGTTGGACGGAGTCCGCGAATTGCACGAGTTTGCGGGCGAGGGCCAACTCCTGCGGAGTCTCGGGCGGGCTGGCCTCGGCCACGGGGGGTGTGGCGGGATCGAGCCCGGCTTTGCGGAAGATGGACCGAACGCGGGCGACGGCGTAGAGCAGGTAGGGCGCGGTGTTGCCATCGAGTGCCAGCATCTTGTCCCACGAGAAGACGTAGTTGCTGCTGCGGTTCTGGCTGAGGTCGGCGTATTGCACCGCCCCAATGCCGACGGCGCGCGCGATTTCGCGGCGTTCCTCCTCAGGCAGGTCCGGGTTCTTGTCCGAAACCATGGCAAAGGCGCGTTCCTCGGCTTCGTCGAGCAGGGCCTTGAGCTTGATGACGCCGCCGTCGCGCGTCTTGAGCGCCTTGCCGTCCTCGCCGGTCACCGCGCCGAACGTGACGTGATGCAGCTCGGGCACGCGATATCCCTTCGCGGCGAACCATTTTCTCACCGTCAGGTAAAGCTGCTCGAAATGGTCGCTTTGGCGGAAGTCGGTGACGACCACGATGCCGTCCGCCTTGAAGTGCTCGACGCGGTAGAGGGCCGTGGCCAGGTCCGTGGAAGCGTAGTTGCTGGCGCCGTTCGAGGCGCGGATCATGAACGGCTGGGTCTTGAACCGCGGGTGTTCGGGGTGGAAGACGACCAGCGCGCCTTCGCTGGTTTCCGCCAGGGGCGGCGTCGTCGCCTGGAGTTCCGCGTAGACCCGGTCGACCTTGTCCCGGTAGAAACTCTCGCCAAGCGCATGGTCGAACACGATCCCGAGCCGCTGGTAGATCTGCTCAAACGCGGCGAGGCTGACATCGGAGAACTTTTTCCACAGCGCCACGTTGCGCGGATCGCCTTGTTGGAGCAGGACGAGCTCGCGGCGCGCTTCCTCCAGTTCCGGCGAACCGTCGGGTGTGGCCGCGTGGCCGAGCTTGTAGAGCCGTTCTAGTTCCTCGATCGGCTCGCTCATCAGCGCCTCGTCATCGACCCAGCGCTTGTAGCCGTAGATGAGCTTGCCGAATTGTGTGCCCCAGTCGCCGAGATGGTTGTCGCGAATCACCCTGGCACCAGTGAACGCGAGCAGCCGGCAGATCGCCTCGCCGATGACCGCCGAACGGAGATGCCCCACATGCATCTGTTTCGCGGTGTTGGGGGAGGAATAGTCAACGACCCAAGTCTGGCCGGCATGGGCACGCGCGGCGCCAGCCTTCAGGTGCTCTTCCGAATCGTGGGTGTGCAGCCAGGCGAGAAGGGTGGGGGCCTTCAGGCGAAAGTTGATGAATCCCGGCCCGGCCAGGGAAATGTCAAAATCCGTCCGCAACTCGCCCAAGTCGTCGACTAGTTTCTGGGCTACAGCGCGGGGGTTCTGTTTTTCACGTTTGGCGTAAGCCAAGGCCCCGTTTGCTTGGAAATCGCCATGGGCCGGATCGGCAACCCGAACTTCCGGGTCAAAGCCCCGTTCCCCGCCCAATCCTTGGCTGGCCGCCGTGGATCGCAGGGCGGCATCGAGATGAGAAGCAACGTCAAACGGGAGAGGCATCCGGGCATTGAGGAATTGCGTTTGACTTTGAGCAAGAAGCATTTCGCGCTTTTGGCAGGCGGTCGCGGAGGGTGTCGCCGACCAGCGACGCGGGGGGGCAATGGGTGCCATTTACGGGATTTTTGGCTCGACAAAAGCGGCAAAACTCCTTGTCTCTTCGACCTTTGCGCCGCAAGGCGCCACCCTAGGCACACTTCAGTGACATCTATGAGAAAACGTCCCATTCCAACCCGCCGGTTCATCAAACCGTCGTTTACATCGTTGATTGAGAAGAAACGCGACGGGCAGGAATTTTCCCAGGAAGAAATCCGTTATATCATCGACTCCACGTTGGATGGAGAGATGCCGCAGCACCAGCAGGCCGCTCTGCTGATGGCGATATACTTCGCCAACATGTCGGCCCAGGAGACTGCGATCCTGACCGAGGAAATGATGCTGTCGGGCGAAGTCATCGATTTGTCGCATATCGCCAAGCCGAAGATCGACAAATACTCCACCGGCGGCGTCGGCGACAAGACCGCCCTCGTTCTCGCTCCGCTCGCCATGGCCAGCGGCGTCGTCGTGCCGATGATGTGCGGCGTCGAGCAGGAGTTTGTCATAACCACTTTGGAAAAGCTCTCGGCCGTTCCCGGTTTCAAGAGCCACATGTCGATCCAGCACTTCCAGGATCAGCTCGCACGCGTCGGCGGCGCCATTGCCGACCAGGTGCCGGAGCTGGCCCCGGCGGACAAGATCTTCTACGACCTCCGCCTCGAGACCGGCACGATCCCGAGTCTTCCGCTCATCACCGGCAGTGTGCTTTCCAAGAAGCTTGCCGAGGGTGCCGAGGGCCTCGTCATCGACGTGAAGTGGGGCAACGGCTCCTTTATCAAGGATCTTGAGCAAGCCAAGCAGCTCGCCCGTTCCATGACCCGTGTCGGTCGCTCGATGAAGCGTCGTTGCGTCGCGCTCGTCACCGACATGAACCAGCCGCTCGGCGACACCGTCGGCACGGCGCTCGAGATCAAGGAGGCCATTGCGCTCCTCAAGGGCGAGGGTCCGGAAGACATGAAGGAACTCGTGCTCAAGCTCGGCATGGAGATCGTCCGCCTCGCGGGCGTCGCGGGTTCCACGCTCTCGGCCAAGCAGACCGTGCAACGCCACCTGACCGACGGTTCGGCGCTCGAGAAGTTCAAGGACATGATCAAGGCCCAGGGCGGCGACGTTTCCTACATCGACCATCCCGAAAAATTCCCGACCGCGCGCCACATCCGCAAGCTGCCCGCCCCGAAGCGCGGCTATGTGCACACCATCAACGCCGCCATGATCGCCAAGGGTGTCTCGCTCCTCGGCGCCGGCAAGGATCCGCACCACCACAACAAGATCGACTACGCCGTCGGCGTCTCGGAGATCAAGAAGGTCGGCACGCAGGTCAAGCAGGGCGAGCCGCTGATGATGATTCACTACAACGACGAGGCGAAGCTCGAGCAGGCGCTCAATTACTTCAAGGACGCCTACCGCCTCGCTCCGAAGCGGCCGATCCCGCCGCCGCTCGTCGTCGAGCGCGTGGCGTAAACCCGAGACCGGGAAGGGGCTTGATGGCCCGACAGTTTCAAGGCCCCGCATTCGCGGGGCCTTTTTTCATGCCGGACCGGTCGTCCCAGTCGCGCGGGTGGAGCGGTTTACGTGGACTTTAATTAACGCGGAAGGGCGGACGGGGCTGAGCCCAGCACGCCGCCTGGAAAAAACATCCTGAGCCGGGATCATGCAATTGAAGCGCCGTTTCGCTCGGTAGCGAACCGACCGAAAGGTGGTCGTCGATTTCCATATCGACGACAAGGACTCACGAGGCGTGCGAACCTGGCGTCGGTGTGGAAACCGACGCCCACCA